>JADJPO010000003.1:617647-1235295 GCA_016713225.1 Kineosporiaceae bacterium
CCTGGGAGGAGCACCAGCTCAAGGCCATGGCCGCGGCGGCGTTCATGACGCAGCAGCCCGTCGCGCAGGACCAGCCCGCCCAGGGTCTGGACGCCCACGTCTCGCTGCTGCACGCCTGGCTGAACGATCATGCGCGGGGCCAGGCCGCCGTCCGGTCGAGCGAGACCGATGCCTTGTGGGAGGCCGCGGTACGCACCCAGGCCCACTACGGCAAGCAGTCCACGGCCGACGCGGCCGATGCCGTGAACTCGATGGTCCACCAGGCGCAGCGGCTGGCCGAGCGCGCGGCCTGGTTCAGCGACCGCAGCCGGGCGGTGCGCGCGTTGGAGGAGATGTCACGGTTCACCGTGTTCGACTCCGACGTGGCGAGCCGCCGGGCGCAGGAGTGGTGGGGCAGAGTGTGGGTGCTGAGCACCACCCGCCCGCCGGACGATCCCGACCGGGCGCGCGAACGGATTCGCGAACAGGCCGCCACCGAGGCAGTCTGGCTCAACGCCTGGGAACGCTGGTCGACCGGGGACGACGGGCACGGCAACCGCCGCTGAGGCCCGGCGCCATCGCCGCTGAGTGCACGAGGAGAGCGACCCGAGATGGGTGTGCAGATCTCGCCATCCCTGTTGTCGGCCGACTTCACGCGTCTCGCGGACGAGCTGGCGGCGATCGGATCGGCCGACTGGGCGCACGTGGATGTCATGGACAACCACTTCGTGCCCAACCTGACCCTGGGGCGCCCCGTGGTCGAGGCGCTGGCCAAGGTGAGTCCGGTGCCGCTGGATTGCCACTTGATGATCGAGGACCCGGACCGGTGGGCACCCGGCTATGTCGATGCCGGCGCGCGCAGCGTGACCTTTCACGCCGAAGCAGCGCTCGCCCCGATCCGGCTGGCCCGCGAACTCCGTGCGCTGGGGGCACGAGCCGGCCTGGCGCTCAAACCGTCGACCTCGGTGGAGCCCTACCTGGAGCTGCTCGGCGAGTTCGACATGATCCTGGTGATGACGGTCGAACCGGGCTTCGGCGGCCAGCCCTTCCTGGAGCACACCCTGCCCACCGTGCGCCGGGTGCGGCAGGCGGTCGCGGCGTCCGGGCTCGACGTCTGGGTGCAGGTGGACGGTGGCGTGAACGAGCGGACCATCGAACGCTGTGCCGAGGCCGGGGCCGACGTCTTCGTCGCCGGGTCGGCGGTCTACAACGCCCCGGACGCCGCCGCGGCGATCGACAGCTTGCGTACCCTCGCCACGCTCGCCTGCGGCTGAGGCATACTTTCCCTGTTACACGCGTGCTCCGGGGTCGGTGCAATTCCGAACCGGCGGTGACAGTCCGCGACCCGACCGCAGCCAGCGGCCGGTTGACCTGGTGGAACTCCAGGACCGACGGTGAAAGTCCGGATGGGAGGCAGCACGCGCGGCACTCCTGTGCCGACGATCGATCTCGAGCAACGGTGCTCGTCGAACGTCGGTGGGCGTGACCGTACGTTTCCCCGGAGTTCGTCCAACCGGATTGCTCACACAGGACGGACACCATGATCGACTTTCTCACCCGGCTCTCCGAGGCCAGCATCCAGATGGGTGAATACCAGCTGCGATGGCTGGAGCTCATCGGCGTACTCATCGGCCTGGCCTCCGCCGTCGGCGGCATGAAGCGCAAGGTCTGGGCCTGGCCCGTCGGTATCACCGCCAACGTGCTGCTGTTCTTCGTCTACATCAACGCGATCCTCGATCCCCAGGTGGGGGAGCGGACGCCGCTGTTCGGCCAGTCCGGCCGGCAGATCTTCTTCATCCTGACCAGCGCCTACGGCTGGTGGCGCTGGCGTACCTCGCAGCAGAACCGCGGCGCCGACCGGCCCGCGATCGTGCCGCGGTGGGCGACCACCACCGAGCGGCTGGCGTTGGTGGGCACCTGGGCGGCGGGGGTGCTCGTCGTCCAGTGGGTCTTCGCCCAGATCGGCGCCGGCTGGCCGGCACCGCCCTGGTACTACTGGTGCGACGCCTGGATCTTCATGGGCTCGATGATGGCCACCTTTGCCATGGCGAAGGGCTGGAACGAGTTCTGGTTGTGCTGGATCGGGGTCGACCTGGTCGGCGTGCCGCTGCTGCTGCACTCGAACTACATCCCGACCGCGGTGCTGTACGCCTTCTACGCCGTCTTCGTGATCTACGGCTTCGTGGTGTGGCTGCGGGCCAGCCGCACCGAGACCGCAACGGACGTGTCCGATCGCGAGGTGGCACCGGCGGCGTCCTGAGCACCTCCTCGGCACCTCTTCGGCAGCTGTTCGGCAGTTGCCGGGCCACCTGCCGAGCGCAGCACCCGGCCGGTGACCAGGGCCACCCCTGGCCACCGGCCGGAGGCGTGCCGCGGGCTCCATTAGGCTCGGGTGCGTGAAGACCTTCGACCAACTGTTCGCCGAGCTCAGTGAGCGGGCACTCACCCGGCCCGAGGGGTCCGGCACGGTGGCGGCCCTGGACGCCGGGGTGCACACCATCGGCAAGAAGGTGGTCGAAGAGGCCGCGGAGGTCTGGATGGCCGCCGAGCACGAGGGGGCCGACCGCGCCGCGGAAGAGATCTCCCAGCTGCTCTACCACCTGCAGGTGTTGATGCTCGCCAAGGGCCTGACCCTGGACGACGTCTACGCGCATCTGTGATCGCTGTCGGACGTCCCGGTCCGACCGTCCCGATCAACACCCGATCAGCACCCGATCAACTCACACCACGCAACCCGAGGAACCAGAGATGCTGCGCGTCGCCGTCCCGAACAAGGGCTCGCTGTCTGCCGATGCGGCCGACATGCTCAAGGAGGCCGGCTACCGCCAGCGGCGCGATCCCAAGGAGCTGATGCTGCTCGATCGCGAGAACGACATCGAGTTCTTCTACCTGCGTCCGCGGGACATCGCCGTGTACGTCGGGGCCGGCACCCTGGACGTCGGGATCACCGGTCGCGACCTGCTGCTGGACTCCGGCGCCGATGCCCGCGAGGTGATGCCGCTCGGGTTCGCCGAGTCCACCTTCCGGTTCGCCGCCCGCCCGGGGCAGTTCACCGGCGTGGCCGACCTGGCCGGTCGGCGCGTGGCCACCAGCTACGCCGGGCTCGTCTCCCAGCACTTGGCCGACCACGAGGTGACTGCCCAGGTGGTGCGTCTGGACGGCGCGGTCGAGACGGCCGTCCAGCTCGGGGTGGCCGACGTGATCGCCGATGTGGTCGAGACCGGGGGCACGCTGCGGGCCGCGGGTCTCGAGGTCTTCGGTGACCCGATCCTGCAGTCCGAATCGGTGCTGGTGCGTCGTGGCGGTTCGGCCGACCACCCCGGGCTCGAGGTGCTGGTTCGCCGACTCGAAGGGGTGCTGGTCGCACGGCAATATGTGCTGATGGACTACGACGTCCGGGTCGAACTGGTCGAGAAGGCCTGCGCGATCACTCCGGGTCTGGAATCGCCCACCGTCTCGCCGCTGCACGACCAGGGCTGGGTGGCGGTTCGGGTCATGGTGCGACGCGATGTGACCAATCACGTCATGGATGACCTGTACGCCCTGGGTGCCCGGGCCATCCTGGTGACGAGCATTCACGCCTGTCGGCTGTGAGGGGAACGACGATGGCTCTGAACCCTGATGCGACTCCCGACCCCACCTCGGGACGCGGCGCCGTCCCCGCCGAGCTGTACCGCCCGTTCCGCTCTCGGCGCGGACGGATCGTGGCTGCGGTGATCGGCGTGGCGCAGTTCGGGATGCTGCTCTGGCTCGCCATCTGGCTGCCCGAGCCCTACACCAATCTCGACAAGGGCGAGCTCGTGGTGATCGGGCTGGCCGTGGGTGCGATGCTGTGGCGGTTGGGAGAGGTGCGGGCGCTGCCCTCGGCCTCGGGCCTGGTGGTGCACAACCTGATCCGCACGACCAGCCTGGAGTGGGCGCAGATCGTGGCGGT
Source organism: Kineosporiaceae bacterium (assembly GCA_016713225.1). Taxonomy (NCBI): domain Bacteria; kingdom Bacillati; phylum Actinomycetota; class Actinomycetes; order Kineosporiales; family Kineosporiaceae; species Kineosporiaceae bacterium. The sequence continues at coordinate 621,561 of JADJPO010000003.1, forward strand.
CCGCCTCGGTGGCGGCAACCCGTGGGTGATGCTCGACCTGGCCGACGGCGACACACTCGCCGTGATGGCGATCCAGCGGGCCGATGGCGCCGTGGGTGAGGCCGAGGCGAAGCGGCTGGCCACGTTGGTGGCGTTGGGCAGCCGGACCTCGCGCGACGACTAGGGGCCACACCCACGATCCTGTGGGTGCGGCCCCTCGACGCCTGGCCGGGTCAGCCCTCGAGTCCGGCGTCCACTGCGGTCTTGAGTACCTCGGGTGCGTAGCTCTCGATCTTCTTGCCGTTCACCACGATGGTCGGGGTCGAGTTGAACCCCGCCTTGGAGAAGTCGTCGGTGACCTTGGCGGTCCATCCCTTGTAGGTCTGCCCGGTGATCGCCGGTTCGACGACGGCCTTGTCCGCACCGGCGGCAACAGCCAGCTCGACCAGCTTGGCGTCCGGCAGCCCGGGGCCGTTCTCGGCGGGCTGGTTGTCGAACAGCGCCTTGTGGAAGGCGAGGAAGGCGTCCGGCTTGCTGTTGACGACTGCCGCCGCGGCGTTCAGGGCACGGGTCGAGTACTCATCAGCCGACAGGTGGTCGAGGATCGCCACCGGCTTGTAGATCACCTTCACGGTGCCGTCCTTGACCCACTGATCGATCTGGGCGGCGTTGGCGGTCTCGGCGTTCTTGCAGGCGGGGCACAAGAAGTCCTCGTACATCTCGATCGTGACCTTGGCCGTGCTGCTGCCGTACAACACCCCGCCGTTGAGCAGGTTCGCTGGGGCGGCGTTGGCCGCCGCAGCCGTCGAGGCGTCCCGCTGGTCGGCACTGTCCTTGGCCGACCTGATCAGCATGTACGACACCACGAGCACCGCGATCACGGCGATGATCGCCCCCGTGATGGTCAGGTTGCGGCGCTTGGCCTCGGCCTTGGCGGCCTCGGCGCGCAGCTCGGCCGCCTTCTCTCGGGTCGACTTGGCGGTGCGGGCGTTGGTCATGAGGTGACTCCAATCGGGGTGAGGCCCAGGCGGGCGTCGAGCGAGAGACGGCTGAGCGGCCGCCAGGTGATGAAGGCGGCCAAGGCCAGGAAGCCGAGGTCGCGCAGGATGTCCTTGATGTAGCCCGGAACGGGATCGACGACCGCCGATCCGGTGTTGCCGAAGCAGCCGCAGTTGATCGACAGGCCGCGAGCCCACGCAGCGCCGATGCCGAAGAGGAACATGACCATCAGCCCCGCCGTGAGCAGTCCGGCGACCCGGGTACCCAGGCCGATCACCAACAGGACGGCGAGCACGAGTTCGAGCATCGGCAGCCCGTAGGCGAACGGCCGCACCAGGGATTCCGGCAGGAGCTGGAAGGCCCGGACGCTACGTACGGTGCCTTCCGAGTCGATCAACTTCGGCCAACCGGCCGTCAACCAGACCCCGGCCAGGGTGAGCCGGGCCAGCGTGGTCAGCCAGGGCTGCCACGCCATGAGTCGTGTCATGGAAACTCCACGATGGGTGGGGGGACATGCGGGATCGCGACGGTGCGTCAGGCCGTCGGCGGTCCCCGCAACGCACAGCACCCACTCGGGTGCCGTCCCCGCATCGACCCCGTGGGCGCGGCGATCGCCGGCCAGGCACGGGGTGCAACGATCGGTCGATCCAGGTGCAACAGCAGCTGGATCACCCGACTCAGCAGAAGGCGCGCCGTGCGTCCGCGATCGACGGTCGCCACGAGCAGGACGCCGAGCGCCGCGAACACCAGGAGTGCACCACTGGCGGTGATGGCCCAGGTGCCGGACGAACACCCCGGATCGGGCTGCAACAAGGCCAGGTGCACGCCCAACCGGGAAGCCCAGCCCCGTGCCGGCAGACACTCGGTCCGGGCCGGCACCGTGGTCAGCAGGTGCGCGACCAGCGCCACCGGCACGGCGAACATCGCGAGCGCCGTCAGACGGCGCTGCCCAGACGTTGCTGCCCTCGCGGCGAAGCGCACCTGATCAGGGTACGACCACCGCGGCCCGAACATGGCCATGCCCCGAGCTTCGGCTCGGGCGCGGTCGGCCCTGAGCCTAGGCTTGGGTCATGTCCGTGGCCGTTCGTGTGATCCCCTGCCTCGACGTCGATGCCGGACGCGTGGTGAAGGGCGTCAACTTCGTCGATCTGCGGGACGCCGGTGACCCGGTCGAGCTCGCCCGTCGCTACGACGCCGAGGGCGCCGACGAGCTGACCTTCCTGGACGTCACCGCCTCGGCCGACAGCCGGGCCACGACCTACGACGTCGTGTCCCGCACCGCCGAGCAGGTCTTCATCCCGCTCACCGTGGGCGGGGGGGTCCGCACCGTCGAGGACGTCGACCGGCTGCTGCGCGCCGGCGCCGACAAGGTGGGGATCAACACCGCAGCCATCGCCCGCCCCGCACTGATCGCCGAGGTCGCCGATCGGTACGGAGCCCAGGTGCTGGTGCTCTCGGTCGATGCGCGGCGGTGCCCCGCGGGCACGAGCACCGACTCCGGCTACGAGGTCACCACCCACGGCGGACGCCGCGGCACCGGCATCGATGCCGTGGCCTGGGCTGCCCGTGCGGCCGAGCTGGGCGCAGGGGAGATCCTGCTCAACTCGATGGACGCCGATGGCACCAAGTCGGGCTTCGACCTGCAGATGATCGAGGCGGTGCGTCGCGAGGTGAGCGTGCCGCTGATCGCCAGCGGGGGCGCGGGTGAGGTCGCGCACTTCCCGCCTGCCGTGGCCGCCGGCGCGGACGCCGTCCTGGCCGCCAGCGTGTTCCACTTCGGTCAACTGACCATCGGGGACGTCAAGGCCGCCATGGCGGCCCGGGGAATCGTCGTCCGCTGAGGTCTACAGGCCCAACGGGGTGCTCTCGAACCGGGCCACCGCCGCCTCTGGTCCGTCGATGCGTACCGTGGCGGCCGACGTCCGGCCGAAGGCGTAGAGCAGCAGTTCGGCCGGCTCGCCGTGCAGCCGCACCGGCTGGCCACCGGATCCGACGCTGATCTCGGCCCCATCGGGCCGGATCAGGCGCACCGGGTCGGCTGCCTTGCGGAAGGCCATCTTGCTCATGCGGGTGAGCACCTTCCACAGCGCCTCCTGCAGCGCATCGCCGAGAACACGCGGCTGCCAACCGGTCTCGGCCCGACGCACGTCCTCACAGTGCACGAAGTGCTCGGCGAGGTTGGCCGCGCCGTCCACCCCGGGCAGCGCGAACGGGCTGTACCAGGGCGGCCCGATCAGGATGTGCTCGAGCAGATCCTCGTAGGCATGCTGCCGGTAGCTCAGCCGCACCCGCTCGGTGTAGCCACCGAACGCCGGGATCACCAGGCCCAGCCCGGCGTCCGGGCGGTGTTCGCGCGCGACCAGGTGGGCTGCCAGGTCATAGGTCGTCCAGCCCTCACACAGGGTGGGGGCCTCGGACCCGGCGTGGACCAGCGCATCGACGAGAGCCTGGCGTTCCTGGGCAGCGAAGGACGGCATACCTCGATCGTGTCACGCCCCGGCCCGCGCCGCGCCCGGGGTACGTGAGAGGCTGGCCCATCGTGGTGAGCGACGCCGATACGGCCGATGAGCGGTCAGGCCCGCACACCGCAGTGGTGCGGGCGGGCCTGGCCGTGGTGTGGCGGGGCATCCGTGACGAACCGGGCATCTTCGCCCTGTCGGTGATCGGCAGTGCCGCCTACGGCATCGGGACCGCGGGCAGTGGCTGGCTGCTCGGCCGGGTCACCGAGTCGGTGCTCGCCCCCGCCTTCACCCACGGCTCGGTGCCGCCGGCCCAGCTGTGGGGTGCGGTGGCCGCGTTGGCCGCCGTGGCCCTGTTCACGGCGATCGGTGTGGTGCTGCGACGTGCGGCTGCGGGCATCACGATGTACCGGCTGCAGGCCCGCTACCGGCGCGCGATCACCCGCCAGTACCTGCGACTGCCGCTGTCCTGGCATCACCGCCACCCCGCCGGGCAGTTGCTCTCGACGGCGAACGCGGACGTCGAGGCGACCTGGCAGGTGTTCGCCCCGCTGCCGATGTCGCTCGGCGTGGCCGTGATGTTGATCGTCGGGGCGGTGGCGATGATCGCCGCCGACCCGGTGCTGGCCCTGATCGGCTTGGCCGTGCTGCCCGCCCTGATGATCGCGAACACCATCTTCCAGCGGCACATGTCACCGTTGGTGATGCGGGCGCAGGCCTTGCGCGGTGACGTCTCTGCCGTGGCCCACGAGAGCTTCGACGGCGCGCTGAGCGTCAAGGCGCTGGGTCGCGAGGGTGCCGAAACCGCTCGCTTCGCCGAGGTCGCCCACCGGCTGAGGGACGCGAACGTCGCCGTCGGGCGCACCCGGGGCCTGTTCGACCCGCTGATCGAGTCCCTGCCGACCATCGGCACCCTCGCCGTGTTGGTGTTGGGCGCGGCACGGGTGGCCTCGGGTGACGCCCAGACCGGGGACGTCGTCCAGGTCGCCTATCTGCTGGCGCTGATCTCGTGGCCGGTGCGTTCGCTGGGTTGGGTGCTCGGTGAACTGCCACGCACCGTGGTCGGCTGGCGGCGCACCAGCGCCGTGCTACAGGCCGGGGGCTCGATGGCCTACGGGGAGGCCGAGCCGGTCATCGACGGGCCGGCCGACCTGGCGACCCACCAGGTGGGGTATGCCTACCTGGGCACCACGGACGACGGCGCCGACGAGCTGTTCCCGGTGCTGCACGGCGTCGACCTCGAGGTGCAGCCCGGCTCGACCGTGGCCGTCGTCGGGCCGACCGGGTCGGGCAAGTCCACCCTGGCCTCGGTGCTGGTCCGACTGGTCGATGCCCGCGAGGGTCGGGTGCTGCTGGACGGTCAGGATGTCCGGTCCGTGCGCCGCGGTGGGGTGGCCGCGACAGCGGCCCTGGTCGGGCAGAACGCCTTCGTGTTCGACGACACCGTGCGCGGCAACGTCACCCTGGGCGCCGACCTGCCGGACGAGCAGGTGTGGCGCGCGCTCGAGACGGCCGCCGTCGCGGACACCGTCCGGGCCTTGCCCGACGGGCTCGACACGCGCCTCGGCGAGCGCGGTACCTCGCTGTCCGGCGGCCAGCGGCAACGGATCTCACTCGCCCGGGCGCTGGTGCGCTCGCCCCGCCTGCTGGTGCTGGACGACGCCACCTCGGCGGTCGATCCCCGCATCGAGGCGGCCATCCTCAACGGGCTGCGCGCCGGTGCCGCCGGCGAGGTCACCGTGATCGTGATCGCCTACCGGATGGCCACCATCACCCTGGCCGACGAGGTCATCTACCTCGAGCACGGACGGGTGCTCGGCCGGGGCGGCCACACCGAGCTGATGGCGCGGTTGCCGGGCTATCGGGCGCTGGTCACCGCCTACGAACGGGACGCCGCGGACCGGGCCCGGGTGCGCGCGGACGAGGCCTCGTGAGCGGCACGGTTCGTGGCTCGGCCTGGGCGACCGTGCGCCGCGGGTTGCGGTCCACCCCGGAGATCACCCGCGGCCTGCGGGTGACGCTCGCGGTGGCCCTGGTCTCGACGCTGGGGCGCATCGTCGTCCCGATCGCCGTGCAGCAGACGCTCGATCGCGGCATCCGCGGTCCGGCAGGCCCGAGGCCCGGATTCGTCGCCGTCGTCGCGGCACTCGCCCTGGCCGGGGTGATCGTTGCCTCCGTGGCGTCCTACCTGGCCAACGTCCGGATCTTCCGAGCCACCGAGGCCGGACTGGCGACGTTGCGTACCAGCGCGTTTCGCCATGTTCACGACCTGTCGGTGCTCAGCCAGAACAGTCAGCGCCGGGGAACCCTGGTGGCGCGGGTGACCACCGATGTCGACACCATCTCGGCGTTCGTGCAGTTCGGCGGTTTGATGCTGGTGCTGTCCGGCGGGCAGATCCTGATCGCGACCACGGTGATGGCGATCTACTCCTGGCAGCTCACGCTGCTGGTCTGGGGCTGCTTCCTGCCGCTGTTCCTCACGCTGCCGCGGCTGCAGCGCATCGTCGCCCGCGCCTACCTGGGGGTGCGCGAACGGGTGGGCAACACCCTGGCCGCGATCTCGGAGTCGGTGGTCGGGGCCGACACCATCCGGGCCTATGCCATCGAGGATCGCACCCAGGCACGCATCGACGAGGCCATCGACGCCCACGCCCGGGCGGCCTCTCGGGCTCAGGTGCTGGTCGCGGCCAGCTTCTCGGGTGGGGTGCTGGTCTCGGGCCTGGTGGTGGCCGCGGTCGCCGGGGTCGGCACCTGGACCGGCATGGACGGCGACCTCACCCTGGGCCGGCTGGCCGCCTTCCTGTTCCTGGTGCAGCTGTTCACCGGGCCGGTGCAGATGGGCACCGAGATCCTCAACGAGTTACAGAACGCTGCCGCGGGCTGGCGGCGCGTGCTGGACGTGCTCGACACCCCGGCCGACGTGGTCGATCCACCGGACGGCGTGGTGTTGCCGCGCGGGCCGATCCGGGTGCGCTTCGAGGACGTCGGCTACCACTACCCGGAGGGACCGCCCGTGCTCACCGGCGTGAGCCTGACACTGGCGCCCCGGCAGCGCGTCGCCGTGGTGGGCGAGACCGGATCGGGCAAGACGACCTTGGCCAAGCTGTTGACCCGCCTGATGGATCCGACCACTGGTCGAGTACTGCTGGATGACATCGACCTGCGTCGGATCGCGTTCTCGTCGTTGCGTTCTCGCGTCGTGCTGGTGCCGCAGGAGGGGTTCCTGCTGGACGCCAGCATCGCCGCGAACCTGCGCTGGGCGCGGCCGGAGGCCAGCGACGACGACCTGGTGTTGGCGATCACCGAACTCGGTCTCGCCGACTGGGTCGACGGCCTGCCGCACGGTCTGGCCACCCACGCCGGCCAGCGAGGTGAGGCCCTGTCGGCGGGGGAGCGGCAACTGGTCGCGCTCGCGCGCGCCTACCTCGCCGATCCCGACCTGCTGGTGCTCGACGAGGCCACCTCCGCAGTCGACCCCGGCACCGAGGTGCGGCTGCAACGTGCCCTGGACGGCGTCACCGCCGGGCGCACCTTCGTCGCCATCGCGCACCGGCTCAGTACGGCCGAGGCGGCCGACCTCGTCGTGGTGGTGGACGCCGGCCACGTGGTCGACGTCGGCACGCATCAGGAGTTGCTGACCCGTTGTGAGGTCTATCAACGCCTGCACGCCAGCTGGGTGCGCGGGTCGGCCCGTGGCAGGATCGCCCCATGACCGACCACCTGCGTCAGGACTGGAGCGGTAGCCGCTTCGAAGAGGTCGACTTCAGCCGGTCGCGGTTCCACAACGTCTATTTCCAGGACGTCGTCCTGCGCGGCGCATTCCTCCAGCGGGTCGACATCGACGGCTACGTCGACGGGCTCGTCGTCAACGGTGTCGACGTCGGCCCGCTCGTCGAGGCCGAACTCGACCGTCGCGACCCCGACCGGGCGCTCACCAGACCCCACGACGCCGACGGGTTCCGGACGGCGTGGCAGGTCGTCGCGCGACGCTGGGACGCCGCGGTACAGCGCGCCCGTGCGCTGCCCGAGGAGGATCTCCACGAGCGGGTCGACGGGGAGTACTCGTTCGTGGAGACCTTGCGCCACCTCGTGTTCGCGACCGATGCCTGGGTGCTGCGCGCCGTCCTCGGGCAGCCGGTGCCGTATCACCCGCTCGGCCTGCCCCACACCGAGATGCCTCCGGACACACCGCACGTGCCGAACGACCACGATGCGCGCCCCTCGCTCGAGCAGATCCTCGCCGTCCGCGCCGACCGGATGGGGACGGTCGCCCGGGTGCTCGACGAGCTCACCGACGAGCAGCTCGACGCCGGGACGACGCCGGTCGCCGAGCCCGGTTACCCGGAATCCGAGTCGTTCCCGGTCCGCCGATGCCTGGGGGCGATCATCAGTGAGGAGTGGTCCCACCGCGAGTTCGCAGAGCGCGACCTCGGCGTCCTGGAACGACGCAGCAGCGAGCAGTAGATCGCTCCCATCGGACGATCACGGGCGGCACCGATGCTCACCGGGATGAAAGGATCGGGTCGTGTCCACCGAAGGTTTCCCCGTGCCGGCCGCGACGCTGGACTCCGCGATCGCCGAGCGATTGAAGCGCACCAGCGACGGCCTGGTGTGTGCCGTCGTCCAGCAGCACGACACCGGTGAGGTGTTGATGGTCGGCTGGATGGACGACGAGGCGCTGCGTCGCACCCTGGCCGGCGGTCGGGTCACCTTTTGGAGTCGCAGTCGCGGCGAGTACTGGCGCAAGGGCGACACCTCCGGGCATGTGCAGTGGCTGAAGGCGATCCGCCTCGACTGTGACGGCGATGCCCTCTTGGTCAGCGTCGATCAGGTCGGCGCCGCCTGCCACACCGGCACGCGCTCGTGCTTCGACACCTATCTGCTCCCCGACCCCTCCGAGGCCATCCGATGAGCCAGACCGTCTCCGAAACCACCCTCGCCTCGGTGCCGCTCGGCCAGGTCTGGCCCGACCTCGACACCTTCCGGGTCCTGGCCAAGGACCGCCGGGTGATCCCGGTGGTGCGCCGGTTCCTGGCCGACGGCGAGACCCCGATCGGGGTGTACCGCAAGCTGTCCGGTGACGCTCCCGGCACGTTCCTGCTCGAATCCGCCGAGCAGGGCGCCTGGTCGCGGTGGAGCATCGTCGGCGCCGCGAGCGGGGCCACCCTCACCAGCCGGGACGGCACGGCGCACTGGATCGGCAACCCTCCGGTCGGTGTGCCGACCGCGGGCGACCCGTTGCTGGCGCTGCGGGACACCGTGGCCACCCTGGCCACGCCGCGGTTGCCCGGCATGCCACCGCTCACCGGGGGCATGGTCGGGTTCGTCTCGTGGGACGCCGTACGCCGCTGGGAGCGCATCCCCGAACCCACCACGCCCACGGTGGACGAGTTGGGAGTGCCCGAGCTGTCGATGAGCCTGGCCACCGATCTGGCGGTGCTCGACCACAGCGACGGCACCGTGCTGCTGATCGCCAATGCCGTGAACTACGACGCCACCGACGAGCGGGTCGACGAGGCCTGGGCAGACGCCGTCCAGCGCCTGGAACGGATGACCACCCAGCTCGCGGCGCCGGCCCCCTCGACCGTTGCGGTACACGCGGCGTCTGCTGCCGAGCCGAGCGCGCGCACCACCGAGCGCGACTATCTGAACGCCGTGCTGGCCGGCAAGGAGGGGATCCGGGACGGCGAGGTGTTCCAGGTGGTGCTGGCCCAGCGCTTCGATCTGGACTGCCCGGCCGACGCCCTGGACGTGTACCGCATCCTGCGGGCCACCAACCCCAGCCCGTACATGTACCTGTACCGCGCCATCGACCCCGAGGGTCGGCGGCTGGACGTCGTGGGCTCGAGCCCCGAGGCGCTGGTCACCGTCACCAATGGCCGGGTGGTCACCCACCCGATCGCCGGCACCCGCTGGCGCGGCGCGACCGCGGCCGAGGACAACGCCCTGGCCGCCGAGATGCTCGCCGATCCCAAGGAGCGCGCCGAGCACATCATGCTGGTCGATCTGGCCCGCAACGACCTGGGGCGGGTGTGCCGGGCGGGCTCGGTCGAGGTCGTCGACTTCATGCAGGTCGAGCGGTACAGCCACGTGATGCACCTGGTCTCGGTGGTCGAGGGTGACCTCTCGGCGGGGCGCAGTGCGTACGACGTGCTGCAGGCGACGTTCCCCGCCGGCACGCTGTCCGGCGCGCCCAAACCTCGCGCCATGGAGATGATCGAGGAGCTCGAGCCGGTGCGCCGCGGCCTGTACGGCGGTGTCGTGGGCTATCTCGATCTGGCCGGAAACATGGACCTGGCGATCGCGATCCGGACCGCGTTGATCCGCGAGGGGGTGGCCCACGTGCAGGCCGGTGCCGGCATCGTGGCCGACTCGGTGCCCGAACGCGAGCACGACGAGTGCCGCAACAAGGCCGCCGCGGTGCTGCGTGCCGTGGCGACGGCCTCGACCCTGCGGGCGCCGGGATCATGAGCCGGCTCACCCGGCTGACGCGACGCAGCACGGTGCTGGGGGTGCTGGCGGGCGCCGGCATCGTGGTGCTGGCCCAGGGCCGAACCTGGGTGAGGCTCGATCATGCACCGGCCACCGGGGTGGTCACCGCGGTCACCGATGGTTCGCTCTCGGGCGAGCAGTCGGCCCCAGGGGTCCTCGCGTTGGCGTTGGTCGCCGCCGCCGGTGCGGTCGCCGTGACCCTGGCCGGACGGCGCCTGGCCCGCGTGTGCGCCGTCCTGCTCGCCCTGGCCGGTCTGGGCGTCGTGGCGTTGGCCACAGGGGTGCTGACCGACCCGGCGACGGTGGCCCGCGAGGCCACGCGCGGTGCCGCGGGTCTGGTGGACGCCGTCCCGCCGGCGGCCGTGGTCACGGCCTGGGTGGCGGTGGGCCTGGCCGGTGGCGTGGTCATCGCCGTTGCGGCGCTGGGGGTCTGGCTCGGGGCCGCTCGGTGGACGACGGGACGCCCCGCCGCAGCGGCAGCCACGGCGGCGCCGGGTGCGGCCCGAACCCGGAGCGCCCGGGATGAATCGCCCGAACCGCTGTGGGAGGCGATCAGCCGTGGTGAGGATCCGACCGATTGACGCGCCGCAGCTACCGGACGTCGGTGGCTACAGCCGCACACCGCACCAGCCTGCAACAATGACCCACAGCTGAAAGGAGCAAGCACCATGGTGAACACTCAGGCTGCGCACGAGGTGCACGAGAGTCACGGGAACAGTGTGGCCGCGTGGACCAGCGTCATCGTGATCATGTTGGGCGCGCTGGTCTCGTGCTGGGGCGTGGCAGTCGGCAGCATGACGCTGTCGATCGCCGGTGGTGTCGTGGTCGTCGTCGGAGCCATCCTCGGCAAGGTGATGTCGGCCATGGGCTACGGCGTCGCTGGTCACCGCTGATCTCTACGGGTCGTCCGGACCCGGACGGCGGTCGGAGCACGCCGTCGGGGTCGGTACGATCGTGACGTAGTGACCGCCGCCGACCAGGGGGATCCGTGACTGTTCTCGACGACATCATCTCGGGCGTACGGGAGGACCTCGTCGAGCGGCAGCAGTCCGTTCCGCTGGAGCGGCTGCAAGAGCAGGCCGAGCGTCAGCCGGGCGCTCTGGCCGCCCTCGCCGCGCTCGAGGATGCCGATGCGGTGCGGGTCATCGCCGAGGTCAAGCGGTCGAGCCCGAGCAAGGGCGCCCTGGCGGCCATCGCCGATCCAGCGGCTCTGGCGCGCGACTACGAGTCCGGCGGAGCCAGCGCCATCAGCGTGCTCACCGAGCGGCGCCGCTTCGGCGGCAGCATCGAGGACCTGCAGGCGGTGCGGCGAGCAGTCGACATCCCGATCCTGCGCAAGGACTTCATCGTCTCGGCCTATCAGGTCTGGGAGGCCCGAGCAGCGGGCGCCGACCTGGTGCTGCTCATCGTGGCAGCCCTCGACCAGGATGCGCTGGTGTCCCTGGTCGAACGGGTGCACTCTCTGGGCATGACGGCCCTGGTCGAGGTGCACGACGTCGACGAGGTGCCCCGCGCGGTGGACGCCGGGGCACGGGTGATCGGCGTCAACTGCCGTGATCTGCGCACGCTGGAGGTCGACCGCGACCAGTTCCAGCGGGTGGCGCCGACCATCCCGGACGGCATCGTGAAGGTCGCCGAGTCCGGGGTGCGTGGCCCCTATGACGTGCACACCTTCGCCCGCGCCGGGGCGCACGCCGTCCTGGTGGGCGAGAGCCTGGTGACCGGCGCCGACCCGCGCGCCGCCGTGGCCAATCTGGTCGCCGCCGGGGCGCACCCGGCACTGCGGGCGGCGCGCAAGTGAGCGGCATGCTCTCGGAGCAGACGGGCCCCTACTACGGCCGGTTCGGCGGGCGGTTCGTGCCCGAGGCCCTGATCGCGGCGCTCGACGAGCTCGAGGTCGCCTACGCGAAGGCGTCCGCGGATCCGGCCTTCGCCGCCGAGCTCGACCGGCTGCACCGCACCTACACCGGCCGGCCGAGCATCCTGACCGAGGTGCCCCGGTTCGCGGCACATGCCGGTGGTGCCCGGGTGCTGCTCAAGCGCGAAGACCTGAACCACACCGGGTCCCACAAGATCAACAACGTGCTGGGTCAGGCCTTGCTGACCCAACGCATGGGCAAGACCCGGGTGATCGCCGAGACCGGCGCCGGTCAGCACGGGGTGGCCACCGCGACCGCCGCGGCCCTGCTCGACCTGGAGTGCGTGGTCTACATGGGCGAGGAGGACACCCGGCGCCAGGCCCTGAACGTCGCCCGGATGAACCTGCTCGGCGCCACGGTCGTACCGGTCACCGCGGGCTCGCGCACCCTCAAGGACGCCATGAACGAGGCGATGCGCGACTGGGTGACCAACGTCGAGCAGACCCACTACCTGATCGGCACGGTGGCGGGTCCACACCCGTTCCCGAGCATGGTGCGCGACTTCCACAAGGTGATCGGTGACGAGGCCCGGGCCCAGGTGCTCGACCTGATCGGCCGGTTGCCCGATGTCGTGACGGCTTGCGTCGGCGGCGGATCGAACGCCATCGGCATCTTCCACGCCTTCCTCGACGACCCCGGCGTCCGGCTGGTGGGCCTCGAGGCCGGTGGGGACGGCGTCGCGACCGGTCGGCACGCGGCGTCCATCACCGGCGGCACCGCCGGGGTGCTGCACGGCAGCCGCACCTTCATCCTGCAGGACGACGACGGTCAGACCATCGAGAGCCACTCGATCTCGGCCGGGCTCGACTACCCCGGGGTCGGCCCGGAGCATGCCTGGCTGGCCGAGACCGGCCGCGCCACCTACCTGCCGGTGACCGACGCCGAGGCGATGGCGGCGTTCCAGCTGCTCTGTCGCACGGAGGGGATCATCCCGGCGATCGAGAGTGCTCACGCGCTGGCCGGGGCGATCACCGCCGGGCGTGAGCTCGGCCCGGACGGCGTGGTGCTGGTCAACCTGTCCGGCCGCGGCGACAAGGACGTCGAGACCGCCGCCCGCTACTTCGGACTGGTGACGCCGTGAGCGCGGCCGTCGCGCGGTCCAGCGCCGCCGCCATCGACGCGGCGAAGGCCACCGGGCGAGCCGCCCTGATCGCCTACCTACCGATCGGGTTCCCCGACGTGCCGACCTCGATCGCGGCGGCGCGTGCCGCCGTCGAGGGGGGCGCCGACGTCCTGGAACTCGGCATGCCGTACTCGGATCCGCTGATGGACGGCCCGGTGATCCAGCACGCGGTGGACGCCGCGCTGCGCGGGGGCACCCGAACCGCCGACGTGCTGCGCGCGGTCGAGGAGCTGTCGGCCGGGGGAGCCACCGCCCTGGTGATGACCTACTGGAACCTCGTCGACCGCTACGGCGTCGACGCCTTCGCCAAGGACCTGGCGGCGGCCGGGGGCGCCGGGTTGATCACCCCCGACCTGATCCCGGACGAGGGCGCGGACTGGATCGCCGCCAGCGATGCCCACGGTCTGGAGCGGGTGTTCCTGGTGGCCCCGTCGTCCACCCCGGCTCGGCTCGCCTCGACGGCGGCGGCCTGCCGCGGCTGGGTCTACGCGGCGTCCCTGATGGGGGTCACCGGCGTCAAGTCGGTCTCGTCCGGTGCCCGCGGCCTGGTGGAGCGCACCCGCACGGCGGGAGCCGAGCGGGTGTGTGTCGGGCTGGGGGTCTCCACCCCCGCCCAGGCCGGCGAGGTGGCCGAGTACGCCGACGGCGTGATCGTGGGGTCGGCGTTCGTGAGGGCACTGGCCGAGGCGCCGTCCCCGGCCGTCGGGATCGAGGCCGTGCGCGACCTGGCGCGAGCCTTGTCGGCCGCCTGTGCCGGTAGCCCCGTGTGAGCCCGGTGTGAGACTGTTCTCGATCCCCAGCCCCGAGCAAGGGGTGTGGTACCTCGGCGTCTTCCCGATCCGGGCGTACGCGTTCTGCATCCTGCTGGGCATCGTCGCGGCCATCTGGCTGGGGGAGCGGCGCTGGCAGGCCCGTGGTGGGCAGCCCGGCCTGATCATGGACCTCGCGGTGTGGATGGTGCCGTTCGGGGTGATCGGCGGGCGGATCTATCACGTGATCACCAGCTGGTCGGCCTATTTCGGCCCGGATGGCGACCCGGCCAAGGCGCTGCGCATCTGGGAGGGCGGCCTCGGTATCTGGGGCGCGGTCGTGCTCGGCGGGGTGGGCGGGTGGATCGGCGCCCGGCGCCACAAGGTGCCGTTGCCGATGGTGGGGGACGCGATCGCTCCGGGGATCGTGCTGGCGCAGGGGATCGGGCGACTGGGCAACTGGTTCAACAACGAGCTCTACGGCTCGTCGACCACGCTGCCGTGGGGGTTGCAGATCCACGAGTGGGACCAGGCGGCCGGGCAGGCGCTGCTCGATGCGCAGGGCCACGCCAGGCTGCTACCGGGTCTGTATCACCCCGCGTTCCTCTACGAGCTGCTCTGGAACGTCGGGGTATGCCTGGTGCTGCTCTGGATGGACCGCAGGTGGCAGATCGGCCACGGCCGGTTGTTCGCCTGGTACGTCGCGCTCTACACCGCCGGACGATTCTGGATCGAGATGCTCCGCACCGATCCTGCGACCCACGTGCTGGGCCTGCGCCTGAACGTCTGGACCTCGATCGTGGTGTTCGTCGGCGCTGTGACCTACATCGTCATCTCCGCACGTCAGCGACCGGGCCGAGAGAGCATGGTCGAGCGGGCCTCCACCAGTTAGAGTGACAGAACCCGCGGGCCATCGGCGTCCCCAGTTTCCCCTGTGCGCTTTTTGCGCACGTTCGAGCTGCGCTCAGCGCACCTGGACGACGAGGTGATGTGCATGCCCACGTCTGCGCCCCTGTTCACCACCCGGCCTGCCCCCGTGGGCCTCTACGACGGTGAGCACGAGCACGATGCCTGCGGCGTGGCGTTCGTGGCCACGATGCGCGGCGAGGGCGGTCACGACATCGTCGAGCACGCCCTGACGGCGCTGCGCAACCTCGACCACCGGGGCGCGGTCGGCGCCGAGGTCGACACCGGCGACGGCGCAGGCATCCTCACCCAGATCCCGGACGCGTTCCTGCGCGAGGTGGTCGACTTCCCGCTGCCCGACCCGGGCGGCTACGCGGTCGGCCTCGCCTTCCTGCCGGACGACGACCAGCGCTGCAGTGACGCCGTCGCGGCCATCGAACGGATCGCCGCCGAGGAGGGCCTCGCGGTGCTGGGGTGGCGCGACGTCCCGATCACCCAGGGTCTGGTCGGCGACACCGCCCGGGCGTGCCAGCCCCGGTTCAAGCACTTGTTCGTCACCTCGGCTCGCGGCCGCGTGGTCGGCATGGCCCTCGAGCGCATGGCCTTCTGCCTGCGCAAGCGGGTCGAGCACGAGGTCGAGGTGTACTTCCCCTCGCTGTCCGCCCGCACGCTGATCTACAAGGGCATGTTGACCACCGGTCAGCTCGAGCCGTTCTTCCCGGACCTGTCGGATCGTCGGTTCGCCACCGAGCTGGCCATCGTGCACTCGCGGTTCTCGACCAACACCTTCCCGTCGTGGCCGCTGTCCCACCCGTTCCGCTTGATGGCGCACAACGGTGAGATCAACACGGTCAAGGGCAACCGCAACTGGATGCACGCCCGCGAGAGCATGCTCGCCAGCGACGTCATCCCCGGGGACCTGAAGCGCCTCTACCCGATCTGTACCGACGGGGCGAGCGACTCGGCGAGCTTCGACGAGGTGCTCGAGCTGCTGCACCTGGGTGGGCGCAGCCTGCCGCACTCGGTGCTCATGATGATCCCGGAGGCGTGGGAGAAGCACGAGGAGATGGACCCGGCCCGTCGGGCCTTCTACGAGTTCCACTCGATGTTCATGGAGGCCTGGGACGGCCCCGCCTGTGTCGCGTTCACCGACGGCACCGTGATCGGTGCCGTGCTCGACCGCAACGGCCTGCGGCCGGCCCGCTACTGGGTCACCGAGGACGGCCTGGTGGTGCTGGCCAGCGAGGTCGGCGTGCTGGACGTCGACCCGGCCCGCGTCGTCCGCAAGGGCCGGCTGCAGCCGGGCCGGATGTTCCTGGTCGACACCGACCACGGTCGGATCGTGGACGACGAGGAGATCAAGAGCGAGCTCGCCGGGCAGTACCCGTACGACGAGTGGCTGCACGCCGGGCGGATCTTCCTGCACGACCTGCCCGAGCGTGAGCACGTGGTGCACACCCCCGCCTCGGTCACCCGTCGCCAGGAGGCGTTCGGGTACACCGAGGAGGAACTGCGCATCCTGCTGACCCCGATGGCCCGCACCGGACTCGAGCCGATCGGATCAATGGGTACCGATACCCCGATCGCGGTGCTCTCTCAGCGCCCGCGGTTGCTGTTCGACTACTTCAGCCAGCTGTTCGCGCAGGTCACCAACCCGCCGTTGGACGCTATCCGTGAAGAACTGGTCACCGCGCTGAGCACCTCGATCGGCCCGGAGCGCAACCCGCTCGCGGCGACACCCGCGCACTGCCGCCAGCTGGTGCTCGACTTCCCGGTGATCGACAACGATGAGTTGGCCAAGATCGTCCACATCAACCAGGACGGCGACCTGCCCGGCTATGCCACGGCCACCATCAAGGGGCTCTACCCCGTGGCCCGGGGTGGCGAGGGCCTGCGCCAGCGACTCGAGGAGATCTACACCGAGGTCTCGGCGGCGATCGCGGGCGGCGCCCGCTTCGTCGTCCTGTCCGACCGGGACGCCACCGCCGACCTGGCCCCGATCCCGTCGCTGTTGCTGACCAGCGCGGTGCACCACCACACGATCAACGAGAAGACCCGCACCCGCATCGGATTGATCGTCGAGGCCGGCGACGTGCGCGAGGTGCACCACGTGGCGCTGATGATCGGTTTCGGCGCCGCCGCCGTGAACCCCTACCTGGCGATGGAGACGGTGGAGAACCTGGTCCGGTCCGGCGTGATCACCGGGATCGCGCCCGAGAAGGCCGTCAAGAACCTGATCAAGGCTCTGGGCAAGGGCGTGCTCAAGGTGATGAGCAAGATGGGCATCTCGACGGTGTCCTCCTACGCCGGCGCCCAGGTCTTCGAGGCGATCGGTCTGGGCCGCGAGCTGGTCGAGACGTACTTCCCGGGCACCACCTCGCGACTGGGCGGCATCGACCTGGACGTGTTGGCCGAGGAGGTCGCTCGCCGTCACGCTCGGGCCTACCCCCGCGACGGCATCCGGGCACCGCACCGCCGGCTCGAGACCGGGGGCGAGTACCAGTGGCGCCGCGAGGGCGAGCCGCACCTGTTCGATCCCGACACCGTCTTCCGGTTACAGCACGCCACGCGCGAGCGCCGCTTCGACGTCTTTCAGCAGTACACCGCGCGGGTCGACGAGCAGTCGCAGCGGCTGATGACCCTGCGCGGGCTGTTCCGACTGCGGGAGGGCGCCTTGCCGCCGGTGCCCCTGGACGAGGTCGAGTCGGTCGCCTCGATCGTCAGGCGGTTCTCGACCGGCGCGATGTCGTACGGCTCCATCTCGCGTGAGGCCCACGAGACCTTGGCGATCGCGATGAACGCCCTGGGGGCGAAGTCGAACACCGGTGAGGGTGGCGAGGACGTCGACCGGCTGCTCGACCCGCAGCGGCGTAGCTCGATCAAGCAGGTGGCCTCGGGCCGCTTCGGTGTCACGAGCATGTACCTGACCCACGCCGACGACCTGCAGATCAAGATGGCCCAGGGCGCCAAACCCGGTGAAGGTGGGCAGCTTCCGGCTCACAAGGTGTACCCGTGGGTGGCCCGCACCCGGCATTCCACGGCCGGGGTGGGCCTGATCTCGCCGCCGCCGCACCACGACATCTACTCCATCGAGGATCTGGCCCAACTGATCCACGACCTGAAGAACGCCAACCCCTCGGCCCGGGTCCACGTCAAGCTCGTGGCCGAGGTCGGTGTGGGCACCGTCGCCGCCGGTGTGAGCAAGGCCCACGCGGACGTCGTCCTGATCTCGGGGCACGACGGTGGTACCGGGGCCAGCCCGCTCACCTCGCTCAAGCACGCCGGTGGTCCGTGGGAGCTCGGCCTGGCCGAGACCCAACAGACGTTGGTGCTCAACGGGTTGCGTGACCGGATCGTGGTGCAGACCGACGGTCAGCTCAAGACCGGCCGTGACGTCGTCATCGCGGCGCTGTTGGGCGCCGAGGAATACGGCTTCGCCACCGCCCCGCTGGTGGTCTCGGGCTGCGTGATGATGCGGGTGTGTCATCTCGACACCTGCCCGGTCGGCGTGGCAACCCAGAACCCCGAGTTGCGCAAGCGTTTCACCGGCAAGCCCGAGTTCGTCGTCACGTTCTTCGAGTACATCGCCGAGGAAGTGCGCGCCTACCTGGCTGCGCTCGGTCTGCGCAGCCTGGACGAGGCAATCGGGCGCAGCGACCTGCTCGACACCGCCGAGGCGGTGGGTCACTGGAAGGCGGCCGGACTCGACCTCACCCCGATCCTGGCGCAGGTGGAGCCGCCGGAGGCCTTCGCGCAGATGGCCCGGCGCTGCGTGAGCGAGCAGGACCACGGCCTGGCCAAGGCGCTGGACCACAGCTTGATCGCGCTGGCCACCGATGCCCTGGAGAACGCCCAGCCGGTGGCCTTCGAGGTGCCGGTGCGCAACGTCAACCGCACCGTGGGCACCATGCTCGGGCACGAGGTGACCCTGCGGTACGGCGTCGACGGCCTACCGGACGACACCATCGACATCACCATGACGGGCTCGGCCGGCCAGTCCTTCGGCGCCTTCCTGCCCCGAGGAATCACGCTGCGTCTGTTCGGCGACGCGAACGACTACCTGGCCAAGGGCCTGTCGGGCGGGCGCATCGTGGTGCGGCCCGACCGGGCGGCACCCTTCCCGGCCGAGCAGAACATCATCGCCGGCAACGTGATCGCCTACGGCGCCACCGGCGGCGAGCTGTTCGTGCGGGGTCAGGTGGGGGAGCGATTCTGCGTGCGCAACTCCGGCGCCACCGCGGTGGTCGAGGGGGTGGGTGACCACGGCTGCGAGTACATGACCGGCGGGGTGGCGCTGATCCTGGGCCGCACCGGCCGCAACTTCGCCGCCGGCATGTCCGGCGGGGTGGCGTTCGTGCTCGATCTGCGCACGCAACGGGTGAACTCCGAGCTGGTGTCGGTGCGCCCGCTGACCGACGAGGAGGCCGAGCAGGTTCACGTGTTGCTCGAGCGGCACCACCACGAGACCGGGTCGGCGGTGGCCAAGCGGCTGCTCGCCGAGTGGCCCGCCGGACGAGAGCGCTTCTCGACGGTCATGCCACGGGACTATGCGCGGGTGCTCGAGGTGCGCCGCGTGGCCGAACTCGAGGGACTGGACCTGGACGGCGACATCGTCTGGAAGCGGATCATGGAGGCGTCGCATGGCTGACCCCAAGGGCTTTCTCGACTCCCGCGAGCGGGAGCTGCCGGCGCGTCGTCCGGTGCCGGTGCGCCTGCTCGACTGGAACGAGGTCTACGAGCCCGGCGAGCCGGCGGTGCTGAAGCGGCAGGCCGGGCGGTGCATGGACTGTGGGATCCCGTTCTGTCACAACGGATGTCCGCTGGGGAACCTGATCCCGGAGTGGAACGACCTGACTTGGCGTGGCGACCTGCAGGCCGCCGTCGAGCGGTTGCACGCGACCAACAACTTCCCCGAGTTCACCGGCCGGCTCTGCCCGGCTCCGTGTGAGACCGCCTGCGTACTGGGCATCAACCAGCCCGCGGTGACCATCAAGCAGGTCGAGGTCTCGATCATCGATGCCGCCTTCGAGGCCGGTTGGGTCGTCCCGAAGCCCCCGGAGCGGTTGTCCGGCAAGACGGTTGCCGTGGTGGGCTCGGGTCCGGCGGGACTGGCGGCGGCTCAGCAGCTGACCCGCGCCGGTCACACGGTGGCCGTGTACGAACGCGCCGACAAGATCGGCGGCCTGCTGCGGTACGGCATCCCCGAGTTCAAGATGGAGAAGCGCCACCTCGACCGGCGGCTGGCCCAGATGGAGGCCGAGGGCACCCGGTTGCGGCCCGGGGTCGACGTCGGTCGGGACGTCTCGGCCAAGGCACTGCGCGATCGCTACGACGCGGTGGTGCTGGCGATCGGTGCCACCGATTGGCGTGACCTACCCGTGCCGGGCCGCGAACTGGACGGCGTGGTGCAGGCGATGCAGTACCTGCCGCCGGCGAACCGCGCCGCGTTGGGCGAGGAGCCGCTGGAGGGCCAGCCGGTGATCAGTGCCGAGGGCCTGGACGTCGTGGTCATCGGTGGCGGTGACACCGGGGCCGACTGCCTGGGCACCGCGTTGCGTCAGGGGGCGCGCTCGGTGACCCAGCTCGAGATCCTGCCGCGCCCGCCGGAGGATCGCCCCGAGAGCCAGCCGTGGCCGACCTACCCGATGACCTACCGGGTCAGCAGTGCGCACGAAGAGGGTGGCGACCGGGTCTATGCCGTGCAGACCCAGGCGTTCCTCGGCGACGAGGACGGCCGGGTGCGGGCGTTGCAGTTGGTGGAGGTGGAGTTCTCCGGGGGGGCGTTCAACCCGGTGCCGGGCACCGAGCGTGAGCTCCCCGCCCAGTTGGTGACCCTGGCCATGGGCTTCCTGGGGCCGCAGCGTGACGGTCTGGTCGATCAACTGGTGCAGCAGGCCGACCTGGCACTGGATGGGCGGGGGAACATCGTGCGGGACGAGAGCTATGCCTCCTCGGTGTCCGGCGTCTTCGTGGCCGGGGACGCGGGCCGGGGCCAGTCGCTGATCGTCTGGGCGATCGCCGAGGGACGCGCGTGTGCGGCCGCGGTCGACCGGTGGCTCACGGGGAGTACCGTGCTGCCTGCGCCCATCTCGCCATCGGCGCGCCAGCTCACCATCTGACTGTCGCTTCGACCGTCGCTCAGACCGTCCACCGTGACCGGCCGTCGGCCGTCGTCCACTGCATCGAGGGATCACATCGGCCATGCGTCGAGCCAAGATCGTCTGCACTCTGGGTCCGGCCGTCGCAGGGCGGGTCGAGGATCTCGTCCGCGCCGGGATGGACGTTGCCCGACTCAACTTCAGCCACGGCTCCTACGACGAGCATCGGCTGTGCTACGAGGAGGTCCGGGCCGCCAGCGACGCCGTCCACAAGGCCGTCGGCGTGCTGGTGGACCTGCAGGGTCCGAAGATCCGGCTGGGGGAGTTCCCCGACGGTCCGGTGACGCTCGGCGAGGGCGACCGGTTCGTCATCACCGTCGAGGACATCCCCGGCACCGCCGAGCGGGCCTCGACCACCTACAAGGGTTTGCCCGGTGACTGTCGCCCCGGCCACCTGATCCTGGTGGACGACGGCAAGGTGGCGTTGAGTGTCACCACGGTGACCGAGACCGAGGTGATCACCCGGGTCGAGGTGGGCGGAGCGGTCAGCAACCACAAGGGCCTCAACCTGCCCGGGGTCGCCGTGAGCGTGCCCGCGCTGTCGGAGAAGGACGCCGACGACCTGCGCTTCGGGCTGCGGCTCGGGGTCGACATGGTGGCGCTGTCGTTCGTGCGGTCGGCAGCCGACGCCGCCGATGTGCACAAGATCATGGACGAGGTCGGCTACCGGGTGCCGGTGATCGCCAAGATCGAGAAGCCGCAGGCCGTGGACAACCTCGAGGAGATCGTCCAGGCCTTCGACGGCATCATGGTCGCCCGCGGCGACCTCGGGGTCGAACTGCCGCTGGAGCAGGTGCCGATGGTGCAGAAGCGCGCCGTGTCGCTCGCCCGGCGGGCCGCCAAGCCGGTCATCGTCGCCACCCAGGTACTGGATTCGATGATCACCCTGCCCCGCCCGACCCGGGCCGAGGCGTCGGACTGCGCCAACGCCGTCCTGGACGGCGCAGACGCCATCATGCTCAGCGGCGAGACCAGCGTGGGCCGCTACCCGCTGGAGGCCGTGCGCACCATGGCCCGGATCATCGAGACCACCGAGGACCAGGGCCTGGACCAGATCCCGGCCCTGGGAACGCGGCCGACCACCAAGGGTGGTGCCATCACGTTCGCGGCGGCAGCGGTCGGTGAGTTGCTCGACGTCCGGCACCTGGTGGCCTTCACCACGTCGGGCGACTCCGCTCGGCGGATGGCCCGGCTGCGCTCGCCGATCCCCCTGACCGTGTTCACCCCCGACCCGGCCGTGCGTTCCCAGCTGACCCTGACCTGGGGTGTGGAGACCTTCCTGACGGCCGTGGTGGAGAACACCGACGAGATGGTCGCCCAGGTCGACGAGTTGTTGCTCGAGACCGGACGGTGTCAGGTGGGCGACCTGGTCGTCATCGTGGCCGGTTCACCGCCCGGGATCCCCGGTTCGCTGAACGCGATGCGATTGCACCGCATGGGCGATGCGGTGCGGGGGATGTCCCCGGCCTACCGCCAGGAGTACCGCTGAGTGAGCGTGAGAGTGCCGGGTGCGGGACTCGAACCCGCACACCTTTCGGCGGCGCATTTTGAGTGCGCTGTGTCTGCCAATTCCACCAACCCGGCAACGAACTCGTTCACGCAGACTCTAGCGACTCCCGAGCCCGTCTCCGACTCATTAGGCTGATGCCGTGGTAGCCGATGCGATCGACCCGACCGACCCGACCTCCCCTGCCGCCGAGGCGGCGGCGCCGCTGGCCACGACACCGGCCGCGCGCCGGGTCGTGGTCGCCGAGGACGAGGCCCTGATCCGTCTCGACATCGTCGAGATGCTGGCCGAGGCCGGTTTCGAGGTGGTGGGCCAGGCCGGGGACGGCGAGGAGGCCGTGCGCCTCGCCGAGGAGCTGCGTCCCGACGTCGTGGTGATGGACGTCAAGATGCCCGTGCTGGACGGCATCTCGGCGGCAGAACGGATCGTGGGGGCACGGGTGGCCCCGGTGGTCATGTTGACCGCCTTCTCGCAGCGTGAGCTCGTCGAGCGGGCGCGGGACGCCGGCGCGATGGCCTACGTGGTCAAGCCGTTCAATGCCACCGATCTGATCCCGGCGCTGGAGATCGCCTTGAGCCGCCATCAGGAGATCACCGCGCTCGAGTCCGAGGTCGCCGACCTCACCGAGCGATTCGAGACCCGCAAGCTCATCGATCGGGCAAAAGGTCTGTTGCAGACCAAGTTCGCCATGAGCGAACCCGAGTCCTTCCGGTGGATCCAGAAGACCTCAATGGACAAGCGCCTCACCATGCGTGAGGTCGCGAGTGCGATTCTCGCCTCGACGACCCCGGCGGAGGGATCGGCCGCGGTCCGCCAGGCGCGACCTGACGGCGGATAGTCCGCGCTCGTCCTCGGCGGAAACATCGAGGTGATACCTTCCGCCGATCCGGGCGACCACTGACCCGGCGAGTGTGAAGGTAGGCATCAATGGTCAATCCGAGGCCCGCGGTTGCGGTGGTGCTGATGGCGGCACTGGCCCTGACCGCCTGCGGCGGGGGTTCCGAGAGCAGCAGTGGCGACGGCGGCAAGAAGCTGATCATCGCCACGGACCTGCCGTTGCAGGGTGCGTCCAAGGACGCCTCCGACTCGACCAACAACGCGATCAAGCTCTATCTGGAGCAGATCGGCAACAAGGCCGGCAAGTACACCGTCGAGCTCAAGAGCTACGACGACTCGACGGCGGCCAAGGGTGCCTGGGACGACGCGACGTGCGCCAAGAACGCGGCCGACCACGTGGCCAACGCCGACGAGGTCGCCGTCATGGGGACGTACAACTCCGGTTGCGCCAAGATCATCGCGCCGGTGCTCAACGCGGACCCGAGCGGTCCGATGCTGATGGTGTCGCACGCCAACACCAACCCCGGTCTGACCAAGAAGTGGGACGCCGGAGAGCCGGAGAAGTACTTCCCGACCGGCAAGCGCAACTACGCCCGCGTCATCACCACCGACGACTACCAGGGTGAGGCGGCGGCTGCCTTCCTGGCGGAGAAGGGCATCAAGAGCATCTATGTGCTCAACGACAACCAGACCTACGGTCAGGGCGTGGCGACGTCCCTGGTCGAAGGTGCCGGCAAGGTGGGCATCAAGGTGCTCGGCAACGAGCCGTGGGACGCCAAGCAGACCAGCTACGCCTCGCTGTTCACCAAGATCAAGGCGATGAACCCGGGCGCCATCTACCTGGCGGGCATCTACGACAACAACGGTGGCCAGCTGGTCAAGGACAAGGTCTCGGTCATGGGCGACCAGAAGGCCGTGCCGATGATGGCACCGGACGGCTTCACCGGGTACCCGGAGCTGCAGGGTCTGGCGCAGGCCGAGGGACTCTTCCTCAGCTTCACCGGTCTGACCGTCGACCAGCTCAAGGCCGCCGGCGGCGAGGCAGCCAAGCTGCTCGACGCCTACAAGGCGAAGTACGGCAAGGAGCTCACGTCGAGTTTCGCGCTGTACGGCGTGACGGCGACCCAGGTGATCCTGGCCGGGATCGAGAAGTCGGACGGTACCCGCAAGGGTGTCACCGACGCGGTGTTCACCGGCGACGGGGTCACCATCCCCGCCGACAAGTCGCTCACCGGCAAGGAGGTCAAGATCGACACCAAGTCGGGTGACCTCACCTCGCAGGACATCTCCATCCTCACCCTCACCGGTGGCAAGGAGACCTTCCTGAAGGCCCAGCCGGTCGGCTGATCGGTCGTAACCGGGTCGCAACGGGGCATGTCCGGCGTCCTGTCGTGCTGTGGCACGGCAGGACGCCGGAACACCGGCGGGCAGACCCGGCGAATGTGCCGGTCGTCGCGCCGTGACCCCGCGAAATCGTTGTCGAGCCTTGACCTCGAGGTGACGCGCTTGCGGCCTGCGCTGCCGAAGCGGGTGGTAGTTTCCCGATCCAACGGCAGCCCAGGACCGGGCTCATGGGGAGAGGTATGCACATGAAAAAGTCCATTCGGGCCATCGCTGGTGTCGCGCTGGCATCGATGGCTCTCGCGGCCTGCGGAGGCGGCGACTCCACCGGCAGCAGCAGCGGAGGTGGTGGCAAGAAGCTGATCATCTCGAGCGACCTGCCGCTGCAGGGCGCTTCGAAGGACGCCTCCGACTCGACCAACAACGCCATCCGGCTCTATCTCGAGCAGGTGGGCAACAAGGCCGGCAAGTACGACGTCGAGTTCAAGACGTACGACGACTCGACGGCGGCCAAGGGTGCCTGGGACGACGCGACGTGCGCCAAGAACGCGGCCGACCACGTGGCCAACGCCGACGAGGTCGCGGTCATGGGGACGTACAACTCCGGCTGCGCCAAGATCGAGGTGCCGGTGCTCAACGCGGACCCGAACGGTCCGATGCTGATGGTGTCGCACGCCAACACCAACCCCGGTCTGACCAAGAAGTGGGACGCCGGAGAGCCGGAGAAGTACTTCCCGGCCGGCAAGCGCAACTACGCCCGCGTCATCACCACCGACGACTACCAGGGTTCTGCGGCTGCTCAGTTCGCCAAGCAGAAGCTGAGCACCACGAAGGTCTACATCCTCAACGACAACCAGACGTACGGTCAGGGTGTCGGCAAGGCCTTCGAGGACGAGGCCAAGAAGCAGGGCATCACCGTGCTCGGCAATGAGCCGTGGGACGCCAAGCAGACCAGCTACGCCTCGCTGTTCACCAAGATCAAGGCGGCGGCGCCCGACCTGATCTACTTGGCCGGCATCTACGACAACAACGGTGGCCAGCTGGTCAAGGACAAGGTCTCGGTCCTCGGCGACAACACCGCCGTCAAGATGATGGCGCCCGACGGCTTCACCGGCTACCCGGAGCTGCAGAAGCTGGCCCAGGGTGAGGGTCTCTACCTGACCTTCGGTGGTCTGCCCACCGACCAGCTGTTGGCCAACGGTGGTGCGGCGAAGAAGCTGCTCGACGACTACAAGGCCAAGTACGGTGCCGAGCCGGCCACCAGCTACGCGCTGTACGGCGTGGCGGCGGTGCAGGTCATCCTGGCCGCGATCGAGAAGTCCGACGGCACCCGCAAGGGCGTCAACGACGCGGTCTTCAGCGGCGAGGGCATCACGATTCCCGCCGACAAGGCCGCCATCGGCAAGGAGATCAAGATCGACCCGGCCACGGGTGACACCTCGGCCAAGGACATCTCCGTGCTGCAGCTCAAGGCAGGCAAGGAAGCGTTCGTCCAGGCACAGCCGGTCTCCTGATCGGTGATCGATGGGGCTGGGCGGGGAGCGAATGCTCCCCGCCCAGCCCTGTTAGTGAGTACTGTTCCGCCAGCCAGAATGTCGGCTGCGTCCATCGAGCGAAGGGCCACAGCGCATGAGTCAAGCGACGGCCACGGCCTCGGCTACCTCTACGCGCACGTCAGCAGAGACCCGGGCACTCATGATCCGGGTCCTGTCGTACGTGTTGCTGGCGGGGGCCGGGGTGTGGGTCCTGTACAAGGGCTTCACCGAACCAGCTGATTTCCTGACCGTCGTGTTCCGGGGGTTGAAGTTCGGCGCGCTCTACGCGCTGGTCGCCCTGGGGTACACGATGGTGTACGGCATCATCGAGCTGATCAACTTCTCGCATGGTGACCTGTTCATGCTCACCACGGTCATGAGTGGTCTGATCATGGTCTCGTGGTTCTCGAAGGTCGATCCCAGTGTGACGGCCTTCCTGCTCATGATCGGCGCCATGTTGGTGGCCATGGCCGCGGCGGCGGGCGTGAACACCCTTGCCGAACGCGTGGCCTATCGCCGGTTGCGACGTGCTCCCAAGCTCGCCCCGCTGATCACCGCCGTCGGTCTGAGCTTCATCTACCAGTCCGTCGGCATCCAGATGAACGGGTCGGGCCAGCGCAACTGGAAGACCATCCTGGGTGACCGCGGATTCAGCCTGGGCGGGGCCAAGGTCGAGTGGTCCGGGATCGTCGTGCTGGCGATCACCATCCCCCTGCTGCTGGCGATGACCTTCCTGGTCAACAAGACCCGGCAGGGCAAGGCCATGCGGGCCACCGCGCAGGACCAGGACGCCGCCCGGCTGATGGGCGTGGACGTCGACCGGACCATCGCCTTCACCTTCGCCCTCGGCGGCGCGCTGGCCGGTGCTGCCGGCATGCTCTGGCTCGAGTCGATCGGTACCACGCGGTACGACCTGGGCTTCCAGCTCGGGTTGATCGCGTTCACCGCGGCGGTGCTCGGCGGCATCGGCAATCTCAACGGCGCCGTCCTCGGCGGTTTCGTCATCGGCTTCATCCAGCAACTGAACGAGGCCTTCCTGTTGGGCAACGCCTGGTCACAGACCGTCGTGTTCGCGATTCTGATCATGGTGATGGTGTTCAAGCCCGAAGGCATCCTCGGTAAGCCGACCACGGAGAAGGTGTGATCATGGCGACCGCTACCACTCCCTCTCCTGCCGGGCCGACGGTCTCGGTCAAGGACGCTGCGGCGCACGCTCGCCGCTCCAACCTGCGGTGGGCGCTCGGGCTCACCGTGGCGGTCATCGTGCTCTTCCTGCTCTACTGGAAGATCCTTCCGGCGGTCGGGGGTGAGACGGCCACCTTCTTCCGCAAGTGGCTGTCGGTCTCGGCTGCCAGCGAGATGGTGCTCTGGGTGATCTTCGCCCTCGGCCTCAACATCGTGGTCGGCTATGCCGGTCTGCTCGACCTGGGCTATGTGGCGTTCTGGGCCATCGGCGGGTATGTGGCGGGCTGGTTCATGTCGCCGTTCGCCTCGGAGATGATGAACGACAAGAGCTGGGCCGGGCTGAAGGTGAACTTCCTCGGGCACCCGCCCGCGATCGAGGGGCTCGACCGGGGCATCCACCTGAACTTCTGGTTGGTGTTACCGATCGCCGGCCTGATCTGCGCATTCTTCGGCGTCCTCATCGGAGCTCCGACGCTGCGGCTGAAGAGCGACTACCTGGCGCTGGTCACCCTCGGGTTCGGCGAGATCATCCCGCAGATCTTCCGCAACGGTGAGCGACTGGGCTCCGGGGGCAACTTCAACCTGTCCAACGGAGACAAGGGCATCACCCCGATCGACACCATCCCGACCTGGCCGTTCAGCTACATCCCCGGCGTACCGGATCAGTTGGGGCTGCGCGCCGAGGACCTGCCGTTCAAGTTCCTGGTCTACTGCCTGCTGGCGGCGGCGATCGTGTTCCTGTCGCTGCGGATCCGTGAGGGGCGGCTCGGCCGCGCCTGGCTGGCGATCCGCGAGGACGAGCTGGCGGCGTCCATGATGGGTGTGCCGCTGATGCGCACCAAGCTGGCCGCCTATGCCGTCGGTGCCTTCGCCGGCGGGATCGGTGGGGTCGCCTTCGCGACCTACGTCAACGGCATCTATGCCAGCCGGTTCGACTTCGCGATCTCGATCATCCTGCTCGCGATGGTGGTGCTGGGTGGCATGGGCAACGTCTGGGGGGTCACCGTCGGTGCGCTGGCGCTGGCGTGGATCAACTCCACGGGGCTCGAGAAGTTCGGCGACACGTTCAACGAGGCGGCCGGCACCAACGTCAACTTCAAGAACTACCAGTTCTTGTTGTTCGGCCTGATCCTCGTGCTCATGATGCTGTTCCGTCGTGAAGGACTGATCCCCGAGACCCGCACCAAACAGGTTCTCGCCGAGCCCGAACGCGGTGAACTCGAAGCCGTCGGGGCCGACATGGAGGGTGGCCAGTCATGACCGCACAACCTGTCGAGCGCACACTGTCGTCCGCCCTCGATCTGCGGGCCGACGACATCACGATCCGGTTCGGTGGCCTGGTGGCGGTGGACAACGTCACCTTCACCATCCCGCACGGATCCGTGGTGAGTCTGATCGGGCCCAACGGGGCCGGTAAGACGACGTTCTTCAACATCCTCACGGGTCTGTACCACCCGACGTCCGGCCGGGTTCACCTGGGCGACAAGGACGTCACCGGTCTGCCGACCCACCAGGTGGCCCACTTGGGGCTGGCCCGCACGTTCCAGAACATTCGGCTGTTCAACCTGATGACGGCCGAGGAGAACGTCATGGTGGCGATGCACTCGCACATGAAGTCGGGCATCGTCGGCACCGTGCTCAAGACGCCACGCCAGCGTCGTGAGGAGCGGGAGGGACGCGACCGGGCTCGTGAACTGCTCGCCTTCGTCGGCATCCCCAAGGTGGCGGACGAGTACGCGCGCAACCTGTCCTATGGCGACCAGCGGCGGCTCGAAGTGGCTCGTGCGCTCGCGCTCAAGCCCAAGATCCTGCTGCTCGACGAGCCCACCGCAGGCATGAACCCGCAGGAGTCGGCCCGATTCGTCGAGTTCGTGTACCGGGTGCGCGACGAGATGGACCTGTCGGTGCTGCTGATCGAACACGACATGAGCGTGGTCATGAAGGTCAGCGAGCGGGTCACGGTGCTCGATCAGGGCAAGAAGATCGCCGAAGGCACGCCGGACGAGATCAAGAACGACCAGCGCGTGGTGGAGGCCTACCTGGGCAAGACCGGCACCGAGGGCTACAGGAGCGACAAGTGAGCGCGCAGAGCAGCACTCCGGCCGCCGGAGACACCCGGGGGACCGGCGACGTCCTGTTGAAGATCGACGACCTGCACGTCTACTACGGCGCCATCGCCGCGGTGAAGGGCGTCAGCGTCGAGGTTCGCCAGGGTGAGATCGTGACCTTGATCGGCTCGAACGGCGCCGGCAAGTCGACGACGTTGCGCACCATCTCGGGCCTGCTCAAGCCGCGCCAGGGCAGCATCACCTTCAACGGCATGGCCGCGACGTCGATGTCCGGTCACGCCATCGTCGAGGCCGGCATCTGCCACTCACCCGAGGGTCGACGCATCTTCCCGAAGATGACCGTGGACGAGAACCTCGACATGGGGGCGTTCCTGCGCAACGACAAGGAGGAGATCGCCGCCGATCGTGAGCGGGTCCTCGAGCTCTTCCCCCGGTTGCAGGAGCGGATCGCGCAGAAGGCCGGGACCCTGTCCGGCGGCGAGCAGCAGATGCTGGCCGTCGCCCGGGCGATGATGGGTCGGCCGAAGCTGCTGCTGCTGGACGAGCCGTCGATGGGTCTGGCCCCGGTGCTGGTGGACCTGATCTTCGACACCATCCAGACGATCCGCGACCAGGGCGTGACCATCTTGTTGGTGGAGCAGAACGCGTTGGCGGCGTTGGGCATTGCCGACTACGCGTACGTGCTCGAATCGGGATCGCTGAAGCTGGAGGGCGCAGCGCGCCGCCTGGCCGAGGACGACGAGGTCACCCGCGCCTACCTCGGCGGCTGACCCACCCCCTGCCACCCGGAGTCCGCACAAGAACCCGCTCATGCTCCGCAGGTGACGCGTCGATGCTCCGCAGGTGCCCGCCATCCGCGTCACCTGCGGAGCATGGGCGGGCACCTGCGGAGCATGAGCAGGTTTGGGGGTGCGGTTCGGGCGCGGGTTGGGGGGGTCAGGTGGGGTCGCCGGGGGGGCGTTCGCGCAGGATGCAGGTGATCCGGGCGGTACAGGTGCGTCGTCCGGACTCGTCGGTGATCTCGACCTGGTAGCTGGCCAGGGACGAGCCGAGCGAGAGCGGTGTCGCCACCCCGGTGACCGTGCCCGATCGGACGGCGCGGTGATGGGTGGCGTTGATGTCGATGCCGGCCGCGATGCGGCCGTTCGGCAGGCCGTGCACCACCGCGGCCACCGACCCGACCGTCTCGGCCAGCACGCACGAGGCACCGCCGTGCAGCAGCCCGTAGGGCTGGGTGTTCCCGGCCACCGGCATGGTGGCCACCACGCGGTCGGTGGTGACCTCGGTGAAGACGATTCCCATGCGCTCGGCCAGGGTGCCGGGCGAGGAGGCGTTGAACTGATCGGCCAGGTTCGCACTGTCGGACATGGCCCCTAGGGTGGCATCCGTGAGCCCCACCGCGACGCGCACCCCTGCCTCCTCCACCTCGCCGCGCTCGACGTCGAAGCGCGCCGCCCCGGACGCCGCCCGGCCGGCTCGACTGCTGTTGGTCGACGGGCACTCCATGGCCTATCGGGCGTTCTTCGCCCTGCCGGTCGAGAACTTCTCCACCAGCACCGGCCAGAGCACCAACGCGGTGTACGGCTTCACCTCCATGTTGATCAACGTGCTGCGCGACGAGGCGCCGGACTACGTCGCGGTGGCCTTCGACATCTCGCGGCAGACATTCCGCAGCGAGGTCTACCCCGACTACAAGGCGAACCGTTCCAGCTCGCCGCAGGAGTTCTCCGGCCAGGTGGCGTTGATCAAGGAGGTGCTCGCCGCGCTGCGGGTGCCGGTCCTCGAGAAAGAGGGCTACGAGGCGGACGACGTCATCGCCACCCTCACTCGGCAGGCCAGTGCAGCGGGGCTCGAGGTGGTCATCTCGACGGGTGACCGCGACGCGATCCAGCTGATCAGCGACAGCGTGACCCTGCTCTACCCGGTACGTGGGGTGAGTGAGCTGATCCGGATGACGCCGGCCGTCACCCAGGAGCGCTACGGCGTGGGGCCGCAGAGCTACTCCGACATGGCTGCCCTGGTCGGCGAGAGCAGCGACAACCTGCCCGGCGTGCCGGGCGTGGGCGCCAAGACCGCCGCCAAGTGGATCAATCTGTACGGCGACCTGGACGGCATCGTGGCCCACGTCGACGAGATCAAGGGCAAGGTGGGCGGCACGCTGCGTGAGCATCTGGCGCAGGTGCTCACCAACCGGCGGCTCAACCGCCTCGTCGACGACCTCGACCTGCCGCTGGGCATCGAGGACCTGCACTGGCGCTCCTGGGACCGCGAAGAGGTACACCGGGTCTTCGACGGTCTGGAGTTCCGGGTGCTGCGCGACCGGTTGTTCGACTACCTGGCGGCACCCGAGCCCGAGGCCGAGGGCGGTTTCGCGCTCGACCAGTCCCGGTTGACCGGGGAGCAGACCGCGCTCTGGCTCGCCGAGCACGCACCGGCCGGCAGCCGCACCGGGGTGCACGTGGTCGGCCAGTGGGGCCGGGGCACCGGCGACGCCCGAGGGCTGGCGCTGGCCAGCGCCGATGGCGCTGCCGGCTTCATCGATCTGGTGGACGCCGATCAGCAGGCCACCGAGGCCGTGGCCGGGTGGCTCGCCGATCCGGCTCGTCACAAGGTGTTCCACGACGCCAAGGGTCCGGTCACCGCCCTCGAGGCTCGTGGTCTCGCGGTGGACGGCGTGGTGTGCGACACCGCCCTGGCCGCCTACCTGTGTCGTCCCGATCAGCGCAGCTTCGACCTGGCCGACCTCAGTCTGCGCCACCTCGGGCGTGAGCTGCGGGTCGAGACCGCCGGGACGACCGCCGTGCCCGACGAGGTGCAACTGACCCTGGACGTCGACGCGGTCACCGCCGGCGAGGCGGACGGTGCGGCGTCCGAGGCTGCGATGGTCCGGGCGCGCGCCGTCCTGGAACTGGCCGCGGCGCTGGACGTCGAGCTGGCCGACCGCGGCGGGGCCGGGTTGTTGTCGGACGTCGAGCTCCCGCTGGTCCGGGTGCTCGGCCGCATGGAACACGCCGGCATCGCGATCGACACCGACGCCCTGCAGGCCTTGGAGAGCTACTTCGCCGAGGCCGTGGCGGCGGCGGCCACCGAGGCGTTCGCCGTGATCGACTCCGAGATCAACCTCGGATCACCCAAGCAGTTGCAGACCGTGCTGTTCGACCAGCTCGGCATGCCCAAGACCAAGCGCACCAAGACCGGCTACACCACGGACGCCGAGGCGCTCGCCGAGCTCTACGTCAAGACCGAGCACCCGTTCCTGCTGCACCTGTTGCGCCATCGGGACGCCTCCAAACTGCGGGTCACCGTCGAGGGTTTGCTGCGGTCGGTCTCGGACGACGGCCGCATCCACACCACGTATCAGCAGACCATCGCCGCGACCGGCCGACTGTCGAGCACGGATCCCAACCTGCAGAACATCCCGATCCGTACCGACGAGGGACGGCGGATCCGCGAGACCTTCATCGTCGGGCCGGGGTACGACTGTCTGCTCACGGCGGACTACTCCCAGATCGAGATGCGGATCATGGCGCACCTGTGTGCTGATGCGGGCTTGATCGAGGCGTTCCGGTCGGGGGAGGACCTGCACAACTTCGTGGCATCCCGAGTCTTCGGCGTCCCGACGGACGGGGTGACTCCGGCGATGCGCTCGAAGATCAAGGCCATGGCCTACGGCTTGGCGTACGGCCTGAGCGCGTTCGGCCTGTCCCGTCAGCTCAACATCCCGGTGGACGAGGCCAAGACGCTGATGGAGGACTACTTCGATCGCTTCGGGGGAGTGCGCGACTACCTTCAGGGCATCGTCGCCCAGGCGCGGCGCACCGGGTACACCGAGACCATCCTCGGCCGGCGCCGTTACCTGCCCGACCTGACCAGCGACAACCGGCAGCGCCGCGAGATGGCCGAACGGATGGCGCTGAACGCCCCGATCCAGGGCAGCGCCGCCGACATCATCAAGATCGCCATGCTCGCCCTCGACCGCGGTCTGACCCAGGCGGGTCTGCGCAGCCGGTTGCTGTTGCAGGTGCACGACGAGCTCGTGCTCGAGGTGGCACCCGGTGAGCGCGAGGTCGTCGAGGAGCTGGTACGGGCCTCGATGGCCGGGGCCGCCGAGCTGTCCGTCCCGCTCGAGGTGTCGGTGGGCATCGGACGCTCCTGGCACGAAGCCGGCCACTGATCGGCTGTCATCCGGAGGTCGGCCGGGGTGCCGGCCGCCCGGTCGCCTCACGTGGGCTTACGGGCGACGAAGATCGCGGTTCCGGGAAGGAGTCGACCCCGCAGCGGGCTCCACCCGCCCCAGATCCGGTCGTGCCCCGCGGGCCACCTCGGCTCGATCAGGTCGACCAGCTCGAGCCCGGCCCGGACGATGTCGCGGATGCGCTCACCCAGGGTGCGGTGGTGCTCGGCGTAGCTCAGCCGACCGGCGGCATCTCGCTCGATGTAGGGGCGGGTGTCGAAATACGAGCGCACCGCGGTCAGACCCCGCTCGGAGGGGTCATCCGGGAAGGCCCATCGCATCGGGTGGGTCACCGAGAACACCCAGCGACCGCCCGGACGCAGCACCCGCGCCACCTCACTCATGATCTGTTCGGGGTCGGCCACGAACGGGACGGCTCCATAGGCACTGAAGGCGTGATCGAAGGTGGCGTCGGCGAACGGCAGGCGGCGGGCGTCGGCCTGCACCAGACCCGGTGTGCGCGAGGCGCCGTCCGGGTCTGCGGCGTCGTCCAGGTCGGCGGTGTCGCCCGGCGCCACCGGCCCGGTCTGGTTCAGCATCCCGATCGACAGGTCGATGCCGACCGCCTGAACGCCGCGCGTGGCGAGCCACCGGGAACACTGGGCCGCGCCACAGCCGATCTCGAGCACGCGTCGTCCGATCAGGTCACCGATCGGCCCCAGCAACTGGGCCTCGTCCTCGGTCAGTCCCTCGGGTCCCCAGACGAAGCGATCCGCACCCAGGAAGGCACCGTGGTCGGCGAGATACTCGCTCGCCTCGTCGTCCCACCACGCCCGATTCGCCAGCACGCTCTCCTCGGCGCCCGCAGGGGCATAGCCTGCCTCCGGAAGGCCGTCACGATTGCCGGACATAATGGTTTAAATCCACCCCCTGGCGTGCTTTGACCTGTGATCCGGCCGAAGGGTACGGTAACCATGGCGCACAGCGTGTGCGCGGACCGAGACTGGCCTTGATCCGAAAGCGATCGGAGCCGCGATCCGATCGCACGCCTTGCACCGTCTGTTCCACCATCCCAGTTCTCCTTGTCCGCACTCGACACCTGTCCGCATCGGAGCCCCTACTTCATGACCACCAGCCCGACGATGAGCCCCACCCTGGACTCTGCAGCCGCCGCTACGGCCGGCATCTCCGCCCCCAAGGGCACCCCGCAGGTCGCCATCAACGACATCGGCACCGCGGAGGACTTCCTCGCCGCCATCGACGAGACGATCAAGTACTTCAATGACGGCGACATCGTTGCCGGCACGATCGTCAAGGTGGACCGCGACGAGGTCCTGTTGGACATCGGCTACAAGACCGAGGGCGTCATCCCCTCGCGTGAGCTGTCCATCAAGCACGACGTCGACCCCGGTGAGGTCGTCAGCGTCGGCGACGAGATCGAGGCCCTGGTTCTCCAGAAGGAGGACAAGGAGGGCCGGCTCATCCTGTCCAAGAAGCGTGCGCAGTACGAGCGCGCCTGGGGCACGATCGAGCGGATCAAGGAAGAGGACGGCATCGTCACCGGCACCGTCATCGAGGTGGTCAAGGGTGGCCTGATCCTCGACATCGGCCTGCGCGGCTTCCTGCCGGCGTCGCTGGTCGAGATGCGTCGGGTCCGCGATCTGCAGCCGTACGTGGGCAAGCAGATCGAGGCCAAGATCATCGAGCTGGACAAGAACCGCAACAACGTGGTGCTGTCCCGTCGTGCGTGGCTGGAGCAGACCCAGTCCGAGGTGCGCCAGACCTTCCTGCAGACGCTGCAGAAGGGCCAGGTCCGCTCCGGTGTGGTCAGCTCGATCGTCAACTTCGGCGCCTTCGTCGACCTCGGTGGGGTCGACGGTCTGGTGCACGTCTCGGAGCTGTCCTGGAAGCACATCGACCACCCGGGTGAGGTCGTCGAGGTCGGCCAGGAGGTCACCGTCGAGGTGCTGGACGTCGACATGGACCGCGAGCGCGTCTCGCTGTCGCTCAAGGCCACCCAGGAAGACCCGTGGCAGCAGTTCGCCCGGACCCACGCGATCGGTCAGGTCGTGCCGGGCAAGGTCACCAAGCTGGTTCCGTTCGGCGCGTTCGTCCGAGTGGACGAGGGCATCGAGGGCCTGGTGCACATCTCCGAGCTGGCCGAGCGTCACGTGGAGATCCCCGAGCAGGTCGTGCAGGTCGGCGATGCGATCTTCGTCAAGGTGATCGACATCGACCTGGAGCGGCGCCGGATCTCGCTGTCGCTCAAGCAGGCCAACGAGGGAGCCACCGGCGACACCGCGGAGTTCGATCCGTCGATGTACGGCATGGCGGCGGAGTACGACGAGGCCGGCAACTACAAGTACCCCGAGGGCTTCGACTCCGAGACCCAGGAGTGGATGCCCGGCTTCGAGTCGCAGCGTGAGGAGTGGGAGCGGCAGTACGCCGAGGCCCACGCACGCTGGGAGGCGCACCGCAAGCAGATGGACGACGCCGCCAAGGCCGATGCCGAGGCTCGCACCGAGACCGGCGAGGCTCCGTCGACCTACAGCTCGCAGGCTCCCGTCGCCGAGGGAACCCTGGCCTCCGACGAGGCCCTGGCTGCTCTGCGCGAGAAGCTCACCGGCGGGTACTGATTCACCTCGGGCCGCGCACACCGGGCTCGAATCGTCTCAAGCCGCACCGACCGTCGACCGATTCACAGGTCGACGGTCGGTCGGCGTTTGGGGCGAAGAGGAGTCATGAGCCAGGACGGAGCCTTCAAGCCGCCCGGGAAGACCGCTGCGGCCCCCTCGGCACCCGCCCCCCGGGTGTCCCAGGACCCCATGAGTTCGCGGGACGGGGCGTTGGCCGCCAAGATGCAGTCCGTTCGGGACCGCGAGGCCGACAGCGAGGCCCGGCGACAGTTCGAGCTGGCGGGCGCGCCGGCGGATTCGCGGCGCGATCCCTCGCAGTGGGTGGCGCGTCAACGGGTGTCGGCGGCCTGGTTACGGCCGTACACGCTGGTGGTGGTCGGGGCGGACCTGGTGCTGGCCGTGCTGGCCTGCTTGGCCGGCATCGCCCTGGTCGGGGACGGCGAGTCCGTCTGGTGGGCCTTCCCGTTCGGTGCCCTGGTCCCGGCGGTGGCGGTTCTCGCCCGCACGTACGAGCACCGCTTCATCGGCGTCGGCAACCAGGAGTTCCAGCGCCTCGCGGCGTCCAGCTTGATCGTCCTGGCCCTCGGCAGCACGATCGCCTACGCGACCCGGGCCGAGGTGCGAGGGTTGGTGCTGGCCGGCTCGACGCTGGCGGCGGTGGCCACGCAGCTCGCGCACACGGTGGCTCGCCAGGTGCTCTACGCCTTGCGCCGGCGAGGCCGGTGCACCCACCGCGTGGTGGTGGTGGGTCTGGAACGGTCGGTCGACGAACTGATCACGCGGCTGAGCCGCCAACCTGACGGCGGGGTCGAAGTGGTGGCCGCCTGCCTACGCAGTGCCAAGGGGGAGACCGTGGCCGGCGTGCCGGTGGCGGGTACCCCCGACGAGGCCCAGGCCATCGTCCGGCGCCACCATGCCCACGCCATCTTGATCACCGCCTGGTCGGAGATCGGCGAGGACGACCTGCGGCGCCTCTCCTGGGACCTCGAGGGCAGTGGCATCCAGTTGTTCGTCGCCCCGCGACTGACCGAGGTCGCGGTGCCACGGATGCACCTGCAGACCATCGGGGGCGTCCCCCTGCTGTCGGTCGACGAGCCGGAGTTCACCGGCCTGCGGCGGGTGGCCAAGGGCGGCCTCGACATGATCCTCGCCAGTGTTGCCCTGGTGCTGCTCGCTCCGGTGATGATCGCTGTGGCGATCGCGGTGAGGATCGACTCGCGCGGGCCGGTGTTCTTCCGCCAGGAACGGGTGGGCAAGGACTCCCGGCCGTTCAAGATGACCAAGTTCCGCAGCATGTACGTGGACGCCGAGGAGCGACTCGCTCAGCTCACCCACCTCAACGAGCACGGCGGTGGGCCGCTGTTCAAGATGAAGGACGACCCGCGGGTGACCCGGGTCGGGGCGTTCCTGCGCAAGTACTCCCTGGACGAGTTGCCTCAGCTGTTCGACGTGCTCTGCCGCACCATGTCGGTGGTCGGGCCTCGCCCGCCGTTGGCCCGCGAGGTGGCCGCCTACGAGAAGGACGTGCACCGCAGGTTGTTGGTCAAGCCGGGCATCACCGGGTTGTGGCAGGTCTCGGGGCGCTCGGATCTGACCTGGGAGGAATCGGTGCGGCTCGATCTCGGCTACGTCGAGAACTGGTCGCTCGGGCTCGACCTGTCGATCATCGCCCGGACCGTGGTGGCAGTTCTGGCCCGGCGCGGGGCGTACTGACCTCTCGAATCCCCAGGGCAGGGCTCGCGTCAGGGTGATGCGGGACGTACGTGTCGTCGTCACCTCGCCCCCCGCGACGTACGCTCGGTGCCGTGCTGAGGGTGGGATTGACCGGTGGCATCGGGGCGGGCAAGTCGACCGTCGCGTCACGGCTGGCCGAGTTGGGCGCCGTCGTGGTGGACGCAGATCAGATGGCCCGCGCGGTGGTGGCCCCCGGAACCGAGGGACTGGCCGAGGTGGTGGCGACCTTCGGGCCGCAGGTGGTGACGTCCTCCGGTGAACTCGACCGCGCCGCACTCGGCCGAATCGTGTTCAGCGACGAAGCAGCCCGCCGCCGGCTCGAGGC
Organism: Kineosporiaceae bacterium; assembly: GCA_016713225.1. Lineage (NCBI taxonomy): Bacteria > Bacillati > Actinomycetota > Actinomycetes > Kineosporiales > Kineosporiaceae > Kineosporiaceae bacterium. Next base: position 659,688 of record JADJPO010000003.1, read on the forward strand.
GATCACGCACCCTCGGATCGCCACCGCCACGGCGGCAGCGTTCGCCGCCGTGCCGGGCGACTCGGTCGGGGTGCACGATGTGCCGCTGCTCGTCGAGAAGCAGATGGCCGCCGACTACCACCTGGTGATGGTGGTTCACGCAGACGTCGACGAACGCATCCGGCGCCTGGTCACCGACCGTGGCATGACCGCCGCCGAGGCTCGATCACGGGTGGCGGCGCAGGTCTCGGACGACGCTCGGCGTCAGGTGGCCGACATCTGGCTGGACAACACCCGGGGCAGTGCCGATCTGCTGGACCTGGTGGACGCCGCCTGGCGGCGACGCCTGGCCCCGTTCGCGACGAACCTGGCCATGCACCGGCCGGCGGAAGGTGTCGGTCACCGGCCGGACGACCACGTGCGGGCCCGGTTGGCGGCACGACTGCAACGGTCCGTGGGGGAGCGGGCTGTGGTGAGCGTCCTCGGGACGGGCTTCGAGGTAGGCGGCGCGGAGCCCACCGATGAATTGGCCGCGGCCGTCGAGCGGGCAGGCTATGCCCCGACGTCCGAGACGACACCGGCGGTGGCCTTCCTGACCTGCGACCCCGCCTGGGCGGGCACGCCGGTCCACCTCGCAGACTGAGGCCGACGCGTTGGTTGTCGGTGGTGGCGCTTACGGTGTGAGACATGCGCCCCGTCACGGACCTGCAGCGAACCGTCGCCCCGTTCCGGGTGGTCGCCGAGTACGAACCCGGTGGCGACCAGCCCCAGGCGATCGCCGAACTCGCCGGCCGGGTGGAGGCAGGCGAGCGGGATGTGGTCCTGCTCGGTGCCACCGGTACCGGTAAGTCGGCCACCACCGCCTGGCTGATCGAGAAGGTGCAGCGCCCGACGCTGGTGCTGGCGCCCAACAAGACCCTGGCGGCCCAACTCGCCAATGAGTTCCGTGAGCTGCTGCCGCACAACGCGGTCGAGTACTTCGTCTCGTACTACGACTACTACCAGCCCGAGGCCTACGTCCCGCAGACGGACACCTACATCGAGAAGGACTCCTCGATCAACGAGGAGGTCGAGCGGTTGCGGCACTCCGCGACCAACTCGCTGCTGACCCGGCGCGACGTCGTCGTGGTCGCCTCGGTGTCCTGCATCTACGGCCTCGGCACCCCGCAGGAGTACGTCGACCGCATGGCCCGGCTGAAGGTCGGGCAAGAAGTCGAGCGCGACGACCTGCTCCGACGATTCGTGACCATGCAGTACACGCGCAACGATCTCGCCTTCACCCGGGGCACGTTCCGGGTCCGGGGCGACACCATCGAGATCATCCCGGTCTACGAGGAGCTCGCTCTGCGCATCGAGCTCTTCGGCGACGAGATCGATCGGATCTACACCCTGCACCCGATGACCGGTGAGGTGATCCGTGAAGAGCAGGAGATGTACGTCTTCCCGGCCACTCACTACGTGGCGGGCCCGGAGCGGATGGAACGCGCCCTGACCGGCATCGAGGCCGAGCTCGCCGAGCGGTTGGAGGAGATGAATCGGCAGGGGAAGTTGCTCGAGGCGCAGCGGCTACGGCTGCGAACCGATCACGACATCGAGATGATGCGCCAGGTCGGTTCCTGCGCCGGCATCGAGAACTACTCGCGGCACATCGACGGCCGAGGCCCGGGGACGGCGCCGAACACCTTGCTGGACTACTTCCCCGAGGACTTCCTGCTGGTCATCGACGAGTCCCACGTCACGGTGCCGCAGATCGGGGCGATGTACGAGGGCGACATGTCCCGCAAGCGCACCCTGGTCGATCACGGCTTCCGGTTGCCCAGCGCGATGGACAACCGACCGCTGAAGTGGGAGGAGTTCCTCGACCGGATCGGCCAGACGATCTACCTGTCCGCCACGCCGGGCGACTACGAGCTGGCCAAGGGCCGGGGAGTGGTGGAGCAGATCATTCGCCCGACCGGGCTGATCGATCCCAAGGTGGTGGTCAAGCCGACCCGGGGGCAGATCGACGATCTGCTCGGTGAGATCCGCGATCGCGCCGCGCGTCACGAACGGGTGCTGGTCACGACGCTGACCAAGAAGATGTCCGAAGACCTGACCGACTACCTGCTCGACCAGGGGGTTCGGGTCCGCTACCTGCACTCCGAGGTCGACACGCTGCGCCGGGTCGAGCTGCTGCGGGAGTTGCGCCAGGGGGAGTACGACGTCCTGGTCGGGATCAACTTGTTGCGCGAGGGGCTCGACCTGCCCGAGGTGTCGCTGGTGAGCATTCTGGATGCCGACAAGGAGGGCTTTCTGCGGTCGGCCAAGTCGCTGATCCAGACCATCGGCCGTGCGGCCCGCAACGTCTCGGGCGAGGTCCACATGTACGCCGACACGGTCACTCCCTCGATGGCCCAGGCGATCGACGAGACCAATCGGCGGCGCGAGAAGCAGGTGGCCTACAACCTCGAACGAGGCGTCGATCCGGCGCCGTTGCGCAAACGGATCGCCGACATCACCGACCTGATCGCCCGCGAGGAGGAGGACACCGAACAGCTGATCGGTGCCGGGCGGCAGCGCAGCCGCGGCAAGGCGCCGGTGCCGGGCATGGGCGGCGGTGCCCGTGGCGCCGGCACCCACGCCGCGGATCTGCGCAATCTGCCTGCAACCGACCTTGCCGATCTGATCCAGCAACTCACCGACCAGATGAAATCCGCTGCGGCGGAGCTGCATTTCGAGCTCGCAGCTCGCCTGCGCGACGAGATCTCCGAGCTGAAGAAGGAGCTACGGGGCATGCGGGCTGCCGGCCGGTGAGCCGAGTCGAGCGCGGGGCGGATTCTGGGTCGGCCCGGTACTGGCGACTACCATCGTGAGACACGTCCGTGCTTCGGGAGGTCTCCTGCCTTGTCCCTCTGGTTCGAAGTCACGACTTTTGCCGTGTTGGCGGTGCTCCTGATCGCAGACCTCGTGCTGGTGGCGAGGTCGTCCAGGGTTCCCTCGATGCGTGAGTGCACGGCCTGGGTGGGCTTCTACGTCGGCCTCGCACTCGTCTTCGCCCTGATTCTGCTGGGGGTGGCAGGGACCCAAGAGGCAGGTCAGTTCCTCGCCGGCTGGTTGACGGAGTACAGCCTGTCGGTGGACAACCTCTTCGTGTTCGTGGTGATCATGAGCCGGTTCTCGGTTCCGCGCCACCACCAGCAAGAGGTCCTGATGGTGGGGATCATCCTGTCGCTGGTCTTGCGTGGCGGATTCATCGTCGTGGGAGCCGCGGCCATCGAGCGCTTCAGCTGGATGTTCTACCTGTTCGGCGCGTTCTTGATCTACACCGCGATCCAGTTGGCCCGACAGGGCGAGACCGAGGAGAGCGACTTCGAGGAGAACATCCTCATCCGCAAGGCACGCCGGGTGCTGCCGATCGCGCCGACCTACGACGGACGCAAGCTGCTGGTGACCTTCGGCGGGACGAAGGCGCTGACCCCGATGGTGTTGGTGTTCCTGGCGATCGCCACGACCGACGTGCTCTTCGCTCTCGACTCGATCCCGGCGATCTTCGGGCTGACGCAGGACCCGTTCATCGTCTACACCGCGACGATCTTCGCCCTGATGGGCCTGCGTCAGCTCTACTTCCTGCTCGGGGGCCTGCTCGACCGACTGGTGTACCTGTCGATCGGGCTCGCCGTCGTCCTGGGCTTCATCGGGGTCAAGCTGGTCCTCGAGGCGCTACACCTCAATGAGGTGGGGTGGATCAACGGCGGTCAGTCGGTCGGGTGGGCTCCGGAGATCCCGATCTGGGTCTCGCTCAGTGTGATTGTTGCCGTCTTGACAATCACGACCGTGGCCAGCTTGGCGCACAGCCGTCGGCACGAGGCCCTGAAGGCGCGAGACCAGGCCGGCGACCAGAGCTAGCGCAGATCGACCTCACCAGCCGCGGGCCCACCACGATGGCAGCGATCCACGCTCGGCACCGATGGTGGTGTCGTTGCCATGACCGGGGTAGACCCAGGTGTCGTTCGGCAACGAGTCGAAGACCCGCCGTTCCAGATCGGTCATCAGACTGCGGAAATCCTCGGGCGAGTCCGTCTTGCCGGGTCCCCCGGGAAAGAGGCTGTCGCCGGTGAACACATGGCGGCTGCCATCTGCGGCGTGGAGTACCACCGCAATCGATCCCGGGGTGTGACCGCGCAACGCGATGACGTCGAGCCGCAGCTCGCCCAGTCCGAGGGTGTCCCCGTGCCGTAGCGCCTGGTCCGGGGCTTGCGGCAGCTCGGGCGCATCCTCGACGCCGGCCAGGGTCCATGCTCCGGTGGTTCGGGCCACCTCGGACAGGGCACGGTGGTGGTCCCAATGGCGGTGTGTGGTCAGAACCTGCAGCCCACGGCGTCCGCGGGCGCCTCCCTCGTCGATCAGGGCCAGCAGCCGTGGTGCATCGTCCGCAGCGTCGATCAACATCTGGTACCCGGTCACCCGACAGGTGATCAGGTAGGCGTTGTTGTCCTGCTCCGACACACTCGCCTTGCGGATCACGACGTCGTCCAGTTCGCGGACGTCGGTCGGGCCACCTGGCTGAACGGAACCGGTGTACGGCATGAGTCCTCCCGCGCTCTGTGCTGTCCTTGGTCGTCCTCAGCCTCGCAGGCCACAGAGCAGGCTGCCTATGGCTGGGCAGGGGGTAACCTGAGGCACGTGGTACGGGTTGGGCGAACGGTCGCGATCGCGGTGATCGGCTGCGTGCTCTCCGCCACCGCCCATTCCCTGGTGTCCGGCCTCACCCTCGCGGCCCTGCTCGGTGACGCCCCCCGTTCCTCCTGGGGCCTGCTGGTGCTGATCTCTGTGGCCGGCGTGCTGCCCTTGGGCTCGCGACGTCAGCCCTGGTGGGTCATCGCCTCTGCTCTGACGGCGATGCAACTCGCTCAGCACGTCGTCCTGCTGACCACCGAGCCGACGCTGCACCGCTCGGCGACGATGACGCCGACCGGCCCGCACGTCGTCCGGATGGTGCTCGGCCACGCCGCGGCCGCGGCGGTGACCGCCGTCATCGCGGGGCGCGGTGAACGCGCTTTCGCGCTGTTGCGTCGCTGGCTGGGTTGGTTCGCCGTTCGCTGGGCGCCCGCTACAGCGACACCGACCGCCGTGCCGGTCAGTTGCCCTCGTGTTCTCCTCCTGGCAGCCGGGCTGGTCCAGGGCGGGCCGGGTCTTCGAGGTCCTCCGGTTCTGGGCCGCGTCCACGCCTGACACCGCGACGTCCTTCGAGGGCGCACGCGGATCCGACCCGAACCATCCGCCCGACCCGCCCAACGGCGCGGGTCGGGACCGATCGGCGTGTCCGTCACGCCAGAGGAGAACCACACGATCATGAAGATCTCTGCACGTCGTCCGGCGCTGGCCGGATTCACCCTCGCCCTTGTCGTCTCCGGTGGGCTGCTCACCGGATGTAGTTCGTCGGAGACCACACCCGCGAGCACTGCCGGCAGCTCCGCCGGGGCGACCAGCGCCCCCGCCGCAGCCGCCGCCCTGACGCTCACCGACGGGTGGGTCAAGGCTGTCGACTCCGGCATGACCGGGATGTTCGGCACCCTGAAGAACACCGGCACCACCCCTGTCACCGTGGTGGGGGGCAGCAGCGACATCGCCGGAATGATCGAGACCCACGAAGTGGTCATGGTCGACGGTGAGATGAAGATGCAGCCGAAGGCCGGCGGCTTCGAGATCCCCGCCGGTGGCACCCACACCCTGGCGCCGGGCAAGGATCACATCATGCTCATGAAACTGACCAAGGCCGTGAAGGCTGGTGACGAGGTCAAGGTCATGCTGAAGCTGGCCGACGGTTCCACCGTGGAGGTGACAGGCCTGGGCAAGCCGTTCTCCGCCGGCAACGAGAGCTACAAGCCGTCCGCCAGCGCGTCCATGTCGGGCATGTAAGGGACTTCGTGCCATGACCGAGATCTCCCGTCGGGGGCTGCTGACCGGTTCGTCGGCAGCCCTCGCCGGGGGCGCCGTCGCTGCTGGCCTCGCGCTCGCTTCGACCCACCGCCCCAGCAGCAGCACCTCCGTCACCTCGCCAGAATCCTCCCCCTCCGATGAGGTGGTGCCCTTCCACGGTGTCCATCAGGCAGGGATCGCCACCCGCCCCCAGGCTTTCGGTGCCTTCCTCGGCCTCGATCTGGCACGCGGTACGAGCCGAGCAGACGTCGTCCGGCTGATGCGGGTCCTGACCGACGATGCCCGGCGGCTCACCCAGGGGCGTCCGGCGCTCGGTGACACCGAACCGGAATTGGCCACCCGGCCCGCTCGGCTCACCATCACCGTCGGGTTCGGGCCCGGGTTCTTCGACGCCACGGGTACCGCTGCCCAGCGCCCGGCCAGTGTTCGTGAGCTGCCGGCATTCAGCGGTGACAAGCTGCAGCCCCGGTGGGGTCAGAGCGATCTGGTCACCCAGATCTGCACCGACGATCCCACCACGCTGGCTCACACGGTGCGGATGCTCGCCAAGGACCAGCGGGCGTTCGGCACCCTGCGGTGGGTCCAGCGCGGGTTCGCCTCACCAGGGGCCACGGCCCGGGGCACGGCCCGCAATCTCATGGGCCAGGTCGACGGCTCGGTCAACCCCACACCCGGGACGGCAGCGTTCGACCAGGCGGTGTGGGCCTCCGGGCCGCGGTGGTTCTCGGGGGGAACCGTGCTCGTGCTGCGCCGGATCGCGATGCATCTCGAGACCTGGGATGCCTTCGACCGAGACGGCAAGGAACAGATCATGGGCCGTCGGCTCGACACCGGGGCACCGCTCACCGGAACCCGCGAGGAGGACGTCCCCGATCTGGACGCCGTCGACGACTTCGGCTTTCCGGTGATCGAACCGCTGGCGCACGTGAGGCTGGCCAAGGCCGCCACTGCGGCCGAGACCATGCTGCGCCGTCCGTTCAGTTACGACGAGGGCATGGACGGCGCGGGGGTGCCCGACGTCGGGCTGCTCTTCGCCGCGTTCCAGGCCGATGCCGACGCCGCGTTCGTCACGGTTCAGCGCCGGTTGGCGGGCAAGGACCTGCTCAACACCTGGATCACCCACATCGGTTCGGCGGTGTATGCCATCGCACCAGGGGTGGACGAGGGGCACTACCTGGGACAGACGCTGCTGGAGGGCTGAGCCGGGGCTGGTTCGGGGCTGGTTCGGGGCTGAGTCGGGGATTGTCGGTGGGCCCACCTAGCATGAGGAACGTGACCGATACTCTCTCCGGCCGCGCCTCCGATCGACTGGTGGTGCGGGGCGCCCGCGAGCACAACCTCAAGGACGTCTCGCTCGACCTGCCGCGTGACGCGCTCATCGTGTTCACCGGTCTGTCCGGGTCGGGCAAGTCCTCTCTGGCCTTCGACACGATCTTCGCCGAGGGCCAGCGGCGGTACGTCGAGTCACTGTCGGCGTATGCCCGGCAGTTCCTGGGGCAGATGGACAAACCCGACGTCGACTTCATCGAAGGGCTGTCCCCGGCGGTCTCGATCGACCAGAAGTCGACCAACCGCAACCCTCGCTCGACGGTGGGCACGATCACCGAGGTGTACGACTACCTGCGCCTGTTGTGGGCGCGGGCGGGCCGGCCACACTGCCCGACCTGCGGCGAGCCGATCCAGCGGCAGACCCCGCAGCAGATCGTCGACCGGCTGCTGGAGTTGCCCGAGGGCACCAGGTTCCAGGTCTTGGCCCCCGTCGTCCGGGAGCGCAAGGGCGAGTACGCCGACCTGTTCCGCGAGTTGCAGACCAAGGGGTTCGCGCGGGCTCGGGTCGACGGTGAGGTGGTCTCGCTGAGCGAGCCGCCGCAGTTGGAGAAGAAGCTCAAGCACTCGATCGACGTGGTGATCGACCGGCTGGTGGCCAAGTCCTCGGCCAAGCGGCGGTTGACCGATTCGGTCGAGACGGCGTTGGGGCTGGCCGGCGGCATCCTGACCATCGACCTGGTCGACGAGGCCGAGGGTTCCCCTGACCGGGAGCGCCGGTTCAGCGAGAAGATGGCCTGCCCGAACGAGCACCAACTGAGCTCGTTCGAGATCGAGCCACGCACCTTCTCGTTCAACAACCCGTTCGGCGCCTGCGCTCAGTGCACCGGCATCGGCACCAAGCTCGAGGTCGACCCCGAGCTGATCGTCCCCGACGAGGACCTGACCCTGGCCGAAGGCGCCATCGCTCCGTGGACCCAGGGGAGTGCCGACTACTTCACCCGGTTGATGGCTGCCCTGGGCGATGACCTGGGCTTCTCGATGGACACCCCGTGGCGGGCTCTGCCGCAGCGGGCCAAGCAGGCCCTGCTGCACGGCCAGAACCACAAGGTGCACGTGAAGTTCCGCAACCGGTTCGGTCGGGAGCGTTCGTACTCCACCGGTTTCGAGGGCGCGGTCTCCTTCGTCCAGCGTCGCCATTCCGAGACCGAGTCCGACTGGAGCCGGGAGCGCTACGAGGGCTACATGCGCGAGATCCCGTGTCCGGCCTGCCAGGGCGCCCGGCTCAAGCCGGAGTCGCTGGCGGTGCTGGTCGGGGGCCGTTCGATCGCCCAGGTGTGCGCCCTCCCGATCCGGGGGGCGGCCGACTTCCTCGGTGCGCTCGACCTCACCTCGCGCGAGCGGCAGATCGCTGACCGGGTGCTGAAGGAGATCCACGCCCGGCTGGGGTTCCTGCTCGACGTCGGGCTCGACTATCTCTCCCTCGATCGGGCGGCGGGCACGCTGTCCGGTGGCGAGGCGCAACGGATTCGGTTGGCCACCCAGATCGGCTCCGGCCTGGTCGGGGTGCTGTACGTGCTCGACGAGCCGAGCATCGGGTTGCACCAGCGCGACAACCGCCGGCTGATCGAGACCCTGACGCGGCTGCGCGACCTGGGCAACACGCTCATCGTCGTCGAGCACGACGAGGACACGATCCGGGCGAGCAACTGGGCGGTCGACATCGGCCCGGGCGCCGGCGAACACGGTGGGCAGGTGGTGCACTCGGGGTCCGTGGCCGAGTTGTTGGCCCACCCCGACTCGCTCACGGGGCAGTACCTGTCCGGACGTCGCGAGATCGCCCTGCCCCTGGTGCGCCGTCCGGTCGACAAGACCCGTCGGGTCACCGTGGTGGGCGCGCGGGAACACAATCTGGCGGGGATCGACGTCTCCTTCCCGCTGGGTTGCTTCGTCGCGGTCACCGGGGTGAGTGGGTCGGGCAAGTCGACCCTGGTCAACGACATCCTCTACACCGTGTTGGCCAACAAGCTGAACGGTGCCCGTCAGGTGCCCGGCCGCCACAAGAACGTCACCGGCCTGGAGCACCTCGACAAGGTGGTGCACGTCGACCAGAGCCCCATCGGTCGTACCCCGCGGTCCAACCCGGCGACCTACACCGGGGTGTTCGATCACGTCCGCAAGCTGTTCGCGCAGACCACCGAGGCCAAGGTGCGCGGCTACCAGCCGGGCCGGTTCTCGTTCAACGTCAAGGGTGGCCGGTGCGAGGCCTGCTCGGGTGACGGCACCATCAAGATCGAGATGAACTTCCTGCCGGACGTCTACGTGCCCTGCGAGGTGTGTCACGGGGCGCGGTACAACCGCGAGACGCTCGAGGTGCACTTCAAGGGCAAGACCATCGCCGACGTGCTGGACATGCCGATCGAGGAGGCCGCGGAGTTCTTCGCCGCGGTGCCGGCGATCTCCCGGCACATGACCACCCTGGCCCAGGTCGGTCTGGGCTATGTCCGGCTGGGGCAGCCGGCACCCACGCTGTCCGGGGGTGAGGCCCAGCGGGTCAAGCTCGCCGCCGAGTTGCAGAAGCGGTCCACCGGGCGCACCGTCTACGTGCTCGACGAGCCGACCACGGGGTTGCACTTCGAGGACATCCGCAAGTTGCTCGCCGTCCTGCAGGGCCTGGTGGACAAAGGCAACACGGTGATCGTCATCGAACACAACCTGGACGTGATCAAGAGCGCGGACTGGATCGTCGACCTCGGGCCGGAGGGTGGCTCGGGCGGCGGCCTGGTGGTCGCGGAAGGTACCCCCGAGCAGGTGGCCCGAGTCGAGGCCAGCCACACCGGACGGTTCCTCGCCCCGGTGTTGTCGGGCCGGGGAAAGCCGACCCGGAAGCCACCGGCCAAGCGCGCCGCCTCGGCGGAGACGTCCTCGTCCGGTTCGACGATCGGTACCTCGGGTGGACGGCGGACGGCGGCAGCAGCTCGGCCCCGCAAGGCCGCCGCCAAGGCCTAGGGTCGCCGCCGTGGCCAACCCGGCGAACTACCGACCCCGGCCGGGGGAGATCCCCGAATCGCCAGGGGTGTACCGGTTTCGGGACGAACACGGTCGTGTGGTCTATGTCGGCAAGGCCAAGAGCCTGCGCCAGCGGCTGACCTCCTACTTCGCCGACCTCACCACGCTGCACCCACGTACCCAGTCGATGGTGCTGACCGCGGCCTCTGTGGAGTGGACCGTGGTGGCCACCGAGGTCGAGGCGCTGCAGTTGGAGTACGCCTGGATCAAGGAGTTCGACCCGCGGTTCAACGTCAAGTACCGCGACGACAAGTCATATCCGTACCTGGCCGTGACCATGGGCGAGACCTATCCCCGGGTCCAGGTGATGCGCGGCGCGAAACGCAAGGGCACCAGATACTTCGGGCCCTATGCCCATGCCTGGGCCATCCGCGAGACGGTGGATCTGCTGTTGCGGGTGTTCCCGGTGCGGACCTGCAGCAACGGGGTCTTCAAACGGGCCGGTCAGGTGGGCCGCCCGTGCCTGCTGGGCTACATCGGCAAGTGCTCGGCGCCGTGCGTGGGCACCGTGGATGCGGCGGAGCACCGGCAGCTGGCCCAGGACTTCTGTGACTTCATGTCCGGTCAGACCCAACGGTTCCTGCGCCGCATCGAGCGTGACATGGCCGACGCCGCCGAATCGCTCGAGTTCGAGCGGGCCGCGCGGCTGCGCGACGATGCCGCAGCGCTGCGCCGCGCCCTGGAACGCAATGCCGTGGTGCTGCCCGATGGCACCGACGCCGACGTGTTCGGTCTCGCCGAGGACGATCTGGAAGCCGCGGTGCAGGTGTTCCACGTGCGGGACGGCCGGGTGCGCGGTCAACGGGGCTGGGTGGTCGAGAAGGTCGAGGATCTCTCCACGGCCGACCTGATCGAGCACCTGCTGCAGCAGGTCTACGGCGAGGCCGGTGACGTCGCAGAGGCCGGCGGCGCCGGTGGTGGCACCCCGGTACCGCGTGAGGTCCTGGTGCCCGAGGCGCCGGCCCAGGCCGACTTGCTCGAGGCCTGGCTGAGCCGGTTGCGCGGCAGCCGGGCGCACATCCGGACGCCACAGCGCGGGGACAAGCGTGCCCTGATGGAGACCGTGGCGCGCAACGCGAGCGCCGCGCTGGCGTTGCACAAGACTCGGCGGGCCGGCGACCTGACCACCAGAAGCGTTGCCCTGCAAGAGATTCAAGAAGCCCTGGGGCTCGCCGAGGCGCCGCTGAGGATCGAGTGCTATGACGTCTCGACGATCCAGGGCCAGCACGTGGTCGCCTCGATGGTGGTCTTCGAGGACGGCCTTCCCCGGACCTCGGAGTACCGCCGGTTCACGGTGCGCGAGGGCAGCGACGACCTGAGCTCGATCCATGAGGTGATCACCCGTCGGTTCCGTCGCTACCTCGAGGACCAGACCCGTCTGGCCGAGGAGCCCACCGTGGACGGCGAACCGGCCGAACGCCGCCGGTTCGCCTATCCACCTCACCTCGTGGTGGTCGACGGGGGCCAGCCACAGGTCGCCGCCGCGGCGCGGGCGCTGACCGAACTGGGCATCGGGGACGTGGCGCTGTGTGGGCTCGCCAAGCGGCTCGAGGAGGTCTGGCTGCCGGAACAGGATCTGCCGCTGGTGCTGCCGCGCAGCAGCCAGGGATTGTTCCTGCTGCAGCGGCTGCGTGACGAGGCGCACCGATTCGCCATCACCCACCATCGGCAACGGCGGAGCAAGGCGATGACCGTCAGCGAGCTGGACGCCGTCCCGGGTCTCGGCCCGGTGCGCAAGAAGGCGCTGCTGACGGCCTTCGGTTCGGTGAAGCGGTTGCGGGCAGCCGACCTGCAAGACATCGCTTCGGTGCCGGGAATCGGTCCGAGCGTGGCAGCATCGGTCATGGCGGCGCTCGGGGTGGGCACTGATGTCGGGGTGGGCAGCGAACTCGGGAGGGGTCCCGAGCAGCCGGCGGCGATGCCGGCATTCGACGCGGCGACGGGAGAGCTTCTTGAGTGAGAACGCGGAACTGCTGGTCATCACCGGGATGTCGGGGGCCGGCCGGTCGACCGCGGGCAAGGTGCTCGAGGATCTGGGGTGGTACCTGGTCGACAACCTGCCGCCGGCGCTGATCTCCTCCTTGGTCGACCTGGTCAGCAAGACCGCTCCCGAGGTGGGCCACCTGGCGGTCGCTGTCGACGTCCGGGGCCGGTCGTTCTTCTCGGCGCTGAACCAGGCCCTGGCCGAACTGGCCGAACGGGGGATCGGCCACCGGTTGCTGTTCCTGGACGCCGAGGACAGCGCTCTGGTGCGCCGGTTCGAATCCGTGCGCCGCCCCCACCCGTTGCAGGGCGAGGGCCGGCTGCTGGACGGCATCCAACGCGAACGTGAGCTGCTCACCGAGCTGCGGGGCCGGGCCGACACCGTGATCGACACCTCTCACCTGAACGTGCACCAGCTGTCGGCCAAGGTGGCGCAGGCCTTCGGTGACGCCGGCGGCCCAGGGCTACGGCTGACCGTGATGTCGTTCGGGTTCAAGTACGGCATTCCGCTGGACGCCGATCATGTCGCCGACGTGCGCTTCCTGCCCAACCCGTTCTGGATCCCCGAGCTGCGGCCACGGACCGGTCTGGACACCTCGGTGAGCAGCTACGTGCTCTCGCAGGAGGGGGCCAAGGAGTTTCTCGAGTACTACGCCCAGACCCTGCAGCCGGTGCTCGGCGGGTACGTTCGCGAGAACAAGCGCTACGCGACCATCGCTGTCGGGTGCACCGGGGGGAAGCACCGATCGGTGGCCATGGCCGAGGCGCTGGCGCGAATGCTCGGCGCGGAGGGCGTGCGCGCCACCACGGTCCATCGAGACCTGGGGCGGGAGTGATCGGGCGCAGTGGCCCGGGCGCTGTCGTGGCGCTGGGGGGTGGCCATGGTCTGGCTGCCTCGCTGCAGGCATTGCGCCACTTGACCGATCGGCTCACGGCGGTGGTCACGGTGGCCGACGACGGCGGCAGCTCCGGACGGCTGCGCCGCGAGTTCGGCGTGCTGCCCCCCGGCGACCTGCGCATGGCGCTGTCGGCCCTGTGTGAGGACGGCGAGTGGGGGCGACTGTGGCGTGATGTGCTTCAGCACCGATTCCACAGCACCGGCCCGATGGACAATCACTCCCTGGGCAATCTCCTGATCGTGGCCCTCTGGCAACGGCTGGAGGATCCCGTGGCGGGGTTGGACTGGGTGGGCCGGTTGCTCGGTGCGCGCGGCCGCGTGTTGCCGATGGCGGCCGTCCCGCTCGAGATCGAGGCTTCGGTGCGCGGTCTGGACGCGGCCGATCCGGACGCCGTACGCATCGTGCGTGGGCAGGTGGCCGTCGCCAAGACCGCCGGGGACGTCGCCGAGGTCCACCTGGTGCCCCGCCGGCCCCCGGCGTGTCCGGAGGCCGTGGCGGCTGTCCGTGACGCCGACTGGGTGGTGCTCGGGCCGGGCTCGTGGTTCACCAGCGTGCTGCCGCACCTGATGGTGCCCGAGCTGGCCGTCGCGCTACACGAGACCTCCGCCCGGCGATGCGTGACCATGAACCTCAGCGCTCAGGCCGAGACGCGGGGGCTGAGTGCCCAAGCTCACCTCGAAGTGCTCGCCGATCATGCGCCGGGGCTGACCATCGACCTGGTGTTGGCCGACCCCTCGGCTGTCGAGGACGCCGAGGCCCTCGACCGTGTCGCGCGCCGGCTCGGCGCCCGGCTGGTGATGCGCCAGGTCGGGCTGGGCGACGGTACCGCCCGCCACGACGCCCTGCGCCTGGCCGCCGCCTACCGCGATGCCTTCGCCGGAGTGGTCGGCGACGTGGTCCGCGAGGCCGGCCGATGACCCGAACCACCCCCCGATCAGCGCGCGTTGGGCGCAACGGGGGCCGAACAGTGGAGGCCCAGGATCGTCAATTGGGATCAGCAGCCCGGCCGTACGGCAGCGGAGGCGATGGCAGGATGTCAGCCATGGCTCTGACGGCGCTGGTGAAGGATGAGCTCAGCCGGCTCCCGGTGACGAAGCCCTGCTGCCGAAAGGCAGAGGTGTCCGCCACCCTGCGTTTCGCCGGTGGGCTGCACATCGTCAGCGGCCGGATCGTGATCGAGGCCGAGTTGGACACCGGGCATGCCGCCCGGCGCTTGCGCAAGGACATCGCCGAGGTCTACGGCCACACCAGCGACGTCATCGTGCTGGCTCCCGGGGGACTGCGCCGGGGCAGCCGGTACGTCGTCCGCGTGGTGCGGGACGGCGAGTCCCTGGCCCGCCAGACCGGTCTGCTGGACTCGCGCGGCAGGCCGGTGCGGGGGCTGCCCCCTCAGGTGGTCTCGGGAGCCACCTGCGATGCCGAGGCGGCCTGGCGCGGCGCCTTCCTGGCCCATGGGTCGCTCACCGAGCCCGGACGGTCCTCGGCGCTCGAGGTGACCTGTCCCGGTCCGGAGGCCGCGTTGGCGCTGGTCGGCGCGGCCCGTCGGCTCGGGGTGCAGTCGAAGGCCCGCGAAGTGCGCGGCATCGACCGAGTGGTGATCCGCGACGGCGACACCATCGGCGCCATGTTGATCCGGCTGGGGGCCCACGGCGCCGTGATGGCCTGGGAAGAGCGGCGGATGCGCCGCGAGGTCCGGGCGACCGCGAACCGGCTGGCGAACTTCGACGACGCCAATCTGCGGCGTTCGGCTCGCGCGGCGGTGGCCGCGGGGGCTCGGGTAGAGCGGGCACTGGAGATCCTCGGCGAGGAGGTGCCCGACCATCTGCGGGCCGCCGGCACCCTGCGGCTCGAACACAAGCAGGCCAGCCTCGAGGAGCTGGGCCAGCTGGCTGATCCGCCGATGACCAAGGACGCCGTCGCGGGCCGCATCCGGCGGCTTTTGGCGATGGCCGACAAGCGGGCGAGCGAGCTCGGCGTGCCGGGCACGGAGGCCAATCTCACCCCGGACATGCTCGACGCCTGACCGGTTCACCCACGAACACGACGACGCGCGGCCGACGAGACGTCGGTCACGCGACCGTGGGTTGAACAGTGTATGAAAACGTTCTGATGCGATCCGGCCGGGTGGACCTTCGGGACCATCGACCTGCACCTGCGAGCGCCGGGCCCGGTTGGGTCGTACGCAGGGGTAACCCATAGGGTTGCCGTATCTGACCACACGTAGCGACGCCGTCACCGGCGTCCAGGGAGGATCTTGACGTGACCGTTCGGGTTGGCATCAACGGCTTCGGCCGCATCGGCCGCAACTACTTCCGAGCTCTGCTCGCCTCGGGTGCGGACATCGAGGTGGTCGGGGTCAACGACCTCACCGACAACAAGACGCTCGCTCACCTGCTCAAGTACGACTCCATTCTCGGCCGGCTCGGCCTCGACGTGTCCTACGACGACGAGTCGATCACCGTGGGCGGCAAGTCGTTCAAGGCGCTCGCCGAGCGCGACCCGGGTGCGCTGCCCTGGAAGGAGCTGGGCGCGGACGTCGTCATCGAGTCCACCGGCCACTTCACGGACGCCACCAAGGCCAAGGCCCACATCGAGGCCGGCGCGAAGAAGGTCATCATCTCGGCTCCGGCCAAGAACGAGGACGCCACCTTCGTCATCGGCATCAACGACGGCGACTACGACCCGGCCAAGCACCACGTCATCTCCAACGCCTCGTGCACCACCAACTGCCTGGCCCCCATGGCCAAGGTGCTGCTGGAGGAGTTCGGGATCGTCAAGGGCCTGATGACCACGATCCACGCGTACACCAACGACCAGGTCATCCTCGACTTCCCGCACAAGGACCTGCGTCGGGCGCGTGCCGCCGCCACCAACATGATCCCGACCACCACGGGCGCCGCTCGGGCGATCGCCCTGGTGATCCCCGAGCTCAAGGGCAAGCTCGACGGGTACGCCATGCGCGTGCCGGTGCCGACCGGTTCGGCCACCGACCTCACCGTCGAGCTCGGTCGCGAGACCACCAAGGAAGAGATCAACGCGGCATACAAGAAGGCTGCCGAAGGCGCGCTGAAGGGCGTGCTGGAGTACACCGAGGACCCGATCGTCTCCAGCGACATCGTGACCTCGCCGGCCTCCTGCACCCTGGACGCCGGGCTGACCACCGTGCAGGGCAACCAGGCCAAGATCGTCGGCTGGTACGACAACGAGTGGGGTTACTCCAACCGTCTCGTCGACCTGACCAAGATCGTCGGCGCCTGATCCGTCCGCACGACCACAGCCACACTCGGGTGGGCGTGCGCCACGGCGCACGCCCACCCGACTGGCATCAGCACGTCACCACCCTGCAGCCACATCTCGCCGCAACTGGGAGCCGAAGTCATGACAACGCTGGACGACCTGGGTGACGTGCGCGGCAAGCGCGTCCTGGTCCGCTCCGACCTGAACGTCCCGCTCGACAAGCAGACCGGTACGACCATCACGGACGACGGCCGCATCCGGGCCTCGCTCCCGACGATCAAGGCGCTGACGGACGCCGGTGCAAAGGTCATCGTGGTGGCGCACCTCGGCCGGCCGAAGGGCGCCCCGGACCCCAAGTTCACCTTGGCTCCGGTGGCCGCGCGGCTGGGCGAGTTGCTCGGCAGCCCGGTGGCCTTCGCCACCGACACCGTGGGTCCGTCGGCGCAACAGGTGGTGGCCGACCTCGCCGACGGGCATGTCGCCGTGCTCGAGAACATCCGCTTCAACGCCGGTGAGACCAGCAAGGACGAGGCCGAGCGCGGCGCGTTCGCCGACCAGCTCGCCGCTCTGGCCGACGTCTATGTCTCGGACGGCTTCGGCGTGGTGCACCGCAAGCAGGCCAGCGTCTACGACGTGGCCCAGCGGCTGCCGCACGCCATGGGTGGTCTGGTGGCCGCCGAGGTGCAGGTGCTGCGCCGACTGACCGTCGACCCGGCGCGTCCCTACGTCGTCGTCCTGGGTGGCTCCAAGGTGAGCGACAAGCTCGGCGTGATCGCCAACCTGATGAACACGGCCGACAGGCTGATCATCGGTGGTGGCATGCTCTTCACCTTCTTGAAGGCGCAGGGCCACGAGGTCGGCACCAGCCTGCTCGAGGCCGACCAGCTCGACGTCGTGCGGGGCTACCTGGCCACGGCTGCCGAGAAGGGCGTCGAGGTCGTGCTGCCGGTCGACGTGGTCGCCGCGACCGCCTTCGCCGCCGACGCCGAGCACGACGTGTACGGCGTCGACGCCATCCCCGCCGACCGGATGGGCCTGGACATCGGCCCGCAGTCGGCTGCCCTGTTCACCACCAAGATCGCCGACGCGAAGACCGTGTTCTGGAACGGCCCGATGGGCGTGTTCGAGATGGAGCCCTACGCGGCCGGCACCAAGGCCGTGGCCCAGGTGCTGACCGAGGTCACCGCCAACGGCGGTCTCACCGTGGTCGGCGGTGGCGACTCGGCTGCCGCGGTGCGCAAGCTCGGCTTTGCCGACTCGGCCTTCGGCCACATCTCCACCGGCGGCGGCGCGTCGCTGGAATACCTCGAGGGCAAGACCCTGCCCGGCATCTCGATCCTGGAAGGTTGATTCGTGGCGACCACGCGCGTCCCGCTGATGGCGGGCAACTGGAAGATGAACCTGGACCACCAGCAGGCCACCCACCTGGTGCAGAAGCTGGCCTGGACGCTCTCCGACGGCAAGCACGACTACGAGCAGGTCGAGGTGGCGGTCATCCCGCCGTTCACCGACATCCGCTCGGTGCAGACCCTGGTCGACGGCGACAAGCTCGGCCTGAAGTACGGCGCACAGGACATCTCCGCACACGACTCCGGCGCCTACACCGGTGAGATCAGCGGGGCGTTCCTGGCCAAGCTCGGCTGCACCTACGCCGTGATCGGTCACAGCGAGCGCCGCGAATACCACGGTGAGGACGAGGCCGTGGTGAACGCCAAGGTGAAGGCGGCCTACAAGCACGGGCTCACCCCGATCATGTGTGTGGGCGAGGTGTTGGAGATCCGCAAGGAGGGCCGGCACATCGAGCACACGCTGGCGCAGGTCGTCGGTGGTCTCGAGGGTCTGCCCGCCGACCAGGCGGCCAGCATCGTCATCGCCTACGAGCCGGTGTGGGCCATCGGTACCGGCGAGGTGGCCACCCCGGCCGACGCCCAGGAGGTCTGCGGCGCCATTCGCACCAAGCTGGCCGAGCTCTACTCGGCCGAGCTGGCGGCCGGCGTCCGGGTGCTCTACGGCGGGTCGGTGAAGGCGAGCAACGTCGCCTCGATCATGTCCGAGCCGGACGTCGACGGCGCCCTGGTCGGTGGCGCGAGCCTGGACGCCGCGGAGTTCGCCTCGATCGCCCGGTACCGCAGCCACGTCACGGCGTGAGCTCTCGCAACTGCTGCGATGCGCCATGGCGGGAGCACGCCCGGACATCGCTTAGGCTGAGCGCATGACGGCGGCTCGAATCACGCTGCAGGTCCTCCTGCTGCTGACCAGTCTGGTGCTGACCTTGTTGATCCTGCTGCACAAGGGTCGTGGCGGCGGTCTGTCCGACATGTTCGGGGGCGGCTCGGCGTCGTCGCTGGGCTCCAGCGGCGTGGCCGAGCGGAACCTCAACCGGTTCACCATCGCCATCGCCCTGGTGTGGACGGTGGTCATCATCCTGCTCGGCGTGATGGATCGATTCGCCGCGTAATCGCGCGGTTCGGCAAGTTCTCGACCTGAGGAGGAACATCGGTGGCCAGTGGCAACGCCATCCGGGGGAGTCGTGTCGGTGCCGGGCCCATGGGCGAGGCCGAGCGGGGGGAGACGGCCCCCAGGTTCCGGGTGTCGTACTGGTGCGCCAACGGCCACGAGACCCAGCCCAGCTTCTCGGAGGAGGCCGGTGTCTCGCCGCCGGAGACCTGGGACTGCCCGCGCTGCGGCTTCCCGGCCGGTCAGGACCAGAACAATCCGCCCTCGGCACCCAAGAACGAGCCCTACAAGACCCACCTGGCGTATGTGAAGGAGCGGCGGAGCGACGCCGACGGCGAGGCCATCCTGGCCGAAGCCCTGGAGTCGCTGCGCAGCCGCAAGATCATTCGCTGACCCAACCCTCGGTGATCAGGTAATCCGTGCACGCTGCCCAGGCCGATCCATCGGCCGAACGGCGCAGAGGTGCACGGATTACCTGATCACCGAGGGGTTTCAGATCCGGGGTGCGGCGGCGCGATCCATCAGCCACAGGGTGCGGGCCCGGCCTCGGGCACCGGCTGCGGGAAGGGCCAACTCACCGGCCCCGGTCAACGCCGCGGCGGCCGCCGAGGCCTTGTCCGCTCCCGCGACGACCAGCCAGACCTCTCGCGCGGCCCGGATCGCCGGCATGGTCAGCGAGACCCGCTCGGGGGGCGGCTTGGGACTGCCCCGAACCCCGATCACGGTGAGTCCGTCGTCCACGCCGGCGTACAGGGCCGGGTGCTCGGGGAACAGCGAGGCCACGTGACCGTCCGGCCCCATGCCGAGCAGCAGGACATCGAACGAGGGAACCTCGGCGTGATCCTCCGGGCGGGCGTACTGCTTCAGGGTCTGGGCGTACTGGGCAGCCGCATCGTCGACGTCCACCGCGTGGTCGGAGGCCGGCATCTCGTGGATCCGCTCGGCCGGGATCGGCACGTGGTCCAGCAAGGCCTCTCGCGCCTGGGTGGCGTTGCGATCGGGGTGCCCGGTGGGCAGGAAGCGCTCGTCGCCCCACCAGACGTCGAGTGCCGACCAGTCGATCGCGTCACAGGCCGGACTGTTGCGCAGACAGGCCAGACACCAGATGCCGGTCCCGCCCCCGGTGAGCACGAGGTGCGCGTGCCCCCGCGCCGCTTGGACGTCGACCAGCCGGGTCACCAGCCGCGCCACCACGGCGTGAGCCAGGACGTCGCTGTCCCGATGGACGACAACAGTCGGCGCCGTCACGCCGTGGCCTCCGCTGCCGGCTTCTTGGTGGCCGCCGGTTTGGCTGCCGATCCGGCTGCCGGTTTGGTCGTGGGCTTGGTGGTGGGTTTGGTGGTGGGTTTGGCCGCCAGCAGGGCCATACCCTTGGTGATCACCTCGCCGTAGACGTCGTCCGGGTCGAGCCGGCGCAACTCCTCGGCCAGGCAGTCGCGATCGGCGCGGGGAGCCAGGGCGATGCGTCGTTCGGGCTGGCCCGGCTGAGTCAGGTGCGCCACGTGGCCGTCGGGGCGCACCAGATCGATCGGGCCGGAGGCGCGGTCCAGGTGTACCCCGGTCAACCCCGAGCCGGCCTGGGTGCGGATCCGCTTGACCGGGCACTTCAGGTAGAACGCCAACCAGGCCGCGAGCAGGTCGCCACTGGGGCTGTCGACCCCCGAGGTCACGGTGGCCGAACGCACCGGCTCGTAGGGCGGCTGATCCAGGGCGGCCGCGAGCAGGCCGCGCCACAACGTGATCCGGCTCCAGGCCAGGTCGGTGTCGCCCGGGCGATGGGTGGCGGATCGCTGGGCCAGAGCCCTGGCCGGCTTGGCGGCCATCGCGGCGTCGGTGATCCGGCGCTGGGCCATGGCACCGATCGGATCGGTCGAGGGTGTCTCGGGCGGGATCCCGGGCCACCAGGCCACGGTCGGAGCGTCGGGCAGCAGCAACGGCACCACCACGCTGTGACCGTGCTCGGCCAGCGGCCCGTAGAGCCGCAGCACGATCACCTCACTGGCCCCGGCGTCCCCGCCGACCCGGATCTGAGCGTCCAGCCGGTTCACCCCGCGTCGGGTGCCGCGCACGACGGTGATCACCCTGCAGGGATGCTCCCGGCTGGCGTCGTTGGCCGCGCCGATGGCCGACTCGGTCTCGCCGTCGTCGGTCACGATGACCAGCGTGAGCACCCGCCCGAGGGCGACCGCGCCGCCGCTGTCACGCAGCTCGACCAGTTTGCGGTTCAGCGCCGCCGTGGTCGTGTCGGGCAGGTCGATGATCATGGCCGCCTCCAGGAACGCCCGTCGCGGGCCATCATCGCGTCCGCCGAGGGCGGCCCCCAGGTACCCGAGCCGTACGGCTCGGGGGTGCCCTTGGCTGCCCAGAACTGGGTGATCGGGTCGAGGATCTGCCAGGACAGCTCGACCTCCTCGTGCCGGGGGAACAGCGGCGGGTCACCGAGCAGCACGTCGAGGATGAGCCGCTCGTAGGCCTCGGGGGAGGCCTCGGTGAAGGCCGAGCCGTACCCGAAGTCCATCGAGACGTCGCGCACCTCCATCTGGGTGCCCGGCACCTTGGCGCCGAACCGGATGGTCACGCCCTCGTCGGGCTGCACCCGGATCACGATGGCGTTCTTGCCGAGTTCCTCGGTGGCGGTGTGCTCGAACGGCAGGTGCGGCGCCCGCTTGAACACGACGGCGATCTCGGTGACCCGCCGTCCGAGTCGTTTGCCGGTGCGCAGGTAGAACGGCACCCCCGCCCAGCGGCGGGTGTCGATGTCCACCCGGATCGCCGCGAAGGTCTCGGTCGCCGAGGCGGGGGAGATGCCCTCCTCCTCGAGATAGCCGATCACCTTCTGACCGCCCTGCCACCCGGCCGCGTACTGACCGCGGGCGGTGTGCTTGGCCAGGTCGGGTGGCAGCCGGACGGCGCTGAGCACCTTCTCCTTCTCGGCCCGCAGGGATTGGGCGTCGAAGGAGACCGGCTCCTCCATCGCCGTCAGCGCGAGCAGTTGCAGCAGGTGGTTCTGGATCACGTCACGTGCCGCACCGATGCCGTCGTAGTACCCGGCCCGGCCGCCGATGCCGATGTCCTCGGCCATGGTGATCTGCACGTGGTCGACATAGTTGGCATTCCAGATCGGCTCGAACATCTGGTTGGCGAACCGCATCGCCAACAGGTTCTGCACCGTCTCCTTGCCGAGGTAGTGGTCGATCCGGAACACCGCGTCGGGCGGGAACACCGCCTCGACCACCGTGTTCAACTCGCGAGCCGAGGCCAGGTCGTGGCCGAACGGCTTCTCGATCACCACCCGGCGCCACTGGTCGCCGACCGGTTCGGACAGGCCCGAGCGCGCGAGTTGTTTGGTGACCACCGGGAAGAACTTCGGCGGGATCGACATGTAGAAGGCGCAGTTGCCCATGGTGCCGCGCGCCGAGTCGAGCTCGTCCACCACCTTGGCCAGCTCGTCGAAGGCGGCGTCGTCGCTGAACTCGCCCGGTACGAACCGGCAGCCCTCGGCGAGCTGGCGCCAGACGGCCTCGCGGAACGGCGTCCGGGCGTACTGGCGCACCGAGTCGTGCACGATCTGCTCGAAGTCCTGGTCGGCCCAGTCGCGACGGGCGAACCCGATCAGCGAGAAGCCCGGTGGCAACAACCCTCGGTGTGACAGGTCGTAGATCGCCGGCATGAGCTTTTTGCGGGCCAGGTCGCCGGTGACCCCGAAGAGCACCAGACCACACGGTCCGGCGATCCGCGGCAGCCGCTTGTCGCGCTCGTCGCGCAGCGGGTTGCGCCCCTTGGTGATGGCGGCAGGGCTCATTGACCGGACTCGCCCTCGTCGAGGGCGGCGGCTCGGGCGAGCTCGTCCGAGACGGTGGCCAGCAGATCGGCCCAGCTCTTGGCGAACTTGTCCACTCCCTCGTGTTCGAGGGTGTCGACGACCTCGGCGTAGTCGATCCCCAGCGCAGCGAGTCGGTCGAGCAACTCGGCCGCCTCGTCGTAGGTGCCGCGCACGGTGTCAGGGGCGGCGCCACCCTCGGTGGCGAGGGGGCCGTGGTCGAGCACGGCGTCGAGGGTCTTGCCCGGCATGGTGTTCACCGTGCCGGGTGCCACGAGTTCGCTGACGTACAGGGTGTCGGGATAGCTCGGCTCCTTGACCCCGTGGAGGCCCACAACGGGCGCTGCGGGCGCGCGCCCTCGGCGGCCAGGGTCTGCCACCGTGCCGTGGAGGTCACCTCCTCGAAGGCCTGGTAGGCCAACCGGGCATTGGCCAGGGCCGCCTCACCGCGGGCGGCGAGCGCCTCCGGCGTGGCCAGCGCGGTGAGCCGGTGATCGATCTCGGTGTCCACCCGGGAGACGAAGAACGAGGCCACCGAGTCGATCCGCGACAGATCCCGACCTGCCTGCAGCGCTCCCTCGAGCCCGTTGAGCCAGGCATTCATCACGGCGCGGTACCGGTCGAGGCTGAAGATCAACGTGACATTGACGCTGATGCCCTCGGCCAGGGCCGCGGTGATGGCGGGCAGCCCCTCGATCGTGGCGGGGATCTTGATCATGGCGTTGGGGCGGTCGACGGTGGCCCACAGCCGACGGGCCGTGGCGATGGTGGCCGCCCCGTCGCGAGCCTGCCGAGGGTCCACCTCGATCGAGACCCGGCCGTCGCGGCCGTCGGTCGCCTCGTAGACCGGACGCAACAGGTCGCACGCCGAGCGGACGTCGTCCGTGGTGATCTCGAAGACCGCCTGGTCGACATCCGCGCCCCGGGCCGCCAGCGCGCGCACCTGGTCGGTGTATCGGTCGCCCTTGGCCAGCGCCGTGGCGAAGATGGTCGGGTTGGTGGTGACCCCGACCACCCCGGCCTCGGCCACCAACCGGGCGAGTTCACCCGAAGCCATCAGCTCGCGGCTCAGGTCGTCCAGCCAGATCGAGACTCCGGCCGCGCTCAGCGCGGCGACGGCGGGGTTGGTCGCACTCATCGGGTCCCTCCCGTGGAATCGACGGATTGCAGGCTCTGCCGGGCAGCCGCCACGACCGCCTCGACGGTGAAGCCGAACTCGGCGTACAACCGGGCCGGGGCGGCGGAGGCACCGAAATGCTCCAGCGAGATGATCTGCCCGGCATCACCGACGACCTCGCGCCAGCCCTGGCCCACCCCGGCCTCGATCGAGACCCGGGCGCGTACGGCGGGCGGCAACACCTGGTCGCGGTACCCAGCGTCCTGGGCGTCGAACCATTCCCGACACGGCAGGGAGACCACTCGGGTGGCGATGCCCTCCTGCTCGAGCTGCTGGCGCGCCTCAACGGCGAGTTGCACCTCGGATCCGGTGGCCACCAACACCACGGCCGGGGCGCCGCCGGATGCCTCGGCCAGCACGTATCCGCCGCGGGCCACCCCGGCGGCGTCGGCGAACTCGCCGTTCGTGCGGTCGACGGTGGGCAGGTTCTGCCGGCTCAGGCACAACGCCGTCGGCCGGTCGGCGTGCTCCAGCGCCATCCGCCAGGCCCACGCGGTCTCGTTGGCGTCGGCGGGCCGGACGACGTCCAGCCCGGGGATCGCGCGCAGGCTGGCGATGTGCTCGACCGGTTGATGGGTCGGGCCGTCCTCGCCGAGGCCGATCGAGTCGTGGGTCCAGACGTAGGTCACCGGCAACTGCATCAGCGCGGCGAGGCGCACCGAGGGCCGCATGTAGTCGCTGAACACGAGGAAGGCACCGCCGTAGACCCGGGTGCCGCCGTGCAGGGCGATGCCGTTGAGGATGGCGCCCATGGCGTGCTCGCGGATGCCGAAGTGCAGCACCCGCCCGTACGGGTCGCCCTGACCCCACGCCTGCGTGCTGATCGAGGCCGGAAGGAACGAGGACTCGCCCTCGAGCGTGGTGTTGTTGCTCTCGGCCAGGTCGGCCGAGCCGCCCCAGAGCTCGGGCAGCACATCCTTGATGGCGTTGAGCACCTCGCCGGACGCCTTGCGCGTGGCGACGTCCTTGCCGGCCGGGAAGGTGGGCAGCGCCGCCGTCCAGCCCTCGGGCAGGCGGCGCTCGCGCAACCGTTCGAACAGGGCGACGCGGTCGGGGCCGGCTGTCGCCGACCACTGCTCGAACCGGGTGCTCCAGGCCGCGTGGGCGGCGGCACCGCGATCGCGGACGGCGCGAGTGTGAGCCAGCACGTCGTCGTCCACCTGGAAGGTCTGTTCGGGATCGAACCCGAGCAGGGTCTTGGTGGCCTGGATCTCGGCGGTGCCCAGGGCAGAACCGTGCGACTTGCCGGTGTTCATCAGGTTCGGGGCCGGCCAGGCGATCACGGTGTCCAGCACGATGAGCGAGGGGCGTCCGGTCTCGGCCCTCGCCGCCTGCAACGCGTCGAACAACGCCGGGACGTCCTCCCGGTAGGTCCCGGCCTTGCCGCTCTCCGGGCCGGCGCCGCCGGTCCAGTCGACGGTCTGCACGTGCCAGCCGTACGCGGCGTAGCGGGCGGCGGTGTCCTCTCCGAGCGCGACCTGGGTGTCGTCCTCGATCGAGATCCGGTTGCGGTCGTAGACCACCACCAGGTTGCCGAGCTGCTGCAGGCCGGCCAGGGACGACGCCTCACTGGACACGCCCTCCTGAATGTCGCCGTCCGAGGCGAGCACCCAGATGGTGTGGTCGAACGGGCTGCTGCCCGGTGCGGCATCGGGGTCGAACAGGCCGCGCTCGAATCGGGTGGCGTATGCCATGCCGACCGCGCTGGCCAGTCCCGACCCGAGCGGGCCGGTCGTGATCTCGATTCCGGCGGTGTGGCGCACCTCGGGGTGGGCTGGGGTCAGCGAACCCCAGGTGCGCAGTGCCTGCAGGTCGGCGAGCTCGAGGCCGTAGCCGGTCAGGTAGAGCTGGATGTACTGGGTCAGGCTGGAGTGCCCACAGGACAGGACGAACCGGTCGCGCCCGGCCCAGTGCGGATCGGCCGGGTCGTGCCGCATCACGTAGTGGTAGAGCAGGTGGGCGACCGGGGCGAGGCTCATCGCGGTGCCCGGATGGCCACTGCCGGCCTTCTGGACGGCGTCGGCGGCGAGCAGCCGGGCGGTGTCCACGGCGCGGCGGTCCAGCTCGCCCCAGGTCAGGCCGGTGCTCGGGCGGCCGTCGAGGCGCTGGTCGAGTTCGTGGTCGATGGTCACGTCAATCCTCGGCTCGAGATGCCGCCCGGTTGGCTGACCGGGTCGGCTGTCGGTGAAGTGGTGTCGCTGTGGGTGAGGGCTCTGGGGTAGCAGTCGGGCCGATGGTGCGCAGGTGTGTGTTCTCGGTCCGAGTCAGGTCCGACTTCAGTGAAGATCGACATCGGTCTTCATGCCCGGCCCCGGCCGGCTCTCCCAGGCCGGAGCCTACCCCGGAGGCCACGGCGATCTCCTGCGCAGATGTGGCGGACGCACCGTGCCACAGCGGCCGGTCCCGGCCTTCCGGCGCCGTCCCCACGCCGCCGATCGTGGCAACTGCGAGCCGTGGCACTCGATGCGGCGGGGGGCCGCGTAGAGTGAGTCCGTCCCACCAGCCCCGCCGGAACGATCAGCAAAGGACGCCGTGACGACCGTCGATCCCCGCGTACACGCGATCCCGTCGGACCAGGTGCGCCTCGAGTCCAGGCCGCGGCCGTCCTTCGCGACCATGGCCAAGGCCTACGTGGCCCTCACCAAGCCTCGGATCATCGAGACCCTGCTGGTGACCACCGTGCCCACGATGATCCTGGCGGCGGGTGGCCTGCCCTCGGTGTTCACCATGATCATGACGGTGGTCGGCGGAACGCTGGCTGCCGGCAGCGCCAATGCGCTCAACTGCTACTTCGACCGCGACATCGACGTCGTGATGAACCGGACCGCCCACCGGCCCCTGGCCACCGGGGTGATCGCGCCCCGGCACGCCATGGTCTTCAGTGTGCTGCTCGGCGCGCTGTCGATCGTGCTGCTCATGGTGACCGTGAACCCGCTGTCGGCGATGCTGGCCCTCGGCGCCATCCTGTTCTACGTCTTCGTCTACACCCTGCTGCTCAAGCGGCGGACATCGCAGAACATCGTGTGGGGTGGCGCTGCCGGGTGCATGCCGGTGCTCATCGGCTGGGCTGCCGTGACCGACAGCATCTCGTGGGAGCCACTGGTGCTGTTCGGTGTGATCTTCCTGTGGACGCCGCCGCACTACTGGCCGCTCTCGATGCGTTTCCGAGACGACTACGCGGCGGCCGGGGTGCCGATGCTGCCGGTGGTCGCCTCCGAGGTCACCGTGGCGCGCCAATCGGTGATCTACGCCTGGGCGATGGTCGCCTGTTCGCTGTTGCTGGTGCCGGCCACCGGGTTGATCTATGCAGGCACCGCCGTGGTCGCCGGGGCGATGTTCCTCCTGGAGGCTCATCGACTGCTCTCGCGGGCGAAGCGATCGGCCGCGGGCGCGACGGTGGTGCTCGCACCGATGCGACTGTTCCATCTCTCGATCACCTACCTGACGCTGCTCTTCACCGCCGTGGCGGTGGACCCCTTCTTGCGGATCACACTGTTCTGACGTCGCCATGACCGCTGACGGCCACGCGCACAGCCGGGAGCACGGGCACGATCACGGACACGACATCAGCCCCGATGCCGATCGCCGGTGGCTGTTCGCCGCCCTGATTCTGATCATGGTGTTCATGCTCGGCGAAGTGGTGGTCGGGTTGATCGCCGACTCGCTCGCGCTGCTCTCGGACGCCGCACACATGCTCACCGACACGATGTCGCTCGTGCTCGCGCTGATCGCCATGCGGCTGGCTCAGAGCCCGCCCCAGGGCGGATACACCTTCGGGTTGAAGCGTGCCGAGATCCTGTCTGCGCAGGCCAACGGCTGGACCCTGCTGCTGTTGGGCGCATGGTTGGCCGTCGAAGCGGTTCGGCGGCTGGTGAACCCTCCCCAGGTGGTCGGCAGTCTGGTGTTGGTGACCGCCGCCGTGGGGGTTGTGGTGAATCTGCTGGCCGTGGCCTGCATCTCGCGCGCCAACCGGTCCAGCCTCAATGTCCAGGGTGCCTTCCAGCACATCCTGAACGACTTGTTCGCCTTCCTGGCCACGCTGACGGCCGGAGTGGTCATGGTGCTCACAGGGTTCACCCGAGCCGATGCCATCGCGTCGTTGATCGTCGTCGTGCTGATGGTCACCTCCGGCTCGGGACTGGTACGTGCGTCGAGCCGGATCCTGCTCGAAGCGGCACCGGCGGGCATGGACGTCGACGCGATCGGGACCCAGTTGGTGGGCCTGCCCGCCGTGGTCGAGGTGCACGACCTGCATCTGTGGCAGATCACCTCGGGGCAGGCAGCACTCAGCGCGCACGTGATCGTGGCCGACCACGGCGACTGCCACGGCATCCGGACGGCGATCGAGGAGCTGTTGCGCACCGAGCACCAGATCGGGCACACCACGCTGCAGGTCGACCATCTCGGTGACCACGTGGCGGAGGCTGCCGATGCCGCCGCGACGTGCTGTGCCGAGACCCACGGCCCGATCCACCGGGCTGCACGGGCCTGAGTCCCGCCTCTTCGTGATCATGCAATCCGTGCACGCTCGTGAAGAGCTTCACGAGCGTGCACGGATTGCATGATCACCGAGTCAGTGAGGTCGCCGGGGGTCAGCGAGTGCGGGGGTATCGGCGTAGCGTCTCGACCATCGCGGTGACCGGGATGACGATCAGACCGGCGAGCAGCATGTGCACCGCCACCACACCCCACGGCAGGCCAGTGGCGTACTGCACGTAGCCCACCACGCCCTGCACCACGGCGATGCCGAAGGCGATGTGTGCCCAGCGGTACAGCGCCCCGGTGGCGCCGGCGCGGCGCAGGATCACGAGCAGCGACACCAGCCCGATGACGAAGATCCAGACGGACCCCGAGTGGATCATGCTCACCAGACGAGGGTCGAAGCCGAAGCGAGCTGGGGTGTCGGCGTCCCCGGAGTGCGGACCCGATCCGGTGACCACGGTGCCCAGCACCAGCACGGCGCTGCCGCTGGCTGCTGCCAGCGATACCAGCGGCCGGGCCACGGCAGGTGGGGCCGATTCGGCGAAGGGTGCCCGCGGCGGCAGGCTCAACCACAGCCAGGTCGAGATCGCGATCGAGACCATCGACAGCAGCAGGTGGGCCGCCACGATGGACGGCGACAGGTCGAGCAGCACCGTCACGCCACCGAGCACTGCTTGGGCCACCACCAGCAGCAGGGGCAGCGAGGCCGCCTTCCACTGCTGACGGTTGACCCGCACAACCGTCACCAACACCGCGATGGCTGCGGCGGTGAGCAGGAACGTCAGGGTGCGGTTACCGAACTCGATGTTCTTGTGATAGCCCTCGGCCTGGTGCGCCACCGGGGTGAAGGAGCCCGGCGTGCACTGCGGCCAGGTCGGACAGCCCAGGCCCGATCCGGTGAGCCGAACCAGACCGCCGGTGAGCACGATCAGTACTTGAGAGACAAGGTTGGCCAGCAGCGCGATGCGCGCGGCGCCCCAGGGGGCGGAGGTCGACACGGAGAGCTGGTCCGGGGTTGTTCCGGTCGTCATGACTGCAGCCTAGAACTGCTCACTCCCAGCGGAAGAACCGGATCGTCATGGCCGTGGCCACAATCGTCCAGGCCGCCAGGACGAGTACGGCGAAACCGTCCCATCGACCGTCGATCAGCGCTGCTCGCAACCCGTCACCCAGGGCACCGGAGGGCAGCCAGCGGGCCACCTGTCCCCACGACCCCATGGCACTGCTCGGCGCGATCACGCCACCACCGGCGAGCAACAGCACCCAGGCCAGGTTCGCGCCCGCGAGCACCGCCTCGGCCCGCAGCGTGCCGGCGAGCAGCAGGCCCAGCGCCACGAAGGCGCCGGTGCCCAACAGGATCAGGACGACGGCGGCGCCCACCCCGGCCAGGCGCGGCTGCCAGCCGAGCGCCGTGGCCAGCACCCCGAGGACGACGACCTGCACCACCTCGACGGCCAGCACCGCCAGCATGCGGCCGGTGAGCAGCCCGCTGCGTCCCAGGGGGGTGGTGGCCAGCATCCGCAGCACACCGTGACGTCGGTCGAAGCCCGTCCCGATGGCCTGCCCGGTGAACGAGATCGACATCACCGCCAACGCGAGCACGCCGGGAGCGATCAGGTCCACCCAGTGCTCGCCGGGCTGCAGCCGAACCCCCGGCAGCGCCACCCGGCTGAGCAGGATCAGGATCAGCGAGGGAAGGATCATGGTCAGCAACAGCTGCTCGCCGTTGCGCAGCATGATCCGGGTGTCGAACTGCGCCTGGGCGAGCGCCCGGGCCGTGGCCGTCATCGCATCTCCCGTCCGGTCAGGTGCAAGAACACGTCCTCGAGGCTGCGCCGCCCCAGGGTCAGCCCTTCGGGCAACACGTGATGCGCCGCACACCACGCCGTGACCGCAGCCACCGCAGCGGCGTCCAGTGGGGAGTCGGGGTGGGACGACACCTTGTACTGACCTGCTGCGGTCTCGGCCACGGTGGCCCCGGCCGGCAACGCTGCGGCCAGATCGATCAGGTCGAGCCCGGCCGGCCCCGAGAAGGTCAGGGCGTCGGCCGAGCCACCGGTGAGCTCGGCCGGACTGCCCTCGGCGATCAGCCGGCCGCGATCGATCACGACCACGTGATCGGCGAGGGTCTCCGCCTCGTCCATCAAGTGGGTGGTGAGCACCACGCTGACCCCGCGCCCACTCAGTTCACGCACGATGTCCCAGACGGCGTGGCGCGACTGCGGGTCGAGGCCCGCCGTGGGCTCGTCCAGGAAGACCAGGTCGGGCCGGCCCACCAGGGCCAGTGCCATCGCCAGACGCTGCCGCTGGCCGCCGGACAGGCGTCGCACCATGGTGCGGGCGTGTTCGGTCAGGCCCAACCGGTGCATCAGCTCCGCGGGATCCTCGGGGTTCTCGTGGAGCGAGGCCACGTGCCGGAGCACCTCGCCGGCCCGGGCACCGGTGGGCAGCCCGCCGTCCTGCAGCATCACACCCACCCGGTGCCGCAGCCGACGGTGGTCGGCGACCGGGTCCAGACCGAGCACCCGTACCTGCCCGGAGGTGGCCTGCCGCAGGCCTTCGCAGCACTCGACGGTCGTGGTCTTGCCGGCTCCGTTGGGCCCCAGCAGGGCTGTCACCCGACCCAGCGGGGCGATCAGGCTCAATCCGTCGACCGCGATCCGGCCGTCCCGACCGCCGTAGCGGACCGTGAGCTCATCCAGCTGCAACGCGGCGTCCGGGGTCACGGTCGGCAGTCTAGGTCGGCACTGTTCCGTGCCCGTCCGGCGGGGCAACTCGAGCCCGAGTTGAGACGTGCCGCGATTAACGCAATACTTATGTCGTGAAATTCATCGGGCAGTCGCCACCGCTCCCCGAGAGCGACGAGCGCACCCGCGACCGCATCGCCCAGGTGGTGTTGCGCCGCGGGCCGGTGACCGTTGCCGACATCGCCGACCAGTTGGGCATGACCACGGCCGGCGTGCGGCGCCAGCTCGACCAGTTGCAGGCCGCCGGGCTGGTGACCACCTGGCAGACCACGGCCCCCCGTCAGCGGGGCCGAGGCCGCCCGGCGCGTGCCTTCGTCCTGACCGACACCGGTCACGCCGAGATGACCACCGGGTACGGCGACCTGGCCAACTCCGCGTTGCGGTACCTGTCCGATGTGGCCGGCCCGGACGCCGTCCGCCGCTTCGCCGACCTACGCGTCGCCGACCTCGAGCACCGCCACCGTGATGCCGTGGAGGCCGCGGGACAGAGCCCGTCGGACCGGGCGAGCGCGCTGGCCGAGGCGCTGTCGAGTGACGGCTATGCCGCCACCACCCGTCCCGTCCCCGTCCCGGCCACCGGAGCGGGTTCGCTCGGGGTCCAGTTGTGCCAGGGGCACTGCCCGGTGCAGGACGTCGCCCGCGAGTTCCCCGAGCTGTGCGAGGCCGAGACCGACGCATTCTCACGGCTGCTCGGGGTGCACGTGCAACGACTCGCCACCCTGGCCCACGGCGAGCACGTGTGCACCACCTACGTCCCCGAGAACCCCACGCCCCGCGAGTCCTCACCGAACCACCCGTCCTCAGCGCACCAGCCGTCCACCGAGAGGCAGAGCCGATGACCACCACAGCCCGCCCCGAACTCGAGGGCCTCGGCCGCTACGAGTACGGCTGGGCCGACCCGGACGCCGCGGGTGCCACCGCTCGTCGAGGGTTGAACGAAGAGGTCGTGCGCAACATCTCGGCGCTCAAGAACGAGCCGGACTGGATGCTCGAGATGCGGCTCAAGGGCCTGCGGCTGTTCGGCCGCAAGCCGATGCCGACCTGGGGCAGCGACCTCAGCGGCATCGACTTCGACAACATCAAGTACTTCGTGCGCTCCACCGAGAAGCAGGCCACCACGTGGGAGGAGCTGCCCGAGGACATCAAGCGCACCTACGACCGGCTGGGCATCCCCGAGGCCGAGAAGCAGCGGCTGATCGCGGGGGTGGCAGCCCAGTACGAGTCCGAGGTGGTCTACCACCAGATCCGCGAGGACCTGGAGGAGAAGGGCGTGCTGTTCCTCGACACCGACACCGCCCTGCGAGAGCACGAGGACCTGTTCCGCGAGAACTTCGCCACCGTGATCCCGGTGGGCGACAACAAGTTCGCTGCCCTGAACACGGCGGTCTGGTCGGGTGGGTCGTTCATCTACGTGCCCAAGGGCGTGCAGGTCGAGATCCCGCTGCAGGCCTATTTCCGGATCAACACCGAGAACATGGGCCAGTTCGAGCGGACGCTGATCATCGCCGACGAGGGCTCGTACGTGCACTACGTCGAGGGATGTACCGCCCCGATCTACAAGTCCGACTCGCTGCACTCGGCCGTGGTCGAGATCATCGTGAAGAAGGACGCCCGGGTGCGGTACACGACCATTCAGAACTGGTCGAACAACGTCTACAACCTGGTGACCAAGCGAGCCGTCGCCCAGGCCGGCGCGACCATGGAATGGGTCGACGGCAACATCGGCTCCAAGGTGACCATGAAGTACCCCGCCGTGTTCCTGATGGGCGAGCACGCCACGGGGGAGACCCTCTCGATCGCCTTCGCCGGTGAGGGCCAGCACCAGGACGCCGGCGCCAAGATGGTCCACGCCGCCCCGCACACGTCGTCCTCGATCGTGTCGAAGTCGGTGGCTCGCGGCGGTGGCCGAACCTCCTACCGGGGCCTGGTGCAGGTGCTCGAGGGTTCTCACCACAGCGCCTCGACGGTGCGCTGCGATGCCCTGCTGGTCGACACCATCAGCCGCTCGGACACCTACCCCTACGTCGACGTCCGTGAGGACGACGTGCGCATGGGCCACGAGGCCACGGTCTCGAAGGTGAGCGACGACCAGCTCTTCTACCTGATGTCGCGCGGCATGAGCGAGGAGGAGGCGATGGCGATGATCGTGCGTGGCTTCGTCGAGCCCATCGCCCGGGAGCTGCCGATGGAGTACGCCCTGGAGTTGAACCGATTGATCGAGCTGCAGATGGAAGGGGCAGTCGGCTGATGACGGCCACCACGACAGGCACCGAGGCCGCCGCGGCGGGGGAGGACGCCGGGAAGCAGACACCGACCCCGGCCGCAGCCGGGGTGGCCCGGCCGCACACCCACCATCTGGGGGTGCCCGACCAGTCGCGCGCCGAACGTCGCACCAGCTTCGACCCGGCCGACTTCGCTGTGCCCTCGGGCCGCGAGGAGGACTGGCGGTTCACGCCGATGGACCGCCTGCACGAGCTGCACGCCGGGGCACCCGCCCGGGGCGAGCCCGCCCGGGTGAGCATCGATGCCGCCG
Organism: Kineosporiaceae bacterium; assembly: GCA_016713225.1. Taxonomy (NCBI): domain Bacteria; kingdom Bacillati; phylum Actinomycetota; class Actinomycetes; order Kineosporiales; family Kineosporiaceae; species Kineosporiaceae bacterium. The sequence goes on from JADJPO010000003.1 coordinate 693,256, forward strand.
AGGGCGTTCAGGTCGAGGTCGTCGGTCGAGACGACGTCCGACTGGGCCGGTGCGGTGCGCCGGAGGATCGCGTCGCCGCCCGGGCCTGGGCCGGTTTCGGCGAGGCGCTGGTGGTGACCGTTCCTCGGGGCCTGGACGTCGTCCGGCCCACGACGGTGGCGATCGCCGGTCAGGGTGGCCTGCAGTACGCCCACGTGGCCGTGTTGGCCCAGGCGCAGTCGCGCGGTGTGGTCGTGCTCGACCACACCGGCACCGAGACCGTCGCGGTGAACGTCGAGATCGATGTGGCCGATGCCGCCGAGCTGACCGTGGTGAGCATCCAGGACTGGGACGCCGCGGCGGTGCACCTGTCCGGGCATCGCATCCGGCTGGGCCGTGACGCACGGCTGAAGCACGTCGTGGTCACCCTGGGCGGGGACGTCGTCCGGATCGCGCCGTCGGTCGCCTTCGCCGGCCCCGGCGCCGAGGTCGAGTTGCTCGGGCTGTACTTCGCCGACGCCGGCCAGCACCTGGAGCACCGGTTGTTCGTCGACCACGGGATGCCGAACTGCCGCAGCAACGTGATCTACAAGGGCGCGCTGCAGGGTGCGAACGCTCATACCGTCTGGGTGGGCGATGTGCTGATCCGGGCCGAGGCAGACGGCACCGACACCTACGAGCTCAACCGCAACCTGGTGCTCACCGAGGGGGCCCGAGCCGACTCGGTGCCCAACCTCGAGATCGAGACCGGCCAGATCGTCGGCGCCGGCCATGCCAGCGCCACCGGCCGGTTCGACGACGAGCAGTTGTTCTACCTGCAGGCCCGCGGCATCCCGGCCGACGAGGCCCGGCGCATGGTGGTGCGGGCGTTCTTCGTCGAACTCTTGCAGCGGGTCGGCGTCCCCGAGCTCACCGAGCGACTGGAGTCGGCCATCGATGCCGAGCTGGCTGCGGGTAGCTCGACCGGAACGAACGGCACTGCGGGCTCGAACGGTACGACCGGCGAGGCGGGTGTCCGGTGAGCCCGCAGGTTGCGGTGGCGCTGGACGACGTGCCGAACCCGGGCGCGGTTCGGGTGATGCTGGACGGCGTGGCGGTGGCCGTGGTGCGTGATGCCCACGGCGAGGTGCACGCCATCGCCGACACCTGCTCACACGCCGACGTCTCGCTCGCCGAGGGCGAGGTCGAGGACTGTTCCATCGAGTGCTGGTTACACGGGTCGCGATTCGACCTGCGCACCGGCAAACCACTTGCGCTGCCGGCGATCCGGCCGGTGGCGGTCTACCCCGTGAGCCTCGAGGCCGGCCAGGTGCTGGTCGACGTGAGTGCCCCCCTGGTTCTGGAGGAGAGCTGAATGTCCACCCTGGAGATCCGTGACCTGCACGTGACCGTGGAGGCCGAGCAGGGAGTCAAGGAGATCCTCCGCGGGGTCGACCTGACCGTCCGCGCCGGTGAGACCCACGCCATCATGGGGCCGAACGGCTCGGGCAAGTCGACCCTGGCCTACTCGGTCGCGGGCCACCCCAAGTACACCGTGACGTCCGGCAGCATCACCCTGGACGGCGAGGACGTGCTCGCGATGTCCGTCGACGAGCGGGCGAGGGCCGGGCTGTTCCTGGCGATGCAGTACCCGGTCGAGGTGCCCGGGGTGACCGTGTCGAACTTCCTGCGGACCGCCAAGACCGCGATGGACGGCAAGGCGCCGGCACTGCGGCACTGGGTCAAGGACGTGCGCGCCGCCATGGACTCGTTGCGGATGGACCCGGCCTTCGCCGAGCGCAACGTCAACGAGGGTTTCTCGGGCGGAGAGAAGAAGCGCCACGAGATCCTGCAGCTCGAGCTGTTGAAGCCGAAGATCGCGATTCTGGACGAGACCGACTCCGGCCTGGACGTCGACGCGTTGCGAGTGGTCTCCGAAGGGGTGAACCGGGCCGCCGCGGGTGGCGACCTGGGCGTGCTGCTGATCACCCACTACACCCGCATCCTGAACTACATCCGGCCCGACTTCGTGCACGTCTTCGTCGACGGCCAGATCGCCGAGGAGGGCGGACCCGAGCTCGCCGAGCGGCTCGAGGCCGAGGGCTATGACCGGTTCACCGGGGCGGGGGCTGCCACCTCGTGAGCACGACGCTGGCCGATCACGCGAGCAGCGGCACGGCACCGGGGACGAGACCGGTGCCGGGCTCGTCGACGGATGCGCGACCCTTCGACGCGGCCGAACTGGCCGCGATCCGGGCCGACTTCCCGTTGTTGTCCCGCGAGGTGCACGGCTTCCCGCTGGCCTACCTCGACTCCGGGGCCACCTCGCAGCGGCCGCGCGCCGTCCTGGACGCCGAGCGCGAGTTCCTGGAGCGCTCGAACGCCGCGGTGCACCGGGGCGCGCACACCGTCGCCGAGGAGGCGACCATCGCCTACGAGGATGCCCGGGTCGCGGTCGCCTCCTTCGTCGGGCGGGGCGAGGACGAGCTGGTCTGGACCCGCAACGCCACCGAGGCGCTCAACCTGGTCACGTACGGACTGTCGGCCGGGCCCGGCTCGGGTCCGTTGGCCCTGGGCCCGGGTGACGAGGTGCTGGTCACCGAGATGGAACACCATGCCAACCTGGTGCCCTGGCAGCAGGCCTGTGCCCGGTCGGGTGCCACGTTGCGCTGGATCGGGCTGACCGATGACGGCCGGCTCGACCTGACCACGCTCGACGAGCTGGTCACGGCGCGCACCAAGGTGCTGGCCTTCACGCACGTCTCGAACGTGCTGGGCACGGTCAATCCGGTGGCCGAGCTGGTCGCCCGGGCGCGGGCCGTCGGCGCGCTCACCGTGGTGGACGCCTGCCAGTCGGTGCCGCACCTGGGGGTCGACTTCGCCGCACTGGGTGTTGATCTGGCAGCCTTCTCGGCGCACAAGATGCTCGGCCCCAACGGAATCGGCGCCCTGGCCGGACGCCGCGAGGTGCTCGACGCGCTGCCGCCGTTCATCACCGGGGGCTCGATGGTCGAGAAGGTGACCATGGAGGCCACCACCTTCCGTGAACCGCCCCAGAAGTTCGAGGCCGGCACCCCACCGGTGAGCCAGGCCGTGGCCTGGCACGCCGCCGTCCGCTACCTGCAGACGATCGGGATCGACCGGGTCGCCGCGCACGAGCACTCCCTCACCGAGCGGCTGCTCGCGGGCGTGGCACAGGTCGCCGGCGTCCGCGTGCTCGGCCCGACCCTGGACGACGCCGGTCGGGCTGTCGACCGCTCGGGCGCGGTGAGCGTCGTGGTCGACGGGGTGCACCCGCACGACGTCGGGCAGTACCTGGACAGCCGCGGCATCGCCGTCCGGGTGGGTCACCACTGCGCTCAGCCGGTGCACCGCCGCTACGGCGCCACCGCGAGCACCCGGGCGAGCCTCTACCTGCACTCCACCGCCGACGAGGTCGACCGGTTCGTCCAGACCTTGGCCGAGGTGCGCGGCTACTTCGGGGTGGCGTGATGAGCTCTCTGGATCAGATGTACCAGCAGGTCATCCTCGACCACGCCAAGGAGCGCCACGGCCGCGGGCTACGCGATGTCGCCGCGGCCTCGCTCGGCGAGTCCAAGCAGTACAACCCGCTGTGTGGCGACGAGGTCACCGTGCGGGTCGCCCTGGCCGATCTGGCGAGCGGGGCACCGAAGGTGCTCGACGTCTCGTGGGACGGCGAGGGCTGTTCGATCAGCCAGGCCTCGGTGTCGGTGTTGCACGACCTGCTCACCGGTCATCCGCTGGCCGAGGCCGAAGAGGTCGTCGACGCCTTCCGCACCATGATCCGTTCGCGCGGTGAGGTCGAGGGCGACGAGGACGTGCTCGGCGATGGCGTCGCGTTCCACGGTGTCAGCCGACTGGTGAGCCGCGTGAAGTGCGCGATGCTGGGTTGGACGGCGTTCGAGGCGGCCGTCCTGGCGGCACGGGCGGCGTCGGGGGCCGAGACTGCACCCGTTGAATCCGTGACCGAGGAGAACCGATGACCGAGCCCGCCACCACCGTTCCCACGCCGGCGAACGTCGCCGACGTCGAGGAGGCGCTGCACGATGTCGTCGACCCCGAGCTCGGCATCAACGTGGTCGACCTGGGCCTGGTCTACGGCGTCACCATCGACCAGAACAACCAGGCCATCATCGACATGACCCTGACCTCGGCCGCCTGCCCGCTCACCGACGTGATCGAGGAGCAGGCCCATCAGGCACTCGAGGGGCTGGTCAGCGGTACCCGGATCAACTGGGTCTGGATGCCGCCGTGGGGTCCGGACAAGATCACCGATGACGGTCGTGACCAGTTGCGGGCACTCGGCTTCAACGTCTGAGGGTGAGCGCGTCGCCGGCCCGGACGGTCAGCGTCGAGGCGTCCCGGCTGGCCCGCTGGGTGGCGGGGTTCGGCGACCGCCACGGTGGGTTCGAGTGGGCCGGCTCGGCAGCGGGTTTCACGCTGCTCGGGGCTGACGGTGAGCGGGCCGAGGGTGTGCTGCCGTATCCGCCGTGGTCGGGCGGCACGCTGGACGACGCCGAGGCTCACCTGAAGGCGACGCGACGAACGGTGGTGCTGATCGTGCGGCGCGGCGGGTACGCCTGTGCCGTCGTCCAGCACGGGCCGCCCGGCGCGGAGATCACCGCCTCGAAGGTGGGCTCGCGGCATGTGCAGGGCCGCACCGCGGCCGGCGGCTGGTCGCAGCAGCGGTTCGCGCGCCGCCGGGCCAAGCAGGCCGACGAGTTGGTGCACGCCGTGGCCGAGCACGCCGCCCGGCTGCTGGTGCCGGCAGTCGATCCGTCGGTCTGGTTGGCGACCGGAGGCGACAAACCCCTCGTGGGCGAGGTCCTCGGCGACCCCCGGCTGACGCCGCTGACCCGCCTGCCGACCTGGGGCCATATGGCGGTCGGAGATCCCGACCGCCGCCTCGTCGAGGCGCTGCCCGGCCGACTCACCGCCGTCCCCGTCACCCTGTTCCCACCTCCAACCCCCGACAACCAACCCCCGACAACCCGCTGATGCTCCGCGGGTGACACCTCGATGCTCCGCTGAGACCGCGTCGGGGCGTTCGCCGGGGAGCATGAAGCGTTCCCTGCGGAGCATGAGCGGGTTTGGTGGGGTGCCTGGCATGCTGAGCAACCCGGACGAGGAGGGCTCATGAGTGATGCGGCACGCGTGGTTCTGATCACCGGAGCGAGCCGGGGGATCGGGGCGGCGACGGCCCGGCTGGCGGCCCGGCGCGGCTGGGACGTGGCGATCAACTACGCCCGGGACCTGGCCTCCGCCGAGGCCGTGGCGGCCGACGTGCGCGCGGCCGGACGGCGCGCCGTCCTGGTGCGAGCGGACGTCGCCGACCCGGCAGCGGTCAAGGCCATGTTCCTACGCGTGGACGCCGAGCTGGGCCGGTTGACCGACCTGGTGAACAACGCCGGGATCGTCGATGCGAGCTCGCGCTTCGACCAGATGAGCCTGCCCCGCCTGCGCCGAATGCTCGACGTGAACGTGCTCGGCACCATGCTCTGTGCTCAGGAGGCGGTGCGCCGGATCAGCACCCGCCACGGCGGGCCGGGCGGTTCCATCGTCAACGTGTCGAGCGGGGCGGCCCGGATCGGCGCCCCCGGCGTCTACATCGACTACGCCGCCAGCAAGGCTGCGGTCGACACCTTCACCCTGGGGCTGGGCAAGGAGTTGGCCGGCGAGGGGGTCCGGGTGAACGCCGTCCGTCCGGGGGTGATCGACACCGAGATCCACGCTGCCTCAGGCGATCCCGACCGGGCGCTGACCATGGGTCCGAGCCTGCCGATGGGACGTGCCGGTCGGCCGGACGAGATCGCGAACGCCATCGTGTGGCTGATGTCCGACGAGGCGAGCTATCTCACAGCGTCCATCGTCGACGTCACGGGCGGGCGCTGACCGCACCGACGGCTGCACTGCTCGGTGCTCACTAGACTCTCTGCCCATGCGAGCACACGAAGCCGGCGCCCTGCACGCCGAGGGATACGGCGGCCCACCCCAGTGGCTGCCGACGCCGGGTGACGTCTGTGCCCTGATGCCGCAGCTGTGGGCCCGCACCGTCTCGCGCAACGCCGACGGTGTGCTCGAGGTCGCCGGTGTCGATGTGCTCGCCCTCGCCCGCGAGTTCGGCACCCCGGCCTATGTCCTCGACGAGCAGGACTTCCGGCAGCGGGCGCACGCCATGCGGCACGACTTCGCCGCGCCCTTCGCACGGCTCTCCGGCCTGGACGTGTACTACGCCGGCAAGGCGTTCCTGAGCACCCAGGTCGCGCGCTGGGTCGCCGAGGAGGGCCTGGGCCTGGACGTGTGCTCCGCCGGTGAGCTCGCCGTCGCGATGCGCGCCGAGTTCCCGCCCGAGCGCATCGGCATGCACGGCAACAACAAGTCGGCCGCCGAGCTCGAGCTGGCCGTGCGGTACGGCGTCGGCCGGATCATCGTCGACTCCTATGATGAGATCGAGCGGTTGGCCTCGATCGCCGCCGCGCAGGGCAAGCAGGTCTCGGTCATGGTGCGCGTCACCGCCGGTGTCGAGGCCCACACCCACAACTACATCGCCACCGCCCACGAGGACCAGAAGTTCGGCTTCTCGCTCGCCTCGGGGCACGCCGCCAAGGCGGTCGCGGCCGTTCTGGGCCACCCCGAGCTGCACCTGCTCGGCCTGCACAGCCACATCGGATCGCAGATCTTCGGCACCGACGGCTTCGAGCTGGCGGCGCGCCGGGTGGTCGGCCTGCACACGGACGTGGCCCGGGCGCACGGCTACGTCATGCCCGAGATCGATCTGGGCGGCGGTTTCGGGATCGCCTACACCTCGCAGCACGAGCCGGTTCCGCCCGCGGTGATGGGTGCCCAGCTCGCGACCATCATCGAGCGGGAGTGCCGGGTCGAGGGCGTCGCGGTGCCCCGGGTCTCGATCGAGCCGGGCCGGGCCATCGTCGGCCCGAGCACCTTCACCCTCTACGAGGTCGGCACGGTCAAGGTCGTCGACCTGGACGGCGGGTCGCAGCGCTGGTACGTCTCGGTGGACGGCGGGATGAGCGACAACATCCGCACCGCCCTCTACGAGGCCGACTACTCCTGCACCCTGGCCAACCGCTACTCGGCGGCCCCGCCTCGGCTGTCCCGCGTGGTCGGCAAGCACTGCGAGAGCGGCGACATCGTCGTGATGGACGAGTACCTGCCGGCCGACGTCCAGCCCGGCGACCTGATCGCCGTCCCGGGAACCGGTGCCTATTGCCGCTCGCTGTCGAACCAGTACAACCACGTGCCCCGCCCGCCGGTGGTGGCGGTGCGCAACGGCGAGGCCCGCGTGATCGTGCGGCGCGAGACCATCGACGACCTGCTGGCCCTGGACGTCGACGCCTGACGATCAGGGCTGGTGCAGCGCGCGGCGCAGGGCTGCGATGCGCGTCGCCCGGATCCGGTGGGACAGTTCGGCGTCGACGGCGAAGTGCTCCGAGGCGTGATAGCTGCCGGGGTAGACGTGCAACTCGGTGGGCACGCCGGCCTGCATCAGCCGGGCTGCAAAGGCGATGTCCTCGTCCCGGAACAGGTCGACGGTGCCGACGTCGATGAAGGTCGGCGGCAGCCCGGTCAGGTCCTCGGCGCGGGCCGGCGCCGCGTAGCCGTCGGCCGCGGCGCCGCCGAGGTACCAGGCCCAGGCCTCGATGTTGCCGTCCCGATCCCAGATCCCGACGTCGGTGATCTCCTGACTGGACGGCGTCTCGTTGCGGTCGTCGATCATCGGGTAGATCGGCATCTGGAAACACACCTGCGGGTAACCCCGATCGCGTGCGGTGAGCACGGTGGCGATGGTCAACCCGCCGCCGGCGCTGCCGCCGTACACCGCGAGCCGGTCCGGGTCGATGCCGAGTTCAGCGGCCTGGCGAGCCGTCCAGACCAGTGCCGTGTAGCAGTCTTCCACGCCTGCGGGGTAAGGGTTCTCGGGCGCCAGCCGATAGTCCACCGAGACCACCACCGCACCGACCTCATCGCAGATCAGGGTCGCGACGTCGTCCTCGCCGTCCAGATCGCCCATGATCATTCCGCCACCGTGGATGAACAGCACCGCGGGCAGCACCCCTGCTGCCGCCACCGGGCGGTAGATCCGTACCCGCAACGTCGCGACGCCGTCCGGCCCGGGGATCGAGCAGTCCTCGCTGACCACGCGTGGATTCACCGGCACCTCGACGGCAGCCAACTGCGCGGTCAGCGCAGCGCGGCGGGCGACGATGTCGGTGATGGAGTTCAGCCCGCCGGGCATCTGCTCGAGCAGCGCATCGAGCGCGTCCCGGCTGGCAGGGTCGATCCGGTCGCGCGCCGAGCTCGTCATGGCCGCATGATGGCAGGCCACCACCGACTACCGGGCATCATCGACACCTCGGGCCACCAGTGCCTCGCCCAGACGGTCGGCGTAGCGCACGCTGCGGATCACGAACGGGACGGCGAACGCGCGCACCGACCGCTGCGCCCCCCGCGCAGCCCGCGCCTGCTGCACCTCGGTCGCGATCCCGGTCAACACCGGGACGGCGCGAATCGCCAAGGTGAGCACCAGCGCCACCCGCTCGGGGTGGATTCCCCAGCGGCGCAACGGGTTCAGCGCCCCCACCAGGGTGTCGATCAGGTCATCGGTGCGGGTCGTCAACGTGACCAGGCCCGCGCCGAGCACGGCCACCACGATGGAGCCGCACACCACCACCGCGGCTCGCCACCCCGCCGTCCAGACCTGCACCGCGCCCACCAACACCACCAGCCACCACAACGGCCGCAGCTGGGCCAGCACGGCTGCTGCCGGTAGCCGAGCTGCGGCCGCGGCCACCATCTCGACCGCCAGCGCCACCGCCACGGCCCACGGCCCGGCGAACAGCGTGAACGCGCTCAGCCCCAGTGCCAGCAAGAGCAGTTTGGCGCCGGCCGGTGCCCGGTGCAGCAACGAGTCGCCCGGCACGTACAAGCCGATCACGAGGCCGCCCGAGCCAGAGCGACATAGGCCGCGCGGGCGGCGTCCGGGGTGTCGTCGGCGACCACGCGGCCCTCGTGCACCACCAGCACCCGGTCGAAACCGTCCAACTGGTCCAGGTGATGGGTGACCAACACCAGGGCAGGCGCCATGCTCGCCAGCCGCTCACCGATCCGGCGGGCATTGCGGAGGTCGAGCAGCGTGGTCGGCTCGTCGCACACCACCAACGCCGGTTCGCTCACCAGCACACTGGCCAAGGCGAGCAACTGCTTCTCACCACCCGACAACAGGTGCGCGGGGGAGTCGGCCAGGTGCGCGATGCCGAAGTCCGCCAACTCCAGCAACGCCCGATCGTAGGCCTGCCGCTTGCCGAACCCCTTGTGCCGCAACGAGAACGCCACGTCCTCGACCGGGGTCGGCATGACGATCTGCGCGTCCGGATCGGTGAACACGAACCCGACCCGACGTCGGATCGCCGCCGCCTGCCGTGCGGTGTCCAGCCCGTCGACCCATACCCGCCCCGACGACGGCACCACCAGGGCGTTGATCAGCCGGGCCAGCGTCGACTTGCCCGATCCGTTCAGGCCGATCACGCCGACACGCCGCTCGGTCAGCGTGAGGTCGACGCCGTCGAGCACCTGCCGAGCCCCGATCCGGTGGCCGACCGCCTCGAATCGCACCGTGACGCCCCCGGTCACGAGCCGACCCGTTCGGTCAGCACGGCGATGCCCTGCCCGCCGCCGATGGCGCAGGCCGCCAGCCCCCACCGCCCGCCGTCGCGGCGGACCAGCCGCGAGAACAACCGCACCATCAGCAGCGCCCCGGAGGCCGCCCACGGGTGACCGAGTCCGATGGCCCCGCCCTCGGCACATACCCGATCCTCGACGTCCGACGGGTCCAGCCCCAGCGCGTCGGTACAGGCGAGCAGCTGGGCGGCAAACGCCTCGGTGATCTCGAGTGCATCGACGTCGTCGAGGCTCAGTCCGTTGGTGCGCAACAGGTTCCGGATCGCGGGCACCGGACCGAGCCCGGGCAGGGCCGGGTCGACGCCGGCGACCGCGGTGCCCACGATCCGCAGCCCGGCCCGTCCGGACGCCAGTCGCCCGCTCACCACGGCCAGGGCCGCCGCGCCGTCGCTGATCCCGCAGGAGTTGCCGGCTGTCACCGTGCCGCCCGGGCAGAACGCCGCCGGAATCCGGGCCAGCACGGCGGGGGTCAACCGGCGCCGGGGTCGGTCATCGTGGGTGATCCCCGCCGTGGGCACCAGCTCGGCGGCGAACCGGCCATCGTCCTGCGCCGCCGCCGACAGCCGGTGCGAGCGCAGTGCATAGGCGTCCTGACGGGCCCGGCTGATCCCCGCCACGCGGGCGAGATCCTCGGCGGCGACCCCCATCTCGGGGTCGGCGAACCCGGGTGGTGCGAAGGCGGCCCGGCCCGGAATGGCGGCACTGGCGCTCTCGACCCCGCCCGCCAGGACGACGTCGGCCGACCCCGAGCCGACCAGGGCCGCCGCCAGCCGCACCGCCTCCAGGCCCGACCCGCACTGCCGGTCGACGCTCACCCCGGGAACCTCGAGCCCCAAGCCGGCGGCGAGTGCGCTCACCCGGGCCAGGTTGCCGCCGGGGCCGCGGGCGCTGCCCAGCACCACGTCGTCCACGGTCGTGATCCCCGCCTCGGCCAACTCGGCTGCCACGGCGGACAGCACCGCGGCGGCCAGCTCGACCGGGTCGATCGCGGGCGGGCGCGCCGTGCGGACCGGCGTCCGTCGCGCTGCGACGATCACCGGGCCGTCGGCGGAGGGCTCGCTCACGACGTCGGACCGCCCTGCGGCTCGGCGGATAGCTCGGCGGCCAGCTCGGCGGCCAGCTCGGCACGGGCCACCTTGCCGGCCGCGGTACGGGGCAGGACGTCGCGTACCACGATGCGCACCGGACGCACCGGGTTCGGCCACTGCTCGACGAGCCGTCGGACGGCGGGCAACGGGTCGGCGCCGGGCTCGCGTCGGATCACGGCCAGGACGCGCTCACCCACGCGTGGTCGGCTCTGGGTCAAGCAGATCACCTCGGCGACACCGGCCACCCCCGCCAGCCCGGCCTCGACCTCGGCCAGGTGCACGGTGTGCCCGGCCACGCTCGCCGTGCCGGCCCGGCCCAGGACCCGCAGCGTGCCGTCGGCGGACCAGGCGGCGCGATCACCGACACCGGCCCAGCCATCGGGGTCCGCCACGCCCTCGGCCAGATAGGGCGAGCGCACCCAGAGCGTCCCGACGCCGGCGTCGTCGTCGGAACACTCCTCGCGCAGCGCGATCTCGACGCCGGGGAAGGGCCGCAGGCCGGCGCCGTCGACGTCGATCGCCACGAAGGACAGCTCCGCGGCTCCGTAGTACTCCACCCAGCGCAGACCCAGCGCCCCCGCGCGTTGCCGCATCCCGGACGGCGAGCCGGCTCCCGCGACCACCGCGGTGCGCAGGGCGGGCAACCGCCCTGCGGCACGCGCGGCGAGCACGTCCTCCAGCACCGCCGGCACGGACTGCACCACGCTGACCCGGTCGAGATCGGGTTGGACCTCGCGGCCTGGCAGACCACGCCAGGGGCCGGTGGCCAGCACGGGCACTCCCGCTGCGAGGCCCTGCCACGCCGCATAGAGCGTCAGGGTCGACCCGGCCGGTCCAGGTGCCCATAACAGGCCATGATGGGCCGAATCCGACCCATCACCCGCCACCGCGGTCCCGAAGACGGCGTGGTCGAACGCCGGCAGGCTCGCCATCCAGGACCGCACGCTGCGCCGGACGACGCGCGGTGTCGCGCTGCTGCCGGACGTGGCCAGGATCAGTCGGTGCTCACCGCGCGCCTGGGCCGCCAGGTGGCCGAGCACCACCCTCAGCAGGGGGTCCGTGTCGGCACCACCGGCCGGGTCCGTTCCGGACGGGGACGCGGCGGGGGAGTCCACTCGATCGAGGAGATGTTGACGGGTGAGCCGCCGACCGTCCGGGCTGATCCAGGCCGTCGCGGTGGGACGGACTCGGGCGAGCTCGCTCGAGCGCACGTACAGGCTCGTCGCCGTCATCGGTCCGCGATGGCCTTGGGGTAGCCCCGGACCACGGCAGCGGTGATCACGGCGGCCACCACCACCTTGACGGTGTCGCCCGGCAGGTAGACGGCCGAGCCGGCCAGCGCGGTGCCGAACGAGACGTGGGTGCGGGCCGCCAGCACCGGGACCCCGAAGGCATAGACCGCGACGATGCCGCCGATGGCGTTCGCGGCGAGCAGCGTCGGTACCAGGATGCGCGATCGGCCGGAGGTCTCGACGGCCGCCCGCAGCGTCGGCTGGGCGAGCATCCCGATCACGACCACCCCGGCCAACCACCCGATCAAGAAGCCGGCGGTCGGTCCCGTGAACACCCCCAAACCGCCCCGGCCGCCGGCCAGCAGGGGTAACCCCGCCAGCACCAGGGCCTGAAAGGCTGCCACGGCGAGCAGCCCGCGCCAGGGGCCGAGGATCGATCCTGCCAGCATCACCCCCAGGGTCTGGGCGGTGATCGGCACCACGGCACCGAAGGGATACAGCGTGCCCGCCCATCCGAACACCGCGATCAGAGCAGCAAAGACAGCTATATATGCGAGGTCACGCGCGGGCAGAGGCGCCTTCATGGCTCGAACTCCTCGGGGACGCCGGGCCGGGGCGCGGGGGCGGCGTGGTCCGCCCGACCGGCTACTTCGTCAGTCTGTAGTGCTTGAAGGTATTGCAGGAGTCGATGTCGGCACTCTGGAATCCCTTGACGAACCACTCCTTGCGCTGCTCGGCGGTGCCGTGGGTGAACCCCTCGGGGTCGACCCGGCCCTGCACCTTGGCCTGGATCCGGTCGTCACCCACCGCCTCGGCCGCCGCCACCGCCTCGGCGATGTCCTGTTGGCGCAGGTTGATGCCGCTCTTGGCGTCGTCGGACAACTTGCCCCAGACGCCGGCGAAGCAGTCGGCCTGCAGCTCCATGGCCACCGAGAACTCATTGGCCCGGTCGGGATTGGACTGCTGGATCTGACGTACCTGAGGCTCGATGCCCAGCAGGCTCTGCAGATGGTGGCCGAACTCATGGGCGGCGATGTAGGCCTGCGCGTACTGACCCTGGGCGCCGAACTTGGTCTGCAGCACCTCGAGGAAGCCGAGCTCGAAGTAGATCTCGTGGTCGGCGGGGCAGTAGAACGGACCCACCTCGGCGCTGGCGGCGCCGCACCCGGTCTGGGTGGCACTGGAGAAGAACGCCAGCTTGGGGCTGGAGTACTCGATGCCGCGGCGGTCGAACTCGGCGCGCCACACGTCGTCCGCGATGTTGTAGACCTTGATCAGGCGACAGTCGGTGTACTTGTCCAGGGCGCCGGTCTGGCGACAACGGGCCGCGAGATCGTCGGCCGACTCGGCGCTGGCCCCGGCCTGCGGAGCGGTCTGCGGCACCACCGGGGCAGCACCCTGGCCGCCGAGCAGGGACCACAACAGGAACACGATCAGGCCGACGATCCCCGTGCCACCGCCGATCGCCACCCCACCACCCATACCGCCACCACGACGATCGTCGACACCACTGACGTCGACGCTCTGGTCGTCGAACTCGATCGGCACACTGTCCTCCTGCGACCTCGGGCAGCCTGGATCACACCCGCCCTGCGCTGACACGGTAGTGCCTGCCCGGTCGGAGCGTCGGTGATGTGGCCCGTACGATGGTGGATCGTGATTCTCGCCCACGACATCGAGCTTCGCGCGGGCGCCAGGGTCCTGCTCGAACACGCCACCTTTCGGATCGGTCCCGGCGACCGGATCGGCCTCGTCGGCCGCAACGGGGCCGGCAAGACCACCCTCACCCGCGTGCTCGCCGGACAGTCCCAGCCGGCCGCCGGCACCATGTCCAGCAGCGGTGAGGTGGGGTACCTGCCGCAGGACCCGCGCACCGGCGATCTCGACATGCTGGCCCGTGACCGAGTGTTGTCGGCGCGTGGCCTGGACGAGATCCTGACCCGGCTGCGGCGCACCGAGGGCGAGATGGCCAGTGCCGTGGACGAGACCCGGGACGCCGCGATGGCGCGGTACGCCCGTCTGGACGCCGACTTCACCAGCCGCGGTGGCTATGCCGCCGAGAGCGAAGCCGCCACCATCTGCTCCAGTCTGGGGCTGCCCGAGCGGGTGCTGGCCCAACCGCTGGGAACCCTGTCCGGTGGTCAGCGCCGGCGGGTCGAGCTGGCCCGGATCCTGTTCTCCGGTGCACCGACCCTGCTGCTGGACGAGCCGACCAACCACCTGGACGCCGACTCGATCACGTGGCTGCGCGACTTCCTCAAGGCCTGGTCGGGTGGTCTGGTGGTGATCAGCCACGACGTCGAACTGCTCGACGCCTGCGTGAACAAGGTCTTCCACCTCGATGCGAACCGGTGCGTGCTCGACCTGTACAACGTCGGCTGGAAGGCCTACCTCGAACAGCGCGAGGTCGACGAGCGACGCCGTAAGCGGGAGCGCGCCAACGCCGAGAAGAAGGCGGCGACCCTGATGGCCCAGGCCGACAAGATGCGAGCCAAGGCCACCAAGGCCACCGCAGCCCAGAACATGGCGCGACGCGCCGAGCGGTTGCTGGGCTCGGTCGAGGGGGAGCGGCGCCACGATCGGGTGGCCAAACTGCGCTTCCCGGATCCACTGCCGTGCGGGCGGACCCCGCTGACCGCGTCCGGGCTGTCGAAGAGCTACGGCTCGACCGAGGTGTTCACCGATGTCGACCTGGCCATCGACCGGGGTAGCCGGGTCGTCGTCCTCGGACTGAACGGAGCGGGCAAGACCACGTTGTTGCGCCTGCTGGGCGGGATCGAGGCGCCCGACACCGGTGCGGTCGAGCCCGGTCACGGCCTGAAGCTCGGCTACTACGCCCAGGAGCACGAGACGCTGGACATGGAGCGCACCGTGCTCGAGAACATGCGCACCGCCGCACCGGAACTGGGCGACACCGGCGTACGCAGCGTGCTGGGCTCGTTCCTGTTCTCCGGGGACGACGTCGACAAGCCCGCCGCGGTGCTCTCCGGTGGGGAGAAGACCCGGTTGGCGCTGGCGACGCTGGTGGTGTCCGGGGCCAACGTCTTGTTGCTCGACGAGCCGACGAACAACCTCGATCCGGCGAGCCGGGCCGAGATCCTCGATGCCCTGCACCGCTACCGGGGGGCCGTCGTCCTGGTCACGCACGACGAGGGTGCGGTCCGCGCACTGGCCCCGGAGCGCGTCGTCCTGCTCCCCGACGGCGACGAGGACCTGTGGACCACCGATTACCTCGAACTCGTGGCTCTCGCGTGATCAGATACGGCACCGCAGCTCGGGCGCCGATGGCATAATCCACTGTCAAGCGATCATCGGTGAACGGAGGGGTTCACCGATGAGATGTCTGGCTTGAACGATCACTCACTGCGCGACCCGGGGGGCAACGAGCTCCTGTGTACGACGTCGCGATCTCGTTGCTCCTTCAGGTCATTGTCGTCCTGCGCGAGGCGTGATCTGGAATGGCACAGGCAGCGATCGCGCCCGAGCATGGACCACGTACCGTCATCGTCGAGGAGGAGCAGTGAGCGACACCGTCAAGAAGGGCGCTCGGATCACCGGTGCGGACCGGACAAAGCTGGCCAACGATCTCACGAAGAAGTATTCGGGCGGGGCGAGCATTCGCGCCCTGGCCGAGTCCACCGGCCGTTCCTACGGCTTCGTGCATCGGTTGCTGACCGAGAACAAGGTCACGCTGCGCAGCCGTGGCGGCGCCACCCGGGGTAAGGCCAAGAAGTAGCCGGTGTCCGTCGGGGCGGTCAGGAACCCTCACGGACGACGGGGGAACGTGGGCGCGTGCCACACTCGTGGCGCGCGCCCACGTCCGGTCTCTGACACGCTGAGCCCATGTCCGGTCATGCCGCCTGGTCCACGCTGCGTTCCTACACGCGCGACCCCGGCGTCACCGACCGCAAGCTCGCTCCCGGTACCTGGCGACGGGTGCTCGGATACGCCGTGCCCTACCGTTCGGCCATCGTCGGTTTCCTGCTGCTGACGGTCACCAGTTCGGTCTTCATCGTCCTGACCCCACTGCTGCTACGCCGGCTGATCGATGACGGTGTCACCCCCGGCAACCGATCTCTCGTGGTCATGCTCTCGCTCGTGGTCGCCACGGTGGCGATCCTGGACGCCGTGGCCGGCCTGTTCTCGCGGTGGCTCTCCTCCCGGATCGGTGAGGGGCTGATCTTCGACCTGCGCACCGAGGTCTTCGGTCACGTGCTGCGCCAGCCGGTGGCGTTCTTCACCCGCGCCCAGACCGGCGCGCTGGTCTCCCGGCTCAACAGCGACGTGATCGGCGCTCAGCAGGCGTTCACCTCCACCCTGTCCGCGGTGGTCTCCAACGTGGTCTCCCTCGTGCTGGTGGCCGGGGCGATGTTCTACCTCTCCTGGCCGATCACGGTCGGGGCCCTCGTGATGTTGCCGCTCTTCCTGCTGCCCGCACGCCGGGTGGGGGCGCGGCTACAACAGCTCACCCGCGAATCGATGCAGCTCAATGCCGAACTGGGTTCGCGGATGACCGAGCGGTTCAACGTGGCCGGTGCCCTGTTGGTCACGTTGTTCGGCCGTCCGCTGGAAGAGGATCGGGAGTTCGGCGAACGCGCCGGCCGGGTCCGGGACATCGGCGTGCGGATCGCCATGAGCAACCGGGTCTTCTTCACCGCCCTCACCCTGGTGGCCTCACTCGCCACGGCCCTCGTCTACGGCGTCGGCGGGCTCTCGACCATCCGCGGGCAGATGACGGTCGGCACGCTGCTCGCCCTCGCGGCGTTGCTGGCCCGCTTGTACGGGCCGCTCACCGCCCTGTCGACGGTGCGGGTCGACGTCATGACCGCGCTGGTCAGCTTCGAACGGGTCTTCGAGGTGCTGGACCTGCCGCCCCTGATCGCCGACGCCCCCCACGCGATCGACCTGCCTCGCGGCCCCATGTCGGTCGAACTCGACGACGTGAGCTTCCGCTACCCCACGGCACGTGAGGTGTCGCTGGCCTCGCTGGAGCAGATCGCCCGAACCGAGCGCAGCGAAGCCGACTCGGAGGCCGAGCCCGCCCTGGTCCTCGACCAGGTGAGTCTGCGCGCCGAGCCCGGTCAACTGATCGCCCTGGTCGGCCCCAGTGGCGCCGGCAAGACCACCATCACCACGTTGGTGGCGCGGTTGTACGACGTGTCCGGCGGAGCCGTGCTGGTGGGTGGGCACGACGTGCGGGCACTGACCCAGGCGTCGCTGCACCGGGCGGTCGGTGTGGTCACCCAGGAGGCCCATCTGTTCCATGACACGGTGCGGGCCAACCTGCTCTACGCCCGGCCGGAGGCGACCGAGGCGGAGTTGATCCAGGCCCTGAGCGCGGCCCAGGTGTGGTCGGTGGTGAGCGCGCTGCCGGACGGTCTGGACACCGTGGTGGGCGACCGGGGGCACCGGCTGTCCGGGGGTGAGAAGCAGCGCATCGCCCTCGCCCGGCTGCTGCTCAAGGCGCCCGATGTGCTGATCCTCGACGAGGCGACGGCGCACCTGGACTCCGAGTCCGAACTCGCGGTCCAGCGAGCGCTCGACACCGCGTTGGCCGGACGCACCGCCCTGGTGATCGCTCACCGGCTCTCGACGGTCCGTGCGGCCGACCAGATCGTCGTGGTGGACGACGGCCGGATCGTCGAGCGCGGCCGGCACGAGGAGTTGCTCGCCCGCGGCGGGCTGTACGCCGACCTCTACACCACGCAGTTCGCTCAGTCGGACTCGGATCTCACGCCGGCAGAACGGTTTCAGCCCGACCGGGCCAGCCCGCCGTCCACGACCAGCACCGAGCCGGTCACATAGCTCGCGGCGGGCGAGAGCAGGAACACGGCTGGTCGGGCGAACTCCATCGCCTCCCCGAAACGGCCCAGCGCCGTGGCGCCCTCGGCGCAGTGACGGCTGTCCCCGGCCCCGTTCGGATCATGATCATGCCCCGCGCCGTCCTCCCGAGCTCGCCCCGCAGCCCCCGGGAACGGTCCGGTGTCGGGCTCGAGGTGGCCTGGCAGCAGCATGTTGACCCGGATGTTGCGCCCGCCCAGCTCACCGGCCAGACCGCGGGCGGCCATGGCGACCCCCGGCACCAGCCCGGCGCCGACGGGGTGGTCGGCCTGCGGTTCCCGGGCCGAGCGGGTCAGCACGAACAGCACCGAACCGCCCTCGGTGGACATGTTCTGTGCCACCGAGCGTGCCAGGCGGATCGGCCCCAGGAAGGTCGCCTCGAACGCCGCTCGCCAGCACTCGTCCGAGGTGGACGCGAGCGGTCCGGACTCATGGTCGTCCAGGCAGATGACGGCCCCGTCGAGCCGACCGTACCGGGCCACGGCGGCAGCACTCAGACAGGTCTCGAACCCGCTCTCCGCCAGGTCACCGCTGACCGCGATCGCCCGCTCCGAGCCGCCCAGACCCTTGGCCACGGACGCGAGCGCGGTCTCGTCGTGGTCGGTCAGGACCAGGCGAGCGCCCTCGGCCCCCAACTGCATCGCGCTGGCCCGACCCAAGCCCCGACCGGCACCGCTCACGACGTACACGCGATCGGTCAACCCGAGGTCCATACCGTCGCCTTCGTCGTCGGAGCACATCTGGCGCGCACCTTCGACGTATCGGCTGTACAGCGCCGAGCTTGAGCTCAGCCGAGCTCGAGCTCAGCGGGGGAGAGCGTCCTCCCAGTCCTCGTCGCTCAGCTCGCCACGCCCCTTGCGGGTACGGGCGGCCAGCACAGCAGGCACCCGGAAGCTGATGGGCTCGGCGTTGCCGGTCCGCAGCCGAGCCTCACGCAGCATGTAGTAGGCGAGGATGCCGTAGCCGGCGACGGTGAACAGCCACCACTGCCAGGCGTAGCCCAGGTGCGGGCCGAGGTCTTCGTCCGGCCAGGGGAGCAGGGTCGGGGCCACCGTGGCGGCGGGTGATTCCGAGGCCAGCACGCCATACGGCTGGTAGACCTGGCCCGACAGGTGCGTCGCGATCGAGGTGGTGTCGATACGCCATACCTGCCCCGGCGGCGCCTCCCGCTGCAGGGACGGCTCACTCGCGCGTAACCGGGCGACGACCTCCACCGTGCCGACGGGAGGGGCGGGGACCGCATCGGGGAGGCCGCCGTTCTCACCCGCCGGCAGCCACCCACGATCGATCAGGACAACCGAACCATCGGCCACACGCAACGGGACGACGACCTCGAAGCCGGCGTCGTTGCCCAACGGGCGATTGCGCACCAAGAGCTGGGCCGCCGGCTCGTACACCCCCGTCATGCGCACCGGCGTCCAATGCCGATCGGGCGTCAGCGTGGTCGTGGGAGAGGGCAGCACCTCGGCGAGGGGGACCGGATCGGCGCCATAGTTGGTGTCGATCCAGCGGTTGCGCTCGACCTTGGAGGCATAACGATGGTGTTGCCACTCGCCCAGCTGGACGAACGCCACCGAGAGCACCACCACGGCGAACAGCGCGGTGAGCCAACCGCGTTCGCGCAACAGCCGCAGCGCACCGCGCACATCAGCGGCAGTGATCATGAGGTGCTGCTCCCCAGGAGCGGGTACCGGGCCAGGAGCCCATGGCAAAGCGGACGCCGGGCAGCCACGGGGGGAAGCCACCCGGCGTCCTTCTCGATGCGCGTCCCGACGGGGGGCGCGGGATGCGCATTGCCAGTATTGCACTGCGAGATGTCCACGTGATGCACCGGATCAGCTATTGCCCGGAGATGTCGGACCGGGCATGGCTCGGGTCGCCTCATCGGATACGGGAGGTATGTCGTGCACCGCGTCATGGACCCGAACCGTCTTACGGGTGTAGCCCGCATTCGCCATGATCACGGCGACATAGGGCAGGAACACCGCCCCGACGCCGACCACGATCTTCCAGTAGCCCGGGACGACGAACACCAGCAACACGCACGCGGTGCGGATCGCCATGGACACCAGGTAGCGCGAGATGCGCTGGTCCATGTCGTCGGTGTGCGGTCGGCGAGCCTGGGTGATGCTGTGCACTTCGGGCTCGGCGCCTCGCCTGCGGAAGGCCATACCCCCCACGGTAAACCTCAGTCGGCGTCTCGGCTCACCTGCAGCACGACTTTCCCCACGGTACGCCGTTCGCGCAGCTCCTGGTGGGCCTGCCGCGCCTGGTCGAGGGGGTAGATCGTCCCGACCACCGGGCGCAACCGACCCTCGCGCACCAAGGTCATCAGCTCGCTCATCGCCTGGTCGAGTGCCCCGGGCCGTCCCATCAGGTGGTAGAGCCAGAACCCGATCACGGCCCGCGAACTCCCCATCAGCAACCGCGGGTCGACCGGTGGCGCCGGCCGACGGGACGCCATGCCGAAGACGACGAGCCGACCGAACGGCGCCAGGGCCGCGAGGGAGCCGGCGAAGGTCTCGCCACCGGTCATCTCCAGGACGACGTCCACGCCGGCACCGTCGTTCGCGCTCACCAGGGCGTGGCGCACCTGCACGGCCAACTCGGCCCCCGCCAGATCGACCGTGGTGTGCGCGCCGAGCTCGGTGGCCAGCGCGCGCTTGGCCGGGGTCGAGGCGACCGCGATCACCCGCCCGGCGCCCCAGAGCCGGGCGAGTTGCACCGCGAGCGAGCCGACCCCGCCGGCTGCTGCGTGCACCACCACGGACTCGCCGGCGGCCAGGTGCGCACTGGTCCGCAGCAGGTGCCAGGCGGTGGTGCCCTGCAGCACCAGGGCCAGCGCGGCGCCGTCCGACACCTCGTCCGGCACCGGCCAGACCAGGTGGTGGTGGGCCGCGACCACCTCGGCATAGCCCCCTGCCACCAGCGCGACCACCCGGCGTCCGGCGTGTGGGCCGGTTCGGGCCACCCCGACGACCTCGGCACCAGGGATCAGCGGCAGGCTCTGGGCCGCGAGATAGCTGTTCTCGCTCTGGTGGGTGTCGGCGAAGTTGACCCCGGCAGCCCGGACGTCGATCAGCACCTGCCCATCGGCGACGGCCGGTTCGGGCACGTCCGCCGGCTGCAGCACCTCGGGACCGCCAAATTCGGTGATTCGCACGGCACGCATCGCCCGACCGTATCCTGGGCGCCGATCAGTCAGACCCCGAGGGACGCGAAGGGAACGAGATGGCGCGCAGTGTGCTGGTCACCGGCGGCAATCGAGGCATCGGGCTGGCCATCGCCCGGGCGTTGGCGGCCGACGGGGACGCCGTGGCGGTCACCCACCGCAGCGGCGAGGCACCCGAGGGGTTGTTCGGCGTCCGGTGCGACGTCACCGACACGGCCTCGGTCGACGCCGCCTTCGCCGAGGTCGAGAAGGCCCAGGGCCCCGTGGAGGTCCTGGTCGCCAACGCCGGTATCACTCAGGACCAGTTGTTGCTGCGGATGAGTGACGCCGAGTGGGACAGCGTGATCGACACCAATCTCGCCGGCGCCTTCCGCTGCGTGCGCCGGGCCTCGATGGGCATGGTGCGCATGAAGCGCGGTCGGATCGTGCTGATCTCGAGCGTGGTGGGCCTGTACGGCGGCCAGGGTCAGGTGAACTACGCGGCCAGCAAGGCAGGTCTGGTCGGCATCGCCCGCTCGGTGGCTCGAGAGCTCGGCGGTCGCGGGATCACGGCCAACGTCGTCGCGCCCGGCTTCATCGAGACCGACATGACGGCTGCCCTGCCCGACGAGCGCCGCACGGCCTACGCCAAGCTGACCCCCGCGGGGCGGTTCGGCAGCACGGACGACGTCGCGGCCGCCGTCCGGTTCCTGGCCTCGGACGGCGCCGGATACGTCAACGGCGCCGTGATCCCGGTCGACGGCGGACTGGGCATGGGTCACTGAAGGTCACTGAACGGCTCACCACCCCTCACCACGACCACCAGACAACGAGAACGAGAGCGGGAGTCCACCCCATGGGTTTGCTCGACGGCAAGCGCATCCTGGTCACCGGCGTCCTGACCGACGCCTCCATCGCCTACTACGTGGCCAGGCTGGCCCAGGAGCAGGGTGCCCAGGTGGTACTCACCTCGTTCGGACGCCAGATGAAGATCACCCAGGCGGTGAGCCGCCGCCTGCCGACCACCGCACCGGTCGTCGAGCTCGATGTCACCAAGCAGGAGGACCTCGACGGCTTGGCCGATGCGGTCCGCGAGCACGTCGACGGGCTGGACGGCGTCCTGCACTCGATCGGTTTCGCGCCGCAGTCCGCCCTGGGTGGGGGTTTCCTGGACTGCCCGTGGGAGGACGTCGCCACCGCCGTCCACGTGTCCGCCTACTCGCTCAAGGCCCTCGCCGTGGCCGCCCTGCCCCTGATGGGGCCTGGCGGCAGCGTGGTCGGACTGACCTTCGACGCCTCGCGGGCCTGGCCGGTCTACGACTGGATGGGCGTGGCGAAGTCGGCCTTCGAGTCCACCTCGCGGTATCTGGCCCGCGACCTCGGGCCGAAGGGAGTGCGGGTGAACCTGGTCGCGGCCGGCCCGTTGCGCACCATGGCGGCCCGCTCGATCCCGGGCTTCATCGCGTTCGAGGAGGGCTGGCCGTCGCGGTCACCGCTCGGCTGGGACATCGAGGACCCCACCCCGACGGCACAGGCGTGCGTTGCCCTGATGTCGGACTGGTTCCCCGCCACGACGGCCGAGATCCTGCACGTCGACGGCGGTTTCCACGCCATGGGGTGAAACTCGCGGTGAATCAGGGCTGACGCCGACGTGCCCACGGGGTGCAAGATGCTCCCCATGACTGCCGCGGACGTTCAGCGTCGCCTCGTCCTGCTGCGCCACGCCAAGTCCGCCTACCCTCACGGCGTCCCGGACCACGATCGCCCGCTGGCGGGCAAGGGACGCCGAAATGCCGCCGCGGCCGGCGACTGGTTCGTGACCGAGGGCCCACGGCCCGACCTGGTGTTGTGTTCGGACGCTCAACGGGCCCGGCACACCTGGGAGATCGTCGCTTCGCGATTGGCGGCGACCGTTCCGGTCCGGCTCGACCCCTCGCTCTACGGTGCCACGCCGGGTGAGATCATCACGCTGGCGCACGGCTGCGCCGACCATGACGACGCGGTGCACACCCTGGTGGTGGTGGGCCATGAGCCAACCCTGTCGGCCACCACGTTGTTGCTGGCGGGGGAGGGTTCGGACCCCATCGCCTTGACCAAGGTCGCCACGAAGTTCCCCACCAGTGCCGTGGCGGTGCTGTCGTTCACCGGCAGCTGGGCCTCGCTCGCCTTCGGCGGGACGGCGCTGGCGAGCTTCGCCGTCCCGCGCGCCTGATCGGCAGGCCCGTCAGCGCGAGTTGACCTCGTCCCGCCAGGCGAGCCAGTCCTCGACCTGAGCGAGGTCGTAGCGTGGACCGGTCAGTCCCACGGTGAACAGCGTGACTCCCGCGGCGTGCAGCGCCGGTGCCGAATCCGCCGGACTCGACCCCGCCTCGACGCCGGTGGAGCGCTCGATGTCCGCGGGATCGCGCCCCTCGGTGGCGCACCACTCGTCGAGGATGGCGCCCTTGCGGGTGATCGTCTCCACGTCGCCGAAGCCGTGCCAGATGTCGGCATGCCGTGCGGTGTAGCGCAGGGTCTTGCGCTCACCCCCGCCGCCGATCAGCACCGGGATGTCCCGGGTCGGGGCGGGGTTCAGCGCGGCCCAGCGCTGCTGGATGCGCGGCAGCGCGGACTCCAGCTCGGCCAGCCGTGAACCGGGTGTGCCGAACGCGTAGCCGTACTCGTCGTAGTCGCGCTCGAACCACCCCGCCCCGATGCCCAGGATCAACCGCCCGCCGCTGATGTGGTCGACGGTGCGGGCCATGTCGGCCAACAGCTCCGGGTTGCGGTAGCTGTTGCAGGTGACCAACGCGCCGATCTCGACCTGTGAGGTCGCCTCGGCCCAGGCGCCGAGCATCGTCCAGCACTCGAAGTGCTGGCCGTCCGGCTCGCCGTACAGCGGGAAGAAGTGATCCCAGTTGAAGACGACGTCGGCACCCGCCTCCTCCGCTGCGGCCACCGCCCGGCGGATCTCGGCGTACTCGGCATGCTGCGGCTGGATCTGCACCCCGATCCGGACCGGTCGGCTCACGCGCTGACCACCACGTTCTTGTCCACCACGGTGATGCCGGACTCGGTGACCGTGTAGCCGCGTTCGCGATCCTCGTCCGGATCCATGCCGATCCGGGCACCCTCGGCGACCACCACGTTCTTGTCCAGGATCGCCCGGCGCACCACGGCGTGCCGCCCGATCTCGACGTTGTCCATCAGGACGGCGTCACTGACCGTCGCCCACGAGTGCACGCCGACATTGGGCGACAGCACCGAGTTCTCGACCAGCGCCCCGGACACCACGCATCCGGGCGAGACGATCGAGTTCACGGAATGCCCGATGCGGCCGTGCCACCCGTGCACGAACTTGGCCGGCGGCCAGGGGCCGAGGTGGGTGTAGATCGGCCACTCGTAGTTGTAGAGGTTGAACACCGGGTGCACCGAGACCAGGTCCATCTGGGCGTCGAAGTAGGCGTCCATGGTCCCCACGTCGCGCCAGTAGTCGCGGTCGCGAGCGGTCGAGCCGGGCACCTCGTTCTCGATGAAGTCGTAGACCGCCGCCTCACCCTTGGCCACGAAGGCCGGCACGATGTCGCCGCCCATGTCGTGCTTGGACGAGTCGAGGTCGGCGTCCGTGGTGACCGCCTCGATCAGCGCGTCGGCGTCGAAGACATAGTTGCCCATCGAGGCCAGCACCTGGTCTGGGGCGTCGGCCAGCCCGACCGGGTTCGTCGGCTTCTCGAGGAAGTCCGCGATGCGGGTGGGGTCGTCGGCCGAGGTCTGGATCACGCCGAACTGATCGGCCAACGAGATCGGCTGCCGGATCGCCGCCACCGTGCAGCGCGCTCCCGAGGCGACGTGGGCGTCGACCATCTGGGCGAAGTCCATGCGATAGACGTGGTCCGCGCCGACCACCACCACGATGTCGGGCTTCTCGTCGTAGACCAGGTTCAGGCTCTGGAAGATCGCATCGGCGCTGCCCAGGTACCAGCGCTTGCCGACACGTTGCTGCGCCGGCACCGGGGCGACGTAGTTGCCGAGCATCGTCGACAGCCGCCACGCCTGCGAGATGTGGCGGTCGAGGCTGTGCGACTTGTACTGGGTCAACACCACGATGCGCAGGTACCGCGCATTGATCAGGTTGCTCAACGCGAAGTCGACCAACCGATAGACCCCGCCGAAGGGCACCGCAGGCTTGGCGCGGTCGGCGGTCAGGGGCATCAGACGCTTGCCCTCGCCACCGGCGAGGACGATTGCCATCACTCTGGGACTAGGCATGCCTCAGACCCTATGGCTTGCGGAGCCCTGCACACTACGGTGATCGGTGTGCGTATCGACCTATTGACCAGGGAGTACCCGCCGAATGTCTACGGCGGGGCCGGCGTCCATGTGGAGAACCTCGCCGAGGTGCTGCGAAGCCGCGCCGAGGTGCGCGTCAGAGCCTTCGGTGAACCTCGTGCCGAGGCCGGTGTCACCGGGTACCCGGACCTGCCCCAGCTGGCGCAGGCCAACGCCGCGCTGCGGGTGATGGGGGTCGACCTCGCGATCGCCGCCGACTGTGTCGGCGCCGACGTCGTCCACTCGCACACCTGGTATGCCAACCTGGCCGGCCACCTCGCCGGGTTGCTGTACGACATCCCGCACGTGCTCAGCGCCCACAGCCTCGAACCGCTACGGCCGTGGAAGGCCGAACAGCTCGGGGGTGGCTATGCGCTCTCGTCGTGGGTCGAGAAGACCGCCTACCTCGGCGCCGCCGGGGTGATCGCGGTCAGTGGTGGCATGCGCAAGGACATCCTGCGCAGTTACCCGCAGGTCGACCCCGACACGGTGCACGTGGTGCACAACGGCATCGACCTGTCGGGCTGGAACCGAGACGAGAACCCGGACGTCGTGCGCGCGGCGGGTATCGATCCCGACCGACCGTCCATCGTCTTCGTGGGGCGCATCACACGCCAGAAGGGCCTGCCCTACCTGCTGCGCGCCGCCCGCCGCCTGCCCGCCGACGTGCAACTCGTGCTCTGCGCCGGAGCCCCCGACACCAAGGAGATCATGGCCGAGGTCTCGGGCCTGGTCGCCGAACTGCAGACCGAGCGCAGCGGCGTGGTCTGGATCGAGCGGATGTTGCCGCGCGAGGAGCTCTGCCAGGTGCTCTCGGCGGCGACGACGTTCGTGTGCCCGTCCGTGTACGAGCCGCTGGGCATCGTCAACCTCGAGGCCATGGCCTGCGAGGCGGCCGTCGTCGGAACCGCCACCGGCGGGATCCCCGAGGTGGTGGACGACGGCGTCACCGGTCGGCTGGTACCCATCGAGCAGGTGCAGGACGGGACCGGTACCCCGACCGACGAGGAGCGCTTCGTGGCGGACCTGGCCGAGGTGCTCACCGACGTGACCTCCGATCCCTCCCGTGCCCGGGCCATGGGACGAGCCGGACGGCAACGTGCCGAGGATCACTTCTCGTGGGACGCGATCGCCGATCGGACCATGGAGGTCTACCAGGCCGTCGCGCGCTGACCTGCGCGATCAGGACCGACCCACGCGATCAGGAGCGCGACACCGCGCGAGGAGAAGCACCTTTTGTCCCGACCTGTCGTGAGGGTCGGGTCACACTCGGGCCACGGGGGGCATCCTCGCCCCTAGCATCGAAACATGCGCACCACGGTGTCCATCTCGGACGAGCTGCTGCTGGCAGCCAAGCGCCTGGCGCGTCGTCGTGGTCAGACCCTCGGCGATCTGGTGGATGCGGCGCTGCGGCGTGAGCTGACCCAGCCCGAGACCCTCGCCGCTCGACCCGAGGTGCCCGTGTTCGCCGGTAAGGGTGGGCTGCGGGCCAGCGTCGATCCCGCCTCGGGCCGTCCGCCCGGCACGCCGGCGCCGCGCCGGCGCGGCCTGGACGCCCTGCGCTGAGGCCGGCATGTACGTGCTGGACATGGGTGTGGTCCTGGCCATGCACCGCGCCGACCACCCCGCCCACGATCGGGTCAGGCCCTGGTTCGAGGAGCTCCTGGACGGCACGGAGCAGTTCGCCGTGCCCCGGCCGGTCTGGGCCTCGTTCCTGCGCCATGCCACCGATCCGGCCATCTTCGTGGAGCCCACCCCTGCCGCCACGGCCTTCGACTTCATCGACGCGGTGTGCGCGCAGCCGCTGTTCCTCCCGGTCGAGGCCGGCCCTCGGCACCTGCGTCTGCTCCGCACCCTGTGTGTGGACGCCCCGGCCCTGTCATCCCTGGTTCCGGTCGCCGTGGTGGCCGCGATCGCTGCCGAACATCACTGCATCGTGGCCACGCTGGACGAGGCGATCACCCGCTTCTCGGGTGTGAGTCACCTGCTGCTCGGCCACTGACGGCGACGTTGTTCGCGGCGGCCGCCACGGCGCGCCGAGCCACCTCGTCCAGTCCGCGCAACACCCCGCGGCGCTGGTCGGCCTCCCATCCGCTCAGTGCTCCGCCGTCGTCGGTCAGGGCGAGGGCGACCAGCCCACGCAGCCGCAGCCCGGTGGCCATGGTCTCGAGGGCACGGGGCGTGACGGCGGCCGGCAGCCGGCGGGCATCCAGGCGCGCCGCGGTGAGGTCGGCCCAGGTGCCGGCCAGATCGTCACGCCAGCGGGCGACGTCCAACGTCTCGAGCAGTCGGGTGGCCTGCAGCAGCCCCATCCGCAGTTCGCGGTCGGCCTCGGTCAGCGACAGGACGTCCGCGGGTCGGCGCACGTCGACGACATGCGCCGTCCAGGTGACCAGGGATCCCGGCTCGAGGGCCGAGCCGAAGGCCTGGTGTCGCGGCACCAGGCCCAGGGCCACCGTGGCGTCGGCGACCTGGGCGTGGCCGGGCGCTGCCCAGGGCGGCTCGGCGATCACGCACTCGCCCGCGTCACAGGCCAGGGCGTTGAACGCCGCCGGTCCGGGTAGACCCCGGGGATCACCGGGCACCGGCAGCACCACGCGCAGGGTGCGCACCCCGGTGCTGCGCCAGACGGTGAGGATCTCGGCCGGATCGACGCCGTCCGGGCCCGGTTCATCGTCCGGTAGGGCGGCCGACTCGGCAGCCCGGGACAGCGGGATCTCGCCGCGCAGTGCGGCCGTCCCCCAGGTGGCCAGCACAACGGCGCGGGGGAGTTCGAGCCACGACACCCGGTGAGCCTACGCGCGCGGGCCTGGTGCCCGATCCCCTAGGGTCTGGCCTCATGGGTGACGTTCTCGACCTGGTTTCGGTCAGTGTCGTCCGGGACGGCGCGCGCCTCCTGGACCAGGTCACCTGGAGTGTGGACGAGGGCGAACGCTGGGTGATCCTGGGTCCCAACGGCGCCGGCAAGACCACCCTGCTGCAGATCGCCGCGGCGCGACTGCACCCGACCTCCGGGGTGGCCACGGTGCTCGGCGAGCGACTCGGTGCGGTTGACGTGTTCGAGCTGCGCCCGCGCATCGGGTTGTCCAGTGCCGCGTTCGCGGATTCCCTGCCCGGCCACGAGAAGGTCGGCGACGTCGTGCTCACCGCGGCGTACGCCGTCGCCGGTCGCTGGAACGAGGAGTACGACGCCGTCGACCACCGACGCGGCGGTGACCTGTTGGGGGCCTTCGGTGTGGCGCACCTGGCCGAGCGCCGCTACGGCACGCTCAGCGAGGGGGAACGCAAGCGGGTGCAACTGGCCCGTTCGCTGATGACCGACCCCGAGATCCTGTTGCTCGACGAGCCGGGCGCCGGGCTCGATCTGGGTGGTCGCGAGACCCTGGTCGCCGATCTCGCCGAACTGGCCCGTGACCACCGCTCACCGGTGCTCGTGGTGGTCACCCACCACGTGGAGGAGATCCCGCCGGGATTCACCCATGCGCTGTTGGTGCGTCAGGGCACGGTTGTGGCCGGCGGCCCGTTGGAACAGGTACTGACGGACGAGCATCTCAGCGCCACCTTCGACGTCCCGTTGCACATCGAGCGGGCCGACGGTCGGTGGACGGCACGCAAGCGCTCGGACGGCTAGGCGGCCCGGAACGGGCCGACGCGACAGGAGGTCTGCCTTCCTGGAAGGGGGAGCGGTGGAACCGAAGGACTCGCTGGGCCTGATCTGGGTGGCGATCGCCATCGTGGCCGGGGTCGTCGAGGTGTTCACCCTCGATCTGATCTTCCTGATGGTGGCCGGTGGTGCTCTGGTGGCCGCCGCGACCGCGGTCGTCAGTGGCAGCGTCACCCTCTCGATCCTCGCCTTCGCCCTCTCCACCGTGCTGCTGCTGCTGGGTGCCCGTCCCCCGCTGCGGAACTACATGCTCCGCCGGCTGCCGGCCGAGGCCATGCACACCGATGCGCTGGTGGGGCGTCTGGCCGAGGTCACCGAGGCGGTCGATTCCACCGACGGCCGGGTCCGAATCGGCGGAGAGGTGTGGAGCGCACGCCTCGAGGGCGACGAACCAGCGGTCGCGCCGGGCCACAGCGTGCGCGTGCTGCGTATCGACGGAGCCACGGCCGTGGTGCGTTACCAGCACCCCGAGACCCCACCCCACGGTGCACCACGGGTGTCACCGACCGACTGATCGAAGCGCCTGCCGATCTACCGGCCGGCGTCGACTCACGAGAACTGTCTGGAGAGGTCATGGAACTTCCCGGAGTGGCGGCACTCGTCGTCCTGCTCCTCTTGGTGATCTTCGTTCTGCTCACGGTGTCGCGCGCGGTGCGCATCGTGCCGCAGGCGACATCGGTGATCGTCGAACGGCTCGGGCGCTACTCCCGAACGCTCAGCCCGGGACTGCACTTCCTGGTGCCGTTCGTCGACCGGCCCCGGGCGGTCGTCGACCTGCGTGAACAGGTGGTGAGCTTCCCACCGCAACCCGTGATCACCTCGGACAACCTCGTGGTGCACATCGACACCGTGATCTACTTCCAGCCCACCGACCCCAAGTCTGCGGTCTACGAGATCGCCAACTACATCGTGGGTATCGAGCAGCTCACCGTCACCACGCTGCGCAACGTGATCGGCTCGCTGGATCTGGAGCAGACGCTCACCAGCCGCGACAACATCAACGCCCAGCTGCGCGGTGTCCTGGACGACGCGACCGGTCGGTGGGGGATCCGGGTCAACCGGGTCGAGCTCAAGGCCATCGACCCGCCGCCCAGCGTGCAGGACTCGATGGAGAAGCAGATGCGCGCCGAGCGGGACCGCCGCGCCGCCATCCTCACCGCCGAGGGCGTCAAGCAGTCCCAGATCCTCACCGCGGAGGGCGACAAGCAGTCCTCGATCCTTCGGGCCGAGGGCCAGGCCCAGGCCGCGATCCTGAAGGCGCAGGGTGAGGCCCGGGCGATCCAGCAGGTCTTCGATGCCATTCACCGGGGCAACCCGGACTCGAAGTTGCTGGCCTACCAGTACCTGCAGATGCTGCCGCAGATCGCCAACAGCCCGTCCAACAAGGTGTGGATCGTGCCGACCGAGCTGACGCAGGCTCTCAAGGGGATCGGAGCGGCCCTCGGCGGCGACTCCGACGGCACGGGAACCTGGACCCCCGGACCCATGGGCGCCGCCGAACTCGGCGGGCTCGGTGCCGCCACGCTGGAGGACCCGAACGTCGCCCTGCAACGGGCGCGGGCCGAGGCCGCCGGCGCCGAGGGCGAGGTGCGACAGGCCGAGATCGGGGCGAGTGGACGGCACGGTTCTGCGTCCCACCCGTCGTCGACCCAGCACCCCCCGACGTCCGAGCCGCCGGCCTGAGGGGCCCGCGGCCCGAGCTCTCGTCGAGTGGAACCGATCACGCGCCGCGGGCGATGATCGCGCGTTCGGCGGCCAGCACCAGGTCGACGTACCACTGGGCATGGTTGTAGGCCAACAAGGCGCGTTGTACCCCGGCGTCCGAGGCATCCAGCCCACTGGCGCACAGGTAACGCGCTGCCGCCGGGATGGCGTCGGCAGGGTTCCAGGGGTCGGCCTTGCCGTCGCCGTCACCATCGACTCCGTAGGAGGCGAAGGTTGCCGGCATGAACTGCATCGGACCGATGGCACCGGCCGAACTCGGCCCGTTGTTGCGGCCGTGGCCACTCTCGACCTGCCCCACGGCGGCGAGCAGGGTCCAGCGCAAACCGGCGCAGGTCCCGGCCGCCGCGCGGTAAGCCTGCTCGTACGGTGCGGGGATGCCCAGGGCGGTGACCGGGCCGACCACCTCGGACGTCGTGGCCGCACTGCGTTGCGCGGCCGCCAGGGCCGCGGCCGCCTCCTCGGCGGCTCGTAGCTGCCGGGCTTGTGCGGACAGTGTCGCGAGGTGGTCCTGGGCCTGACGCAGGACGAGCTGGGCGGCCTCGCTCTCCTCGGCGAGCCGGTTGGCCGCCTGGGCCATCCGGCTGGTCGCCGCGTCGGCGGCCACCGCGCGATCGGAGGCGAGCGCGGCGTTCTCCTCGGAGGTCTGCACCGCCTGGCCCGCGGCACGCACCACGCCCTCACCGACCCTGCGGCCGACGCTGAGGCGCCACAACGCGTCCTGCACCGACTCGGCGTCCAACACGGCCGCTGTGAGGCTGGTGCCACCGCCGGTGTAGAGCGCCCGCACGCGGGCCGCCTGCTGCGCCCGGGTCGCCCGCACCTGATCCTCGGCCTCCTGCCGGTCGGTGTCCGTGCTCGCCACGGCCGAGAACGCCGCCGCGAGCTCGCGCATCGCGGCATCCGCGGCGCTCGACCGGCGTCGGTACTCGCTGGTCAGCGCCTGGACTCGAGTAGCGGCCTCGGCGGCCTCCGCGCGGGCAGCGGCCGAGGTTCGGGGGCCGGGAGCGGCGGCGACGGCGGACGCCTGGGCACTCGGGGCGCCGTGGAGCACCGGGCACAGCAGCGCCGCAGCGATCGCCGTCCACCCGGTCCACCCGGTACGCCGCACCTGTCCCACCTGGGTGTTGTCGGGACGGCAGCCGCCGGACTCCAGCGGCGAGGCGCCGGAGCCACCCGGATAGCCTCCTGTTCGTGGACCTCACGGATGCAGCAGCGATCACCCTGGCCGCCGTGGGTGCCGGGGCGATCAACACCGTGGTGGGTTCGGGCACCCTCATCACCTTCCCCACCCTGCTCGCCCTCGGTTACGCGCCGGTGACGGCCAACGTGTCGAACAACATCGGCCTGGTCTTCGGCGGCATCAGTGGCACCTGGGGGTACCGCCGGGAGCTGGCCGGTCAGCGGGGACTCCTGCTGCGGCTGGCACCGATGTCGGCGCTGGGGGCCGTCACCGGCGCCCTCGCCCTGCTGTGGTTACCGGCCCGGGCCTTCGAGGCGATCGTGCCGGTACTCATCGGATTGGCCCTGGTGCTGGTACTGGCTCAGCCCCGGATCGCTGCGACGATGTCCCGGCGCCGTGCCGAGCTAACGACGCCAGGGGCGGAATCGACCACCGAGTCGACGGCAGATCTGCCCGACCGTGGCCCGTCCGGCCGAACCGGCACGGCCTTGACCGTGGGGACGGCGCTGGCCGGGGTCTACGGCGGCTACTTCGGCGCGGCCCAGGGGGTCTTGCTGATCGGCCTGCTCGGCTCGCTGCTGACGCAGTCACTGCAGCGGGTCAACGCGGCGAAGAACCTGCTGTCCGTGGTGGTCAACCTGGTCGCGGCGCTCACCTTCCTGCTGGTTCGTCCGGCCGCCGCCGACCCGGCCGTCATCGCGCTGATCGCGGCAGGGTCCATCGTCGGGGGAGTGCTCGGCGCCCGTGTCGGCCGCTGGCTGCCGCAGCCGGTGTTGCGCGGGCTGATCGTCGTGGTGGGGGTCGTGGCCATCGTGCGGTTGGTCACCCGATGAGTGTCGAACCCGAGCTGATCGAGGGGATCGACGACCCCCGGATGGCGGACTACGCCCGGCTCACCGATGTCGCCCTGCGCCGACTGCTGGACGTCGAGCGCGGTCTGTACCTCGCCGAGAGCGAGAAGGTGATCCGTCGAGCGCTGGACGCCGGCCACCGCCCCCGGTCGATGTTGCTCGCCGAGCGCTGGCTCGAGCCGCTGGCTGGCTTGGTATCCCTGGTCACGGGCCTGGGTGCCCCGGTGTTCACCGGCCCGGACGCCGTCCTGGAGCAGATCACGGGTTTCCATGTGCATCGTGGCGCCATCGCCTCGATGCACCGACCGGTGCTGCGCCCGCCGGCCGAGCTCGTGGCCGGAGCCCGGCGGGTGTTGGTGCTGGAGGACATCGTCGATCACACCAACGTCGGAGCGATCTTCCGTTCGGCCGCCGGGATCGGGGCGGATGCCGTTCTGGTCACCCCGCGATGTGCCGATCCGCTGTACCGCCGATCGGTGCGGGTCTCGATGGGCACGGTGTTCCAGGTGCCGTGGGGACGCATCGATCCGTGGCCCGCCGGCCTGGATCACCTGCACGACGCCGGGTTCACCGTGGTCGCCCTCGCGTTGACCCCCGAGGCGATCACCCTGGACGACCTGGCCGCGGACCTGCCGGACCGCCTCGCCCTGGTGCTCGGCACCGAGGGGGACGGTCTGAGCCGGGCGGCCCTCGCTCGCGCCGACCGGGCCGTCCGCATCCCCATGGCCGGCGCGGTGGACTCCCTCAACGTGGCGGCCGCCGCCGCGGTGGCGTTGTGGGCCGTGCGGCCACGGTGAACTACTCGAACAACTCCGTCAGCGGACGTCGCGGCGTCGGTGGTGCCTCCACCAGAGCCCGACCGACCCGCAGCAACACCTGCGGGTGGCCCCAGATACCCAGCGCCTCGGCCACGGCTGGCCGGTACTCCGGGTTCTGCAGGGCCTGATCGGTGAAGGTGGCCACCAGCCCCTTGATGGTCGCCGTCAACAGCATGCGCTCGAGCGCCAACCCGGCCAGGACCCAGTCGCGCGGAGCATCGCCGCGGGTCGAGATGGCCAACACCGTGCTGCGAGCCAACTCGGCGTCGATCTCCCCGGCGTCCGGGATCATGCTCTGACCGGCGTGCACCAGCGAATCGACCGGGAACGGCGAGGTGCCGAGCGCAACGCTCGGAATCCCGTCAACCGAGTCGGTGTGGCCACGGGCACCGCGCCGAACCCAGCGCTCGACCTCCTGCCGCAGTTCGGCATCCGCGGCCTGGATGCCGACCGCTTGGCGCAACAGGTGTGCGATCTGGCGGCGGGCAGCGGAATCCGCGACGCTCAGCTGGGCGCCTTCCTCCGCCACGGCGTGGTGCAACTCCAACAGGTCGTCCTCGGCCACCGCGTGCGAGCGATACACCCGACGGTGGGTGTGCCGCTGACGGACCGCCTCGGCCAGGGCGAGATCGCCGGCCGAGGGCGGACGGCGGCCGACGGCGCGGACGACACCCATCACCAGCGGCTCGTCGTGGTGATCCAGACCGGGGACGTGGGTGGGCACCAGGTCGACCTGGGGCAGGTAACCCCGTGCCCGCAAGGCCACCCGGGCGTTGAGCACGGCCGAGCCACACGAGATCGCCCGATCCCGGCCCTGTGGATCGATGATCTGCAGCGCCCGTTCGGGATCGTCCAGGACCGCGATGCCATCCGGGAGCCGACGCAGATGCCAGGGCTGACTGTTGTGAATCGAGGGCGCCCAGCGGGCAGCCTCGCCCACCATCGAGATCTCGGTCGTATCGAGGCGTTGGCCCTGACCGACGAGATCGGAGCTGTGATCCGTGGCAGCGGCCATTGGAGCCTCCCGCTGGGCAAGTCGTCTGGGCCCAAGCTAGGTAGCCTGCGGTTCCCTCGAACGGGGCCTAGGTCCTTCGCCACCCGGGCCGGGTTCGCGTCTCGAGGACAACAACCGACCTGTGGCTCAGCGGATCTCGGCCAGGACCTCGCGCATCACGGCGTCGACCTCGCTCAGGCCGAGGAAGCGTCCGTCGTCATCCGTGATGACCACCACGCCGAGAGCTCGGCGCTCGGCGTCGGAGGCCAGCACGCGCAGCGCCGCCGATCGAAGGTCCTGGCTGGAGCGCAGCCGCAGCAAGCGGGAGGCGGGCTGGGTTGCGCCCTCGGCATCGATCAGGGCCACGAGCCGGCCCTCGTCGTCCACGTCGGCCGCCCACTCGTCGCCCGGCTGCACCGGGCGTGCCAGCCGGCCGGCCCGAGTGCGCGAGATGGTGTCCTCCCAACTGGTGCGCAACCAGGTGCTGACCTCGGCGGCCGGGGACAGGAACGAGGGGCGAGCCCGGCCGAACAGCCACCCCTGGGCCAGCCGGACGCCGACCGCCTGCAGATGACGGGCGTCGTCCAGGCTCTCGACACCCTCGGCCTGCACCACGGCACCCATGCCCTGCGCCATCGTCACCACCAGCCGGATCAGGCGATCACGGACCGGGTCCTCATGGGCGCCCTTGACCAGCTGGGCATCGAGCTTGACCAGGTCGGGGCGTACCTGATGCAGCCGGTCCAGCTCGGCGCGCCCGGCCTCGGCGACGTCACAGGCCACGCGCAGGCCGGCCACGCGCAGAGCGGCCACGGCGGCGTTGCCCTCGTAGTCGAAGGGCACGCCGTCCGGCCAGTCCAGCTCGATCACGACCCCGGTCAGATCGGGCTGGCTGCGCAAGACCTCCAGCACGACGTCCTCGTCCAGGTGGGGTGCCGCGACGTTGACCGCGAGGAACTGCTCCGCACCCAGGTCGGCGCGGCCCTTGAACGCGTTCGTCAGCGACGCCGCCTCGAGCTGGCCGGCCAGCCCGGTGCGCGCGGCGGCGGTGAACCACGGCTGCGGAGAGCGGGCGGGCCAGTCGGCGACCCGGGTGAGAGCCTCGTACCCGGCGCAGTCACCGGTGTGCAGATCGACGACGGGCTGGAAGACGCACCGCAGAGACTCCGGACGGCGTAGCAGCCGCGCGACCTCGTCCTCCCACCGGGGTTCCCCGAGCGGATCGACGGGTTCGTCAGGCGTCGTGTTCACGTCACCATTCAACCGTGTTCGCCGGACCTTCCCGCGTGAGCTCGTGCCCCCCTGGACAAACGTTTCCGGCGACCGACACGGATGTATACGCAACGTAGTTGACCGAACACATGAGGTAACATGTGAGTCCTGTGGTGATCTTCTGATCGCACGTTCCGCCGACAGATCGAGGCGGTGTGGTCAGCGGCCGACCGCAGTGGGCGACCCTGGCGCGCACAACACACCACATCGTGGCGGTGGTGCGCGCCGCCAGATCGGAGGGCTGGCCGTGTTGCGGGAACTTCCCAGCGGTGCACTACAGCGTTGGCTGAACGCACGGCGGGCACACCAGAGGGTGAGTCGGCCGTGGTTGGACACCGACACGCGAGCCGTGTTGGACGCCTGCCCCGACGCCGTACTCGGCGTCGGCGAGCAGGGTGACTGCATCCTGGCCAATGCCGTGGCCGAACAGGTCTTCGGCCGACGGGAGGCCGACCTGGTGGGCACCCCGGCCATGCAGCTGCTGCCCGACCTGGCCGTGGTCATCCGGGACATCATCGCCCGCCGGCGAACCGGTCAGACGACGCCCGGAGCGGCGGGCGCCGCCGTGGAGACCGTCGCGCGCCGCCCGGACGGGACGGTCCTGGCGGTGGAGGTGTGGATCTCACCGGCCTACAGTCGCAGCCGTCACCTCAGTCTGTACGCCACGATCCGCACGCTGAGCGAACGTCACGCGGCCCAGGCTGCGCGCCGGGAACTGCTGGGCGAGGTCACCGCGCTGCGCGACACCGTCACTGCCGTCACGGGTGCCCTGCGCGATCGGGCCGTGGTACTCACCGATGCCGACGGACACGTCACCTCACTCAACCGCGCAGCCGAGAAGCTGCTCGGCTATCGCAGTGAGGACATCGTCGGCAAGCCCGCCACGGCGCTGTCTCACCCGGACGACGTGAACGCCGCTCGGGCCGAGCTGCGGCTGCCACCCGGTGTCGATCCGCTGCTGGAGATCACCCGCTCCGGGCTGCCCAACCAACAGCGCTGGCGCATGCTCACCCGGGACGGCGACGTCCGTCCGGTCACGATGCTGATCACCGCGATCGGTGAGCACACCGACCCCTCGGGCTTCGTGATGGTGCTCTCGCCTCGGCGCAACGAGTGGGAGCCGCTGGTCGCGCCTCGATCCTCCAGCGACCGGTTGCTGCTCGACCTGGACGACGCCGAGACCCGGACCCTGCGCTGGCAGGTGGGCGGAGCCGCGAGCCGTCGGCGCTGACGGTGGATCGTCCGCTGACGGTGGGCTGAGGGGGGCGAGGGGGGCTGACGGTCGTTCTTCCCGGCCGTCAGCGGGGACGCATCAGGGTGTCCCACACCCCGAGGTCGATCTCGTCGTCCTCGAGCTCGCCCAGGTCGGCCTGCACCTGGGCGAGCGGCGGGACGTCGGGTGCCGCGGCCTCCGGCAACGTCACCGGCAGTCCCGAGAGCGGTTCTACAGGTTCGACTGGTTCGACCGGTTCGACCGGTTCCATTGGTTCGACCGCCGCGAGGGGCTTGGTCGACGGGCTCACCGGCGCCATGGGTCGCGTGTCCGGGACGGGGAACGGACGGACCGTGCCGTCCTGGCGGGCCGCCGCGCGGGTCGCGTTCGCTCGTTCGACGAACGCCTGCTGGGTCGCTCGACGCTCGGCCGCGGCCCGCTCGGCCGCGGCGCGGGCCTGCTGGGAGGGCGATGCCTGGGGCATGCCACGAACCGGCTCATCCGCAGACCCCTCGACGAGAGTCGGCGAGCCGACGACGCTCGCCGCCGAGTGCAGTGCCTGCGAGACGAGCAGGTCGAAGGCGGGTTCGGACAGGGTGAGGGCCGTGGCCCGGGCAGGTGCCCCGGCATACCCCACGGCCGATGCATGCGCGGCCGCGACGGACACGGAGGCCGCGACCCGCCCCACGGTGATCATCGCCGCCCACCACGCCGTGTCGTGACCGGCGCGAGCCAGGGCGCTGACCGATTCGAGCAGGGCGTCGACGGCGGCCAGCGGTTCGGTGCTGGGTGGCGGCAGCCACGGCGAGAGCAACCCGACCAGTGCCCCGGCGCAGGCTGCCCGGTGGAGCGCCGGGGGGAGTGCCCGCGCCTGGTCGGCGTCCACCTCGGCCGCGCTGGGGACAACCGCCGGAGGGGTGATCGGAGCGGTCGAGTCCGGTGCCGCGGGGCCATGGCCGCCGGCCGCGGCGAGCCGCCGCAGATCGCACAGCACCGCCCAGGTCCGGTCGAGCAACGAGTTGGCCTCGGGCAGCCCGCTCTCGGCCGAGGCGTGGGCCGACTGCAGTGTGGTGCGCAACGCCACCGCCCTGGCCACGGCGGTGGGATCGAGCGCATCCGTGGGCAGGCCGTCCCCACCGGCGGTGGCCGCGGCCTGGGACAGCAACGCCGCCGCCGAGCGCACCTGCAACCGGTCGACGTCCAGGATCTGCAGGGTCTCGGCGGCCTCGACCCACTCGTGCGCCACCTCGGCGGTGAGTACCCCCAGTGCCCCGAGCAGGTCGACGCCGCTGGGGCGGGCCGCCGTCAGAGCCCGACTGGCCACCACCACCACACCCTGGGTGCGCAGCTGTTCGGCCAGCTCGCGGGTGGCGTTCACGGGCTGGCTGGTGCCGGAGTCCGTGGTGGTCGACTCCACGTCCACCTCCTGGGTACCGTTCCCCTCCGCGACGGTCGCGGTGGCCCTGGGCGCGCTGTCGGATGGATCCTCGCGCGGGTCCTCGGCTCCGGCCGGACGGCGCGCCGATCGCTGATCATCCTGCATCGTCGTCTCGGGCATCCAGCCCGCCTCCTTCGAGCCTCGGCCAGCCTGCTGCGCGAGGTGGGGAGATGGCCAATGTTCTTACTCAGGGTAGTTTGTCACTTACTCAATGTGCCAAATTGCCTCGCGGCTCGGCGCGCCACGCTTCGCGAGGCAGGCCGTGTATCGATTTCGCCCCCTCCTGCGTCCCTGCAGACGAGACCACGACCATCCCGGTCGTGAACCGAGATCTGGAGAAGACCATGATCCGCAACGAAGGTCCTGTCGATCGCGCCGTCCGGGCACTGATCGGTCTGGTCGCAGCCATCGCCGCATTCAGCGTCGGGGCGAGTTCGGGGCTCGGCATCGTGCTGCTGATCGTCGGCGCGATCATGCTGCTCACCGCCGCCACCGGCTTCTGCCCGCTGTACCGCGTGTTCGGCAACATCACCACGTTGGGCAAGAACCGCGTCTGACCCCGGTCGTCGGGCGACAGCCCGGTGGTGAGGGGCGTGGATGGGGTGGACAGCGTGGACGGTGGTGGCGGTGTGGGTCGGTCGCGGCCGCTACCGTCGCTGTCGTGGACGCCGACGACATGGGTTCCCTCCTGCCTGCGCAGGTTCCGGGGCTGCTCCGCTTCGCCGCCCGGCTGACCCGCACCCGGGCCGATGCCGAGGACCTGGTGCAAGAGACCCTGACCCGGGCGATCGAACGCGCCGGCTCGTTTCGTGGGGAATCCTCACTGGCCACCTGGTTGCACCGCATCCAGCACAACCTCGCCGTGGACGGCTCCCGCCGTGCCCGGGAGGTGCCCGTCGAGGACCCGGGCACGATCGAGGCCGTCGAGCGCAAGTGGGCCGAGGACGCCTACAGCGTGGACGCCGAGGCGCTGGTCGCGCGGGCCGAGACCCGCCAGGAGCTCGAGGATGCCCTGGTCCACCTCCCGCTGGCGTATCGCACCGCGGTGGTGCTGCACGACGCCGAGGGACTCACGGTTCCGGAGGTGGCCCAGATCCAGGGCGTGAGTCTGGCCGCAGCCAAGCAACGCGTCCGTCGCGGCCGCATGATGCTGCTGGACGAATTGGCTCGCGGCCACGAGCGTCGGCACGCACTGCGTGGTGTCCCGCTTCGCTGCTGGGACGCGCGCAGCCAGGTGAGCGACTTCCTGGACGGCGAGCTCGACCAGACGTCGGTGGCATTCCTGCAGCGCCACATCGAGAACTGCCCCACCTGTCCGCCACTGGTCACCGCTCTGGTCGGCACCCGTCGGGCGCTGGCCGCCACGGCCACCGGCCGCGACCCCGACACGGTGATCCCCCCGGCGATCGCCGCCCGGCTGGCTGCGCTGCACCGTGACCGACGCGAATGACCGGAGCAGACCGACCGCCCGTCGTCCAGTTCGTGCCGCCGTCGCGAAACGTGATGCAGTCCTCGTTCGGGGCTGTCCAGGCACACGCTACGGTGAGCGTCGTGGCAACCCAGACGGTGAATCTCGCGAACGCGAAGGCGCGGCGGACCACGGTCGCCATGAAGCTGCTCATGGCGGTCACGGGAGCATTGTTCGTCTTCTACGTCCTCATGCACATGTACGGAAACCTCAAGGTCTTCGCCGGCCAGGAGGCCTTCGACGGGTACGCGCATCACCTGCGCACCATCGGTGAGCCGATCCTGCCGTACGCCGGTTTCCTGTGGCTCTTCCGGCTGCTGCTCATCGGCAGCTTGATCGGGCACGCCTACTCCGCCTTCTATCTGTGGAGTCGCGCGAACGGCGCTCGCAGCCGGCGCTACGCCGTCAAGCAGGCGGGGTCCGCGGCGTTCCGGTCCAAGGCGATGCGATGGGGAGGTGTCGCCCTCCTCGCCTTCCTGATCTTCCACTTGGTGCAGTTCACCATTTCGAAGGTCAACTTCAACTCGGACTTCACGGCCGCCGACATCGGCGACAGTCCCTACAAGCTCGTGGTGGCCAGCTTCGGTCTCTGGTGGGTGGTGCTCATCTACCTGGTGGCCCTCGCTGCCCTGGGGCTGCATCTGCACCACGGCGTGTGGAGTGCGTCCCAGACCCTGGGGCTGACCACCACACCATCGGCGCGGGCCCGGGCCAAGACCGCCGCGGTGTTCATCTCGGCACTGGTCGCGGTCGGCTTCGCCCTGCCGCCGCTTGCCATCCTCTTCGATCTCGTCGACTAAGGGTTGCGATCACAGATGTCTGACCTCATCTCCGGTCTCTACCGTGAGGGTGCGCCGATCCGGGACACCAAGGCCCCCGCTGGGCCGATCGAGCAGCGCTGGTCCAAGCGTCGTTTCGACGCCCACCTGGTGAACCCCGCCAACCGCCGCAAACTCTCGGTCATCATCGTCGGCACCGGCCTGGCCGGGGCCTCCGCCGGGGCAACCCTCGGCGAGGCCGGCTATCAG
The DNA here is from genome assembly GCA_016713225.1 of Kineosporiaceae bacterium. Lineage (NCBI taxonomy): Bacteria > Bacillati > Actinomycetota > Actinomycetes > Kineosporiales > Kineosporiaceae > Kineosporiaceae bacterium. The sequence goes on from JADJPO010000003.1 coordinate 734,205, forward strand.
GTGAAGTCCTTCTGCTACCAGGACTCCCCGCGCCGGGCACACTCCATCGCCGCCCAGGGTGGTATCAACGCCGCCAAGAACTACAAGGAGGACGGCGACTCGACCTTCCGGCTGTTCTACGACACGGTCAAGGGTGGTGACTACCGCTCTCGCGAGTCGAACGTCTACCGGCTCGCCGAGGTGAGCGCCAGCATCATCGACCAGTGCGTGGCCCAGGGTGTCCCGTTCGCCCGCGAGTACGGCGGCCTGCTCGACAACCGCTCGTTCGGCGGCGTCCAGGTCTCGCGGACCTTCTACGCGCGAGGCCAGACCGGCCAGCAGTTGCTGATCGGCGCCTACCAGGCCCTCGAACGCCAGATCGCCGCCGGGACCGTCGAGATGTTCACCCGCCACGAGATGCTCGAACTGATCGTGGTCGACGGTCGGGCGCGCGGCATCATCGTGCGAGACATGGTCAGCGGCGAGATCGAGACCCACCTCGCCGACGCCGTCGTGCTCGCCTCCGGTGGGTACGGCAACGTGTTCTACCTGTCCACGAATGCGATGGGGTGCAACGTCACCGCCACGTGGCGGGCACACCGCAAGGGCGCCTACTTCGGCAACCCCTGCTACACCCAGATCCACCCGACCTGTATCCCGGTGTCGGGTGACCACCAGAGCAAGCTCACCCTGATGAGTGAGTCGTTGCGCAATGACGGCCGCATCTGGGTGCCCAAGAACGCCGCCGACAAGGACAAGGACCCGCGCCTGATCCCCGAGGCCGACCGTGACTACTACCTCGAGCGGATCTACCCCTCCTTCGGCAACCTGGTGCCGCGTGACATCGCCTCGCGTGCCGCGAAGTACCAGTGCGACGACGGCAAGGGGGTCGGCCCCGGCGGTCTGGGGGTCTACCTCGACTTCGCCGACGCGATCAAGCGCCTGGGCCGAGCAGCCGTCGAGGCCAAGTACGGCAACCTCTTCGACATGTACGCCCAGATCACCGGTGAGGACCCGTACGAGACCCCGATGCGGATCTACCCGGCCGTGCACTACGTGATGGGTGGGCTGTGGGTCGACTACGACCTCGAGTCCTCCATCCCGGGTCTGTTCGTGGCGGGTGAGGCCAACTTCTCCGACCACGGCGCCAACCGACTGGGCGCCTCGGCGCTGATGCAGGGTCTGGCCGACGGCTACTTCGTGTTGCCGAACACCATTCGCGACTACCTCTCGCACGGGCCGTTCGCCACGGTCCCCGAGACCGCCCCCGAGGTGGTCGAGGCGCAGCAGAACGTCAAGGAGCGCGTGCAGCACTTCTTGTCCTGCAACGGAAGTCGCACCGTCGACTCCTTCCACAAGGAGCTCGGCAAGATCATGTGGGACAAGTGCGGCATGGAACGCACCGAAGCCGGGCTGACCGAGGCGATCGAGCGAATCCGGGCTCTGCGCAAGGAGTTCTGGAGCAACCTCAAGGTGCTCGGCACCGGCGACGGCGTGAACCAGTCGCTCGAGAAGGCCGGTCGCGTGGCCGACCTGATCGAGCTCGGTGAGCTGATGTGCGTCGACGCACTGCACCGGCGTGAGTCGTGCGGTGGCCACTTCCGGGCCGAGTCGCAGACCGAGGACGGCGAGGCGCTACGCGACGACGACCGGTTCGCCTACGTCGCGGCCTGGGAATGGGGCGGTGAGGACGGGGCACCCGTCCTGCACAAGGAAGACCTGGTGTACGAGTCGATCGAGATGAAGCAGCGGAGCTACAAGTGAAGATCACTCTCGAGATCTGGCGCCAGGACGGGCCCGGGGCCGCCGGTGCGATGAAGCGCTACACCGCGGACGACGTGTCCCCGGACATGTCCTTCCTGGAGATGCTGGATGTGCTCAACGAGCGTCTGCAGGAGCGCGGCGAGGAGCCGGTGGCCTTCGACAGCGACTGTCGCGAGGGCATCTGCGGGATGTGCGGCCTGGTCATCAACGGCCAGCCCCACGGCCCTCAGGTGACCACCACCTGCCAGCTGCACATGCGCTCGTTCAAGGACGGCGACCGGATCACCATCGAGCCGTGGCGGGCCGACGCCTTCCCGGTGCTCAAGGACCTGGTGGTCGACCGCAGCGCCTTCGACCGGATCATTCAGGCCGGCGGGTTCATCTCGGTCAACACCGGTGCCGCCCCCGAGGCGCATGCTGCCCCGGTGCAGAAGAAGAAGGCCGACCGTGCCTTCGACGCCGCCACCTGCATCGGGTGTGGTGCCTGCGTGGCCGCCTGTCCGAATGCCGCGGCCATGCTGTTCCTCGGCGCCAAGGTCACCCACCTCGGCGAACTTCCCCAGGGGCAACCGGAGCGGGACGCGCGCGTGGTCAACATGCTGACCCAGCACGACAACGAGGGTTTCGGTGGCTGCACCAACGTCGGCGCCTGCGCCGACGCCTGCCCGAAGGAGATCCCGCTCGACGTGATCTCGCAGCTGAACTCGGACCTGCGGCGGTCCATGGTTCGGGGCAACTGACCTGCATCACCTCTGGGGCTCCATCGTTTCGGCGGTGGAGCCCCGAGGCGTTTGTTCCGATGGTGGGGTCGGGCGGGCGCGGGGAGGTGCTCGGGGACGCGTGAGATGCTGCGGCGATGGCGGACAGATTGCTGGTCATCGGGGGTGATGCGGCGGGGATGTCGGGGGCGCATCAGGCGTTGCGGACGGCTCGGGCGCGGGGGGTCGAGCTCGACGTGGTGGCGCTCGAGATGTCGGGGCACACCTCGTACAGCGCGTGTGGGATCCCGTACTGGATGGCCGGTGACGTCGCGGACGGCGACCGGCTGGTGGCACGGACCGCGGCCGAGCATCGTGCGGCGGGGATCGATCTGCGGATGGAGCACGAGGCGATGGCGCTGGACCTGGACGCGCGCCGGTGCGAGGTGCGCGATCACGCGTCGGGGGTGACGACGTCCATCGGGTTCGACCAGGTGCTGATCGCCACGGGTGCCGCGCCCGTGGTGCCCGAGTGGGCGGCGGGTCTCGACCGGGTGCACTCGGTCAAGACGTTGGACGACGGCGCGACGTGGGCGCGGCTGCTGGCCGATCTGCCGAGCACGGCGCTGGTGATCGGCGGGGGATACATCGGGGTGGAGGCCGCCGAGGCGTTCGCCCGGCGCGGGATCACGACCACCCTGGTCACCCGGGGCGAGGACCTGATGGCGGCCACTCTGGAGGCGGGTACCGCCGCGGCCGCGCGAGGTGGGTTGGAGGCGCTGGGCGTCCGGGTGGTGTGCGGCACCGAGATCGAGGGTGCGCTCAGCGACCCGGCCGGTGGGGTGCGGGCGGTCTGTGTCGGCGGCCGGGAGTACCCCGCCGAGGTGGTGGCCCTCGGGTTGGGCGTCACGCCACGAGTCGAGCTCGCTGCGGCGGCCGGGCTGCCGCTGGGTGGGCCGGTCGTCCGGGGGGCGCTGGTGCCCGATGACCGGCAACAGGTGGCGGACGGCGTGTGGGCCGCGGGGGACTGCACCGCGGTTCTCGATCGCCTGCTCGGGGAGCCCTGGTACGTACCGTTGGGCACCCACGCCAACAAGTGTGGGCGGGTGGCCGGGACCAACATCGGCGGCGGCCTGGCCCGGTTCCCCGGATCGGTGGGCACGGCGATCACCCGCGCGGGCGAGGTCGAGATCGCCCGCACCGGGCTGATGCCACGCTGGGCCGAGGAGCGGCTGGGCCTGACCACGATGACTCGGCGGCTGGACTCCACCACCTCCTCCGGCTACATGCCGCAGGCTTCGCCGATGACGGTCTGGGTGATGGCCGACGCAGCCAGTGGGCGGCTGCTCGGTGCGCAGATCAGTGGTGGCACCGGCGCCGGCAAGCGGATCGACGTCGCTGCCACCGCGGTGACGACGGGCTCGAGCGTGGCCGACGTGGCCTACCTCGACCTGGCCTACGCCCCGCCGTTCTCGCCCACCTGGGACCCGGTGCAGATCGCCTGCCGGTCCCTGGCCGAGCGGGGTGAACGCTAGGGTCATCGTCCATGAACCTGGAGAAAGTGGTCTTCGGCTTCTTCATCGTGCTCGCGGCGACCCTGAACTTCGGGTTCTTCATCGGGGACATCTCCCGCCCCGAGTTGCACAACACGTACGAGCTGCTGGCGGCGCTCGTGGTCAGCCTGGTCGCCACGGTGCTCAAGTTCGGCGACCGCACCCAGATCGGTGCGGTGCACCTGGCGACCAGCCTGGTGGCCGACCTGCAGTTGATCGCGGCGGTGATCACCTGGGTGATCGCGGTGCAGGTCAGCGGCACCGGTATGACGCCCCACGTCACCGCCGCGGTGGTGTCGCTGTCCGGCGGCGCCCTGCTGGCCAATGTCGTCTCGCTGGTCATGCTGGTCAGCGAGACCGTGATGATGCGTCGCTGATCCGTTCTCGCCGTGACCATCCAGCCCAGCGCCACACCGACCAGCAGCACGGTGTTCCTGGTGCTGCGCCGGATGCGCACGCCTCTGGTACTCCTGATCGGTATCTACGCCGTGTGCGTGCTGGGGTTGATGTTGATCCCGGGGGTCGATGCCGAGGGACGCGCCGCGCCTGGGCTCAGCTTCTTCCACGCCTTCTACGTGATCAGCTACACCGCTACCACGATCGGGTTCGGCGAGCTCCCGTTGCCGTTCTCCGACGCCCAGCGGCTGTGGGTCACGACCTGCATCTACTTGACCGTGGTGGGCTGGTCCTACGCGGTGGTGAACATCCTGACGCTGTTGCAGGAGAAGGCCTTTCGGGCGGCGGTGGCCGCGAACAGGTTCACCCGCCGGGTCCGGCGGCTGACCGAACCCTTCTACCTCGTCTGCGGGGCCGGGGCCACCGGCACCACGGTGGTGCGCAGCCTGGCCGGGCTCGGTCTGCAGTGCGTGATCATCGAGCGGGACGAGTTGCGGGTTCAGGAGCTCGAGCTCGAAGACCTGGCGACCGACCCGCCGATGCTCACGGCAGACGCCGCCCAGCCCGACACCCTGTTGCGAGCGGGCATGCTGCACCCGCAGTGTCAGGGCGTGGTGGCCTTGACGGACGACGAGCAGGCCAACCTCGCGGTGGCCATCGCGGCCCGGCTGCTCAATCCCGAGTACCCGGTCATCGCCCGGACGACGCACGACGTGGTGGCGGCGAACATGGCCTCCTTCGGCACCGACCACATCATCAATCCCTTCGAGAAGTTCGCCGCCGAACTGGCGCTGTCGATCGCGGCCCCTGATCACTACCGGCTCACCGAATTGCTCACCGGGTTACCCGGCGACGAACTGCCCGAGCCCCACCGCCCACCGCGCGGCCGGTGGATCGTCAGCGGCTACGGGCGTTTCGGCCGCGCGGTGGTCCGCGAGTTCACCCGGCTGGGCATCACGGTGACCGTCATCGAGCCCCAGCCCCGGGCGAGGCACGACGAACTGCCGGACGGCGTGCGGTTCGTCGCCGGCCGGGGCACCGAACGCGCGGTGCTGCTGGCGGCCGGAGCCGACACGGCGTCCGGGGTGGTGGCGGCCTCCGACAGCGATGTCGACAATCTGTCGACCGCCATCACCGCCCGGGAGACCCACCCGGGGATCTTCATCGTCACCCGGCAGAATCAGGCAGCCAATGCCGCCCTGTTCACGGCCTTCGAGCACGACTTCGCCATGGTGCCCTCCGACATCGTCGCCACCGAGTGTGTCGCCCTGCTGACCACGCCCCTGCTCAACCAGTTCGTGGTTCAGATCCCCGCCTTCGACGAGGCATGGTGCGCCGACCTGGCCGCCCGGCTCGAGCAGGCCGGGCACCAGCGGGTGCCCCGCTACTGGGACGTCGCGCTCGACGCCGCGCACGCGCCGGCCGTCGTCGACGCCCTCGGTCAGGGCCGGGTGGTGACGTTGGGCGACCTGACACGCGACCCGTCGGATCGCTCGAGCTCACTCGACCTGGTGATGCTGATGTGGCACCACGGCGAGGATCGCGTGGTGTTGCCCGGCCCGGACGTCGTTCTCGCCCCCGGCGATCGGCTGCTGGTGGCCGGTAGATCGGCGGCTCAGCGCCGACTGCGCACGACACTGCAGAACGCCAACGCCCTGGAGTACCTGCTCACCGGCAGCGAACACAGCGGCTGGCTGTGGCGCTCGCTCAGCCGATCAGCTCGCCCACGCTGACGCGGAAGTGGAAGGTCTTGGTCGCCCCCTCGACCAGGACGAGGAAGCTGCCCTCGCCGAGTTTGAAGACCGAGCGATCGCCCTTGTTCCAGGGGTGATGGGGCTCGAACCGCTGCGCCAGATCCCACGCCGCGCGGTCGGCCTCGCTACGGCGGGTACCCGGCGCCAGCAGGATCGGCAGCGGGTCCACCCGCCACACCATGCCCTCCCCACTACCGGTCTGCTGTTCCACGATCAGGGCATACGTGACGCTGGTCGTGCCCCGCGGGGTCGGGGCATCCGGTAACGGGAATCCGGCGTCCGGCGGGGTCCCCCAGGGGGGCGAGGTGCTCATGACCACGAGTTTGCCGCGCCGTCCCGCCTCGTGAGTGCCAACCCGCCCGCCGTCTCGAACGTCACCCGGGCATGGACCTCGGACTCGACCGGATCGCCCGCCGCCTGGCCGGGCCGACCGTGCGCCGGCTGCGCCGTGAACGGCAGTGGTACGCGTGTCGCCGGCAGCTCGACCTGACCGTGCTGGACGAACCAGGTGCCCGACGAGCCGGCCTGGACCACACCGTGATCACCCATGCCACCCCGGTGGTGCGCCGGCTCGCGGGGGTCGACCTCGGGCTGCAGCGCACCAAGGCGGTCAACCTGCGCCTGGCCGTGGCTCACCTCGACGGTGTGGTGCTCGCCCCCGGGCAGCGGCTGTCGTTCTGGCACCGGGTGGGTCCGCCGTCCGCCCGCCGCGGCTACCTCGAGGGCGTCGTGCTGGACGACGGGCGATTGACGGCGGGCATTGGCGGCGGATTGTGCCAGCTCACCAACCTGCTCTACTGGATGACCCTGCACACCCCGCTGACGGTGGTCGAACGCTGGCGCCACACCTACGACGTCTTCCCCGACGTGGGCCGGACCCAGCCCTTCGGCACCGGGGCAACCTGTGCCTATCCGGCACTGGACCTGCAGCTCGAGAACCGGACGACGCAGCCGTTCCGGTTGTCGGTCGGGGTGCAAGGGCGTGGCGACGAGCAGCAGCTGGTCGGTGCCTGGTTCACCGACCAGCCGCCGCGGCAGCGCTACGAGATCTACGAGAGCGCCCATCTGATGACCCACGACGGCCCTGGGGTGTTCCGGCGCCACAACAGCGTGCGTCGCCGCGTCATCGGCCCGGACGGCGCGCAGCTGGACGACGAGCCGGTGGCCGAGAACCACGCCTTGCTCAGGTACCAACCGTTCCTGCCGGCAGCCGCACCACGGCCCGAAGCCCCGGGTGGGCGTCCTCCAGGGTGAGCTCGCCGTCGCCACGGCGCACCAGCGCCCGGGCGATCGAGAGGCCCAGACCCGTACCGCCGCTGTCGCGGGCCCGGGCCTCGTCGAGGCGCGCGAACCGGTCGAAGACCCGCTCTCGTTGATCCGGCGGGATCCCGGTGCCGTCATCGGTGACGGTCAGCACGACCTGCGGGCCACCTGCTGTGCCGCCGCCGGCTGCTGCGGCGGCCACGATCACGCCGGACGCCGCGTGGCGCACCGCATTGTCGATCAGGTTGGTGAGCACGCGCACCAGGTCCTCCCGCGAGGCCCGGGCCGTCAGCTCGGTCCCGGGCTCGCTCGCCCCGAGGTGCGTCATCGTCACCGGAACCCTCGCGGTGGTGTAGCGGGCCACACAGTCCGCCAGGAGCTCGCCGACCACCACCGGGTGGGTGCGAACGGGCGCGCCGTCCCCGGCCCGGGCCAGGGTGAGCAGGTCCTCGACCAGCCGGGACAACCGGTCCACCTCGGGCAGCAGCTCCTCGGCCAGGCCTCCGTCCTCGCCGAGCCGCCCGGCCACCTCCAACTGGGTGCGCAGGTTGGCCAGCGGGCTGCGCAACTCATGGGCGGCGTCCGCCACGAAGGCACGTTGCCGAGCCCGCGACCCGGCCAACCGATCGAGCATGCCGTTCAGCGTGGTGGCCAACGCGGCGATCTCGTCGCGCGTCGGCGGCACCGCCAACCGACCGGCCTCGCCGTCCCCCTCGGCGGCACCGATGCGTTCGGCGCCGGCGCGCAGATCCTCCACCGGCCGCAGCACCGCCCCGATGATGCGCCAGGCGATCACCGCCATCACGACCAGGGCCAGCGGCAACAGCACCCCCAGCAGGGTCCGGACGACGGAGCGGCTGAGATCGATGTCGGCCGTGGGTCGGGCCGCCACCACCAACACCGGACTCGAGGTGCCTGGGTAGCGCGTCGCCACGGCCACCACCCGCAGCGACCCGCTCAGCGCAGCCCGTGCGGCCGGAACCGTGATCACCTCGCCGGTCTGCAACCGGGAGCGCTCGGGCTCGGTGACCAGGGCGGTCAGTCGGTCACCGCTGACCGAGGCGGCGAGCACCCGGCCCGACGCGTCGAGCACCTGGACCACCTGTGCCCCGGTCGCCGGCACGGGGTCGGGCAGCCGACCCTCGGCGACCATGGTCGCGACCTGTTGGGCCGCGGCACGGGCGGCACCGTCGACCGAGCGCTCCAGCGCCCGGGTCATCACCAGGTACAGGGTCAGGCCGCCGGCCAGCAGGGCGACCGCCACCCCCACCAGACCCACGGTCATCAGCCGCGACCGCAGGCTCACGGGGCCACCCGGTAGCCGGCGCCCCGCACGGTCTCGATGCGGTCACGACCGAGCTTGCGCCGCAGATGACCGACATAGACCTCGACGATGTTGGGCTCGGTCGCCCCCGCGCCGCCCCAGACGGCGTCGACCAGGTCATCCTTGGAGACCACCGCCGGGTGTGCCCGCAGCAACTCGTGCAGCAGGGCGAACTCCCTGGGGGCCAACGCGATCGGCTCCCCGCGCAGTCGGACCTGGCGCGCGGACGGGTCGAGCTCGAGGTCGCCGGCTCGCAGCGTGGCCGGCCGGGGCAGGGGGTCGCGTCGCAGCAGTGCCCGCAACCGGGCCAGCAGGACGACGAACGAGAACGGCTTGGTGAGGTAGTCGTCGGCGCCGTAGTCCAGACCGTCGGCCTGGTCGTATTCGCCGTCCTTGGCCGACAACATCAGCACCGGTACCCAGTTGTGTTCCTCGCGGAGGGTCCGCACCACGGTGTAGCCGGACATTCCCGGCAGCATCACGTCCAGGACCACGGCGTCGTAGCCCCCGAACCGAGCCGCCTCCAGGCCTGCCGGGCCGTCGATCGCCACCTCGACCACGAAGCCCTCTGCCGACAGCCCGCGCCGCAATGCCTCGGCCATGGCCCGCTCGTCCTCGACGATCAGCAGTCGCACCGCACCACTGTGGCACCTCGGGCCGATCCGACCGAGCCACCCGGCTGACCGACGTTCAGCGGCCTTTCAGGTGCCGACGGGCAGGATGGTGTCCATGAGTCAGCTCGCCGTGTTCCGCACCCACCCCCGACTGCGCTGGGCCGTCCCCGTGCTCACCCTCGGCGCCGTGGTCGCCACCTCGGTGGCGGTCGGCGCCGGCGGCGCCAGCGCCGAGGACAGCCTCGGCCCCCGCACCCCCGCCCAACTCCTGGTCGACGTGCAGCAGGCCCGCCTGGCGGGCTTGTCGGGAACCGTGGTGCAGACCTCGAACCTGGGCCTGCCCGACCTGCCGGGTATGGCCGGGCAGTCCTCCGACCTGATGTCGACCCTGACCGGATCGCACACCTGGCGGGTCTGGTACGCCGGGCCCGACCGGGCCCGGTTGGCTCTGGTGGGCAGCCAGGGCGAGTCGGACGTCGTCCGCAACGGCAAGGATGTGTGGCTCTGGTCGAGCAGCTCCAAGTCGGCCACCCACTACACGCTGTCCGCTGAGGACGCCGCGCGCACCGGCACCCCCACACCGTCGAGCATGCCGACCACCCCCCAGCAGGCTGCGGACGCTGCGCTCGCGGCGCTCGACCCCAGCACCGAGGTCACGTCGCCGGGAACCATCACGGTGGCGGGGCGGCCCGCCTACGAACTGGTGTTGAAGCCCCGGCAGAGCGGATCACTGGTCGCGCAGGTACGCATCGCGGTCGACGGCTCGCAACACATCCCGCTACGCGTCCAGGTGTTCTCCACCCGGGTGAGCGAACCCGCTGTCGAGGTGGGTTTCACCAGTGTCGATTTCGCCGTGCCGGACGCACACCAGTTCAGCTTCACCCCGCCCCCCGGCACCAAGGTCACCGAGCAGGGCTCGGGGTCGACACCGGGCGCTGCGCCGTCGGTGAAGCCCTCGGCTGCGCCCTCCCCGCAGCAGCCGGGCGCCGCGGCCTCCGCCGATCGGCCCCGTACGGTGGGCAGTGGGTGGGCCACGGTCGTCCTCGCCCGCACCGGAACCCTGGACGGTGCCGCGGACTCGACCGGGCAGACCGGCGACCAGTTGGCCCAACTGGAGGGGATCCTCGCCTCGTTGCCGAAGGTCTCGGGCAGCTGGGGATCGGGCCGGCTGTTCACCGGCACGCTGTTCTCGGCAGTCCTGACCGACGACGGCCGGCTGGCGGTGGGTGCCGTCCAGCCGCAGCGGTTGTACGACGCGCTCGCGACCAGGTGAGCGGCGCGAAGGGGCCGACCGCCCCGGCCGATGAGGCCTGGGCGGTCGAGACCCGTTCCCTGACCAAGCGTTTCGGTCATCAGGTGGTCGTCGACACGCTCGACATGCAGGTGCCGTTCGGTGCCGTCTACGGCTTCCTCGGGCCGAACGGTTCGGGCAAGACCACGACGATCCGCATGCTGCTGGGCCTGGTCGAGCCCAGTGCCGGAGAGCGCCGCCTCCTCGGGCTGGACATCCCGGCACGGGCGTCGGCGGCGCTACCGCGGGTCGGTGCACTGGTCGAGGGCCCGGCGTTCCATCCCTACCTGTCCGGCCGGGCCAACCTGGCCCGGTTGGACGCCGCGGATCGGGCCGCCGATCCGCGCACCGCATCGCATCGCGTCGATGCCGCCCTCGATCGGGTCGGACTCCTGTCGGCGGCGGGCAAGCGCTACCGCGCCTACTCACTGGGTATGCGGCAACGACTGGCCATCGCCGGCGCGCTGCTGACGCCACGTGACCTGTTGGTGCTCGATGAACCGACCAATGGCCTGGACCCCCAGGGCACCCGCGAGGTCCGCATGCTGATCGGATCGGTGGCCGCCGAGGGCACCACGGTGTTGGTCTCGAGCCACCTGCTCTCCGAGGTGGAGCAGGTCTGCACCCACCTCGGCATCATGCGCGCCGGCCGGCTGGTGGCTCAGGGCACGATCGCCGACATCCGCGGCGAACAAGCTGCCACCTGCCGAGTCCTCACCAGTGAGCCCGCGGCCGCCTCGCGCGTGTTGACCGAGCTGGGCGCCACCGACCTGCGGGTGCTGGCGCGCGAGGGGGCGACCGTCGTCCACGCGGCGACCGGCCACCTGGCGCCCGACAAGATCGTGGCCGCACTCGTGCACGGCGGCGTCCCGGTGAGTGGTTTCAGCCTCGGCACGCCCAGCCTGGAGGACACCTTCGTCGCCCTGACCGGAGAGGGATTCGATGTCAGCGGTTGAGCTCGCCCACACTCGTGGCCGCGCGCTGCCCGGGCGGTTGCTCCGCTCCGAACTGCGTCTGATCGGGGGCCGACGACGCAACCAGGCGGGGCTCGTCGTCCTGGCGCTGGTGCCGATCATCATGGCTGTCTCGATCAAGCTGTCCAGCTCCGGGGACTCCGGCGGGGGCGATCTGTTCTCCTCGATCACCGCCAACGGCCTGTTCGTCCCCTTGGCGGCGCTGCAGGTCGAGATCGTGATGTTCCTGCCGCTGGCGATGGCCATGCTCGCGGGCGACTCGATCGCCGGCGAGGCCAACATCGGCACGCTGCGCTACCTGCTCACCGTTCCGGTCGGCCGCACCCGGTTGCTGGTGATCAAGTATCTGTCGCTGTGCATCGGCGCGATCTGGGGAGTGCTGACCGTCGCGGTGCCCGGCGCCCTGATCGGGATCGCCCTCTTCGGCACCGGTCCGATGATCACGCTGTCGGGAACACAGATGGACACCGCCACGGCGGTGTGGCGCCTGATCCTGGCCGCCGGTTACCTGGCCGCCGGCTTGGCAGCGCTCGCCGCGTTCGGTTTGTTCGTCTCGACGTTGACCGAGCAGCCGATCGCGGCCGCGATCACAGTGATGATCTTCACCATCCTGTCGTGGATCCTCGATCAGGTTCCGCAGCTCGACTGGCTGCACCCCTGGTTGCTGGTGCACGCGTGGCCGTCGTTCGCCGATCTGTTACGCGAGCCGATCTTCTGGGACAACCTGATGCGCGGCCTCGGGGTGGATGCGCTGTATGCCGCCGTGTTCTGGCTCGCGGCCTGGGCACGGTTCGCGGGCAAGGACATCACCAGCTGACACCAGCCGGCACCAGCCGAGCCTCACCAGGTGACCAGGGGAACCACGATCGACATCTTGGGGCGGGCGTCGTCGGCGATCGTCCCGGCACCGCTGACCAGGTGCACCTGGATCAGCAACCGGCCGGGCTCGGTGCGCAACAGCAGGAAGTTCTTCCAGAACGGTGGCGAGTCCGAGTCGAAGATCTCGGCGACATAGCGCTGGATCGGCCCCTGGGGCTTGTCGGTCGAGGGGAAGACGATCTTGGCTCGACGGTGGTGCACCGGCGGCAGTTGAGGCCGTCGGCGCGGGTCCACCCGCCAGTCGAGGAAGGCGCGGGCCTGGTCCGGGGTGAGCAACTCGTCACCGTCGTGGTGCGCCGTCGTATCGGTGATCAGCGAATAGGCACCCAGGTAGGTCAGATGCACCACGAGCAGGAGCACGAGCGCCAGCACGATCACCACGGCCGACGCCACGGCGCTGCGCACCAGCCACCCGAGCCAGCGATCGATCACCCACACCGCCACCAGCACCCCGAGGACGACGAGCAGGGCGGCGGGCTTGTAGCCGACTCCGCCGCGCCGTCCGCGGCGCAGGGCATCGATCGCCAGCGCCAGCAGGAGCAGGGTGGCCAGGGTGAGTTGGGTCCCCAGCTCCGCCCGGAAGGTGGTCGACAGCAGGGCCGGCTCGAGCCTGACAGCGAACAGGACCTGTGACAGGCCCAGCATCACCACTGACAGCCCGACGAGCACCAGGGACGGCGTCGTGCCGCTGTTCGCCGTCCGCGCACGCAGCCAGGCCGCCAGGATCACCATCGCCACCCCGAGCGCGATCACCCCCTGCAGCACCATCACGCTCCGGATCAGGGCACTCGGCGTTCCCTCACGGCTGAGGACCACCTGCAGTCCCAGCAGCACTGCCACGCCGGCACCGGCGCCCCGCTGACCCCAATGACCGAGTTCGCCCCAGCGCCGGGCACGGTTGGCTCCCGCCGACAGGCAGGCCAGGCGCAACGCCAGGACGGCGAGGCCGAGACCGACACCGATGGTCAGTGGCACCAGCACGACCCCGCAGACCACCGCCCAGGGCAGACTCGGGCGCTGCGGAAAGACCACCCAGGTGAGGATCACCAGTGCGCCCACGGCCTGCGCGAGATAGCTGGCGGTCGGCGCCCAGGCGCCCCACAGGCGCCCGCCCGGCCGTGAGGGACGGAGCCAGACGAACGACACCACTCCGGCCAGCATCACGACCGCAACCACCACGGCGGGCACCGCCCACAGGGCCGAAGCCGGCAGTCCGGCCACCACCGGGGGCAGCGGAACGCCCTCGACCGCCCGGCGACCGAGCCACCCGGCGACGACCACCCCGACGGTTGCGACGCCCACCACCAGTGCGCGGGTCAGCGCGGACACCTGCTCGTGAGGCCAACTGGGGTCTCGCCACCACCCGGTGCGACGGGTGAGCCAGGCGAGCAGACCTCCGCCGACGGTCAACGCTGCCCACGCCGTGAGCGTGCGCAGACCCGGAGCGGCAGCCAGCTCTCCGACGCGACCGCTCGGTGGGGTCGACCAGACCACCGCCAGGGCCACCTCGCCGCCCGCCAGTCCTGCGGTGCCGACGAGCGCGGCACGGTAGGCGGCCAAGGGAAACGTCTCTCGGCGCAACCATTGACTGGGTAGTGCGGCACGGACCAGGGCCAGCGCGGTGAGCCCCAGCCCGAGCCCACCCAGCAGCGCGCCGACGCTGGACGGCGCAGCGATCACCACACCGGCACCCACCAGCAGCCCGATCAAACCGGCCAGCAGGGCGCGCTCCAGACGCCACAGGCGGGGCAGCAGCAGATCGGTGAAGTGGCGCAGCGACTCCACCGCGCTCGGCGACATCGCGGCCGGCAAGCCCGCGGGGTCCGGGCCGGGAGCCCGGCGGCGGATCTGCTGCACGACGCGCACCGGGTGCGTCGCGCTCATGTAGGCGCCGGCCCCACCACTGACCACGTGATGGACCGCCCGGGTGCCCTCGTGGGGTGCCGGTTGCGGCCGTTGCACCACATAGTGCTGGAAGTTGTGGATGTCACCGCCGATGACGGCCACGTACCCGTTCGCCGGGTCGTCGACGATCTCGTTCACGGTGGCGTACCCCGCCACCTCTCCGGAGCCGTCCGGCAGCGCCGGCTCGATGACGCATTCGTGCCATTCGGCGTTGACCAGCAACGGGTTTCCCGTGAGCAAGACCTTGGGGCCGGGCGCGGCCGAGACACGTTGCAGCCAGAGCCCCTGGCGGTGGTCGATGGCCGAGTCGCCGCCACCGGTCCCGATTCCGGTATCGATCGCCACGACCAGCAGGTCGCGCATCCGGACGGCGAAGTACGAGCCCGGCTGGGCCGGGCGAGGCCCGCGTAACGCCCGGAACTCGTCCAGGGTCATCGCCCGGGTCAGCGGATCGTCGGGCTGCCCGCGCCACAACGGCTGGGCGGTGAAGGAGTCCGGACGGCGCAGCAGCATCCGGCGGATGCCCTCCACCCACTGGGCGGTGCCGGGGGGCAGGTCCTCGGGCCAACCGAACTGATCGCGTTCGAGCGGCCCGGTGCCGCAGAAGTGCTGCATGAAGCCGCTCAGCCCGTCGTGCCAGTCGTGATTGCCGGGAATGGCGAACAGCGGAAGCCGATCGAGGCTGACCAGTGCCGCGTCGGTCGCATCGGCGGCATCGGCGGTGTCCGGGGTGCTCGGCGGTGGGGTGGGTCCGTAGGGCAGGTAGAACCCGTGCACGTAGTCGTTGACGTCGCCAGAGGGGTAGATGACGTCACTGCAGATCACCCCGAACGCCGGCTGCTCGCGGCGCACCACCTCACGCATCGCCGGCACCACGATGTACTGCGAGCGGTCCTGTTCCCCCGGGTCACCGAGCAGCAGGAAGGACGTGGCCGCCGACTGATCGATGATCCGCTGGTCAGTGGGTCCGCCGAGCCGCTCGGCCCAGTAGTTCCGCAACCGCGGCACCAGGGTGGGGGAGGCCCCGATCAGGAGTTGGTTGACCGAGGAGATGAGTGGTCGCAACGTCAGCCAGGACAGGCTCACCCACTTCGGGTTGAGCCGCCGCTCCAGGAGCGCGTCAGCAGCCCGTAGCGCCTCCGGCGGCTCGGGGTTCATTCGCGATGTCTAGCACAAGTGCGCACAGAAGCCGCTGACACGCCGCTGACCGGCGACCGCCACCCTTTTGCTGCTGTGACCCTTGTCACATGTGCAAGCGTTCTCGGTCTCCCGAGCAGACCCCTGTTGACCTGCGCCGTTGAGGTTTGTTCGCCGAGCCGGCGTGGGTCAGGTCACCGTGTCCGGCGGGAATGTAGGGGCCAGGCCCCGGTCGGCAGAGGGACTTTCGTCTCGCCATCTCGCCGACCACGCGTATTCTTGGTCCCGTTCACCTGGCGTTCACCTGATGGGTGCCAGTCGTTAGATGTCCACCAGACCCCGGGAGGCTCCAATGCCCGAGATTTCGGAGAGCCGCATGATCATGCGGACCGCCATTCACCGTGCAACCGTCGCCGTCATGTGTGGCTCCCTCGAGGGCGAGCAGCGCCGTTCGGCCTGGATCGCCGAGCAGGCCCGTCTGCTCGGCTCGGAGCAACCGAGCTACGCCCTGCAGTCGATGACCGGTTACCTGCCGCGTCCCCGTCGCGCTGCCTGACACCCACGCTGTCACCCGAGCGGCCGGTGGAGTCCCCAGGACTCCACCGGCCGCTCGCTGCGTGGAGACAGCGACCCAGGCAGCGACCGAGGTCAGGCCTGTTCCTGACCTGCCCGACTGGCCTGTGCCCGGTGGTGGCGGATGACCTCGGCCACCACGAAGTTCAGGAACCGCTCGGCGAAGATCGGGTCGAGGTCGGCGTCGCGTGCCAATCGGTGCAATCGCTCGATCTGCTGCGCCTCACGGTCCGGATCCGAGGCCGGCATCCCCTCACGCGCCTTGAGCTCGCCGACCTTCTGAGTGCACTTGAAGCGTTCGGCCAGCAGGTGGACGATCGCGGCGTCGAGGTTGTCGATGCTGGCCCGCAGGGCGGACAGCACGGCGGACGCCTCCAGGCTGGGCATCGGGTGTTCATCGGCACTCGGCGAGGTCATGACCGGAGCCTAGAGCGCCCTCCCGACGTGATTCAGCGTCCGCCCGGGCATAGGTCCTCCGATCGCCGGGTTGAGCATGGTGAGGGAGTGTCATGACACGCGAGCGGTCACACGAAAGGTCCCAGCACCCGGTTCGACATCGGGTGGTCATCGTCGGCTCGGGGTTCGGCGGGCTCTTCGCCGCCAAGGCCCTGGCCCGGGCTCAGGCGGATGTCGTCCTGATCGCCCGGACGACGCACCATCTGTTCCAGCCGCTGCTCTACCAGGTGGCCACGGGCATCCTGTCCGAGGGCGAGGTCGCGCCGTCCACCCGCGAAGTGCTCTCGCGCCAGGCGAATGCCACGGTGCTGCTCGGCGAGGTCCATGCCATCGACCTGGCCGAGCGCACCGTGACCTCCCGGCTGCAGGGGCGCGACACCGTGACCGCCTACGACTCGCTCATCGTCGCGGCGGGCTCGGGCCAGTCCTACTTCGGCAACGACCACTTCGCCGAGTTCGCACCGGGGATGAAGTCCATCGACGACGCCCTCGAACTGCGGGGCCGGATCTTCGGCGCCTTCGAGCGGGCCGAGTTGGCCACCGACCCGGCCGAGGCCCGACGTCTGCTCACCTTCGTCGTCGTCGGTGCCGGTCCCACCGGTGTCGAGATGGCCGGCCAGATCGCCGAACTGTCACGCCGCACGCTGCGGCGCGACTTCCGGCGGATCGATCCCACCTCGGCGAGGATCGTGGTGCTCGACGCCGTGACCACGGTGCTGCCGAGTTTCGGGGATCGGCTCGGGCTGAAAGCCAGGCGCCGACTCGAGTCGCTCGGGGTCGAGTTCCAGCTCGGGGCGAAGGTGATCGAGATGGACGCCGAGGGCGTGAGCATCGAGGACGGCGACGGCACCCGGCGTCGGCTGGAGACCGCCTGCCCGATCTGGGCCGCCGGCGTGGCCGCCTCACCGCTCGGTCGGGTGCTGGCCGAGCAGTCCGGCGCCGGCCTCGATCGCGTCGGACGGGTCGCCGTCGCCGACGATCTGAGCCTGCCCGGTCACCCGGAGGTGTTCGTGGTCGGCGATCTGATCGGGGACGCCGGTCTACCGGGAGTGGCCCAGGTGGCGATCCAGGGCGGCCGCTACGCCGCCGAGGTGATCCGCCGCCGGCTCGACGGGCGCCCCGCACCGGAACCGTTCCGCTACCGCGACAAGGGCAGCATGGCCACCATCTCGCGGTTCAGCGCCGTGGTGAGCATCGGCCGTCTGCGGCTGAGCGGCCTGGTGGGCTGGCTGCTGTGGCTCGGCGTCCATCTGGTCTACCTGATCGGGTTCAAGAACCGGGTCACCACCCTGCTGCACTGGGCCGTCAGCTTCATCGGCCGCGGGCGGGCAGAACGCACCGTGACCGAGCAGCAGGTGGTGGCGCGCAACGTCCTGCGCCATCACGCCCTCGACCATCCCAACGCCGAGACCACAACCAGGTCGCCGCACTAGGGTGCGGCCATGCGCCGAGTGGTCGTGTCGTCCCAGCAGATCGAGGTCGTCGAGGCGGAGGCGCCGACGCCGGGGCCGGGGGAGGTGCTGGTGCGCTCGGTGGTCGCCGGGGTCTGCGGATCCGACACCCATGCAGCCCACGGGCGACACCCCTTCATCGCACTGCCCTACCACCCCGGGCACGAGGTGGTCGGGGTGGTCGAACAGCTCGGCGAGGGCGTGGACGCCGTCCGGCCGGGTCAGCGGGTCACGGTCGAGCCCGACCTGCCGTGCTGGGCCTGCAAGCAGTGCACCGCGGGCCGGCAGAACCTGTGCGAGAACCTGCAGTTCTTCGGCTGCGGCTACGCCCAGGGCGGCATGGCCGACTACTTCACGATCGACGTCCGGCGGCTGCACGTCGTCCCCGACGGGATGGACTTCCGGACGGCGGCACTGATCGAGCCGTTGTCGACCCCGGTGCACGCCGTCCGCCTGGCCGGCAATGTCAGCGGCAGCGCCGTCGCCATCCTGGGCGCGGGCACGATCGGGTTGCTGGTGCTGTGCGCGGCGAAGGCTCAGGGCGCGCGCCGGATCGTGGTCACCGATGTGCTGCCCGCCAAACGCGAGCGGGCGCTGGCCTTGGGCGCTGACGTCGTGGTCGACGCCGCGGCGCCGAACGCCGTCCAGCAAGTGCGGGAAGCCCTCGGTGAGAGCGCCGATGTGGTCTTCGACTGCGTCGCCGTCCAGCCCACCGTCGATCAGGCGGTCGCCATGGCCGACAAGGGCGGCACCGTGGTCATCGTCGGCGTGCCGGCAGGGGCGGTGAGCGTGCCATTGCCGATCATCCAGGACCACCAGATCCGGATTCAGGGCAGCGCCACCTACCTGCCGGAGGACTACGCGGACGCGATCCGGTTGCTGGCCTCGGGGGCGATTCCGGTGGAGGCGATCGTCACGGCCGTGCACCCGTTGGCCGAGGTGGCCGAGGCGTTCGATGCCTCGGTGAGCGGGGCGAACATCAAGGTGCTGGTCGCGATCGACGACGAGCTCGCTCACTCCTGAGCTCCAAGGGTCTCGACATCAACATCCCGCGTCCCGTAGAAAGGCAGCATCTTCGACCTCGGTGAGCTGCCGGCTCTGCCAGGGTTCGACCCCGATCGTGGAGCCGCCCGTGAGCCGTCAGTCCGTCGCGCGTGACCTCGAGTCACTCGCGCAGCTGGGTGTGGCTGCCAGGGCACCGATCTTCGCGCTGGCCACCGTGACGCTCGGAGCCGGCGGGCACGTCGTGTCCGGAGGTGGCCTGCCGGGCCCACTCGCGTTGGCCGCCTCGACGGCCACGGTGGGACTGGTCGCCTGGCGCACCGCTCGGCGAGAGCATTCCCTGCCCCGGCTGCTCGTGGCCGTTGGTGCCAGCCAGGTCGCCCTGCACCTGGCGTTCGGCCTCGGCGCGAGCGCCGACGGCCACCGGCATGCCGGGTCACCGGGCCTGCCGGCGGCGTGGATGTGGGCAGCCCACCTTCTGGCCGCGCTGAGCATGGCGTGGTGGCTGCGACGAGGCGAGGCCGCCGTCTGGCGACTCGTCCGGCGAGCGGTGCAGCTCGCCGTCCGGCTGGTTCGCCACCGACTCGGCCTGCCCCTGGCACCGCGCCTTCAGCGCACGACGCCGGCATGGCACGGCCTCATGGCCGGAGCTCAACACCTGGTGATCCGTTGTGCTCCCCACCGGGGCCCACCGGTCCTGATCTGATCCGGGCCGAGCGCAGTTCCCTGTCGCGCCATCACGTTTCGACACGTCAGCACGTCCTCGCCGCGCGGGGACGTCGCGTGCGCTGCGCCTGCCCGGGCTGACTCCTCCCTGTCGCCGCCAACCGACGACGGGTTCGACCTGCCTGCCTGATGGACCCTGCGCACCGGCATCTGCCCCCTGGGCGTCGTCGGGCGCTCGACCACGAGGACTCACATGACTGCTCTCGCCACGCGATGGCGCCTGCCCGGATCCGCTCCTCCCCGTCGAACCGGCCGCAGCTCCGCGGCCCTCATCCCACCGCGGGCCTACCCGCTCGTGCTGATCGCCCTCACCGTGCTGCTGGTGCTCGCCGTCCTGCTGGCCATCTCGGTCGGCTCGGTGCACCTGCCACTGCGGACGGTGTGGTCGGTCGTCCTCGACCACACCCTCGGCGGCCTCCGAGACGGCAGCCCGGCCGTCGACCGGCGCGACGACGCCATCATCTGGAACTTCCGTGCACCGCGAGCCCTGTTGGCCGTCGTCGTCGGGGCGGGCCTGTCCATCGCCGGTGCGGCGCTGCAGGTGCTGGTGCGCAACCCGCTGGCCGACCCGTACCTGCTCGGCGTGGTCCAAGGCGGCAGCCTCGGAGCCGTCCTGGCGATCGGGCTCGGGAGTGCCGCGATCGGCAAGGCGGCGTTGTCCGGAGCGGCCTTCCTGGGCGCCATGAGTTGTCTGCTGCTCGTGCTCCTGTTCGGACGCCGCCACGGCGCGGTCTCCACCGGGCGCCTGGTGCTGGCCGGGCTCGCGGTCGGCTATGTCTTCCAGGCCGCGACCAGCTTCGTCGAGCTTCGCCTGACCGACGGCGAGGGACTGGCAGGGGTGGTCTTCTGGCTGCTGGGTACGGTGGCCGCCGCGTCCTGGTCGGATCTGGGCATTCCCTCGGCCCTGGTCCTGATCACCACGGTGTGGTTGACGGTGCAGGCGCGCCCGATGAACGCCCTGCTCATGGGGGACGACTCGGCCACAGCGCTGGGAATCAGGGTCAGCAGGTTCCGGCTGCAGCTGGCCATCGCCTCGTCGGTGTTGACGGCGTGCGTGGTGGCCGTGGCCGGGGGAGTCGGATTCGTCGGGTTGATGATCCCGCACACCGCGCGGCTGTTGGTCGGGGCCGACCATCGCCGACTGCTGCCGGTCACCGCCCTGGGCGGCGGCCTGTTCCTCGTGGTGGTCGACATCGTGGCGCGCACGGCCGCCTCGCCCCTGGAACTGCCGCTGAGCGTCATCACAGCGGCGGTCGGTGCCCCCTTGTTCCTGTGGCTCATGGGCCGCAACGACCGCACGCCGGGGGTGGCGTGATGCGCCTGAACCTGGACGGTGTCTCGGTAGAGCTCGACCGTCATCGGATCGTGGACGAGGTCGACCTCGAGGTCGGCGACCGAGAGGTAGTAGGCCTGATCGGGCCGAACGGCTCGGGCAAGTCCACCCTGCTGCGCACGGTGTACCGGGCGCTCGCTCCAATGGCGGGCGTCGTCCGGCTGGGCGGGGACGACGTGTGGAGCCTGGCACCGCGCGAATCGGCCCGCCGGACGGCGGTGGTCGCCCAGGAGGCCCCGCCGGAGTTCGACTTCACGGTCGAGGAGGTCGTCACCCTCGGCCGGCTGCCACACAAAGGGCTGTTCGACGGTGAGACGGACGAAGACCGCCGCCTGATCGTGGAGGCCCTCGACCGGGTAGGCATCGCCCACCTCACGCACCGGGTCTTCACCACTCTCAGCGGTGGTGAGAAGCAGAAGGCCTTGCTGGCCAAGGCCTTGGTGCAGCAACCATCCCTGCTGGTGCTCGACGAGCCGACCAACCACCTCGACATTCGCGCCCAGCTGGAGCTGCTCGAGCTGATCCGTGAGCTCGGGGTGAGCACCCTCACCGCCCTGCACGAGCTCAACCTCGCCGCCGCGTACTGCGACCGGCTCTACCTGCTGGACGGCGGTCGCCTGGTCACCTCCGGCCCACCCACCGACGTGCTGACCCCCGAGGTGCTCGGCGCCGTGTTCGGCGTCGCCGCTCACCGGGCCGAGCATCCGGACACCGGACGCCTCCAGCTCGTCTTCGCACCCCTTCGTCAACCCATCACCGAGAGGACCTCGTCATGAAACGACTACTGCAGCTCACCACCGCGCTGTGCGCCGGGTTGGTCCTGGCCGCGTGCGGCGCCGACTCGACCTCGACGTCCGGCTCGTCCAGCGCCGCCGGGCCGTCGAGTGCCGTGGCGCGGGCCGCCGTCACCGTCGAACAGTGCACGGGGGAGAAGCGGGATCGCAAGGTCACCTTCGACACCGTGCCGGAGCGCATCTTCACCCTCGATCCTCAGTCGGCCGAGTTCATGATCGCGCTCGGGCTGGGCGACCGCATCGTGGGGACCTGGGACATGTACGACGACGCGGCCTTCGCCGATGCCCCCACGTACGCCGCCGAGCTGAAGAAGCTCGAGAAGGTGGGCGACGGCAAGACCTGGCCCCCGCCGATCGAACAGATCGCCTCGACCAAGCCCGACATCGTGGTGACCACCTACCGGCTCAACATCCCGAACTACCTCGACGCCAACCGGTTGGAGAAGGACGCCGGCATCAAGGCCTACAGCTTCACCACCTACTGCACCGAGAAGGTGATGCGCGACTTCGACCCGCTGTTCGCCGACATCACCGCCCTGGGCCAGATCTTCGACGTGGCACCCAAGGCCGAGGCCTTGATCGCCCAGATGCGTGATCAGCTGGCCAAGGCCGCCGCGCTCACCCAGGGCAAGCCCCGGGTGAAGGTCTGGGAGTACGCCGGCGAGGAGATTCCCTACCCGGTCGGCGGGACGGGCATGCCCAACGCGATCATGTATCTGGCCGGCGCCGACAACGTCTTCGAGGACGTCAAGGCGGTCTACGGCGAGGTGTCGTGGGAACAGGCGGTCAAGCGCAACCCCGCCGTGGTCTGGCTGCAGACCTCGGCCGGGCCCGGCTTCATCGAGACCGAGGACGGGCTCAAGAAGGCCACCGAGAAGAACCCCGGGATCGCCGGAATCGACGGTGTGGCCAAGAAGAGGTACGTCGTCGTGCCGTACACCACAGCCGGGACCCTGAGCATCCACAACGCCGAGGCGGTGCTCGACTTCGCCACCAAGCTGCAGAAGGTCACCTCGACCTCCTGAGCCCGGTGTGGTCGGCCCCGGCTCGGGGGCGGGGCCGACCACGCTGCGGGTGTCGTGCCGGGGCCGGGCAGGCCCCCTGCCACCTGGGGGATCGGCCTAAGATCGGCGCATGCCCCGCGAGTCGTCCGGCGACTGGCCCGAACGCCGCCGTGAGGCCGCGCGCGAACAGGCCGCTCGGGCCGATCGTCGTCGCGAGACCGAGACCGCACGAGCCTGCCAGCAGGTGGCCGGTTTCGCGGCCGAGGCACGGGCGCGACGGCTGATCTCGCACCCCTTGCTGGCTCGCTCGGGGGAGCGGCGCGGCAGCTACCGCACCGGCCTCACCGGCTGGTACCTCACCCGCGACGGCTCACTGGGGGTGACCGAGGACGGCGAGTACTACGTGCTGTCCTGCCCGCCCAGCCGCCTCGGCCTGTTCCGCGGCGTGCACCTGGAGCCCGCCGATCCACCCCTGCAGGTCGGTGCCGGTGCCCGGGACGGCGAGTCGATCGCGCTCGATGTCCTGCTGGCGATGCGGCTGGCGGCAGGCGACGACTGGCCCCGAACCCGCTGAGCGCCGTTCAGGCGCCCCGGACGATCTCTGCCAGGTGGGCCACCGGCCACCGCCGGTCGAACAGCGTGGGATCGCCGTCGTCCTCGCGGCGCAACTGCTCGATGAGGCGCACGTATCCGACGAGGTCGAGGCCACGCAGCAGGTCGAGCAGCGCCGAGGCCTCGCCCACGGCGGGAGCGTTCGGGGCGACGAGCCGGTCGTAGATGTCGACCACCTGATGGACCATGGCGAGGTGGGAGGCCCCGGGGTCGACCGACGGGAAGTTGGTCGCCGCGAAGTCCTCGGTGAACACGATGGGCTCGACGGCCAGCGCTTGCGGCCCGTGCACCCCGGCGAGGCGGATGAGCAGTTCGACGTCGAAGGTCTCGTGGAAGGAGGCCAGCCGCGGCAGCACGGGCGCCAACGCAGCGGCGTCGAAGGCCTTGAAGCCCGCCTGGGTGTCCAGCACGTGTGCCAGGGCCGGGATCAGCATGGCCCGCACCGCGTGCCGGAACAGGATGATCAGCTTGTCGGGCTTGCCGCCGGTGCTGTGTGGCTCGGAGTGCGGGCCATCGGGCTTGACCAGGACGGCGCCCGGCATGCCGTAACGCTGGCCGAGGGCCGCAACCACGCTGTCGCCCGTCGCGATCGCTGCCGCGAGCGAGCCCAGTTGAGCCAGGTTGGCGGACAGATCGGCATCGGTCGAGCAGATGAGGTGTCGCACCATGCCGGCCGCGGCGGGTGCCCCCGCCTGCACCGAGGCGACCAGCCCGGCCAGGATCGACCCGCCCTTGCGGGACTGGTCGGTCGAGGTCAGGGCCTCGAACGCCGGGCTGAAGGGACCGAGCTCGGTGTGCCCGGCGATCACCTCGGCCAGGCGCAGCACGTTCACGCTGCGATGGCCGACGGTCGGGTAGCCCTCGGCCGCAACGATCTTCGCCATCACCTCGGCGCTCGACGGCCGATCCGGACAGCCGTCGTCCACCGCCACGATGCTCCAGGTGACCGGCAGATCCGTTGTCAGCCAGTCGAGTTGGCGGACCTTCTCGCGCAGGAAGTCCTCACCGTGCGGATGCTCGGACCGGGGCAGGATGCGTCCGGTCTCGCCGTACATCGCCCAGACCACGCTGAGGTGGAGCGGCGTCGTGACCGCCGCCAATCGCCGGCGGGCGTGAGCCGCGGCAGCGGCCTCGGTCGCCACCGCGCCACCGGGCTCGTCCGGCTCGCCCGTCGGCTGCTTCCCGTCCCGCAGGGCTGATGCCCGGTCCAGCACCCACCCGTTCTGCGCCGCATCCGTCAGGTC
Source organism: Kineosporiaceae bacterium (assembly GCA_016713225.1). Classification (NCBI taxonomy): domain Bacteria; kingdom Bacillati; phylum Actinomycetota; class Actinomycetes; order Kineosporiales; family Kineosporiaceae; species Kineosporiaceae bacterium. Next base: position 758,931 of record JADJPO010000003.1, read on the forward strand.
TCGGGCCAACGGTCGGTGATCCATGGTCGAAATCTAGGCCAGGTCACCACTACGCTGAAGGTGATGGCCACGACGTGGGAGTCGGCGGCCGTGGCGTGACAACCACGGACGCGGTATGACGTGTGCTTCGCTGGGCGTTGTCATGTGGGCACGGCCACCACGCGACGAAAACGGGTCGTCCACCGCAGGCCTTCCCCTACGGTGGTGAGCAGCCGAGCCGGTACCGGTTCGGGTCCTCGAGAGGCGCCCGCGCAGCTGGCGGCACCTTCGTCTTCGGCGGATCCGCAGGTCGTGTCGGTGTCCGTGCAGAGTGTTCGGCGCGGGGCAGCGTTCCTCGCCCCCGTTCGCGCGCTCGTACGGCATGGTGCCGCGGTCATCGTGAGCGGCATGTCAGAGGAGGAGTGAGTGGCTCGAGCAGGCCAGCGCCGGTCGGGTGATCGGCGTCCCGCCCGGCGGACGCAGCGACCTGATCGCCCCCCCGGCGACGTCGCCTCCGTGCTGGCTCGAACCGTCCGGGAGGTCGAGGCGGCCGTTCGGGCCGGACGGACGACGCCGTCCGTGCGGACGACGTTCCAGGCCGTCACCCTGTTGTTGCGGGAAGAGCGGACCCGGGTTCGCGAGGACGCGGCCATCAGCGACAAGCGTCGAGTCGAGCAGCTCAAGCGGCTCGACGGCATCGCCGCGATTCTCGCCGGGATCGCGGTGCGGGACGCGGGGTTGCTGGCCCTGCTCGCCGACGAAGCCGGCGTCTCGGACAACGCCCGCGAGCGCAGACGAGACCTGCTGCGCGCCGCCGGGATCGAGGCGGCGCCCGAGGCGGAGGCACCCGTCGTGCGCCCGGCCAGCGCTGTCACCGAGCGCCGCGTCGTGCCGCAGTCGGTGACCTCCCGCCAGCTCGCCAACCCCTTTCTCGCACCCGACATGTCCACGCCGCGACCGGTGCCGGCCCGCGCGCGCCGCCTGGCCAGCTGGGAACTGCTCGGCCCACTGTTGAACTCGTTCGAACGCGCCGGGGGAACGGCCCCGGCGTGCATGGCGCTGCCGGCACCGACGACACAGTTCACCCCGCTGGGTGAGCAGCTGATGCCACACCAGGGACGGCTGATCGCGGCGGCCGCTGCCGGCCACCGGACCTTCCTGCTGGCCGACGAACCAGGGCTGGGCAAGACGGCCCAGGCCCTGCTCGCCGCCGAGGCGTCCGACGCCTTCCCGTTGCTGGTGGTCGTGCCGAACGTCGTCAAGACCAACTGGGCCCGCGAGGCTGCGCGCTGGCTGCCGCACCGCCAGACAACCGTGGTTCATGGCGACGGGGACACGGTCGACGGCTTCGCGGACATCGTCGTCGTGAACTACGACGTGCTCGACCGCCATCTGGGCTGGCTGGGGGATCTGGGTTTTCGCGGCATGGTCGTCGACGAGGCGCACTTCATCAAGAACAAGACCTCCCAGCGGTCCAGGAACGTGCTCACGCTGTCGGAGCGCGTCCGGTTCCGCACCGCCCGCCCGCTGCTCATGGCCTTGACCGGTACCCCGTTGATCAACGACATCGAGGATTTCCGGGCGATCTGGCAATTTCTCGGGTGGACCGATGACAGCACGCCGGTGGGTGAGCTGATGAATGCCCTCGAGGAGGCCGGTCTGACGCCGGCCGACCCGGGGTTCTCGGCCTCGGCGCGCCAGTGCGTCATCGACCGGGGGATCGTGCGCCGCCGCAAGGTCGAGGTTGCCGCAGATATCCCCGCTCGGCGCATCGCCGACCTGCATGTCGAGTTGGACGGCGCAGCAGGGCGCTCGATCCGCGCCGCGGAGCGCGACCTGGCGCGTCGCATGGTGACGCAGTACCAGAACGCGCTGGCGGCCCGGTCGGTCGTCGTCCAGGGTCTCGATCTCGACCTGGTGCGCCGCGTGGCCCGGTCCGAGTTGAAGCAGGCCAAGGCGGCCAAGACGGGCGACAACGTGTTCACCATGTTGCGCCGCATCGGCCGGGCCAAGGCCGAGTTGGCCGCCGACTATGCGACGCAGCTGGCCCGCAGTGCCGGCAAGGTCGTCTTCTTCGCCAAGCACATCGACGTGATGGACGCCGCCGAGGAGACGTTCGCCCAGCAGGGGGTGCGTTTCGCCTCCATCCGCGGCGACCAGACGCCCACGGTGCGGCAGAAGAACATCGACAGCTTCGTCAACGACCCCGATGTCGCCGTGGCGGTCTGCTCCCTGACGGCTGCCGGCGTGGGCCTGAACCTGCAGGTCGCCTCGAACGTCGTCCTGGCCGAACTGTCCTGGACGGACGCCGAACAGACCCAGGCCATCGACCGCAGCCACCGCATCGGCCAGACCGAGCCGGTCACCGCGTGGCGCATCATCGCCGCCCAGACCCTGGACGCCCGCATCGCCGAGCTGATCGACAGCAAGGCCGGCCTGGCCGCCCGAGCTCTGGACGGTTCGGACGAGGAGGACTCGGGGACCACCGACGTGCAGCTCGAGGCGTTGGTCGCGCTGCTCACCGACGCCCTGCGGGCCGACTCGACCGCCTGACCCGAGGACCCTCAGCCCATACCCGTCGACGACGTCGACCCAGCGGACCGTCGCGACCGTCGACGGGATGCTCGACGGTGGTGCGGTCGCGGCGGGGTTCAGAGTGCGGTGATGCGGCGCACTGGTTGGCCGGTCACTGCGGCCACGGTCTCGAAGTCGCGGTCCTCGCTGAGAACGATCAGCTGGTGCCGTTCCGCGGTCGCCGCGATCAGTAGGTCGACGGCGCCGGCCGACCGGTGCTCGCCGCGCCGGGTCAACGCCTCCTGGATCTGCGCCGCCCGCTCGTACGCGCGGTCGGCCATCGGCACCCAGGCGAAGACCTGGCTCAGCAGCCGCTGCTTGTCGAGCCGGTCGGCCAGCGATCGCGCCGAGTAGAGGAACTCCAGCTCCACGACCGGGCAGACGGCGATCACCCCTGCGGACAGGAAGTCCACCCATGCCGCCCGGTGCTCCTTCTGCAGGATCCGGGCCAGGCCCGAGGTGTCGATCAGGAAGCGGGCGACGCTCACCGACGGTCGTCCGTGCCGTCCAGGAGATCGTCGAAGTCGCCCTGGTCGGCCATCGCCCCCAACTGCTCCAGTGCTCGGAGACGGAGCAGCCGGGCCGACACCTCACGCAGTGCCGCGTTCACCGTGTCCTTCTTCGTGGTGGTCCCGAGAACCTGCGCCGCCGCCGCAAGCGCCTCGTCGTCGATCTCCACCGGAGTCTTCGTCATTCCCACCGCAGCTCGCCCGCCCCTCACCATAGTTCGATATCCAAGATAGTATATTCGGATGTCTGAGATATCCTCAAGCAGGGGGTGGCGTGGCGGTGTTTCTGCCGCAGACGGCGTGGCGCGTGGACGCCGAGGCACCGACCCCGCCGGTTCTCAGCGGCTGGCGCGGGCGATACGCAGGCCGAGGTCGTCCAGCTCGTCCAGGACGGCGCCGGCACCCCAGACCTGGTCGCGTTTGCGGTCGGTCAGTGGGCGCAGCACGCCCGCCTCGTGCAGTCGGCCGATGGCGGTGAAGACGCTGCTGCGGGGCGCGTCCACGAGGGAGCATGCTCCCTCGGAGGACAGGATCGGGTGGGTGGGAAGCTGCGCGAGCAGCTTGGCGGTCGCGCTGTCCGAACGAACCGGCCCTGTGAGAGACCTCCATTCGGAGGGGACGGCTTCGAGCCGGGTTGCGGTCGTGGTGGCTTCGGTGGCAGCCGTCCGGCATGCGTGGGCAAAGGTGGCGAGCAAGGGGCGGATCTGCCCGTTTCGATAGGCCTCCAGCAGGTCGAAGTAGCGCTCGCGATGGGCCACCAGCGCCGAGGCGAGCGGGACGACGATGTGGGTGGTGGCCCGCCGCCGGCGCAGGATCGTGTTGATCAGCGCCCGACCGATGCGCCCGTTGCCGTCGGTGAAGGGGTGAATGGACTCGAACTGGGCGTGGGCAATCGCAGCCTGCGCCAGGGCGGGCACGTCGTCGCGGTTGGCGAAGTTCAGTAGATCGGTCATATAGGCGGCCACGGTGTCGGGCGGGGGCGGGACGTACAGCGCGGCGCGGGGGGAGTGGTCACTGCCGCCGATCCAGTTCTGCATGTCGCGGAGCTGCCCGGCGTGGTCGGCCTCGGACGGGTCATGGGCCATCAGGAGAGCATGCGCTGTCAGGATGTTGTCGAGGGCGAGCGGGCGTTCGGAGGAGACGGTGCCAATCATGGAATCCAGCGCGGCCGTGGCTGCCGCCATCGACACGGCGGAGGCGTTCGCACGGCTGCCGTGCAGGGCACGGGCGTAGTCCTCGAGATCGGCCTCCACCAACTCGATCTTCGATGAGGCAAGGGACTCTGTTCGCAACAGCAGCAATCCGAGGGCCTTCAACGTGCTGTCGTGGGTGGCGTCCAGGGCAATGATCTGGCGCATTGCCTCCTCGAGGTCGGCGGCCACGGTGCCGTCGAGCACGAGCGAGCGGTCGGCGATCAGCGGTGGCAGGGATACCGTGACCTCGCGGAGCATCCGATCGTCCCGGGTCCCAGCCCGGAACTGCTGGCGCCACGGACGGACCTCGCGCCGGTGCGCCGGCCAGTCATCAGCCGAGGTCTCGTCGATCATGGACCTGAACGCCTCTCATCTCGGATCCACTCAGCATAGTCCGACTTAGCACTCGTAAGTCGGACTAGCGAGCCGGTTGATCCGAGTTTCTGATGGCACTGACAGCAGAAAACCCATGTCGTCCAGGCTCAACTGACCAACCTGACCGACATGGGTTCTTCGTCGTGTCCGAGGGGGGACTTGAACCCCCATGCCCCTGAGGGCACTAGCACCTCAAGCTAGCGCGTCTGCCAATTCCGCCACCCGGACGAGGTGTGGTGCGACGCCGTGGAGCCACTGTCGTGGCTCGCGGCGCAGACGAGATTAGCACGCGCGCAGCACCCGTCCCGACGGGGTTTCGCCAGCTAGCTTTGCCCCCATGACCCCCACTGTGCCCGCACTGCGCGCCGAGGACGAGGTCGTCGAGCTCTGCCGCGACCTGATCCGGATCGACTCCTCCAACTACGGCGATCACTCCGGCCCGGGGGAGCGCCGGGCGGCCGAATACGTGGCCGCCAGCCTGGCCGAGGTCGGGCTCGACCCGGTGATCCTGGAGTCCCACCCCGGACGGGCCAGTGTCGTGGCGCGCCTGGCAGGGGCCGACCCCAGCCGGCCGGCGCTGCTGCTGCACGGCCATCTGGACGTCGTCCCGGCACAGGCCGCCGACTGGCAGGTCGACCCGTTCTCGGCGGAGGTACGCGACGGCTGCATCTGGGGCCGCGGCGCCGTCGACATGAAGGACATGGACGCGATGATCCTGTCGCTGGTGCGCGAGTTCGCCCGCACCGGCACGAAGCCGCCTCGCGACCTGGTGTTGGCCTTCCCGGCCGACGAGGAGGCCGGCGGCGAGTGGGGCGCCGGCTTCCTGGTGCGCGAACACCCGCAGCTGTTCGAGGGAGTCAGCGAGGCGATCAGCGAGGTGGGCGGGTTCTCGGTCGAACTGGCCGGACGCCGCGCCTACCTGTTGCAGACCGCGGAGAAGGGCATCGCCTGGCTGCGCCTGGTCGCCCACGGCCGGGCCGGGCACGGCTCGCAGATCAACACCGACAACGCGGTGACCCGCCTCGCCGCGGCGGTCACCCGGATCGGCGCCCACCCGTGGCCGATCGAGGTCACCCCGACGGTTCGCGCCTTCCTGGCCGGGATCGAGGAGCTCACCGGCGTGCACCTGCCGGTCGACGACCCGGACGCTCTGGTCGCCACGCTGGGCACCACGGCCCGCTGGGTCGGCGCCACCCTGCAGACCACCGCGAACCCCACCGTGTTGCAGGCGGGCTACAAGCACAACGTGATCCCCGGCGAGGCCAGCGCCCTGATCGACTGCCGCTACCTGCCCGGGCACACCGCGGACGACGTGCGCGCCACGATCCGGGACCTGGCCGGTGAGGGCATCGACGTCGAGACGGTGACCGAGGCGATCTCCCTCGAGGTGCCGTTCAGCGGTTCGCTCGTCGACGCCATGATCGCGGCGCTCCAGGCCGAGGACCCGGGCTGCGCCGTCCTGCCGTACTGCCTGTCGGGTGGCACCGACAACAAGGCCTTCGCCGAACTCGGCATCACCGGCTACGGCTTCGCGCCGCTGCGGCTGCCCGCCGACCTGGACTTCTCCGGCATGTTCCACGGGGTCGACGAACGGGTGCCGATCGAGTCGCTGCTGTTCGGTACCCGGGTGTTGCGGCGGTTGGTGGCCACCAGCTGATCGACGACGATCGAGATCTCCAGCCAGGTTGCCCACCGACATGCCGTCGACCTCTCACCCCAGGTGACGCAGGACGTAGCAGCCCGGGGCTCGACACGCAGGCTGCGGTGCAGGGGCGACTCGGACGTCCGGCTGATGGTGCGGGCCAGGGTCGAACCACCCTCGGGGTTCATGCCGAACGCCATCGCGACCGCCTCGACCGCGGTCGACGTGCCGCTGCCGTTCTCGCCGACGAGAACCGTCGCGGGCCCCGGATCGAGCCTGCCGCCGCCCAGCAATCGCCGCACGGCGGGGATCGTCGCGGGCCACGCAGCGGTGTCGAGGGACTCGTCCGGCTCGACCACGACGCGGCGCACCGGAAGCCGGAAGCTCTTGTCCACGAAAGGGTCCGGCGTCAGGCGGTGCGCACGACACGGATGATGCGGCGTCGGATCCACGCCCGGCGCACGCCACCCAGATAGAGCCGTACCCGCGCCACCTCCCAGTGGCCGTGTTCGGCCAGATCGGCCAGCACCGACTGGGCCTCCTGCCGGCTCACCCGGGGGCGGAAGGCGACCACGCGGTATTCGTATTCAGCCCGCGAGTCCGGTAGATCCTCGGGCAGCGGATCCACCGGATGCAGGGCGAAGAGAGTCGAGGGCTCGGTCATCACGCCAATGTCACCACGAACCGCTACGGTCATGCCATGACGACGGATCCGCGGGCTGCACTCGATCGTCTGATGGCAGCCCTGGAGGCTCACCTGCAGGCGGCCGGACGACGCCAGGGCGAGGCCGATCCCGCGGTGGTCGCGGCCTATCAGACCCTGGCTGACGCGTTCGAGACCTACGACGAGGCGCTCTACACCGCCTTCGACGAGGTCACCCCGTTCGTCCTCTACGACGACACCGAGGACGCCGACGACCTGGACGACGACGACGTCGACGAGTTGGACGACGACGAGTTGGACGACGACGAACTCGACGAGGACGTCGTCGACGAGTTGGACGAGGTCAGCGACGACCTCGAGGACGCCGACGCCCGCTGAGTGCCCGTCGCCTCAGGCGACCGACACCTCGTCCAACGCCATCCGGATCTCGGGCGGCAACTCCAGTTCCTCGCTGGCCAACGCTGCGCGCAGCTGAGCCGCGGTGCGCGCTCCCAGCAACAGCGAGGCGATTCCCGCCCGGTCGCGCGCCCAGGCCAACGCGACCTCGAGGGGCGCTGCGCCCAACCCGTCCGCGGCGATGACCACAGCGTCGACGATCCGGCGCGAACGCGCGTCCAGGTAGGGCTCGACGAAGCCCGACAGGTGCGGTGAGGCGCCGCGGGAGTCGGCCGGCGTCCCCCCGCGGTACTTGCCGGTGAGCACACCCCGACCCAACGGCGACCAGGCCAGGACCCCGATACCCAGGGCTCGCGCTGCCGGCAGGAGCTCGCGCTCTGCCTCGCGCTGCACCAGGGAGTACTCCACCTCGGCGCCCACCAGGTCGACGGGCACGCCCAGCGCATGGCGAGCCAGGGTGTGCGCGTGGGCGGTCTGCCACCCGGTGTAGTTCGACACACCGACGTAGCGCGCCCGACCGCTCGCCACGGCCGAACTCAGCGCGGACAACGTCTCCTCCAGGGGCACGCCATCGCTCCAGCCGCGCACCAGCCACAGGTCGACATGGTCGGTGCCGAGCCGGCGTAACGAGGAATCCAGATCGGCCAGCAACGCGCGGCGCGAGGGGTCGGTACGCAATCGGCCGTCGCGGCGCGAGGCCCCGGCCTTGGTGCAGATCGCGACCTCATCGCGGGAGATCACCGACGACAACAGTTTGCCGATCAGGGCCTCCGCCGCGCCGTCCCCGTAGGACGCCGCAGTGTCCAGCAGGGTGCCGCCGGACTCGACGAACGCGACGACCTGCTCGGCCGCCTCGTGCTCGTCGGTGTCGCGGCCCCAGGTCAGCGACCCCAGACCCAACCGCGACACCCGTAGACCGCTGTGACCGACCGTGCGCTCCTCCACGATTCGCAACCTACCGTCATCGGCGTCCCACAGTGGAGACACAGGTTGCCCCGCTAGGGTCGTGACCGTGCAGCTCGGACTGAATCTCGGCTACTGGGGAGCCGGCAACGACAAGGACAACCTGGTCCTCGCCCAGGAAGCCGATCGGCTCGGGTACGCCGTCTGTTGGGCCGCGGAGGCCTACGGCTCCGACGTCCCCACGGTCTTGACCTGGGTGGCGGCGCAGACCCAGCGCATCGACGTCGGCGCCGCCGTGATGCAGATCCCGGCGCGGACCCCCGCGATGACGGCGATGACCGCCGCCACCCTGGACTCGCTCTCCGGTGGCCGGTTCCGGCTGGGCCTGGGGGTCAGCGGCCCGCAGGTCTCCGAGGGCTGGCACGGCGTCCGGTTCGACGACCCGCTCGGCCGCACCCGCGAGTACGTCGAGATCGTCCGGACGGCGCTGCGTCGCGAGAAGGTGACACACAGCGGACGCCACTACACGCTGCCGCTGCCCGATGGACCCGGTAAGGCGCTGCAGCTCACGGTGCACCCGGCCCGCGAGGCGATCCCGGTCTACCTGGCCGCGGTCGGACCCAAGAATCTGGCCCTGACCGGTGAGATCGCCGACGGCTGGCTCGGCATCTTCTTCTCACCCGAACACGGCGCGATGTCGATCGACCCGATCCGCGCGGCCCGGGTGGCCGCCGGCCGGGCGAGTGCCGAGGCGCCGCTGGCCGGTTTCGACATCGTTCCCACCGTGCCGGTGGTGCTCGGTGACGATGTCGCCGAGGCGGCGAACGCCGTCCGCCTCTACACCGCGCTCTACGTCGGCGGCATGGGCAGCCGCAAGCAGAACTTCTACAACGCGCTGGTCCGTCGGATGGGATACGAGCAGGTCGCGCAGACCGTGCAGGATCTGTACCTGGATCGCCGGCCCTTCGAGGCCGCCGAGGCGCTGCCGGTCGGACTTCTCGACGCCACCGCGCTGTTGGGAACCCGCGATCGCATCGCCGACCGGCTTCACGCCTACGCCGAAGCCGGGGTCAGCACCCTCAGCGTGGTGCCGATGGCCGGCTCGCTGCCGGATCGGCTGCAGACATTGCGCACCATGGTCGAGGCCGTCGAGCGGGCGGGACTGTCCTCGTGAGCGATCCGCTCGGCTATGTGGACGCTGTCATCCTGGGGATCGTCGAGGGACTCACCGAGTTCCTGCCCGTGTCGAGCACGGGCCACCTGACCATCGCCGAGAAGCTGCTCGGGCAGCCGGTCGACGACCCGGCGGTCACCGCCTTCACCGCGATCATCCAGTTCGGCGCCATCGTGGCGACCTTCCTGTACTTCCGGGCCGACTTCGCCCGGCTGATCGGCGCCTGGGTGCGGGGGTTGCGCTCACCCGAGCACCGCACCGACCGCGATTATCAGTTCGCCTGGTACGTGATCGCCGGTTCGACCCCGATCGTGGTCGCGGCGCTGGCCCTCAAGGACCTGATCGAGGGCCCGCTGCGCAGCCTGTGGGTGGTGGCCGGTGCGCTGATCGCCTGGAGTGCCGTGATGTACCTCGCCGAGAAGCGTGGCCGGCAGAAGTACGGCGAGGGCGATCTCACGCTGCGCCAGGTCGTGGTCATCGGGCTGGCCCAGTGCATCGCCCTGGTGCCCGGGGTGTCGCGGTCCGGCGCCACGATCAGCGCGGGCCTGCTGCAGGACGTCGATCGGGTGACGGCCACCCGGCTGTCGTTCTTCCTGGCCATCCCGGCCCTGACCGGAGCCGGGCTCTACACCCTCAAGGACATCGACACCTCGGTGGTCGGCTGGGGGCCGCTCGCGGTCGGCACCCTGGTCAGCTTCGTGGTGGCCTACGCCTCGATCGCCTGGCTGCTGCAGTTCGTGGCCAAGCACCCGATCACCGTGTTCGTCGGGTACCGCATCGTGCTCGGCGCGGCCGTGATGGTGGCGCTCGCCGCCGGCTGGCTCAGCGCCACCTGAGGCGCGCAGGTCCCGGAACGCGCCGCCGGGCTAGGCTCCTGGTCGTGCCCACGGTGCTGCTCGTTCGTCACGGCCGGACGACGGCCAACGCCTCCGGGATCCTGGCCGGCTGGACCCCCGGGGTCGGCTTGGACGAGGTGGGATCCGCCCAGGTGAGCGCGCTCGGCGTCCGGCTCGTCTCGCTGCCGCTGGCGGCGGTCGTGGCCAGCCCTTTGCAGCGCTGCCTCGAGACCGCGCAGGGGCTGCTCGACGCACGCGAACCGGGCCGTCGTCCGAGCCTGGACACCGACGAGGCACTGGGGGAGTGCCGGTATGGCGACTGGACAGGCCGCCCCCTGAAAGAGCTGGCCAAGGACCCCCTCTGGCGCGTGGTGCAGGCCCACCCCTCGGCGGCCACCTTTCCGGGGCCGGAGGGTGAGTCGATGCCCACCATGCAGCACCGCGCGGTGGCGGCGGTGCGCCGACACGACGCCGCGGTGGCGGCCGAGCACGGCGAGGAGGCCCTGTGGGTGGCGGTCTCCCACGGCGATGTCATCAAGGCGGTGCTGGCCGATGCCCTCGGTATGCATCTGGATGCCTTTCAACGGATCTCGGTCGACCCGGCATCGGTGTCGGTGATCCGCTACACCCCGCTGCGGCCGTTCGTCCTGCGCCTGAACGACAGCGGCGGTGACCTGACCGCGTTGATGCCCCGTCCGGCGCGCCGACGGCGCCCGGGTAGTGGCTCCCGAGCGAAGCGGACGACGTCCTCGGACGCCACGATCGGCGGCGAGACGGGAAGCGCCACCACCTAATAGGGTCGGGGAATGCCGCAGCTGTACGACTACGACCCCCCCGAGCGGTTCGTCGCCGGGACCGTGGGGCAGCCCGGCGCGCGCACGTTCTTCCTCCAGGCCCGCGCGGGCACCCGCCTCACCAGCGTCGCCCTCGAGAAGGCGCAGGTCTCGATCCTGGCCGAACGGGTCGACGAGTTGCTCGACGAGGTGCTGCGGCGCAGCGGGGGCAACGCCCCGGTGCCGGCCATCGCGCCGGCCGACGCCGAGGACAACGCCCCGCTGGAGGCGCCCATCGAGGAGGAGTTCCGGGTGGGCGCCATGAGCCTGGCCTGGGCGGTCGACACCCAGCGGGTGGTCATCGAGTGCTACTCCGAGGGGCTGACCCCGGAGGTCGAGGAGGATGACGACACCGAGGGTGTCCCACCGGCCCCGACGGCCGAGGGTGATGCCGAGGGCGCCATCCTGCGGGTGAGCCTCACCGGCGGCCTTGCCCGTGCCTTCGCCAAGCGCGCCCTGGCCGTCGTGGCGGCCGGGCGTCCCCCCTGTCCTTTCTGCGCCGGCCCGCTCGACGCCGAGGGGCACATCTGCCCACGCTCCAACGGCTATCGCCGCTGAGCCGGCCGTCAGTGATGCTCCGGTGACCGACGACGTGGAGGTGCTCGACGTCCTGGCCCGCGGCGAGCTGGAGATCGTGGGCCGGCTGGTCCACGCCAGCAATGCCACCCTGCTGGCGCGGTGCACCGTGGACGGCGTGAGCCGGCGATGCGTCTACAAGCCGGTGCGCGGCGAACGGCCGTTGTGGGACTTCCCGGCGCAGACGCTGGCCCGGCGGGAGGTGGCCGCCTACCGCTTGAGTGCCGCCGCGGGCTGGCACGTGGTCCCTCCGACGGTGTTGCGCGACGGACCCCACGGCCCCGGCAGTGTGCAGGCCTGGATCGAGGGTGCCGAGCCGGAGGAGATGGCCGAACCCGGTGGCGGGGTCATCGACGTGGTCGCTGCTGATGCCGTCCCGGCCGGTTGGCTGCGCGTGATCGAGGCCGAGGGCTATGACGGCTCGCCGGTGGTGCTGGCGCACGCCGACGACGCCGAGCTGCGCGCGATGGCCGTGTTCGACATCGTGACCGACAATGCCGACCGTAAGGGTGGGCACGTGATGCGCGAGGGTGACGGCCGACTGCGCGGCGTCGACCATGGTCTGACCTTCAACGTCGAGACCAAGCTGCGCACCGTGCTGTGGGGGTGGGCAGGGCGACGATTGGACCAGGACGCCCTGGAGCCGATCGCGCGACTCGAACAGGCCCTGGACGGCGAGCTCGGGGCAGAGCTGGCCGACCTGCTCTCGGTCGAGGAGGCCCGCCGCACGGTCGAGCGGCTCGAGCAGTTGCGCGAGGCGGGACGGTTCCCCCGGCCCGGAGTGCGGCGTCCGGCGATACCGTGGCCGGCGTTCTGAGCAGCGAGCGGCGTTCTCGACCTCGGCAGGTACGCTCGCCCTCGTGACCCGCTGGCCCGCCCCGCCCCTGCCCGACCTGCCCGGACAGGGCACTGCCGTTCGGCTGCACGACACCGCCACCGGCGACCTGCTCCCCGCCGCGGCCGGGCCCTCGGCCCGGATGTACGTCTGCGGGATCACGCCCTACGACGCCACGCACCTGGGGCACGCCGCGACCTACGTCGGCTTCGACCTGCTCAACCGGGCCTGGCGCGACGCCGGGCTGGACGTGAGGTACGTGCAGAACGTCACCGACGTGGACGACCCGTTGCTCGAGCGAGCGGCGGCGACCGGGGTCGACTGGCACGACCTGGCGGTGCAACAGACCCAGCTGTTCGCCGACGACATGGCGGCGCTCGCGGTGATCCCGCCGGAGCAGTATCTCGGGGTGATCGACACCCTGCCCCTGGTGGTGGATGCCGTGCAGCGGCTGATCGCCTCGGGCCACGCGTACACCGTGCCGGGCCACGGCGGCGAACCGGACGGCGACGTCTACTTCGCCATCAACGCCGACCCGCGTTTCGGCGAGGTATCCCACCTGGACGACGCCACCATGACCGCGATCTTCGCCGAACGGGGCGGCGATCCGGCTCGGCCGGGCAAGAAGCACCCGCTGGATCCGCTGCTCTGGCGCGTGGCGCGGCCCGACGAGCCGGAGTGGGACGGGCAGACCCTCGGCCGCGGCCGGCCCGGGTGGCACATCGAGTGCACCACGATCGCGCTCGAACACCTGGGCATGTCCTTCGACGTGCAGGGCGGCGGATCCGACCTGGCGTTCCCCCACCACGAGATGGGCGCCTCCCACGCCCACGCCCTGACCGGTGAGTACCCGTTCGCGAAGGTCTACGCGCACGCCGGCATGGTGGGCTACGAGGGCCACAAGATGAGCAAGTCGCGGGGCAACCTGGTGCTGGTCTCGCGGCTGCGCGCCGCGGGGGAGTCACCGGCGGCGATCCGGTTGGCCCTGCTGGCCCACCACTACCGCAGTGACTGGGAGTGGACCGACGCCGATCTGAGCGCGGCGCGGCTTCGGCTGGCCCGATGGCGCGAGGCCGTGGCCCGCCGGACCGGGGCCGATGCGGCACCGGTGCTGGCCGGCGTCCGCGCCCGGCTGGCGAACGACCTGGACGCCCCGGGGGCACTGGAGCTGGTGGACGGCTGGGCCGAGGCCACGCTGGCAGGGGCGTCGTCCTCAGCCGATGCCGGCGACCTGGTCAGCCGCACCGTCGACGCGTTGCTCGGCGTCCAGCTCTGACCATGATCGCCGTTTGATCGCAGTCTGCTCCGGCTGGAGCGGAGCAAACTGCGATCAGATGACGATCATGGGATGGGGTGGGGGGTGCCGTAGGGGGGCCGTGGTGGCCTCAGCCGCGGTTGGGCTCGTCGCCCCGGCGACGCAGGTACCGCTCGAACTCACGCGCAATCGCCTCACCACTGGCCTCGGGCAGGTCGGCGGTGTCCTTGGCATCCTCGAGCTGACGCACGTAGGCGCCGATCTCGCCGTCCTCCTCGGCCAGCTCGTCGACACCGTGCTCCCAGGCGCGAGCGTCCTCGGGCAGGTCACCCAGCGGCACCGTCAGGTCGAGTGACTCCTCGACCCGGCGCAGCAACGCCAGGGTGGCCTTGGGCGAGGGCGGCTGCCCGACGTAGTGCGGTACCGCAGCCCACAGGGACAACCCGGGAAGGCCGACCGCGGTGGCGCTGTCCTGCAGCACGCCGACGATGCCGGTCGATCCCTCGTAGGTCGAGGCCTCCACACCCAGCCGCTGCTGGATGTCGGCATGCTCACTGGTGCCGGTGACCGGGATCGGGCGGGTGTGCGGCACGTCGGCCAACAGGGCGGCCAGGGTGACCAGGGTGGTCACGCCCAACTCGTCAGCCAGACCGAGCAGTTCGCTGATGTAGGCCCGCCACCGCATCGAGGGTTCGACGCCGCGCACCAGCACCAGGTCACGCTCGGCCCCAGGGGGGCTGGCGACGTAGATGCGCGTGGTCGGCCAGGTGAGCTTGCGCCGTCCGCCCTCGATACTGACCACCGGACGGTTGACCTGGAAGTCGTGATAATGCTCCGGGTCGAACTCGGTCAGTGGCGTGGCCTGCCAGACGTTCTGCATGTGGGCCACCGCGCCGCTGGCTGCCTCACCGGCGTCGTTCCAGCCCTCGAAAGCCGCCAGCATCACGGGATCGCGCAGCGTGGGCAGCGCGCTGTCACCCTGCGCTCGCTCGCTCACGCCGTCTCCCTCCGCAGCAACCGGCCGGTCACCTACCGGCCCAGCCTACGGTCACCCTAGGCCCCGTGGTCCAGCAGGTCGTGCAGGCCCATGGGTTCATCTCGGAAGATGCGGGCGTCCATCAGACGCAGGTCCGCGGCAACCTGCGGCGCGAAATCCATCATGTCGAGCACGTCACGCTGCAGGTTCACCCCGGGCGCGATCTCGATCAGCTCCAGCCCCGTGGCCGTGGCCCGGAACACCGCCCGCTCGGTGACATAGAGCACCCGCTGTCCGGTGGCTGCGTGACGCCCGTTGAAGGTGATCTGTTCCACCCGCGGCACCAACTTGTGGTGGCGCCCCTCTCGCTCGACGGTCAAGCGCCCCTCACCGACGCTCACCTGTAGGCCGCCCGCCGTGAAGGTGCCGGTGAACACCACCGTGCGAGCGCTCTGACTGATGTTGATGAACCCACCGGCACCCGTGAGCCGGCTACCGAAGCGCGAGACGTTGACGTCGCCGTCGGAATCGAGCTGCGCCATGCCCAGCACGGCGAGATCGAGCCCGCCGCCGTCGTAGAAGTCGAACTGCTGGTTCTGATCGATCACGGCGTCCGGGTTGACCGCGGCCCCGAAGTTCAGGCCGGACGCCGGTACGCCACCGATCACCCCCGGTTCAGCGGTCAGCGTGACCAGGTCGAGCACCGACTCCTCGGCGGCCACCGCAGCCACCCCTTCGGGCATCCCGATCCCCAGGTTCACCACCCCGCCCAGCGGCAGCTCCAGAGCGGCCCGCCGAGCGACCACCTTGCGGGCGTCCAGCGGGATCGGCTCGAGCGTGCTCAGCGGAACCCGCAGCCGGTGGGCGAAGGCCGGCGAGTACGGCGTGGCATACGTCTGCGGGTGCAGTTCACGGTCGGCGATCACCACGGCGTCCACCAGGATGTGCGGGATCTTCACCAGCCGGGGGTCGAGTGTGCCGGCCTCGGCCAGCCGCTCGACCTGCACGATGACCTTGCCACCACTGTTGTGGGCGGCCATGGCCATCGCCAGCCCGTCGAGGGTGAGGGCCTCACGCTCCATGGTGATGTTGCCGTCCTCGTCGGCCGTGGTGCCGCGCAGCAGGGCGACGTCGATCGGGAACGTCTTGTAGAACAACAGCTCCTCGCCGCCGAGCGTCACCAGCTCGACGACGTCCTCGGTCGAGATGTCGTTGATCCGGCCGCCGTCGTGGCGAGGGTCGACGAAGGTGTGCAGGCCGATCCGACTGAGCGTGCCGGGCTTGCCGGCGGCGATGTCGCGGTACAGGTGGCTGATCACACCTTGCGGCAGGTTCCAGCCCTGGATCTTGCCCTGGACGGCGAGCTGCGCCACCTTCGGGATCAGGCCCCAGTGGCCGCCGATCACCCGGCGCAACAGCCCGGGGACGGCGAGCCGATTGAGCCCCCGGACGTTGCCGTCGCCCTGGCCCGCCGCGAACAGCAACGTGAGGTCGCCCGGTTCACCGGTGTCGGCAAAACGTTCGGCCAGTGCGGC
The DNA here is from genome assembly GCA_016713225.1 of Kineosporiaceae bacterium. NCBI lineage: Bacteria > Bacillati > Actinomycetota > Actinomycetes > Kineosporiales > Kineosporiaceae > Kineosporiaceae bacterium. The sequence continues at coordinate 775,186 of JADJPO010000003.1, forward strand.
TAGTAGGTGGTCCGGCGTGCCGATGCCGACGAATCCGGAGGTCGCGATGGTGTCGCCGGGTCGCACCAGCGACACGGCGTGTGCGGGCGTGGGCAGCAAGGGACGATGCACGGTCCTCATTCTGGCGGCTGGATCGCCCATCCCGCCGGGACTGCCAGGACGGATCTGCCAACGTTGTCTTTCCCACTCGCCCGAGCGGCCGTCGCCCCGAGCCCTTCACCGCAGCGGATCACCACCGGTCGGCTCGCCTCGGATCACTCCCTTGTCTTCACCGACCACGCACGATAAGAGTGGATTGTTGGCATTCAACCGTTTCAGGGTTTTTGGGGTGGGTAGTTGCTGCAGTGCCCCTTTCGGTGAAGACGAGGTGCCGTGCCGGACGACGACGCAGCCAGCGTCCCCTTGCTGCACACCGAGGGGTTGACCAAGGCGTTCCGCGGCTTCCTGGCGGTCGACCAGGTCGACCTGACGGTGAGCGAGGGCAGTATTCACGCTCTGGTCGGGCCCAACGGGGCGGGCAAGACCACCTTGTTCAACCTGCTGACCGGTTTTCTCACCCCGACCTCTGGTCGAGTGAGCTTTCGGGGTGCCGACATCACCGGGGCGCCGCCGGACCGGGTGGCGCACCTCGGCATCACCCGCTCGTTCCAGATCACCAGCCTGTTCGATCAGCTGACCCCGATCGATCACCTGGAGTTGGCGTTGCAGGGCCTGACCCGCCAGGGACTGCGGTTCTGGGTCAGCGAACGGCGCATGCACCAGGCCCGGCCGCGGGCCCTCGACCTGCTCGATCAGGTCGGGCTGGCCGACCAGGGCGAGCAGTTGGTCGGCGCCCTGGCCTACGGCCGTAAGCGGGCGCTCGAGCTCGCCCTCGCGTTGGCGCTCGAGCCCCGGCTCATGCTGCTCGACGAACCCACGGCCGGCATGGGCGTCGAGGATGTGCAGCGCACCATCGACCTGATCGGGCGGGTGGCGCACGGGCGCACCGTCGTCCTGGTCGATCACAACATGCACGTGGTGGGCAGCCTGGCCGACCGGGTCACCGTGCTGCAGCAGGGCCGGATCCTCGCCGAGGGCAGCTACGAGCAGGTCCGACGGGATCCCCGCGTGATCACGGCCTATCTCGGCGAGGTGGCCGATGAGTGAGGCCGCAGCGCTCCCGCGACTCGTCGTCCAGGGCCTGTCGGCCTGGTACGGCCAGGCCCAGGCGCTACGCGAGGTCGACCTCGACGTGGCTGCCGGCGAGGTCGTCACCCTGGTGGGCCGCAACGGCGCCGGCAAGTCGACCCTGTTGCGGGCCGTGATGGGCCTGCACCGCGAGGTGCACGGCCGCATCGTCCTCGACGGGGTGGACGTGAGCGACCGCCCGGCTCACCGACGAGCCCGCGCCGGGCTCGGCTGGGTGCCTGACGACCGTGGCATCTATGCCTCGTTGACCGTCGCCGAGAACCTGACCCTGCCCCCGCTGTCGAGCAGCGGCGGATGGCCGCTGGAGCGGGTGTACGAGACGTTCCCGGCGCTCGCCGACCGGCGGGCCGCCTGGGGCACGACGCTCTCCGGCGGTGAGCAGCAGATGCTCGCCATCGCCCGGGTGCTGCGCAGCGGCAGCCGGGTGCTGTTGCTCGACGAGCCCACCGAGGGGCTGGCCCCGGTGATCGTCGCCCGGATCGGCGACGTGCTCCGAACGGTCGCCGCCGACGGCATCGCGGTGCTGCTGGTCGAACAGAACAGCCGGTTCGCCACCACCGTCGCCGCCCGCCATTACCTGCTCGCGCAGGGGCGCCTGGTCGCCCACCTCAGCAACCACGACTTCGTGCAGCGCCGGGAGGAACTGCTCGAGCACCTCGGAATGTGACCGTCCAGCCGAAGGGACCACGCTCATGCGTCCGTCGAACCTGTTCACCACCGCCGTCGTCACCGGTGCGCTGCTCACCCTGGCTGCCTGCGGCCAGGGCGGTCCCGGCGCCTCCGCTGGGGGAGCGCTGACCGACGACAAGGTGGTGCTCGCCGTCCTCAATGACGCCTCGGGCGTCTACAAGGACCTGTCCGGGCCGAACAGCGTCGAGGCGGTCCGGATGGCCGTCGACGACTACAAGGCCGCCCACGGCGCCGACGCGGTGGCGAAGACCATCGAGGTGATCAGCGCCGACCACCAGAACAAGCCCGAGATCGCCAACACCAAGGCCCAGGAGATGTACGACCGTCAGCAGGCCGACCTCATCCTGGACGTGCCGACCTCCTCGGCCGCGCTCGCCGTGGCCAAACAGGCCGCCACCAAGAAGAAGTTGTTCATCGACATCGGCGCCGCGAGCACCGAACTGACCGGCAAGCAGTGCAACCGGTATACCTACCACTGGGCTTACGACACCTACATGCTGGCCAACGGCACCGGCACCACGGTCACCGCCAACGGCGCGAAGAAGTGGTCGATCATCTACCCGGACTACGCCTTCGGGCAGGACATGACCAAGTCCTTCACCGCCGCAGTGACCAAGGCCGGCGGCACCGTGGGGACGACGATCCCCACGCCGTTCCCGAACGACAACTTCGCCACCTTCCTGACCAAGGCGGCGGCCTCGAAGCCGGATGTCATCGGCACCATGCAGGCCGGCGGTGACCTGATCAACCTGGTCAAGCAGTACAACGAGGCGGGCCTGCGCCAGCAGGGGATCGGACTGTCGGTCGGTCTGATGTTCATCACCGACATCCACTCCCTCGGCGTCGAGCCGTTCGCCGGCACCACGTTCACCGAGGCCTGGTACTGGAACTTCGACGAGACCAACCGGGCCTGGGCCGAGAAGTTCACCGCGCGGACGAAGACCCGGCCCTCCTTCGCCCACGCGGCGAACTACTCCGCCGCCCTGCAGTACCTGGAGGCGGTGCAGGCCGCCGGTTCGGACGACGCCGAGAAGGTCATCGGGCAGCTGGACGGCAAGAAGCTCCAGGACGTCTTCCTGCGCGGCGCCACCATTCGTGCCGAGGATCACCGGGTGATCCACGACGTCTACCTCGCCCAGGTCAAGACGGCAGCCGAGGTCACCGGCGACTGGGACTACGAGAAGATCCTGTCCACCATCCCGGCCGAGAGGGCCTTCCGGCCGGTGGCGGACTCCACGGCGGCCGGCTGCACGTTGGCCGGCTGACGAGGGCGGACCAGGTGAGCGCCTTCGGGCAGTACCTCGTGCAGGGCTTGGCGGCGGGCAGCTTCTACGCGCTCGCCGCGCTGGGCCTGGCCGTGATCTTCGGCGTCCTCGGGGTGGTGAACTTCGCCCACGGCGCCTGCTACATGCTCGGCGCGGTGATCTCCGCCGTCCTGCTCGACACCCTGGGGTTGGGGTTCTGGGCCGCCTTGGTCGTGGTACCGGTGATCATGTTCGGTGCCGGGTTGGTGCTGGAGCGACTGCTGGTGCGCCGGCTGGCGCAGCTGGACCCGTTGTACAACTTCTTGCTCACCTTCGGCCTCACGGTGCTGTTGGTCGACCTGGTCAAACGTCGCTATGGCGTCTCGGGGCTGCCCTACACCCGCCCCGAGGCGCTGACCGGCCAGCTCGTCGTCGGCGGATTGAGACTGCCGATCTATCAGGTGTTCGTGTTGGGGTTCTCGCTGCTGATCTGCGCCGGGGTGTACCTGCTGCTCTCGCGCACCCGGATCGGCATGATCGTGCGGGCGGCCACCGAGCGGCCGGAACTCGCCGGCGCACTGGGGGTCGACGTCAGCCGATGGGTGAGTCCCGTGTTCGCCTTCGGCATCGCCCTGGCCGGGCTGGCGGGTGTGCTCGCCGCACCCTTCCGGGCGATCACGGCCGACATGGGGTCGAACTTCGTGATCATCCTGTTCGCGGTGGTGGTGATCGGCGGGCTGGGCTCGATCCTGGGCGCGGTGATCGCCGGATTCGGCGTCGGCGTGGTCGAGGCGATGGGGCAGGCCTACGCCCCGACCTTCGCCCAGGTGATCATCTTCGTGGTGATGGCGCTGGTGATCCTGGCCCGCCCGGCCGGGCTGCTCGGCCGTGAGGAGGCCTGATGCGCTCGCGATGGCTGATGCCGGCACTGGGCGCGGCCGCCGCCCTCGCCCTGCCGTGGGTGATCTACCCGCCGGTGGCGTTGGACATCGTCAGCTGGGCGTTGTTCGCCATGGCCGTCGACCTCCTGCTCGGGTACGGCGGGCTGCTCTCGTTCGGGCACGCCGCCTTCTGGGGCTCGTCGGCGTACGCCACCGGGCTGGTGGCGATCCACATCGGCCTGCCGTTCCCGCTGGCGGTCCTGGCCGGATCGATCGTGGCCATGCTGCTCGCCATCCCGATCGGGTACCTGTCGGTGCGCCGGACCGGGATCTACTTCGCCATGGTCACGCTGGCCTTCGCACAGTTGATCTACTTCGGGGCCAACCAGTGGCGCGACCTGACCGGCGGCGAGAACGGGCTGCAGTCGGTGCCGCGCTCGGCGTTCGGCCTGGCGGCGATCGAGTCCGACGCGTTCTGGTTCTACTACGCGGCCCTGCCCCTGGTGCTGGCCGGGATGGCGGCGGCCTGGCGCATCGTGCACTCGCCGTTCGGCCGGGTCCTGGTGGCGATCCGGGACAATCCGGCACGGGCGCGAGTGCTCGGCTACGACGTCGAACGCTACAAGCTCATGGCGTTCGTGCAGTCCGCCGGCTTGTCCGGCATCGCCGGTGGGGTGTTCGCGATCAGCCACGGCTTCGCCTCGCTGCAGGAGCTGTACTGGACGACGTCCGGCAAAGTGGTGCTGATCACCGTGCTCGGGGGCATCGGCACGTTGTGGGGCGGGGTGGTCGGTGCAGCCTTGGTGGTGTTGCTCGAGGATCAGCTGGTCACCAGCGGGTTCAACGGCATCGGCATCATCACCGGCGCGGTGTTCATCCTCGTGGTCTTGGCCTTCCGGCGCGGGATCTGGGGAACGGCGCAGCAGTGGGCTCGCGGGCGGGGTGTTCGCTCTTCCCTCGTAGACTGACCGTGATGAGCGAGCGCTCCGTACCTGACCAGTCCCTGTCCGCCCCCGTGGCCGCCCCCGTGGCTGCCCCCCTGCCCACCAGCCGGCCCGGTTTCCGCCAGGCCTTCGGTGATCGCGTGCTGATCGCCGACGGCGCGATGGGCACCATGCTGCAGGCAGCCAACCCGTCCCTGGCGGACTTCCAGGGACTCGAGGGCTGCAACGAGATCCTCAACGTGACCCGCCCGGACATCGTCCGCTCGGTGCACGAGGCCTACCTCGAGGTCGGCGTGGACTGCGTCGAGACCAATACCTTCGGCACCAACCTGCCCAACCTCGCCGAGTACGACATCGCCGATCGCATCACGGAGTTGTCGGCGGCCGGGGCGCGCCTCGCGCGGGAGGCCGCCGATGCCTACTCGACACCGCAACACCGCCGCTGGGTGCTCGGCTCGATCGGCCCGGGCACCAAACTGCCCTCGCTGGGGCACGCGCCGTTCGCCGACCTGCGCGATGCCTACCAGGCCTCGTGTCTGGGGCTCATCGACGGTGGCGCCGACGCGTTGCTGATCGAGACCAGCCAGGATCTGTTGCAGGCCAAGGCCGCGGTCATCGGCGCCCAACGTGCCCTGACGGCGACCGGTGCCGACCTGCCGATCCTGGTGCAGGTCACCGTCGAGACCACGGGCACCATGCTGGTCGGCAGCGAGATCGGCGCGGCGTTGACCGCCCTGGATGCCCTCGGCATCGACGCGATCGGCCTGAACTGTGCCACCGGGCCGACCGAGATGAGTGAACACCTGCGGCACCTGGCACGGCACTCGCGTATCCCGGTGACCTGCATGCCGAACGCCGGTCTGCCCGAACTGACCCGCAACGGCGCGCACTACCCGCTCACCCCCGAGCAGCTCGCCGACGCCCACGAGGTGTTCACCCGCGACTTCGGTCTGGCGTTGGTGGGTGGGTGCTGCGGCACGACACCCGAGCATCTGCGTCACGTCGTCGAGCGCGTCGGTGGCCGGGACGTGGTGGCGCGGCGGCCGCACCCCGAGGCCGGGGTGGCGAGCATCTACCAGCACGTGCCCTTCCGACAGGAGACCGCCTACCTGTCGATCGGCGAACGCACGAACGCCAACGGTTCCAAGGCATTTCGTGAGGCGATGCTCGCGCAGCGATGGGACGAGTGCGTCGACATCGCCCGCTCCCAGACCCGCGACGGCGCGCACCTGCTCGACGTGTGCGTCGACTACGTGGGCCGAGACGGGGTCGCCGACGCGCAGGCGGTGGTGAGTCGGCTGGCGACCGCCTCGACCCTTCCGCTGGTACTCGACTCGACCGAACCCGCTGTGCTGCAAGCCGGTTTGGAGCTGGTCTGCGGGCGCGCCGTGGTCAACTCGGTCAACTTCGAGGACGGCGACGGTCCCACCAGCCGGTTCGGTCGCATCATGCCCTTGGTGCGTGAGCACGGCGCCGCGGTCGTCGCCCTGACCATCGACGAGACCGGCCAGGCCCGTAGCGTCGAGCACAAGGTGGCGGTCGCCGTCCGGTTGATCGAAACCCTCACCGGGGCAACGACGTCGGGTGGCTGGGGCATGCGCACCGGCGACATCCTGATGGACTGTCTGACCTTCCCGATCGCCACCGGGCAGGAAGAGACCCGAGGCGACGGGGTCGCCACCATCGAGGCGATCCGCCAGGTGAAGGCGCTCTATCCCGAGGTGCAGACCACGCTCGGCGTCTCGAACATCTCCTTCGGGCTCAACCCCGCCGCGCGGGTGGTGCTGAACTCGGTGTTCCTGCACGAGGCCATCGAGGCCGGGCTCGACTCGGCGATCGTGCACACCGCACGCATCCTGCCGATGTCACGTATCCCCGACGACCAGCTCAGGGTCGCCCGCGAACTCGTCTACGACCAGCGGCGTTACGACGCGTCGGGGGCGTTGGTCTACGACCCACTGGCGCGGTTCCTGGAGCTGTTCGAGGGCGTGGACGCCGCGTCCGTGCGGGCCGACCGAGCCGCCGAACTGATGGCCCTGCCGCTGGGGGAGCGGCTGGCGCGACGGATCATCGACGGTGAGTCCAAGGGGCTGACCGACGACCTGGACGCCGCGTTGGCCCAGGGATGGGCCGCGCTCGACATCATCAACGACCACCTGCTGGACGGTATGCGCACCGTCGGCGACCTCTTCGGCCGCGGCGAGATGCAGCTGCCGTTCGTGCTCACCTCGGCCGAGGTGATGAAGACGGCGGTGGCCCACCTCGAACCCCACATCCCCGCCGAGGACTCGGTCGGGCCCGGTGGCAAGGGCACCATCGTGCTGGCCACGGTCAAGGGCGATGTCCACGACATCGGCAAGAACCTGGTCGACATCATTTTGTCCAACAACGGGTATCGGGTCGTGAACATCGGCATCAAGCAGCCGATCTCCGAGATCCTGCGGGCCGCCGAGGAGGCCGACGCCGACGTGATCGGCATGTCCGGGCTACTGGTCAAGTCGACCGTGGTGATGAAGGAGAACCTCGAGGAGATCAACTCCCGGGGCACCGCGGCGCGCTGGCCGGTCCTGCTCGGCGGCGCAGCCCTGACCCGGGCCTATGTCGAGAACGACCTGGCCGAGGTGTACGCCGGTGAGGTGCGGTATGCCCGCGATGCCTTCGAGGGGTTGCGCCTGATGGACGCCCTGGTCGCCGTGCGCCGTGGGGTCCCCGGGGCGGAGCTGCCGGCGCTGCGGCCCCGGCGGGTGCGCGCGTCGTCCAACCCGGCACCGGACGCGCCCGCGCTCGATGACCAGACCCCCTCCGACGTCGCGCGTGGCCTCGACGTGCCGACGCCACCGTTCTGGGGTGAGCGGATCGTCAAGGGCATCGCGCTGGCCGAGTACGCGGCCTATCTCGACGAGCGCGCCACCTTCGTCGGGCAGTGGGGGCTGAAGGGCTCGCGCGGTGGATCCGGGCCGAGCTACGAGGAGCTGGTCGAGACCGAGGGCCGCCCGCGGCTGCGGATGTGGCTGGAGCGGGTCGCCACCGACGGACTGCTCGAGGCGGCCGTCGTGTACGGCTACTACCCGTGTGTGTCCGAGGGCAACGACCTGGTGGTGCTGCACCACGCCGGTGGTGACGGCATCGAGGCCAGTGGGGGAGAACCCGGTACCGAGCGGGCGCGGTTCACCTTCCCGCGGCAGCGCCGCGACCGACGGCTGTGCCTGGCCGACTTCTTCCGCTCGCGCGAGGAGGCCGACCGGTTGGGCGGGCCGGATGTGATCGCCTTCCAGCTGGTGACGATGGGCTCGCGAGTGGCCGAGGCGACCGCAGACCTGTTCGCGGCCAACGCCTATCGCGAGTACCTCGAGTTGCACGGACTGTCGGTGCAACTCACCGAGGCACTCGCCGAGTACTGGCACTCCCGGGTTCGCAGCGAACTGGGGTTGGGCGAGCAGGACGACGCCGAGTTGGCCGGCATCCTGCGGCAGGGCTACCGCGGATCGCGGTACTCCTTCGGCTACCCGGCCTGTCCGGATCTGGAGGACCGAACCACGATGGTCGCGCTGCTGCGGCCGGAGCGGATCGGGGTCAAGCTCTCGGAAGAGCTGCAGTTGCACCCGGAGCAGTCGACCGACGCGCTCGTGGTGCACCACCCGGAGGCGAAGTACTTCAATGCCACGTGATGCGCTGCGAGGCATCTCGCGCCGTTCCCATAACCGGCCGTTATGAGTGATCTGCTGCCGGCTGCCGTGCTGTGGGACATGGACGGCACTCTGGTCGACACCGAGCCCTACTGGATCGCCTGCGAGTACGCGCTGGTGGCCGCACATGGCGGGGTCTGGTCCGACGATCATGCGCATGCCCTGGTGGGCAACGACCTGCTGGTCTCGGCGCGGTACATCGCCGACCACGGTCCGGTACCGCTGCCGCCGGAACAGATCGTCGAGATCCTGCTGGACGGCGTGGTCGAGCGGGTGCTGGGCCACGTGCCGTGGCGTCCGGGGGCGCGGGAGTTGTTGTCGGCGCTGACCACGGAGGGCATCCCGAGCGCTCTGGTGACCATGTCCTGGACGCGGCTCGCCGATGCCGTTCTCGCCAGTCTGCCGCCGGACACCTTCGCCACCGTGGTCACAGGTGACCAGGTGCATCGCGGAAAACCGCATCCCGAGCCCTACCAGCTCGCTGCTCGCCGGCTCGCGCTGGCACCGGCGGAGTGTGTGGCCATCGAGGACAGCCCGACCGGGATCGCCTCCGCGGCCGCGGCCGGCGTGCCCGTGATCGGCGTACAGCACCTGGTGCCGCTGGCCGGGCGGACCACCGGCCCGATCCTCACCACCCTCGAAGGGGTCACCCCACTCGATCTGATGGCACTGCTGCGCACCAGCTGATCCGTCCGGAGTCAGCACCGCGGGGATCACGACTCGGGCATTCCTGCCTCGGCAGCGCCAAGGGTGTGATTAGGGTGGGCGCCTTCCGGATCACGATCGAGTCGCCGTGTGAGCGACCCGGTGTCGAGCAGTACGAGGTGAGGCCATGACCAGCCAGGTGTCCCCGGACGCCGCCGTCGATGACGGTGGCAGGCCACCGACAGCGGACGCAATCGACAGGTTCTTCAGGATCACCGAGCGGGGATCCAGCTATGCGCGTGAGGTACGCGGCGGGCTGGTCACCTTCTTCACCATGGCCTACATCGTGGTGCTGAACCCGCTGATCATCGGGACCCAGAAGGACAGCACGGGTACCTTCCTCGGCGGTGGCGATGTCTCGTCCGCAATGGTCAAGGTCGCCGCGGCCACGGCGCTGGTGGGTGGGGTGATGACCATCCTGATGGGGTTGGTCGCCAACTTCCCCCTGGCCCTGGCCACCGGGCTCGGGCTCAACGCCTTCGTGACCTTCGGCATCGCCCAGCTGCCGGGCATGACCTGGGCCGACGCCATGGGTCTGGTGGTGATCGAGGGTCTGGTGATCCTCGTGCTGGCCCTCACCAAGGTGCGCACGGCGGTGTTCCACGCCGTCCCGGCCTCGCTGCGCACCGCGATCAGCGTGGGTATCGGGCTGTTCATCACCATGATCGGCTTCGTCGACGCCGGCTTCGTGCGCCGAACCTCCGGCGGCACGGTTCCGGTCGAGCTCGGGGTCGGCGGCCAGCTCGCGGGATGGCCCACGGTGGTGTTCCTGGTCGGCTTGGCGATCACCGGCATCCTGTTGGTGCGCGCCGTCCCCGGCGCGATCCTGATCGGCATCGTCTCGGCCACCGGGCTCGCGATCCTGGTCGAGGCGATGGCTCACATCGGCCCCAGCGTCTCCGCCTCGGGTGAGGTCAACCGCACCGGTTGGCAGCTCAATGTGCCCACCCTGCCCGATCAGGTGGTCGCCACCCCCGACCTCGGGCTGCTCGGTCACTTCAGCCTGCTGGGCTCCTTCCACGCCATCGGCGTGGTGAGCGTGGTGCTGTTCGTGTTCACCCTGATGCTCGCGGACTTCTTCGACACCATGGGCACGATGGTCGCGGTCGGTACCGAAGGTGCTCTGCTGGACGCCGACGGGACCCCGCCGCAGGCGAACCGGATCCTCATCGTCGACTCGGTGGCTGCCGTGGCGGGCGGAGCGGCCTCGGTGTCCAGCAACACCTCCTACATCGAGTCCGCGGCCGGCGTCGCCGAGGGCGCTCGCACCGGTCTGGCCAGCGTGGTCACGGGGGTGCTGCTGCTGATATCGATGGTGTTCGCGCCGTTGGTCACGGTGATCCCGCACGAGGCCAGCGCCCCGGCGCTGATCATCGTCGGGTTCGTGATGATGGTGCAGGTCCGCTCGATCGACTGGGACGACGGTGAGATGGCGCTGGCCGCCTTCCTGACCATCGTGCTGATGCCGTTCACCTACTCGATCACCACCGGGATCGGCGCCGGCTTCGTCACCTACGCCGGATTGAAGGCGGCCCGAGGGCGTGCCCGCGAGGTGCACCCGTTGCTGTGGAGCGTCTCGGCGCTGTTCGTCCTGTACTTCGCGATGGGACCGCTGAAGGCGATGCTCGGGGTCGACTGACCTTCCACCCACACCGTGCTCCGACACGGCCGCGGCGGTCTCCACTCCCGGGAGTGGAGACCGCCGCGGCCATCCTGAACCTGTCTCAATCGGTGGCGATGGCCCCCAGCACGTTGAGCCGAACCGCCCGGATCGTGGGCAGGACGGCAGCCAGGACGCCGACCACGGACGCCGCGAGCAGCATGCCGACAATGCCCAGCCACGGCACGGACAGCACCTCCAGACCCTGCGACTCCAGGCCTCGTTGCAACGCGATCCCCAGCGCCAGGCCGAGGCCCGCCCCGAGCACGGCACCGAACACCGCGGTGGCCACTGATTCGATCGTGATCATGCCGGCAAGTTGTCGCCGGCCCAGGCCCACCGCCCGCAGCAACCCGATCTCGCGGGTGCGTTCGATGATCGACAGCGCGAGGGTGTTCACGATGCCCAGCACCGCCACGATCACGCTGAACAGCAGCATGACGTACAGCAGGTTCAACAGGGTGTCGACCTGGGAGGCCGAGGAGTCGATGTACTCGGCACCGTTCTGTACCGAGACCACCAGGTACGGCTGCACCAGCGCCGTGAGCTCCGACCGCAACGCCGCGATATCGGCACCCGGCTTGGCTGCCAGGTACAGCACGAGGTCACCGCGGGCGCTGACCGGCACCGCCTCGTCGTACAGCGACCGATCGATCACCAGGTCACCGAGCAACTGGCTGTCGGCGTAGATCCCACCGATGGTGACGGTCCTCTCCGGCAACGCCGCCACCTGTGCCGGCACCTGTTGCCCGACGCTCCACCCGTGCTCGGTGGCGCTGGTCTGGTTGACCAGCACATGGGTGCGGTCCAGCGACCGCAGATCGCCCGACGTCGCGGTCAGGTCGAAGTTGTCCAGCAGGGGACCGGGTTCGGTCGCCATGGCGAACGAGTCCGACCCGGCCAGTTGCACCCCCACCCCACCCAGCGCCGCGACGGAGGCGACCTGCGGCAGCTTGGCGACTGCCGGCGCCACCGAGGCCGGTACCTGGGACTGACCGCCGGCGGAGAGCACGAAGGTGGATTTCAGCTCCGACTTCACGATGTCGGACACGCTCGCCTTGACGCTCTGCGCGATCACCGACAGCCCGGTGATCAGGGCCAGCCCGATCATGAGCGCGCTGGCGGTGAGCGCGGTACGTCGCGGCAACCGCAGTGAGTTCTCCCGCGCGAGCCTTCCCACCACCCCACCGAACCTCGCGAACGGCCAGGCGATCAGCCGGACGACAGGTCGCGTGGTCAGCGGCGCAGCGATCAAGGCACCCAGGACGGCGAGCGCTGCACCGACCCCGGCCAACGGCCAGATCGCGTCGTCCCGCGTGACGCTGTAGGCGAGTGCGGCCACGCCGACGACCAGGAGCGCGCCGCCCAGGGCGCCACGCAGCCGCAGCCCCTTGGGCGCGATCACCAGGTCGTCGCGCATCGCGGCGACCGGGGCGATCCGTGAGGCTCGTCGCCCCGGGATCACCGCGGCGGCCAGGGTGACGAGCACCCCGACGAGCACACTCCACCCGATGGCGCCGGCGCCGATGGGCAGGTCGTCCCCGATCGAGGCGCCCAGCGCGAACCGGATGCCGGCCTTGGCCGCCATCGCGATCAGGATGCCGAGCCCGATGCCCAGAGCGGAACCGAGCAGGCCGATCACGGCCGCCTCACCCAACACCATCCGCAGGATCTGCCCGCGTGAGGCACCCACCGCACGCAGCAGCGCCAGCTCACGGGTGCGCTGCCCCAGCAACATCGAGAACGTGTTGAAGATGATGAACGCGCCCACGAACAGGGCGACCCCCGCGAAGACCAGCAGGAACGTCGTGAAGAAGCCCAGACCCGTCTTCAGACCCTCCTGGGCCTCGGCGTCCAGGGTCGCGCCCGTCACCGCCTCGGCCGTGGCCGGCAGCACCCTGCTGATCTGGGCCCGCAGCTGCTCTTGGCTGACCCCGTCGGCCGTGACCGCGAACCCGCTGACGGTGCCGTCGGCGGCGAACGCCGCCCGCGCCGAGGCCTCGTCGACCAGCACGGCGGTGGCGCCGAACAAGGACCCGAAGACCACCTCACCGGTGATCGTGACCGAGCGCACCTGGTCGCCGACCACGGCCCGGGTGCGATCGCCCAGGTGGAGTCCCGACTTCTCGAGCGTCGCCTGCTCGACCGCCACCTCACCGGGGCCGGTCGGCCCACGCCCGGCCGACAACCGGAAGGACGGGTCGTCGGCCCGGAAGGCGAAGCCGAGCGAGGGAGCGCCGCCGTTGCGCACCGCGGTGCCGTCCTTGCCCGCGATCAACACGTTGCCCTGCAGGTCCGGGGCCACCCGTTTGACGCCCGGCACCGCGGCGAGTGACTTCTCCAGGGTCAGCGGCAACGGCGCCCGGGTGGCGAAATCACCCTGTTGTCCCTTGGCCTCGACGCCGCGGACCTCGACGTCGACACCCTTGAGGCCCTGGGCGAAGAGGCTCTTCAAAGTGCTGTCGATGCTGTCTCGTAACACGAAGGTGCCCGTGACGAATGAGACGCCCAGCATCACCGCACACGCGGTGAGCAGAAAGCGCACGATGTGGCCGCGTACCCCGGCCAAGGTCAGCTTCGTCATGATCGTCTCCCCGTCAGCTGCGGCGGGTGGCCATGTCGAAGCCGCGCATACGCTCGAGCACGCTGTCGGCGGTCGGCGCGTAGAGCTCGTCGACGATGCGGCCGTCGTCCAGGAAGAGCACCCGGTCGGCGTAGGCGGCTGCCGACGGCTCGTGGGTGACCATGACCACCGACTGACCGAACTCGTCCACCGAGCGCCGCAGGAAGCCGAGGATCTCTGCGCTGGCGCGGGAGTCGAGGTTGCCGGTCGGCTCATCGGCGAACACGATCGCGGGTCGGCTGACCAGGGCACGGGCGCAGGCCACGCGCTGCTGCTGCCCGCCCGAGAGCTGATTGGGTCGGTGGCTCAGCCTGTCCCGCAGCCCGATGGTGTCGATCACGATGTCGAACCAGGCCGGGTCGACCGCACGCCCGGCGATGTCCAGCGGCAGGGTGATGTTCTCGCGCGCCGACAGGGTCGGCACCAGGTTGAACGACTGGAAGACGAAGCCCAACCGGTCCCGGCGCAGCCGGGTGAGCTCGGCGTCCTTCAGGCCGGCCAGCTCGAGCCCGTCGATGACGATCCGGCCCGAGGTGGGCGCATCCAGGGCAGCCATGCAGTGCATCAGGGTCGACTTGCCCGACCCGGACGGCCCCATGATCGCGGTCAGGCGCCCCCGCTCGAAGCTCACATCGACCCCGTCCAGGGCGTTGACCTGGGCCTCGCCGGACCCGTAGACCTTGGTCAGCCCCTCCGCATACGCGATGACCTGAGGGCTCTGCTCGGGCCCCGTCATCGGCTCGATCTCCGACCTGTGTGTCGCCACGGGTACTGCCTCTCTGTGATGCCCCGGGGACGTTCCAGGGGCGTTGCCGGGTGGACGGCGCCAGCCTGTCAGCGCGCCCCCGGCCGGACATCCGGGGTAACCCCTGAACCCCGCCTCAGGGTTCCCTGGTCATTCCTCCTCGAGGCCAGGGGTTCGCAGGGCAGAGGACCTCGGGTCGGCGACCAGCTCGGCAGCTCGCCCGGGAACCGGCGGCGGTGTCCCCCCGAATGCGGGACACAACTCCTGATGTGCACACCAGGAACACATCCGCCCCGGGGAGGCGCGCCAGTCACCGGTGTGGACGGCGAGCTCGATCGCGGCCCAGAGCGCCCGCAGCTTGCGCTCGGTGGCGAGCAACTCGTCCTCGTCGGGCGCGTAACGCAAGATCTCGCCGTTGCCGAGGTAGACCAGTTGCAGGACGGCGGGCACGACGCCGTGCAACCGCCACAGCACCAGGGCGTAGAACTTCATCTGGAACAGGGCCTTCGCCTCGTACGCCTCTCGAGGTGCCCTGCCGGTCTTGTAGTCCACGACCCGCAACCGACCGTCCGGCGCGACGTCCAGCCGATCGACATAGCCGTGCAGCATCAGACCCGCGCTGGGATCACCGGGCTGCCCGTCGTCCAACCGGGTCTGGACGTACAGCTCACGCTCAGCGGGCTCGAGCCGGGTCGGGTCCTCCAGGTCGAACCATCGCGAGAGCAGTGCCGGCACCCCGGCCAACCACTGCGAGACCCCGTCCGGGTCGGCGAGGTACACCTCGGCCAGCTCGGGTGAGGCCTCCCGGACCCGCTGCCACTGGTTCTCGATCATGGCCTCGGCAGCGGCCAGGTTCCGTTCGGCGGCGGGAAGGTCGAACAACCGCTCCAGGACGGCGTGCACCACGGTGCCGCGGACCGCAGCCGGTGTCGGTCGGTCGGGCAATCGGTCGATCACCCGGAAGCGATACATCAACGGGCACTGCATGAAGTCCGCAGCCCGCGAGGGGGACAGCCGCGGCATCGGGTCACCGTGCGCCGGTGGCGTGGCGGTGAGCTCGGCCGTCGTCATGTCCCGCACTCTAGGTGCGACCACCGACAGGCTCGGCCGGCGGCCCTTCCCTCCGGCGCGCCCCGTGCGCCCAGGCCTTTGTCAGGGGCGGGACGTAGAGTCGTGGACGTGGCCAGACCGATCACTGATGAGCCAGCCTCGGGAGCGCGGGGCGGTATCCGGCTGGGCACCGTCCTGGGTGCCCCCGTCCTGCTGATGCCCTCCTGGTTCGTGATCGCGATCCTGATCACCGCCACCTACACCCCCGCCGTTCGGACTCGATTGCCGGATGCGGGTGCGATGGCGATCCTGGTGGCGTTCGGGGCTGCCGCGCTGTTGCTGGCCTCGGTCTTCCTGCACGAACTGGCTCACGCGGTCGCCGCGCGCGCCGTGGGCACGCCGCCGTCCCACATCGTGCTGGATCTGTGGGGCGGGCACACCGCCTTCGACGCCGACCTGACCACCCCCGGGCGCAGCGCGTTGGTGAGCGTGGTCGGGCCGGGGACGAACGCTGTGCTGGCAGTTGTCGGGCTGGTGCTGCAACCGCTCGTCGCGGACGACGGCGTGGCCGACCTCCTGCTCATCGGCCTGATCTACTCCAACGCCGTGGTGGCGATCTTCAACGCCCTTCCCGGTCTGCCCCTCGACGGCGGCCGAGTCCTCGAGGCCCTGGTCTGGAAGGTCAGCGGCAACCGAGGCCTGGGCACCGTCTCGGCCGGCTGGGCCGGGCGGCTGGTCGCGGCGGGGCTGGCGTTCTGGGCGGTCGGGCGCCCGCTGCTGGCCGGGCGCATCCCCTCCTTGACGTCGGCGATCTGGATGCTGCTGATCGCCTGGATGCTCTGGCAAGGCGCCACGAGCGCCCTCACGATCGGGCGCTGGCGCCAGCGCACCCCGACCCTCAGCGTGCGTGAGCTGATTCGACCGGCGGTGGCGGTCGCTGCGGCGAGCCCGTTGGCAGAGGCGCTGCATCACGCACAGATCTCTCGCGCGGAGCAGATCGTGCTGCTGGGCCACGACGGTGAACCGATCGCGGTGGTCGATGCCCGGGCCCTGGCCTCGGTCCCCCCCGAACGGCTCTCGGTCACCCCGGCGCAGGCGGTCGGTCGATCCCTGCCACCGCACGCCACCGTGCCGATCACCCTGGACGGCGAGGCTCTGCTCGAGCATCTGCGCGCCACGGCGCACCACGAGTACGCGGTCCTCGACCCGGCCGGCCGGGTCGTGGGTGTGTTGTACGGCACGGACATCCAGGCCCGCCTCGACGGACGTGCGAGCGGGTAGGCGTGACGGGCGGTCTAGACTCCCCGGCCATGACCTCCACGGAACCGACCGGCGCTGCGGGTCGGCGGGGGCCGTTGCGAGCCGGGGAGCGAGTACAACTCACCGACCCCAAGGGCCGGCTGCACACCATCACCCTCAACCCCGGGAGCCAGTTCCACACCCATCGTGGGCTCTTCGGCCACGACGAGTTGATCGGGCGTCCGGAGGGCTGGGTGGTCCGCAACACCGCCGGCGTCGACTACCTCGCGCTGCGACCGTTGCTCGCCGACTATGTCCTGTCGATGCCGCGGGGTGCCGCGGTGGTCTATCCCAAGGACGCCGGCCAGATCGTGGCCATGGGCGACATCTTCCCCGGCGCGCGAGTGGTCGAGGCGGGGGTGGGTTCCGGAGCGCTCACCATGTCGCTGCTGCGGGCCGTGGGCGACGGCGGCCGGGTCTACTCGTTCGAACGCCGCGCCGACTTCGCCACCATCGCCCGGGCCAATGTCGAGGCGTTCTTCGGCACCGCGCATCCGGCCTGGCACCTCACCGTCGCCGATCTGGTGGAGGGTCTGACGTCCTGGTTGGAGGAGGAGTCGTTCGAACCGGTCGACCGCGTCGTCCTCGACATGCTCGCCCCCTGGGAGTGTCTCGACGCCGTGGGCCGCGTGTTGGCTCCCGGGGGAGTGCTGGTCTGCTACGTGGCGACCGCCACCCAGTTGTCGCGGCTGGCCGAGGCACTGCGCGGTCACGGCGGCTACACCGAGCCGTCCGCCTGGGAGTCGATGGTGCGCGGTTGGCACCTCGAGGGACTGGCCGTCCGACCGCAACACCGTATGGTCGGGCACACCGGCTTCCTGATGACGAGCCGACGCATGGCCGACGGGGTCGCCGCACCACCTCGCCGGCGGCGTCCGGCCGGCACGACGCGCGAGGCGACAGCCGAGACCGAGGCGGCCTGGGACGAGTGGGCCTCGGACGGCGAGTGGTCCGCTGCCGATGTCGGCGAACGTCCGGTATCGACCAAGAAGGTGCGTCGGACGGTGCGTGCCGTGCAACCGGCCGACGAGGCGGGGCCGGCCTGAGCCCTGGCGCCAGGGTCCGACCCGCCACCCGGCGTCCGTGGGCTACGACACAGCGCGCTGTGGTTCCCGGCCCTGGAGGTGCCACAGGCCGGGCGGTTATGGTCGTTTCTCGGCAATGGCGACGACGAACGAGACGACCAGGCATGTCTCGCGGGATCTCCGCGTTGTCGTGAGGCGGCCCGTCGGACATCGGGGTTAGGGTCGAATCGACTCCACGAGCAACGACGGGAGGTGCCCGCGATGAGCAGGAACGACGAGTCGTCTGGATCGGATCCGTCGAGTGGTGCAGCCGAGGTGGCCCGGTTGCAGGCGCAGGTGACGCAGCTGGCATCTCAGAACGATCGATTGGCCTCCACCTTGCGCGATGCCCGCGATCAGATCGTGGCGCTCAAGGCCGAGGTCGATCGGCTGGCCCAGCCGCCGAACACGTTCGGGGTGATCGTCGCCCTGAGTGAGCCCGACGACGACGGGCCGGCCGGAACGGTCGAGATCTTCACCTCGGGGCGCAAGATGCGCGTCGGGTTGAGTCCCTCGATCGACCTGGACACGTTGCACCCCGGTCAGGAGGTCATGCTCAACGAGGCGTTCAACGTGGTCGCCGCGCGCGATTTCGATCGCACCGGCGAGATCGTGATCCTCAAGGAGCTGCTGGACGACGACCGAGCCCTGGTCGTGGCTCACGCCGACGAGGAGCGCGTGGTGCACCTGGCCGGCCCGCTGATCGGCCAGAAGCTCCGCGTCGGTGATGCCTTCACCATGGACCCGCGGTCGAGCTTCATCTTCGAGAAGGTGCCGCGTGCCGAGGTCGAAGAGCTGGTGCTCGAAGAGGTGCCGGACATCGAGTACGAGGACATCGGTGGTCTGGCATCGCAGATCGAGCAGATCCGCGACGCCGTCGAGCTGCCGTTCCTGCACCCCGACCTGTTCCGCGAGCACGGTCTCAAGCCGCCCAAGGGCATCCTGCTCTACGGCCCGCCCGGCTGCGGCAAGACCCTGATCGCCAAGGCGGTGGCCAACTCGCTGGCCAAGAAGGCCGCCGAGGCGCGTGGGCTCAAAGAGGCCAAGAGCTACTTCCTCAATGTCAAGGGTCCCGAGCTGCTCAACAAGTACGTCGGTGAGACCGAACGGCACATCCGGCTGATCTTCGCCCGGGCCCGGGAGAAGGCCTCCGACGGAACCCCGGTCGTGGTGTTCTTCGACGAGATGGACTCGCTGTTCCGCACCCGCGGATCCGGGGTGTCCAGCGATGTCGAGACCACGATCGTGCCGCAGCTGCTCAGCGAGATCGATGGGGTCGAGCGTCTCGAGAACGTGATCGTGATCGGTGCCTCGAACCGAGAGGACATGATCGACCCGGCCATCCTGCGTCCCGGCCGGCTGGACGTGAAGATCAAGATCCAGCGTCCGGACGCCGAGGCGGCCAAGGACATCTTCTCCAAGTACCTGACCACCGACCTGCCGCTGCACCCGGTCGATCTGGCAGCCAACGACGGGGCCGCCGCGGCCACGGTCGAAGCGATGATCATGCGCACCGTGGAGCGGATGTACACCGAGACCGAGGAGAACCAGTTCCTCGAGGTCACCTACGCCAACGGCGACAAGGAGATCCTCTACTTCAAGGACTTCAACTCCGGCGCGATGATCCAGAACATCGTCGACCGGGCCAAGAAGACCGCGATCAAGGATCTGCTCGAGACCGGCCAGCGCGGGATCCGGCTCGATCACCTGCTCATCGCCTGTGTGGACGAGTTCAAGGAGAACGAGGACCTGCCCAACACCACCAACCCCGACGACTGGGCGCGGATCTCGGGCAAGAAGGGTGAGCGGATCGTCTACATCCGCACCATCATCCAGGGCAAGCAGGGCACCGAGCCCGGCCGCACCATCGACACCGTCGCCAACACCGGCCAATACCTCTGATCCACCCGTCGAACCCGCTCCCAAACCTGCTCACTAACCTGCTCACAAACCTGCTCATGCTCCGCAGGTGACACGTCCATGCTCCGTTGCCGCCCCGAATCGGCGTCACCAGCGGAGCATGAGCAGTCACCTGCGGAGCATGAGCGGGTTTGGGGATGGGTTTGGGGATGGGTTTGGGGGTGGGCTTGGGGGTGTGGTGGGGTGGTTACTCGGTGCGGAGGGCTTCGACGGGTTCCAGGGCGCCGGCCCGGCGGGCGGGGAAGACGCCGAAGAAGACTCCGACCGCCACCGAGACGCCGAACGCCAGGGCCAGGGACCACCAGGCGATCTCGGCGGGCAACTCGGTGAAGCGGTCGGCGATCAGGGCGGCGCCCACCCCCAGGCCCATCCCGAGCACGCCGCCGATGGTGGTCAGAACCACGGCCTCGACCAGAAACTGGGCCAGGACGTCGCGTTGCCGCGCCCCGAGCGCCTTGCGCAGGCCGATCTCGCGGGTTCGTTCCCGCACCGAGACCAGCATGATGTTCGAGACCCCCACCCCGCCGACCACCAGTGAGATGCCGGCGATGGCCGCCAGGACGACGGTGAGCAGGCTGAGGATGCTGCCGACGGTGCCCAGGATCTGGGTCTGGGTGACCGCCGAGAACGTCTCGCCCTCGTACTTGTCGCCCAGCGCGGCGATGATCCTCGACTGCAGCGCGTCGATGGTGTCGAGGTTGGGCGCCTTGACCGCCAGGGCGTCGATCCGGTCCACCCCGAACAGGCGCTGCGCCGCCGTGACCGGCACGTGCACCTCGAGATCGCGACTGACCCCGAAGGTCGAACCGATCTCGGTGAACACCCCGATCACCCGGAACCGCACCCCGGCCACGGTGACCTGGCGTCCCACCGGATCGACATCACCGAACAGCGTGCGCGCGGTCTGCGACCCCAGGACGGCGACCCGCCGGCGGGTCTCGACGTCCCCGGCCGACAGGTACCGACCGCGAGCCAGCGGCCGGTCGAAGACCAAGGGCACCGTCTCGGTGGTGCCGTTGACGGTGGCGAACACCGATCGGCTGCCCACCCGCACCTGCTCGCCGGACGACACGGTGGCGGCCACGGCGTCCCGGTTGCCCACCACCCGGCCCAGGAACGCGACGTCCTCGAGCTGCAGCCGACTGAGCGCCGGGGCCGAGCCGAACTGCACCTGCCCGGGCACCACCAGGATCAGGTTCGATCCGAGCCCCTCGACCTGGCGCTCCACCTCACGCTTGGCGCCGCTGCCGATCGCCACCAGGATCACCACCGCGCCCACGCCGATGATCACCCCGAGCATGGTCAGCGCGCTGCGCAACCGGTTGGCACGCAGGGCGGTCAGTGCCGAGGCGAAGGCCTCCCCGAGCTTCACGAGGCCGACTCCCCGCCCCGGTCGCGTGCGGTGTCGTCGAGCGCCGTCACGTCCAGCACCGCGCCGTCGGTTGCCACGTCGTCCAGCACCAGGCCATCGCGCATCCGCACCTGGCGGCGGGCGCGGGCCGCGACCTCGCGGTCGTGGGTCACCAGCATCACCGCGACCCCCCGCTCACGGTTGAGCTGTTCCAGGATCGCCATCACCTCGGTTCCGGTGGCGGTGTCGAGGTTGCCGGTCGGCTCGTCCGCGAGCAGCAGCGCCGGGTCACCGACCAGGGCTCGCGCGATCGCCACCCGTTGCTGCTCACCACCGGACAGTTGGGCGGGCCGGTGATCGAGCCGGTGCCCCAGGCCAACCGACTCCAGCGCCGCGACCGCGCGTTCCCGGCGTTCGCGCCGTGCCACCCCGCGATAGATCAGCGGCAGCGCCACGTTGTCGACCGCCGTCGTGCGGGCCAGCAGCTGAAACGCCTGGAACACGAACCCGATGGTGCGGTTGCGCTGTGCTGCCAGCCCGTCGTCGTCCAGGGTGCGCACGTCGCGACCGTTGACCATGAGCTGCCCCGAGGTCGGCCGGTCGAGCAGCCCCAGCAGGTGCATCAAGGTGGACTTGCCCGACCCGGACGGCCCGATCAGTGCCACGTAGTCGCCCGCGGCGACCCGCAACGAGACCCCGCGCAGCGCCTGCACCTCGACCGTGCCGACCCGGTAGGTCCGCCGGACGTCGATCGCCTCCACCGCTGCCACCCCAGCCGCCACCCCAGCGGCCAACCCAGCGGCCGTCGAGGCGGGCGGTTGGTTCACGGGGTGACCCGCTGCCCGGCGCCGACCTTGTCCGCGCCCCGGATGACCACCCGGTCGCCCACGGCGAGCCCCTTGACGATCTCGATCCGTTCGGCGCCCTGCGCACCCAACGTGACCGGACGACGCTGCGCCACGCCGTCGTTCACCAGCCACACGGCGTCCCCGCTCTCGTCACGGAACACCGCCGCGGCGGGTACCGAGATCGCCTGTTCGGCGGTTCGGACGTTCAGTCGTGCCACGGCTGACATGCCCGGGCGCAGGCCGGTGCGCGACGGCCCGGCCGGGTCGAGGCGCAGCCGCACCTGATAGGTCACCCCGCCCCGGGCCGAGGTGGTCGGCTGCAGGTCGACCGAGCGCACGACGGCGGGGTAGCGCATGCCGGGCAGCGCATCGAGTTCGATCTCGGCGGTGACGCCGACCCGCACCATGACGACGTCGGTCTCGTCGATCGAGGCACTCAGGCCCAGTTCGGAGACATCGGTCACGGTGAGCAGGGCCGACCCGGCCGAAACCGGTGTGCCGACCGCCAGATCGGTGACGATCGAGGCGTTCGAGCCGGCCGAACCCCCCACCAGCGACTGGGCCTGTGCCCGCAGGCTGGAGGGCACCTGGTCGAGGGCCGCCGAGAGGTCGGTGCCTGCCGAGCCACCCGAGGCCCCCGAGTTGGTACCGGACGGCGCGGCCCCACCGAAGGTGACCGTGCCCGAGATCGGCGCCCGGACGGTGAGTGCCTCCACGGCAGCCTGCGCAGCGATCACCGCGGCACGGGTCTGGGCCCGCTGCGCCTGGGCGAGTGAGGCGGCGAGCCGACCGAGACTGCCCAGCCCGGCGTTGAGCTGGCCGATGGTCTGCCGGGCAGCGCGCTGAGCGGCCGCATGGTCGGCCCGCGCCGCCGCCAACTGGGCCAGCGTCGCGCTGCGCAAGGCCCCTTCGGGCAGGGCGTCGGCCGCCTTGCTGGTCTGGGCGAAGGCCGCGTCCGCCGTCCGGTCGGCCTGATCGACCAGCGACAGATCGACCCGCGGCAGGCTCACCCGCCCCGAGGCGGACGCCGCGGCGTCCGCCTGCTCGGCCTGCTGCAACGTGCTACGCGCCGAGGGACTCTCCAGCCGCAGCAACTCCTGACCGGCGCTGACCCGCTGGCCATCGCGGACCGTGAGACTCACCACCGTCGCCGCGGCGGGCGAGCTGACCGAGGCGCTGGCCCGGGCGGTGAACGTCGCCGGAGCCTCCACCACCTCGGTCACCGTGGCGCGTTCGACCGCACCCACCTCGATCCCCGTGGGCTGATCGTTCGTGCACCCACTGAGCCCGCCGGCGGCCAGCACGAACACGGTGATCAGCGTAGGCAGCCGCGAGGGCAATCGGGTCGACACGCCCTCATCGTAGGTTTCGCCGACAAGTCGACCCGGATCACCCCAGAGGGTTCACGGCCCGGCGATGTGGGGCAGATCCCAATCAGGGGGCAGCTGCGCGGCGGCGACCGTCTCGGCGGGCGGCGTCGTCCAGCACCCGTCGAACGGCGGGGCACCGGCCCGAGCCAGCGCGCCGAAGCGTTCGCCCGCGGCACGGATCGCCGACGCCTGCTCGGCGGGCCAACGATGCGGTAGGCCGGTGAACGCCGCGAACTCGTCCTCGTCCTTCCACTGCGGCTGCAGGGGTGATGCGGGGGAGTCCGGACGAGGCACCCAGACATCCAGGGCATGATCGGCGGTGTCGACCAGATAGGTGCCCCGGCAGGTCCGGCGGCGGATCTGCGCTGCCTCGAGATTGCCGTACCAGCCGCTTAAGCGGCCGTCGGCCTCGAAGAAGTGCCACACCGCCCACCCGGTGGGCCGGGCCGGGATCCGCACGTAGATGCCGTGACTGCGCCACTGCCCGACGACCCGGCGCCGCGGCCCCGTGGCCCGCTCGGCCAACGAGGCCTCGCGCAGGTCGCGACCGTCCCGGTGCACCTCGCGCACCGTGGCGGTGCCCTCGGTGATCCAGAGCACCAACTCGTCCGGGCCGTCGGCGATCACCGTCGCCGGCCGCACGAACGAGGACCGCCCCAACCGCCCGAATCGGTAGAGCACCGTGGCCCCGACCGGCCACGGGCCGTCGTCGGCCACCGGATCGCCGATCATGGGGTAGAGCATGCTCGAGTCCGGCACGAAGACCCGGTTCTCGTCGGCCAGCCAGGCGTCCAGCTCGGCCGGGTCGAGCCACCAGGCCTCGGCGACCTCGCCGTCGGCGAAGTGCACCTCGCCGTCCCACGTCGTCTCGTACAGGAAGACCAGGCCATGAGTGCGCTCGTCGCGGTACCAGGTGGTCAGCAGCGGCCGCAGCTCGACCCCCTCGATGCCGACCTCCTCGGCCAGTTCGCGCCGGGCGCAGTCCAGCGGGCTCTCGCCGGCGGCGACGACCCCGCCGCACGCCAGGTCGAACCGACTGGGCCACAGATCCTTGGTCGCCGCGCGCTGGTGCACCAGGATCCGCCCGTCGCTGCGCCGCACCAGAATGCTGGACGCCGCGTGCGGCAGGTTCTCGGCCCGCATCCGCGAGCGCGGGGCCGCCCCGACGACGCGTCCGACCGGATCATCCGGGTCGTAGAGCGCGACCAGCTCCTCACTCACGATCTCACTCACGATCTCACTCACGAACGGAGCTCGCTCACACGCGGCGCCGAGCGGCCAATGCCCGCCAGCCGAGCAGGAACAGCGCCAGGAACGTGCTGGCCACGGCAATGAACGAGGCCTGGACGCCGCCGCCGGTGAGGTGCCGCAGGGTCATGCCGACGGCGACCGTGGCCACCACGATCGCCACTCCGGCACGCATCGAGGCCGGGTGCACCCGGCGCACCAGGACGCCGGCCCACCCCAGCGCCGTCCCGGTCAGGAACGGCCAGGCGACGGTCAACGTGCCGGTCAACACGGTGCCCTCGTCGTGCGCTCGCCGGCCGAGCAGCACGAAGACCACGACGCTGATCAGATCGGCCACCGCCGCGACCGGCAGCCGGGTCGACGGTGAAGCGCCCGGGGGGAGGGTCGAGGGGGCGGAAGGGGCCACGGCAGGGGACGAATCGCTCACCGCCCCAGTCTGTCAGCACGCTGCGGGTGCCGAGCTGTCGGCAGGGCCACTCGCTCGTCCCGGGCGGTTGTCACACCCGCCTCGTAGGGTGGGGTCATGAGCGTGCGGCGGGTCATGGGGATCGAGACCGAGTACGGCGTCTCGGCCCCGGGGGACCCTTCGGCCAACGCCATGCTGCTGTCGAGCCAGGTGGTCAACGCCTACGCGGCCCCGCTGGGCAGCCGGGCCGGACGCGCCCGGTGGGACTACGAGGACGAGGCCCCGCTGCGCGATGCCCGCGGCTGGGAGTTCCCGCGGGACGCCGCCGACCCCACCCAGCTCACCGACGCCCCGGACGACCCGGGCCTGGCCAACATCATCCTCACCAACGGCGCCCGGCTCTACGTCGACCACGCGCACCCCGAGTTCTCCACCCCCGAGGTGACCAACCCCCGCGATGCCCTGTTGTGGGACAAGGCGGGCGAACGGGTGATGCTCGAGGCGGTGCGCCGGATCGCGGCCAACCCCGGCCTGGGCACGGTGAATCTCTACAAGAACAACACCGACAACAAGGGCGCCTCCTACGGCACCCACGAGAACTATCTGATGCGCCGCGACACCCCGTTTGCCGACATCGTGCGCTATCTGACGCCGTTCTTCGTCTCCCGCCAGGTCTTCGCCGGTGCCGGTCGGGTCGGCCGCGGCCAGGAGGGCACCGGCAGCGGGTTCCAGCTCAGTCAGCGGGCCGACTTCTTCGAGGTCGAGGTCGGGCTCGAGACCACGCTCAAGCGGCCGATCATCAACACCCGAGACGAGCCGCACGCCAGCGCAGACCGGTTCCGGCGGCTGCATGTGATCATCGGTGACGCCAACCTCTGTGAGGTGGCCTCCTACCTCAAGATGGGTACCACTGCGCTGGTGCTCGAGCTGATCGAGCAGAAGGGGTTCACCCGCGACCTGGGCGTCGAGCGCCCCGTCACCAGCCTGCACAGCGTCTCGCACGACCCGAGCCTGAAGACCGTTCTCCGGCTGCGCGACGGCACGACCGCCACCGCCGTCCAGTTGCAGTGGATGTACCTCGAGCAGGTCACCTCCTACGTCGACGAACGCCAGGGCGCGGACGCCGACCCCCAGACCCGCGACGTGCTCGCCCGGTGGGAGAGCGTGCTCACCCGGCTCGAGACCGACCCGATGAGCTGTGCCCGTGAGCTCGACTGGGTGGCGAAGCTGCGCCTGCTGGAGGGATTCCGCCAGCGCGAGAACCTGCCCTGGGACGCCGCGCGACTGCAACTGATCGATCTGCAGTGGGCTGATCTGCGGCCCGAGAAGGGGCTGTACCACCGCTTGGTGCAGCGCGGTCTGGTCGATCGGTTGGTGACGGACGACGAGATCACCGAGGCGGTCGGCACCCCACCGCCGGACACCCGGGCCTACTTCCGGGGCCGGTGCCTGGCCCGGTACGGCGAACACGTGGCCGCGGCGTCCTGGGATTCGGTGATCTTCGATGTGCCCGGCCGGGGAGCCCTGCAACGGGTTCCCACGTTGGATCCACACCGCGGCACCCGCGAGCACGTCGGCGAACTGCTCGACCGTTGTTCGACCGCCGCCGAGCTGTTGGACGCCCTGGCCACCTAGGATCGAGTCAGACGGATCGAGTCACGACCCGAACGTCACACAGAGGAGGACCGCAGATGGCCGGTCAGGAGCAGAAGACCCCCTCGGGGCGTGGGGACGAGCCGGACGACGCGGCTGCGCCACCCCCGCCACCTCAGTCGCAGGTCTCCGGTGACGACGTCGACGCGATCCTGGACGAGATCGACGACGTGCTCGAGACCAACGCCGAGGAGTTCGTCAAGGGATTCGTGCAGAAGGGCGGGCAGTAACCCATCGTGGCACCCAGCGGTTTCGACACAGCCGACGGGCGGTTGCCCATGGCCTTCACGACCCCAGGGTCGTCGTCCTTCACCGACTTCCTCGCCCGGCACGCCGCCGAGTTGCTCCCCGGGCACCGAGCGTTCGGCGGCGGGCGGGGTGGTGAGGGAGTGATGCCCGAGGTCCCGCACGCGACGACCATCGTGGCGCTCACCTTCGCCGGTGGCGTGGTGATGGCCGGCGACCGGCGGGCGACCATGGGCAACCTGATCGCCCACCGCGAGATGGAGAAGGTGCTCCCGGCCGACGAGTACTCCTGCGTCGGCATCGCCGGGACGGCCGGGGTGGCGATCGAGCTGGTGCGGCTGTTCCAGGTCGAGCTCGAGCACTACGAGAAGATCGAGGGTGCGCTGCTGTCCCTGGACGGCAAGGCGAACCGCTTGGCGACGATGATCCGCGGCAACCTCGGCATGGCCATGCAGGGCCTGGCCGTGGTGCCCCTGTTCGCCGGGTACGACATCGACCGCAGCGTGGGGCGCATCTTCTCCTATGACGTGACCGGCGGACGCTACGAGGAGCGCGCCCACCACAGCGTCGGCTCGGGGTCGCTGTTCGCCAAGGGGGCACTCAAGCGCGGCTGGCGCGACGACCTGGACGCCGCGGGCGCCGTGCGGGTGGCGTTGGAGGCACTGATCGACGCCTCGGACGAGGATTCGGCGACCGGCGGCCCCGACGAACGCCGTCGGATCTACCCGGTCGTGGCGCAGGTGACCGAGGCCGGCTACACCCGGGTCGCGGATGACGAATTGGCAGCCCAGGTCGACGACCTGCTGGCCGAGCGGGAGCGGAGGACCCGGGCATGAGCATGCCGCCGTACT
The DNA here is from genome assembly GCA_016713225.1 of Kineosporiaceae bacterium. Classification (NCBI taxonomy): domain Bacteria; kingdom Bacillati; phylum Actinomycetota; class Actinomycetes; order Kineosporiales; family Kineosporiaceae; species Kineosporiaceae bacterium. The sequence goes on from JADJPO010000003.1 coordinate 802,858, forward strand.
ACGCCTCGCCCGAACAGATCATGAAGGACCGGGCGGACTACGCCCGGCGCAACATCGCCCGGGGTCGCCCGGTGGTGGTGCTCGGCTACGACGGGGGAATCGCCTTCGTCGCCGAGAACCCGTCCCGCTCGCTGCACAAGATCAGCGAGATCTACGACCGGATCGCCTTCGCCGCGGTGGGCAAGTACAACGAGTTCGAGAACCTGCGGGTGGCCGGCGTGCGCTACGCCGACCTGCGCGGCTACTCCTACGACCGCAGCGACGTCACCGCCCGGGGCCTGGCCAACGCCTATGCCCAGACCCTCGGTGCGGTGTTCACCACCGAGCCCAAGCCGCTCGAGGTCGAGATCGCCGTCGCCGAGGTCGGGGTCGACCCCGACGGGGATCAGATCTTCCGGCTGACCTACGACGGTTCGGTCGGTGACGAGGGCCCCTTCGTGGCCATGGGCGGCCAGGCCGAGCAGATCACCACCGGTCTGCAGGAATCCTGGCGCACCGGTATGACGCTCTCGGAGACGCTCACCCTCGCCGTGTCGCTGCTCGCCCGTGACCCGGCCGGCGGTGCGCCACGCACCCTGGGCGCCGGGCAGCTCGAGGTGGCGATCCTCGATCGGCAGCGGCCACGGCGCGCGTTCCGGCGGTTGGCCGGCCCGTTGCTCGAGCGGTTGCTCACCCCGGACGACCCGACCACCGACGTCCCGCCCGTGGACGACGCACGGCCCGGGCTGCACGACACGCTCACCGGCGACGAGCCGCCCGCAGAGACCACCTGACCCAGCTGGTCTCACTCGACCAGCCGCAGCGTGGTCGGGATGTCGATGTGCCTCAGCCGGCGCAGCGTCAGGACGGGAGCCAGGGCAACCGTCGCCACGCCGAGGACCATGGCGCCGGTGACCGTCCCAGCGCTCAAGGCGGCGGTCACGTCGATCTCTGGCAGCACGCCAGGAGTGATCGCCCTGGTAACCCAGGCCAGCACGCCATACCCGCCCACGATGCCGATCAGCGTCCCCATCGCGCCGATGATCGCCGCTTCGATGGTCGCGATGGCCAACACGGTTCGCGCCGACAGCCCGAAGGCCATCATCGTGGCGTGCTCCCGCGAACGTTCGTCCATGCCGATGCTGGCGGTGTTGAAGGCGATCAGCAGGGCGAGCAGCAACGTGACCGCACCGGCAACCCGCAACACTCCCAGGAACTCATCCAGGGACGAGCGCATGGCGTCGACGACCGCTCGGGCAGTCTGCACCGCCGAGACCTGCTGCAGTCCGAGCACGGCGCGTCGGACGTCGTCGACCGCGTATCCGGTGGCGGGTCGAACCGTCACGACATTGACCAGCCCCGGGCTGACGATCACCGAGTCCTCGCCCGCGGGCAGATAGGCGTTGCCCCGCACCGGGTCGGGATGCAGCCCGGCCACCCGGAGCGTGGACCGGGTCATGGTGAGCCCTCCGGGCGTGATCCTCGGATGGCGCAGGATCACCTGGTGCCCGATCGAGACGCCCAGATCATGAGCGGCCTTGCGGCTGAGCACGATGCCGCCCTTCAAGGAGCCGCCCGAGAGCCGCGGCACCCAGGGAGCGTCGGCCGGGATGGTCTGCACCATCAGGTCGATGCTGGTTGCGTCCGGTGACGAGGCGGGTGCTGCGGTCACCGGCAGCAGCACCGCTGCGGAGGCGGATCCGACGTGGGGGAGTGCCCTGATCGAGCGAAGGGTGGGCCCGTCCGCGGTCTCGAACGTCCGCAACGACACCACCAGCCGATCCGGTGCCACGCGCAGGGTCTCGTCCGAGGACGCGTCCAACGTGGCGGTGAAGGTGTCGAGGAAGCCGAATGTCGTGACCAGCGCCGTGATCGCGGCTGACACGCCGAGCACGGTCATGAGGGTCCGTCGCGGAGTACGGACGAGGTTGCGCACCGGCATCTGATGCCAACTGGACCCGGGAAGGTGCAGCCGCCCGAACGCTCCGGCACGGGGGCGTTGGCGGCCCGCCAGATGACCGACCTTGATCGCTTCGACGGGCTGCACGCGAACTGCCCGCCACACCGGCCAGAGGACTGCGGCGAACGGCAACAGGAAGCCGATCAGGGCGGCCTGGGCGAACACCCCGGCCTGCAGCGGAGTGATCCAGATCGGCAGGGGCACCATGGTGGTGAACAGCGAGCGCAGCGGCAGCCCGAGCGCCCACCCCACGGCCAGCCCGACCACCACGCCGATCAGGGCTACCTCGATGCCGAAGAGCAACGGCCGCACGGCCAGCACCCGATCCGGCACCCCCAAGGCCATCCCGATGCCGAACTCACGACGCATGGCCTCGATCACCCGGACGGTGAGATTGAGGGCCGCGAAGGCGGCTCCGAGCAGGATCAGCAGAGCCAGAACGCGCCAGAGCCGCTCGTCGGCATCAATGTCGTCGTAGAGGATTCGGTAGGCGCCCACGTCGCGGCGTTGCGTCACGTCGGCCACCACCGCGGGGGCGTCGGTCGACAGGCGGGCCTCCAGCTCCGCTCGGACGGTCCGCGCCAAACCGGGGTCCGTGAGCCGGATCACGAGGTCGTTGACCTTGCCGGGTGATCCGGTCATGGCTTGAGCGGAATGCAGGGTTGTGTAGGCGACGCCGTAGGACGCCTGGCTCATGAACGGCAGCCCACCCTGCCCCCCCGACAGTATGAAGTACTCCGGGGACTGGCCAAGGCCCACATAGGTCGCGCGCACGCCGCCGGAGAGGTCGACCTCCCCGGTCACGGGAAGATCGTTACCCTCCGCAAAGGCCCGCTCCATCACCAGCAGGGGCAGGCCGTCGTCCGCGGCCGTCAGGCTCCTGCCCGCATGGCGGGAGACGCCGTCGATCGGCGCGCCGAGCGCCGACCCGACGAGCTCGCCGCTGGCCAGCAGGCCGCCTGGCGCCGCGAACTGTGTCGGCAGGACGAGCCGCTCGCGCAGCCCGGCAATGGCGGTGGCATGCGGGATCTGCTGGGCAACACCCGCCAGAGTCCCCTCGGCCACCGCGGTGCCCAGGGCGAGCCGGATCTGCACGTCGTGCAGCTGCAGAGAGGCGAAGCTGGCGTCGTTGGACCGGCGCCGCCACTCGCTGGTGCCCAGCAGTGCGGCATAGGTGCCCGTGCCGACGCCGATGATGGCGGCAATCGTGGCCACCAGGAGCCACCTGCGGCGCAGATCGCGGAGCGACCAGCGCCACCACAGACGTCGCATCGCGTCCTCCTCGCGTCACCAACGCAGGGCGGCGACGTCGGCGCGCCCACCCATCGGCGGCCCGTCGCTCGTCACTCTCCCGCTGGACAACTCCACGACCCGATCGGCCGCCCGCGAGATCTCACGATTGTGAGTGACCACCACGACTGTCGTGCCCGTCTCCGCCTGCCGATGCAAGAGCTCGAGAATGGCCACGCCCGTGCGGAAGTCCAGCTCGCCGGTCGGCTCGTCCGCCAGCAGGATCGGGTTGCCGGTGGCCAAGGCGCGCGCGATCGCCACGCGCTGTTGCTCACCGCCGGAGAGCTGGTGAGGGGAATGACCGGCCCGGGCACCGAGCCCGACCAGGTCGAGCATCTCTCGGGCACGCTCCACGGGATGGGTGTGCCCGGCCACATCCGCACCGAACTGGACGTTCTCCAACGCGGTCAGCCCGGGGAAGAGGTTGAACGTCTGAAAGACGAAGCTGACGGTCGTGCGTCGCAGCACGGCGCGTTCGGTGCGACTCGCGTGACTGATCTCCGTGCCGGCCAACGTGATCCGCCCCGCGGTTGGCGCGTCGAGCGCACCGATCAGGTTCAGCAGAGTGGTCTTGCCGGACCCGCTGGCCCCCAGGATCACCACGAACGCCGACCGATCGATGGAGAGGTCGACCCCATCGAGAGCCTTGACCAGGCTGCCACCCACGTTGAAGTGCCGGCAGACCCCCCGCAGCTCGATCCCGGACGGTGCAGAAGGGCCGTCGCGCTTCGATGCTGACGTGCTCTGCATGGCAAGCCCCCCCACAGGAGTGTTCCTCGAGCAATCCTGCCCACGGACGATCTGTGACGTCGACCCTGGCCGGATATGACGCTCGCCCCACGACGCCGGCAGGCCGGCGCCCTCGCCGGGCGCACCTGAGCCACCTAGAGTGGACGCATGGACCGCCGAATCTTCGGGATCGAGACGGAATTCGGCGTGACGTGCGCCTTCGAGGGCCAGCGCAAGCTGTCGCCCGACGAGGTGGCGCGCTACCTGTTCCGCAAGGTGGTGTCGTGGGGGCGTTCCAGCAACGTCTTCCTGCGCAACGGTGCCCGGCTCTATCTGGACGTCGGATCGCACCCCGAGTACGCCACCCCGGAGTGCGACGACATCCGTGAGCTCGTGGTGCACGACCGCGCCGGTGAACGGATCCTCGAGGGCCTGCTGGTAGACGCCGAGCGGCGGCTGCACGAAGAAGGCATCGCCGGCGAGGTCTACCTGTTCAAGAACAACACCGACTCGGCCGGCAACTCCTACGGCTGCCACGAGAACTATCTGGTGAGTCGGCACGGCGAGTTCGGCCGGCTGTCGGACGTGCTGATCCCGTTCCTGGTCACCCGCCAACTCGTGGTGGGTGCCGGCAAGGTGCTGCAGACGCCCCGCGGGGCGGTGTTCTGCCTGAGCCAGCGCGCCGACCACATCTGGGAGGGCGTCTCCAGCGCGACCACCCGCTCACGCCCGATCATCAACACCCGCGACGAACCCCACGCGGACGCCGAGCGCTACCGCCGGCTGCACGTGATCGTCGGGGACTCCAACATGTCCGAGACCACCACCCTGCTCAAGGTCGGGGCCACCGATCTGGTGCTGCGCATGATCGAGGCGGGGGTCGTCGTCCGCGATCTGACGCTCGAGAACCCGATCCGGGCCATCCGCGAGGTCAGCCACGACCTGACCGGCCGCCGTCGGGTACGGCTGGCCAACGGCCGCGAGGCGAGCGCTCTCGAGATCCAGGAGGAGTACCTCGAGCGCGCCAAGGACTTCGTCGACTCGCGCGGGCTGCACACCGACGTCATCAAGCGCGTGCTGGACCTGTGGGAACGCGGTTTGCGCGCCATCCGCACCGAGGACCCCTCGCTGATCGACCGGGAGATCGACTGGGCGATCAAGCACCGGCTGGTGGAGCGGTACCGCGCCCGGCACGACCTGCCCTTGTCGTCGCCCCGCATCGCCCGGCTGGATCTGGCCTACCACGACATCCATCGCGACCGGGGACTGCACTACATGCTGGTCAAGCGAGGGCTGGCCGAGCGGGTCTCCTCCGACATCGAGGTGTTCCAGGCCACGGCGGTACCGCCGCAGACCACCCGCGCCAAGCTGCGCGGCGACTTCGTGCGCCGCGCGCAGGAACGCCGCCGCGACTTCACCGTCGACTGGGTACACCTCAAGCTCAACGACCAGGCGCAGCGCACCGTGTTGTGCAAGGACCCGTTCCGTTCGGTGGACGAGCGCGTCGAACGGCTCATCCAGAGCATGTGAAGGGCGCCGCCGACGGCTAGGGTGATTCCTCGTGTCGGCTCGTTCCCGGTTCGCCTCCGCCTGTGCGGCGCTGATCCTGTGCACCCTTGCCTCGGCAGGGTGCAGTACCCCGAGCAGTACGGCCGACCCGGCCCGATCCAGCGTGGCGACCACACTCGAGACGGTGACGGTGACGGGCAAGTTGGGCGAACGGCCCACCCTGAGCGTGACCACGCCGTTCTCGGTGCAGACCGGCTTGGCCAAGGTGCTCACCGTCGGCACCGGGGCCAAGGCCGCAGCCGGCCAGCGGGTCACCATCGAGTACCTCGGGATCAACGGCACCGACGGCAAGGAGTTCGACTCCTCCTACGGGCTGCGACCGACCAGCTTCGTGCTGAGCGTCGAGAACAACCTGCCGGGTCTGGTCAAGCGGCTCACCGGGGCCACCGCCGGGTCGCGGATGCTGCTCGCGCTGCCCCCCGGGGAGGCGTACGGACTCAAGGGCCTGCCGGGCGCAGGTGTCGGCCCGACCGACACGATCGTGCTGGTGGTCGACCTGATCGCGGTCAAGGACGTGCTCGCGCGCGCCACCGGCACAGCGGTCAAGCCGCGTGCAGGCCTGCCCACTGTCGCCCTGAACAAGAAGGGCGCCCCGACCATCAAACTGCCCGAGACGGACCCGCCCACGGCGCTCGTGGTGCAGCCGCTGATCATCGGCGCCGGACCCAAGGTGACCCGCGGGCAGCAGATCACCGTGCACTACAGCGGTGTGATCTGGCCCGGCGGCCAGCAGTTCGACAGCTCGTGGGGGCGTCCCGCGCCGGCGAGTTTCCCCATCGGGGTGGGCAAGGTGATCGCGGGCTGGGATCGCGGCCTGGTCGGCCAGACCGTCGGCAGTCAGCTGCTGCTGGTGATCCCGCCGGACGACGGCTACGGCGCCGAGGGCAAACCCGAGGCCAAGATCAAGGGCACCGACACCCTGGTGTTCGTGGTCGACATCCTGGACGCCGCCTGACCCGCCTCACCATCCAGACCAGCACGACCCAGACCAGCACGACCCAGATCACCGACATCGAGGAGATTCACGTGAGCGACGCCGTCCTGAACGGGCGCGGTAAGCCGGAGATCGAGTTCCCGGGCGGCGAACCGCCGGCCGAGCTGCAGATCGTCGACGAGGTCGAGGGCACTGGCGCGGAGGCCACTGCGGGTAGCCGCGTGAGCGCGCACTACGTCGGGGTGTCCTTCTCCAGCGGGGAGGAGTTCGACGCGTCCTGGAATCGAGGCTCGGCCCTGGACTTCCGCCTCGGCGTCGGCCAGGTCATCCCCGGCTGGGACCAGGGCATCGCCGGCATGAAGGTCGGCGGCCGACGTCGGCTGGTCATCCCGCCGCACCTGGCCTACGGCAGCCGTGGCGCCGGTCGGGCGATCGGCCCGAACGAGACGCTGATCTTCGTGGTCGATCTCGTCGGCGTCGGCTGATCCCTCAGGCCCCGAGCATCGCCACCGCGTGACGGCCGGCGGCCGCGGCCGCCAGGAAGGCCGGCTCGTCGGCGTCCACGCCGCGGCCCATGGTCGACAGCCGCACCGGACTGTCGTCCAGGGCCGCGCGCAAGCCCTGCAGGCCCACCTCGACCAGGGTGTGTCGCCCGTAGGGCGGGGCCAGCGACGCCGCCGCCGCCCGCACCTCCACGGCGACGTCGGCCCAGGCCTCGCCGTCCTGACCGGGGACACCCAGCATCGGCACCACCACATCGGCCGTGGCCAGCGCGACCCGGCCCAGCGCGGTCAGGCTGTGGTGTGAGACGCCCCGGTGGCGGGCCCGGGCGTCGGCCGCGGAGATCCGCAGCGTCGCCACCGGCCGTCCCCGCAGGGTCGCCGTCGCGTTCACCGCCTCGCCGGTGGCCACCCCACTGAAGCCCCAACGGGTACCGGTGCCCACCACGCCGGGGCCCGGGGTCACCACCGTGATGTCCGCGTTGACCACCAGCCGGGCGGCCAGCAGTCCGGTGTGCAGGCTGACGGCCTCGAGATCGCCACCGAAGGCCTGCCCCACCGTGATGCAGGCGTTGATCCATCCGGCGTTGCGCAGCCCGGCGACCGCCCGTGAGAACCAGGCGGGCAGGCTGGCGCCGTCCGTCATCACGTAGGCGACCCGTGGCGGTGGCGCCGCCCGGGGCCAGTCCGCCCGAATGCCGGCGATCACCGCCGGCAGATGCGAGTGCAGGTCGGCGACGACCACCGGCATGCCACCCAGGTCGTCGGCGTCCCGTAGCAGCTCATGGTGCGGTGAGGCCTCCTCGTCCACCCCCAGGACCATGATCTGCTGCGGGGTGTACCGCGCCTTGACCACATGCCCCGGGCCGAGCGCGACGCCGGTCGCCGCGCGCTGGGGGATCGCGACGACGAACGCATACCCTCCGGTGCCGAGCCCGGCCTCGAGAGCGGCCGTGTTGAGCAGCACCAGGTCGCTCACCTCCGGGCGGCCGACCAGCGCGGGGTAGGCCAGGGCACGGACAGCGGTCCAGGTACGCGTGGCGTCGTCCAGTACGTCGACGGTGCACTCGAGGGCGCCGTCCCATTCAGCATCGAGAGAGGTGACCCTGCCCTCGCGCCAGCCACTCACGCCGCTCCCTCCGCCCGACCTCGCGACCGTGACCCCCCGCCTCGGGTAGCGTCACTCGTGATGCCCGCGACGAACCGTACCGAACGGCTGCTCAATCTGGTCATCGCCCTGGCGGCAACCACCCGCTGGCTGACCAAGGAGCAGATTCGCCACGCGGTGCCGCAGTACGAACGATGCGAATCGGTCGAGGCCTTCGACCGGATGTTCGAGCGCGACAAAGAGGACCTGCGCGAGCTCGGCGTCCCGCTGGTCACCGGCTCCCACGACGCCTGGTTCGAGGACGAGATCGGCTATCGCATCGACCGCACCAGCTACGAACTCCCCTCGATCGATCTGACCGCCGAGGAGCTGGCCGTGCTCGGCTTGGCCAGCCGCGTGTGGCAGCAGGCGAGTCTGGCCGGTCCGGCGGCCCGCGCGATGGTCAAGCTGCGCTCGTTGGGTGTGGCCGTGGACGCCGAGACACTGGTCGGCGTCGAGCCGCGCGTCCGCGCCGCCGAACCGGCGTTCGAACCGCTCTATGCCGCCACCCGGGACGCCGCTCCGGTGGCCTTCCGCTACCGCAAACCGGGCGAGGCGAAGGCGGCCGACCGCAAGGTCGAACCCTGGGCGCTGACCGCCCGCGGCGGCTGGTGGTACCTGGTCGGCTTCGATCGCGGCCGGTCGGCACCGCGGGCGTTCAAGCTGTCCCGGATCGAGGGCGGCATCCGCCGCATCGGAGCGGCCGGCAGTGTGGTCAAGCCGGACGACCTCGACCCGGCCGCCATGGTGCGTCACGGCCGGGCGGAGCAGGACCTACGCACGGCCCGGGTACGGCTGCGGCCCGGGCGGGGGACAGCGCTGCGCCTGCGCGACGGCGCGTCCGTCGTCCCCGACGCACTCGCGGCGGCGGCCGGCTGGGACGTGGTCGAGCTGCCGATCGGGGACGCCGCCCAGCTGGCCCAGCAACTCGCCGGGTACGGCCCCGACGCCCTGGTGCAGACCCCCGAGGACCTGCGCGACCGGGTGATCGCGCTGCTGCGGGGTGCCCGAGCGGTTCACGCCGAGCCGGCCGTGCCCATGGATTCGGCTGCGTCGGTTGGGTCGGCTGCGTCGGTTGCGTCGGCTGCGTCGGCCTCGGAGTCGGGTCGATGAATCTCGGTGCGACCAACCGGCTGTCACGGTTGTTGACCATGGTGCCCTGGCTGTTGCAGCGTCAGGGGGTGCCCCTGGGTGAGGCCGCCGCCCACTTCGAGATCAGCGAGGAAGACCTCGTCAAGGACCTCGAGCTGCTGTTCGTGTGCGGCACACCCGGCCACCTGCCGGACGACCTGATCGACGCGGACTGGGAGTCGGGCCGGATCTACCTGCGCAATGCCGACGCGATCGCCCGCCCGCTGCGCCTGGGCATCGATGAGGCCGTGGCGCTGCTCGTCGGCCTGCGCACCCTGGCCGAGGTACCCGGACTGCACGACCGGGCAGCACTGGAGGCGGCGCTGACCAAGCTGTCGACCGCCGCCGGGGACGCCGCGGCCGCCGCCTCGGCGCTCACGGTGGACCTGTCCCGCGGGGCGAACGAGACCACGCTGGCCACGATGCGCGAGGCGGTGCGCCGGCACCGGCGGCTCCACCTCGAGTACCTGGTGCCCAGCCGCGACGAGACCACCCAACGGGACGTCGACCCGATCCGGGTGGTCACCGTGGGGGACCGCTGGTACCTGGACGGCTGGTGCCACCGGGCCGAGAGCGTGCGCCGCTTCCGCCTCGACCGGGTGGTCAGCGTCGAGTTGCTGGAGGTCGACGGCACCCCACCCGCCGGAGCGGTGGCCCCCGATCTGGACGAGGGGCTGTTCACCGCCCCGCCGGACGACCTGGTCGTCACGGTCGAACTCACCCGTCAGGCCCGTTGGGTGGCGGAGTACTACCCGATCGAGCAGGCCCTCGACCTGCCGGACGGCGGGTTGCAGGTACGCCTGCGGACCGCCACGTCCGACTGGCTGCCCCGGCTCGCCCTGCAGCTCGGCGGGTCCATGAAGGTGCTGGCGCCGGCCGAGGTGGCCGCCCGCGTCGCGGAGCTGGCGGACGGCGCGCTCTCGGCCTACTGAGACGCGTTACACGCGACTCGCCCGAGACTCACCTGGCCCTTCTGGCCACCGGCCGATCGGCCGTTCCGCTGATTCTGCCCCGGCGCTCTGAAGGCGACGTGTCGCACGGTCGAGGGTGCGGAAGCACCTGCCACGATGACACCAGTGTTAACCGAGAGTACTCATGTGACTGCAGAGTGCTACCGACTGGTTTGACTGGTACCGCACCACCACCAATCAAAGGGAGGCCCCCACCATGACGACGATCAAGGCGTCGTGCCCGAGCTGCGGTGACGTAGAGCTCACCCCACCTCAGGTCCGACTGGTCGTCTGTTCGGTGAAGGCCTGGTCGTACTACGCGTTCACCTGCGGCACGTGCCTGGAGGAGATCCGCAAGCCGGCCGGACGCGATGTGGTCGCCCTGCTCATCTCCGGCGGTGTCCTGGCCGAACCGTGGTCGGTGCCGGCCGAGGCCCTCGAGGAACACCACGGCCCGGCCCTGAGCTACGACGATGTGCTCGACTTCGCGTTGTGGCTCGACCACGCCGACCTGGTGTCGGCTGCGGCGGCCACCAGGCAACCCACCGGCCTGCCCCTGAGCACCGAGCCGGAAACCGCCAGCTGACCCCCAACCCGCCGTGATCATGCAATCCGTGCACGCTCGTGAATTCATTCACGAGCGTGCACGGATTGCATGATCACGGCGGAGGGTGGGTGGGGGCCGACCTTCGGGCCGTTAGGCTGCCCGGGTGACATGGTGGGCCTGGCTGATCGTCTTTCTCCTGATCGCCCTCGGGGGTGCCTGGGTGCTGTTCGTCCAGGCCCGCTCGGTCTGGCGCAAGGCCATGGCGCTGTTCGACGAGCTCGGCGCGGCGTCTGCCCAGCTCGAAGGGGTCACCGATCAGCTCGATCAGCTGGAGGCGGACCGGGCCGCGCGCAGCACCGGGACGTCGTCCGTACCGGCCGTCTTCGACAGCCCGGGGCGCCTGCGCCAGGAACGCGTCCTGCAGGCCCGGCGTCGATGAGGCGCTGCGAGACGTAGCATGTCCGCAACGTCCGATCGAAGGGGCAGCTGTCATGGTGCGTGGTCTGTTCGAGGGATGGCACCTCGTCATCCTGCTCATCGTCGTCATCGTGCTGTTCGGGGCCAAGCGGCTACCCGACGCGGCGCGCGGTGTCGGCCGTTCCCTGCGCATCCTCAAGGCCGAGGTCAAGGACCTCAAGGAGGACGATGCGCCCCGTACGCCCGAGGCCGTCGAGGGCGGTAGCTACCCGAACGCCAACCCGAGCGGCAACCCGGTCGCCGACCCGCGCCGCGACGCCTGACCGCGCGCCGTGGCCGTGATGACGCCGCGGCGTGCCAGCAAGAACCCCGACGGGCGGATGCCGCTTCGGGAACATCTGGCCGAGCTGCGCCGACGACTGCTGTACTCGGCGATCGCCATCGCCCTCGGCGCCCTGGGCGGCTGGTTCGTCTATCCGCGGTTGTTCCAGGCGGTGCAGCAGCCCTTGCTCACCATCGCCCGCGAGCGGGGCATCAAAGCCAACATCAACTTCGCGGACTTGATGGGCGCCTTCAACCTCCATCTGTCCATGTCGATGTACCTGGGCATCCTGCTCGCCAGCCCGGTGTGGCTCTACCAGCTGTGGGCGTTCATCGTCCCGGGCCTGACCCGGCGCGAGAAGCGCCACGCCATGGCCTTCTCGGCCGTCGGCGCCCCGCTGTTCGCCGCCGGAATCTGGATCGGCTGGTTGGTGCTGCCGAACGCGGTGACGTTCTTCGCCGAGTTCGCCGAGCCGGGCACCTCGCTGTTGCCGAGCGCGGAGAAGTACTTCGCCTTCGTCACCCGGCTGTTGCTCGCGTTCGGCCTGGCGTTCTTGTTGCCGCTGTTCCTGGTGGCGTTGAACCTGGCCGGCCTGGTGAGTGCGGCAGCCATGGCCCGCAGCTGGCGCATCGCGGTGTTCCTGGTGTTCCTGTTCGCGGCGATCGCCTCGCCGACCCCGGATGCCGGTTCGATGCTGGCGTTGGCGCTGCCCATGTGTGGCCTGTACGCGATCGCGGTCGGATTCTCGGCACTGGTGGATCGCCGACGTGCCAAACGCGCCGCCTTCGCGAACCTGTCGGACGACGAGACCAGCGACCTCGACGCCCCGACACCGATCGAGGACCCGACCCCGATCGACGACCCGGTGCCTCCGCACGACTCGGCACGCTTCGACGACGCCACCTGAGGATGACGCCGATCTCGGTTGTCGTCGCGGTGAACCCGACGGCCGGTGGTGGTCGCGGCGCTGCAGCCGCCGTGGACGGCGTGGCCGTGCTGCAGGGCGGCGATGCCCGGACGGACGCCCGGATCCGGGCCGAGGTCCTCGTCGCCGACGACGCCCATACCCTGCGAGAGCGCGTCCGTGGAGCGCTCGAGGCCGGCGCCGACGCCTTGGTCGTGGTCGGCGGGGACGGCATGGTCCACCTGGGCGTCAATCTCGTGGCCGGCACCACCACGCCGCTGGGCATCGTCGCGGTGGGCACCGGCAACGACAACGCCCGCGAGCTCGGTCTGCCGGTGGGTGATCCGACGGCGGCCGCACGCGTCGTCCGCGATGCGCTGATCGGCGACCATCGCCGGGCGGTGGACGCCGCCCGCTGGCAGGACGACACCGGGGCCTCCGGCTGGTTCAGCGGAGTGCTCAGTGCCGGGTTCGACAGCATCGTCAACGAACGCGCCAACGGCTGGTCGTGGCCCCGGGGCAGGCTGCGCTACGACTTGGCGATCGTGCGCGAACTGCCGGTGTTCCACGCCCGGGGGTACACGATCGAGGTGGACGGCGTGCGCCGGACCACCGGCGCCGTCCTGGTGGCCGTCGGCAACGGCCCCGCCTATGGCGGCGGCATGCGGATCTGTCACGGCGCGGCGATGGACGACGGCCTGCTCGACCTGGTGATCGCCGGGCCGATGCCCCGCCGAGCGCTGATCCGGTTGTTCCCCAAGGTGTTCCGCGGCGAGCACCTGGGCCACCCGGCGGTGACGCTGACCCGTGCCCGCACGGTGAGGATCGAGGCACCGGGCATCGTGGGGTACGCGGACGGCGAGCGGCTCGCTCCGCTGCCGATGAGCTGCGAGGTCGTCCCCAGCGCGCTGCGGCTGCTGGCGGCACCGACCGGGTGACCCACCGGGCGGGAGATCTCGATAACGTGGGGGGCGTGTCCAGCAACCGGCTCGAAGGCTTCGCGGCCGGGTACGACTTCGTCCTGGACGATTTCCAGCTGCGGGCGTGCCGGGCGCTCGAGGGCGGGCGCGGCGTCCTGGTGGCGGCACCGACCGGGTCAGGCAAGACCGTGGTGGGGGAGTTCGCCGTCCATCTGGCCCTCGCCGAGGGCCGAAAAGCCTTCTACACCACGCCGATCAAGGCACTGTCGAATCAGAAGTACGCCGATCTGGTGGCCCGGCACGGCGCCGGTCGGGTCGGGTTGCTGACCGGCGACACAGCGGTCAACAGTGAGGCGCCGGTGGTCGTGATGACCACCGAGGTGCTGCGCAACATGCTGTACGCCGACTCACCGACCCTGGCCGGCCTCGGCTATGTCGTGATGGACGAGGTGCACTACCTGGCCGACCGGTTCCGCGGCCCGGTGTGGGAAGAGGTGATCATCCACCTGCCGCAGCAGGTACAGATCGCCTCGCTGTCGGCGACGGTCAGCAACGCCGAGGAGTTCGGTGCCTGGCTCGCCGAGGTCCGCGGGGACACCGACGTCGTGGTCTGGGAGCACCGGCCCGTGCCGTTGTGGCAGCACGTCCTGACCGCGGGCGGCATCGTCGACCTGTTCGCCGAGGCCCATGACGGTCAGCCCGGAGCCCACGCCGGGGGCGGCGAGCCACGGGTGAACCCCGAGCTGCGCGAGACCTATCGTCGCCAGACCCGTCCCGGTGGCCGCGCGCGCGGGCGGGGGCCGGGATCGCGGGGGCCGCGGCGTCGTCCGCCGGCACGCCCCGAGGTGATCGCGATGCTCGATCGGGCGGGCCTGCTACCGGCGATCACCTTCGTGTTCAGCCGGGCCGGGTGCGAGGCGGCAGTGGAACAGTGCCTGGCCGGTGGGCTGCGGCTGACCACGGCCGCCGAGCGGGACGAGATCTCGCGCATCGTCGCCGAGGGCACGACCGAGATCCCGGAGGCCGACCGCGCCGTCCTGGGGTATCGCACCTGGCTCGAGGCGCTCCAACGCGGGATCGCCGCACACCATGCCGGGCTGCTGCCCACCTTCAAGGAGGTGGTCGAGCAGTTGTTCGCCGCGGGGCTGGTCAAGGTGGTCTTCGCCACCGAGACCCTGGCGCTGGGCATCAACATGCCGGCCCGCACCGTGGTGCTCGAGAAGCTGATCAAGTGGAACGGTGAGACCCACGCCGACATCACGCCCGCCGAGTACACCCAACTCACCGGACGCGCCGGACGACGCGGGATCGACATCGAGGGCCACGCGGTGGTGCTGTGGCACGAAGGGCTCGACCCGCATGCCCTGGCTGGGTTGGCCTCGACCCGCACCTACCCGCTGCGATCCAGCTTCCGGCCGACGTACAACATGGCGGTCAACCTGGTCGCCCAGGTGGGTCGCGAGCGGGCGCGACAGATCCTCGAGACCTCGTTCGCCCAGTACCAGGCCGACCAGGGTGTGGTCGGGCTGGCCCGTCAGTTGCGGCGTCAGGAGGAGGCACTCGCCGGGTACACCGAGGCGATGACCTGTCACCTGGGTGACTTCGCGGAGTACATGGCGCTGCGCCGCCGGATCGGGCGACTGGAGGCCGAGTCGTCCCGGGCCGCCGCCGCCGGACGCCGGTTGGATGCCATCGCCTCGCTGGAACAGTTGCGACGCGGGGACGTGATCCGCATCGGGGCCGGACGCCGCGCCGCCTGGGCGGTGGTGGTCGAGACCAACGGCAGTTCCGATGCCGACGGTCCGCGACCGACCGTGGTCACCGACGGGCACCGGCTGCGGCGGGTCGGCCTGGCCGATGTGCCCCACGGCGTCGAGCCGGTGACCAGGATGTCGTTGCCCAAGACCTTCGATGCGCGGAGCCCGCATGCCCGGCGCGACCTGGCGTCGAGTCTGCGGACCGTGCTGACCACGCACGATCTGCCGGGATCCCGCGGAGCCGGCCGCGGCAACGGCCGCTCGTCGGACGACGACGCGGCCGACCAGACGCTGGAGAAGGTCAGCCGGCTGCGGGCGGCGCTGCGCGCTCACCCGTGCCACGGATGCGCCGAACGCGAGGACCATGCGCGGTGGGCCGAGCGTCATCACAAGCTGCAGCGCGACACCGAGACGCTACGGCGTCGGATCGACGGGCGGACCAACACCATTGCCCGGGTGTTCGACCGGGTCTGCGACCTGCTCACCGAACGCGGGTACCTGGCGACCGGGACGACGGGCGAGCTGGAGATCACGACGGCCGGTCGACTGCTGCGCCGGATCTACACCGAGTCCGACTTGCTGGTGGCCGAGTGCCTGCGGGCCGGGCTCTGGTCGGGGCTGGACGGGCCGGGCTTGGCCGCCTGCGTCAGCGCCGTGGTGTTCGAGTCGCGCGGCGAGGGGCGGGACGCCGACCCCCGGTTGCCCGCCGGCGCGGTCCGGACGGCGCTGCACGAGACCGTGCGGATCTGGTCGGAGCTGACCGACCAGGAGGAACTGCACCGACTCGACACCACCCGCGAGGTCGACCTCAACCTGGCCTGGGCGGTGCACCGCTGGGCGAGTGGGCGAGGCTTGGCCGACGTACTCGGCAGCCAGCAGGCGGGGGAGCTGTCAGCGGGGGACTTCGTCCGGTGGTGCCGACAGATCATCGACCTGCTGGGACAGATCCAATCGACGGCGCGCGAGTCGGGGGATGACGCCCTGCGCCGCAGCGCGTCGGCGGCCATCGACGGTGTGCGTCGGGGTGTGGTCGCCAACTCCGTCGCCTGACCCCAGCGATTCTGTGTGGTCGAAGTCGGCGTATGGCACCACTTTCGCCACACACAATCGGTGGCTCAGCCGCCCGCCAGTGCGGTGACCATGCGAACGATCGAGGAGTCCAGGTTCCACCGGGCGGCGAACGCCACCAGCGCGTCGTGATCGGGCGGGGTGAGCGGCAGCGCGTCGTCCGGCATCGGCAGGTCGGCCTCGCGCACCACCTCGACCACGGTGGGTGCCACGTCGAGATAGCCGGACGCCTCCAGCAAGCGGCGCCGGTTCGCGGGGGACAGGTCGCTGTCCGGCGAGGCCGCCGCTGCCCGCAAGGTGGGCAGATCCCGGTAGCGGGCGATCAGTGAGGCCGCGGTCTTCTCCCCGATACCCGGCACCCCCGGCAGTCCGTCGCTGGGATCACCGCGCAGGGCGGCCATCGCGGCATACCCGGCCCCGTCCGCGACGCCGTACTTCTCGGCCAGACGCGCCTGGTCGACCTCGTCCAGGTTGCGCACCCCCTTGCCGGTGTAGAGCACCCGCACCACTCCGGCGTCGTCGACGAGCTGGAACAGGTCGCGGTCGCCGGTGACCACGTCGACGTCAGCCGTCGCCCCGGCCGCGTGCGCCCGTCGCACCTCGCGAGTGGTCAGCGTGCCCATCACGTCATCGGCCTCGAGCCCCGCCCCGCCCAACCGGGCGATGCCGAGCACCTCGAGCGCCGCGGCGATGATCGGTACTTGGACGTCGAGTGCGTCAGGCGTGATCTCGACGTCCGGCCCGCCCGACGGCTGGACCGGCGCCAACCGGTGCGCCTTGTACGAGGGGATCGCCGCCACGCGGAACGCCGGGCGCCAGTCGTCATCCCAGCAGGCCACCAGCCGAACCGGACGCCGCCGCGTGATCAGCGTGGCGAGCATGTCCAGGAAGCCACGCACCGCGTTGACCGGCGTGCCGTCCGGGGCGGTGATCGATTCCTTGACCCCGAAGAAGGCCCGGAAATAGAGCGAGGCCGAATCGACCAGCATCAGGCGACCATTCATCGGGGCAGCGTAGTCTTCGCGACGTGGAAGAGATCGACCAGCAGATCGTGCACCTGCTGTCCCGAGATGGGCGGATGAGTTTCACCGACCTCGGCAAGGCGACAGGGCTGTCCACGTCCGCCGTCCACCAGCGGGTGCGCCGGCTGGAGCAGCGCGGCGTCATCCGCGGCTACACCATCCTGGTGGACCCCGAATCGCTCGGCCTGCCGCTCACCGCGTTCGTCTCGGTCACCCCGCTCGACCCCGCCGCCCCGGACGACGTCCCGGAACGCCTGGCCGGCCTGCCGGAGATCGAGGCCTGCCACTCGGTGGCCGGGGCGGACAACTACATCCTCAAGGTGCGGGTGGCCACACCGGGGACCCTCGAGACCCTGTTGGCCCGCATCCGCGCCGTGGCCGGCGTCGCCACCAAGACCACCGTCGTCCTGTCGACGCCCTTCGAGGGACGTCCGATCCCCACCGGCGAGGTATCCGAGGGCTGAGCGGGCTCAAGCCGCCCGGGGTGCGTGACGACGTGCACCCACATGGAGTACACGGTCCCGCTGACCCGGCGTGAGGCCCGCCGGGCCGAACGCGAGGCCGCCGAGCGCGCCGGACAGATCGCCACGCCCGACGTCGTGGCGCTCGAGGAGGCGTGGCAGGCGACCTACGAGGCCGCCCAGGAGGCTGCCCGTCAGGCTGCCCGTCAGGCGGCCGCTCACGAGGCTGCGCAGCGCGCCGCCCATCAGGACGCCCAGCAGATGGCCGAGCTCAGCCGAACGCGCTCCGCGCCTGTCCCTCATCCCATTCCCCAGCCCATTCCCCAGCCCGTTCCCCAGCCCGCGACTCGCAGTGATTCCCGGTCTGCGCCGCGGCCCCGATCGGAGGCCATCCGTCGGGCGCCGGCAGAGCCCGAGGACGTCGCGCGCAGTCGCCACCGCGGTCGGCTACGACACCGATCGCGCTCGATGATCCTGCTGATCCTGGTCACGGCAGTCGGCGCCAGCACCTGGGCGCTGCGCAGTGTGCTCTCCGACGGCCCCGTCGACCCCCGTGATCTGGCAGCTCACGCACTGGCCGCCACCTGCCTGTCGGTGGCGGTGCTCTGGCACGGTGCTCAACTCCGCGCGGCCGACCGCGCCTCCGCCGCGGCACTGCTGCCCTGGCTCACCGTCGCCCTGCCACTGGTCACCGACCTCGCCTGGACCGCACGCGACCTGAGCATGCTGGGCCTGACACCGAACCGGTCCGAACTGCTCGCGATGGCCGCCCACCCCGGCTGGGTCGCCGCGGCCACCCTGCTCGCGGCGGACGGCGTCCGATCGACCTGGACCGAACTCACCCGCACCCTCGCCGCCGTCACGCTCGGCGGCACCATGGTGATGATCGCTGTCCGGCCCGACCTGGCCGAGGCACTGCGCGGCTGGCAGCAGGCCCCACTGCGCACGGTCCTGGCGGCGAGCACGGTCAGTGCGGCCTTGATCGCGGCCTCCCAGTTGCCCACCGGATCACGGTGGCCACGAGCGCTGGGGTGTGCCCTGCCGGCCATGGCGCTGGCCATCCTGCCGACCCTGCTCACCGCCCCGGCCGCCCTCCAGCCGGAGCAGCGGTGGACCGTCGTGATCTACCCCCTGGGCTGCCTGGCGGCCGCCTCGCTCGCGGTCATGTTCGCCGCCCTGGGTGAGTTGGCCAGTCGCGCGGCCACCACAACTTGATCTCCTCTTTAGGGTTATTTCGGGGATCAGTGGGGCAAACCTCCGTTTCATGTGCAATGCGTCGCCGGGTCCGCGGCGCAGGACACAGGACGCCGCTCAGCGCGCCGTCCTCATGAACACGGAGGAGACAGTCACGTGCGTATCGGAATGATCGCCGGACCATGGATTCCCGTTCCACCACCGCGCTACGGCGGCAGCGAGGCCGTCATCGACAACCTCGCCCGCGGGTTGCAGCTCGCCGGTCACGAGGTCGAGCTCTTCACCATCGGCAGCTCGACCTGCCCGGTGAGTCGATCCTGGCTGTTCGACGGGCCGGTCGAGCCCATCCAGGACAGCACCTACGAGAGCCTCCACGTCGAGGCGGCCTACCGTGCGCTGTCCGACGTCGACGTGATCCACGACCACACCGTGGTGGGTCCGCTGCTCGCCAGCCACCTCAGCCGGCCGGAGGTGCCCGTGGTCACCACCATGCACGGCCCGTTCGACGACAAGGCCCGCCGGCTCTACTCGCGCCTGCCCGGCCGCGCCCACCTCATCTGCATCTCCGGGCCCCAACGAGCCAGCGCACCCGAGATCCCGGTCACCGCGGTCATCCCGCACGGCATCGACACCACTCGGTACCTGCCCGGCCCCGGGGGCGGCGGCTACCTGGTCTTCGTCGGCCGGATGAACCCGGACAAGGGCGTCCACCTGGCCATCGAGGTCGCCCGCAAGGCGGGCCTGCCGTTGACGGTGATGGTCAAGATGCGCGAGCCGAGCGAGCGGCAGTACTTCGCCGAGGTCGTCGAGCCGCTGCTGGGTGACGACATCACGCTGATGTTCGAGCCGGACGAGAACGTGCGCATCGACCTGGTCGGGCGCGCCGAGGCCCTGATCAACCCGATCGGCTGGCCGGAGCCGTTCGGCCTGGTGATGGCCGAGGCCTTGGCGTGCGGCACGCCGGTCATCGCCCGGCCACACGGTGCCGCGCGTCAGATCGTCGAACCCGGCCTCACCGGCTACCTGCACGACGAGGTGGCCGACCTCGCCGAGGCAGTGGGACGGATCGACCGGATCGACCGGACGGCGTGCCGCCGCGCCGCCGAGGAACGGTTCAGCATGGCGCGGATGGTCGACGACCACGTCCGCCTCTACGAGCGGCTGATCCGGTCCGCCACCGCCGACCGCCCCGCATCCACGGCCATCGCACCGATCGTGATCGACCGGCGCCGCACGGAGCGCCGCCGGATCAACGGCTGGACGGCGGGTCCGGCGGCGGCGGAGCTGTCTCGGCCAGTTGCACGATGAGGTGATCGGGACTGCGGGTCACGGTGCACCTGCCGGTTGCGTCGACGGTCAGCGACAGCTGACCGTCGGCGACCGACAGCCGCTCGATGGCGATCGGCAGCAGGCCGGCCGGTAGCTGCGGAGCGAGAGCGATCCGCCCCGCGGGCACATCCGGTTCGAGCTGCAGCAGACTGCGCAGGAGCAGCAAGGGGGTCGCCGCCGCCCAGGCCTGCGGTGAACACGAGGTCGGGTAGGGCACCGGACCGCTGAAGTCGGACCGATCGAAGCCGCAGAACAACTCGGGCAACCGGCCCCCGAACGCCTCCGCGGCGTCCATCAGGCCGGCGGCCACCTGGTGCGCCTGCGGCACGAAGCCGTAGCGCACCAGGCCCGCCACCACGATCGCGCTGTCGTGTGGCCAGACCGACCCGTTGTGATAGGACATCGGGTTGTAGGCGCCCATGGTCGAGGCCAGGGTCCGGATGCCCCACCCGGTGAACATCGCGGGGGAGACCAGGTGCTCGACCACCTGGGCGGCATGCTCGTCGTCCACGATGCCGGTCCACAGGCAGTGCCCCATGTTGGACGCCAGCGCGTCCACCGGCTGCTTCGCGCCGTCCAGAGCGATGGCGTAGTAGCCGCGCTCGGGCAACCAGAACGCCTCGTTGAAGGCAGCCTTCAGCGCGCGGGCACGCTCGGACCAGCGATGGGCTCCGTGCTCGTCACCGAAGTCGGACGCCAGCGCCGCGCGGGCGCGGAATGCCGCATAGGCGTACCCCTGCACCTCGCACAGGGCGATCGGCGGCTCGGCGATGCGGCCGCCGGCGAAGTTGATGCCGTCCCAGGAGTCCTTCCACCCCTGGTTGGCCAAACCGCGATCGGTCGCCCGGCGGTACTCGACGAACCCGTCACCGTCGCGGTCGCCCTCCCCGATCACCCATTCCAGGGCGCGGTCGGCGAACGGCAGAAGGGCCGTGACCTCCTCGGCGCGCGCTCCCCAGCGCCACGCCTGCTCGAGCAACATGACGAACAACGGCGTGGCATCGGCGCTGCCGTAGTACACGTCGCTGCCGCCGAGCATCAGTTCGGTGGCCAGACCCGCGCGACGTTCGTGCATGATCCGGCCGGGCTGCTCCTCGGTGAGCGGGTTGTCGACCTTGCCCTGCAGCCCACCCAGGGTTTGCAGGGTGCCGACCGCGAGCTGGCGATCGACGGGCAACGCCATCCACGCCGACAGCAGGCTGTCGCGCCCGAACAACGACATGAACCACGGTGCACCCGCCGCCACGGCCACCCGGTCGGGATTTTCCGGGTCGAAGATGCGCAGCACCCCGAGGTCTTCTTGACTGCGGCGCAGAGTGGTGGCCACCCCGGCAGGCCCCTCGAACCGCGGCGCGTGCCGGCGCCAGGCGCTCAGGGCCAGCTCCGGCGAACTCGACCCGTTCGGTTGACCGCAGACGTGTCGCCCCGGAACCGGCACGTCGTCCACCGAGGCCTGCACCTGCAGGCACGCCTCCCACCGACCGCGCCCCGGCACGACGACGTGAAAGGTCAGCACCCCCGGCTGATAGGCCGGAGCCGGGTCGGCGCTCACCCGCACCCCTCGGGAGTGACCCATCCAGCGGTACTCGGCCTGGAACGAGTCGGTCGCCGTGATCCCCACCCGGCCCGCCAGCGGATGGACGCGGTTCTCCTTCACCTCGAACAGGTCCGCGAAGTCCGACTCCACCAGCACGGTCACCGTGCACCCGACCGCCTCGGCGGCGAGGTTCTCCAGCGTCAGGTCCTCGCGCATCCCGTCGCCGATGTAGCGGCGGCGCACCACCAGCAACGTGCTGTCGGCCCGCCCCGGGCGTGGCGGCGTCCGGGACAGGTACACCGCCGAGAACGGGTCCGGCTGGTCGACCGTCAGGCCCTCGAGCTCATGGCCGTCGACCCGTACCTGCCACCGCGACAGGATGCGGGTGTCACGAAAGAACAACCCGTGGACGGCGGGTGGTACCAGGTCGCCGTTGCTCGCACCGATACAGAAGGTCGAGCCCTCGACCAGGGTCACGACGCCGGCATGCGCCAGGGTCGGTGGCTGGCCCCCGAAGGTCCACTGATCCGTCATGCCCCGATGATTCCGGTTTGACCCGACGCCACGCCAGCGACGATCCAGGCCAGGTCTGATCGAGTCAGGCGAGCGTGTGGCTCACCGCGCTCGCCTGGGCCTGGGCCGCGAGCCGGCTGGCAGCCGCCTGCGTGAGGGCATCGGCCTCGACCCGGGCGAGATCGGCGTTCGCCCGCCACCACTGCTGACCGCGCTCGGGCAGGGTGTCCACCGGGTCGTAATAGGGGTAGGTGCGGGTCAGCGCGCCCTCGTCGTCCGCCTCGATCGAGGTGCGGTAGTTCTTGGTCCACTGCGAGATGCCCCGCACCGGGTCGTAGGAGTGCGCCTGGTGTACCCAGCGCTTGCCGACGAACGGCACGTCGCACACGATCCGCGGGGTGGCGAAACCGGGCAGGTAGCCCATGATCCCGTGCTGCAGCTCCTGCGCATGGCCCAGGCTCACCCGCCAGTGCTCACTGAACGGGATCATGTCGCACATGTAGAAGTAGTACGGCGTGATCATGGCGCCGTCCTGCAGCGCGAAGCACAGGTCGAGCAGGTCGTTCACCTCGGCGTTGATGCCACGCATCAGGACGCCCTGGTTGCGGACGTCGCGCACCCCCGCCTCGAGCATGGCCATGGTGGCCTCGGCGACCAGCGGGGTGACCGAGGCAGCGTGGTTGACGTGCGTGTGCACCGCGAGGTTGACCCCGCGCGAGCGCGCTGCCCGGGCGATACGGCCCATGCCCTCGACCACGTCGGGCTGCAGCCAGTGCTGCGGCAGACCCATCAGGGCCTTGGTGGCCAGCCGGACGTCGCGGATGGTGTCGATCTCGAGCAGGCGCATCACGAACGACTCGAGGTTCTTCCACGGCAGGTTCGCCACGTCGCCACCCGAGACCACGACGTCGCGCACCTCCGAGGAGGCCCGCAGGTAGTCGATCATGTGGTCGAGCCGGTCCACCGGCTTGAGGTCGAACTTCAGCTTCGCGACCTGGGGGGTGGAGTTGCCGACCAGGTCCATCCGGGTGCAGTGGCCGCAGTACTGCGGGCAGGTGGGCAGCAGCTCGGCGAGCACCTTGGTGGGGTAGCGGTGGGTCAGGCCCTCGGCCACCCACATGTCGTGCTCGTGCAACGAGTCACGGGTGGCGAACGGATGCGAGGGCCAGGTCGGGTGCCGGTCGGAGAACACCGGCAGCATGTAGCGGCGCACCGGGTCGGCGTACAGGGCCGCCGTGAACGCGGCGCCGGCGGCCGGCATCGGCGAGGTGGTGGCCGGCACCATCGTGTTGATCATCTGCGGCGGTACCAGCATCGACATGGTGGCCCGCTCGGCCTGGTCGCGCTCGAGGTCGGCGTAGAACGCGTCGTCGGCGAGATCACCCAGGACGGCGCGCAGCTGGCGCACGTTCTTGACGCAGTTGACGCGCTGCCACTGGGCGCTGCGCCACTGCTCGTCGGTGACCTCGCGCCAGCCCGGCAATCGGCGCCAGTCGGGCTCGATCAGCTCGGCGCGCCGGTAGACGTACGGCTGGTACGGCGAGCCGCCGCCGGCGGTCAGGGCCGCGGGGGCCACAGTGGCTGCGGGGGCCTCAGCGGGCGCAGAACGCGGAGCGCCGGGAGCGGGCCGGCCCGTCGTGATCTGAGTCATGCGACCCTACTGTACGGGAGAATCTTCTTCTTTTCGATACGCCGACCGTAGAATCTGAGGCACCGATGCTTCAGCGAAGGAGAACATGATGATGACTGGGACCCAGGTCGCATCCTCACCGGTGGGGCTGCACCGGGTGCTCGAGCCCGCCGGAGTGCTCCCTCAGGCCGCCTGGCGACTCGACACCACGCCGCAGCTGCAGCGCGACGAGGTGCGGGTTCGGGTCGAGCGGCTCAACCTGGACGCGGCGAGCTTCCGCCAGCTCTGGGACCGCCACGGCGGCGATGGTGACGCCGTCCGGGCCGAGGTCGCCCAGATCATCGCCACCCGCGGCAAGATGCACAATCCGGTCACCGGCTCCGGCGGCATGCTGGTCGGCACGGTCGAGGAGGCCGGCCCCGACAGCCGGCTCGGCCTGGCGGCGGGGGATCGCATCGCCACGCTGGTCTCGCTCACGCTGACCCCACTGGCGATCAGTGACGGCCTGGCGGCCTGGGACGGACGCAGCGAACAGGTGCCCTGCGACGGTCATGCGATCCTGTTCGGCCGCTCCATCGCGGCGCATCTGCCCGACGACATGCCCGCAGAACTGGCCCTGGCCGTGATGGACGTCTGCGGCGCCCCGGCCCTGACCCACCGCGTGGTCGCCCGCTACGTGGCCCAGGGTCGCCCACCGGTGGTCGCCGTCATCGGGGGCGCGGGCAAGAGCGGATCACTCGCCCTGGCCGCCGCGCGTCGAGCCGGTGCCGGGCGCACCATCGGCGTGGTGCCGGTGCCGGCCGAACGGGAGCGGCTCATCGAGGTGGGGCTGGCCGATGTCGTGGCGCTCGCCGATGCCCGCGACCCGGTGGCCCTGTCCGAGGCGGTGGCGGCGGCCGGTGGTCCGGCCGACATCACGATCGTCTGCGTCGACGTGCCCGGCTGCGAGCACGGCGCCATCCTGGCCACCGCCGACCTGGGCACCGTGGTGTTCTTCTCGATGGCCACGTCGTTCGCCACCGCAGCGCTGGGAGCGGAAGGCCTGGCGGCCGACGTCCAGCTGTTGATCGGCAATGGGTACGCCGCCGGGCACGCGGACTTCGCGCTCGACGTCCTGCGTACCTCGCCCGGTGCCCGGGCACTGTTCGAGTCCCGCCTGGCCAGCCACACAGGCGCCGTCCACCCACCCCGCTGACCACCCTGAAACCCCCACCAAACCTGCTCATGCTCCGCAGGTGACGCACCGCGACACGGTTCTGGCGCGTTGTGGCGTCACCTGCGGAGCACGAGCGGTCCGCTGCGGAGCATGAGCGGGTTTGTCAGGTGGTCGTGGTGGGCTCGTTGGGGTCGGCGGGGGGGTCGTTGTAGGTGTGCGCCAACTCTTGGGGTGACATGGCGGCGATGGCGGCCATGATGGCCTCGGTGATCTCGCGGCGCGCCCTGGCTCCACCGCCGGAGGTCGCGACCGCCTCGACCCAGGGGGTGGGGTCGATGGGTGCGGCGAAGCTGATCTTGACGGGGTGGGGCCGCGGGAAGCGCGCACCGACCGGTTGCACGCCGTCCGTACCGACCAGAGCCACCGGGACGACGGGTGCGCCCGATTCCAGCGCGAGCCAGCCCACGCCGGTGCGCCCCTGGTAGAGCCGGCCGTCCCGCGATCGAGTGCCCTCGGGGTAGATGCCGAACGCCGCGCCCTGGGCCAACACGTCCATGGCCAGTCGCAACGAGGCCATGGCATTGCGCTGGCTGTCACGGTTGACCGGCACCGCATCCACCGCGGTGAAGAAGGCACGATTCACCCAGCCCCGCAGGCCGGTGCCCTCGAAGTACTCGGCCTTGGCCAGGAACCTCACCCGGCGCGGCACCACGAGCGGGATCACCACGCTGTCGATGAAGCTCAGGTGATTGCTGGCGATGATCACCGGACCTGTGGCGGGGATGTGCTCCACACCCACGATCCTGGGCCGCCAGACCAGACGGAAGAACGAGCCGAGCAGCCATCGGGCGATCAGGTAGCCCACCACACCTCCCGGACGAGGATTCAGCCTCGGCACCGGTGCCGGAGGGCGGGCCAACTCTAACCGAGCCGGAGCGGGCGACGTGGCGCTGCACCGGTGGAGCCAGCGGACGGTCCACAATGGATCTGAATCCGCCGCGGGGTGCCGATATTGCGTTGCAGCTAGCTCAAACGTGCAGTTTTTCCGTACGATCGATGGATTGGAAGGAGAAATTTCGATGACTCGTCGATCCTCGGTGATCAGTCTCGACCCCGCGACGGTGCGTCGAGCGCGCACCCTGGCTCGCCGCGCCGGGCGACCCGTCGTCCGGCTGGCGACGGCGCACACCACGGTCTCGGTCGAGCGCGCCACGCTGCGCCTGGCCGGGCTGACCGGCGCCGACACCGAGCGCATCCCCTGGGTGAACCACCTGGTCGATGCCGTGCGCGCCGAGACCGGCCTGGGTCACGGCGTCTGCCTGCCGGTGTGGGACGCCCTGGCCCGAGGCGAGGCCGAGGACCTGCTCACGCTGGCCCAGAAGGCCGCCGCCGGATCGGTGAGCTTCCGCCTGCCCGAGGGCCGGGACGCCGCCCGCGCCGCCCGCACCTCCCGCGCCGCGGTAGCCGGGGGCATCCGGCGGATCGACCGGGCCCGCGGCCAGCGCGACAAGCTGATCGCGCGCCTGGGTGACGCACCGCGCCGTCCCTGGATCTATCTCATCGTCGCCACCGGCGACATCTACGAGGACGTCGTCCAGGCCCAGGCGGCCGCCCGAGCCGGCGCCGACGTCATCGCGGTGATCCGCTCGACCGGGCAGAGCCTGCTCGACTACGTGCCCGAGGGAGCCACCCGCGAGGGGTACGCCGGCACCTACGCCACGCAGGAGAACTTCCGCATCATGCGGACAGCGCTCGACGAGGTGAGTCGCGAGCTCGGCCGGTACGTCCGGCTGACCAACTACGCCTCGGGGCTGTGCATGCCCGAGATCGCGGCGCTGGCCGGCATGGAACGCCTCGACATGATGCTCAACGACTCCATGTACGGAATCTTGTTTCGCGACATCAACCCGATCCGCACCTTCGTCGACCAGCGGTTCTCCCGCCAGATCCACGCCCGCGCCGGGATCATCATCAACACCGGCGAGGACAACTACCTCACCACCGCCGACGCCGTGGACGCCGCCCACACCGTCACGGTCAGCCAGTTGCTGAACGAGTACTTCGCCGCCGAGGCCGGCCTCGAGGCCTGGCAGATGGGCCTGGGGCACGCCTTCGAGATCGACCCTGCGGTGCCGCAGTCGTTCCGGCTGGAGTTGGCGCACGCGCTGCTCGCCCGCACGCTGTTCCCGGACGCCCCGCTGAAGTGGATGCCGCCCACCAAACACATGACCGGCGACGTCTTCCGCGGCTACCTGCTCGACGGCTTCTTCAACCTGGCCGGGGCGCTCACCGGCCAGGGCATCCTGCTGGTCGGCATGATGACCGAGGCCGTCGTCACCCCGTGGCTGTCCGACCGCGACCTCGCGCTGCAGAACGTGCGATACGTGATGGACGCCTGCTCCGGCCTGACCGAGGACTTCCACCCGCCGGCCGACGGCTTCATCGCCACCCGCGCCCGCACCGTGCTCGGCGAGGCGGTCGAGTTGCTGGAGAAGATCGTGGACGACGGCCTGCTGAACGCCATCGGCGACGGCACGTTCGGGCTGATGCGCCGGCCGGCCGATGCCGGCAAGGGACTGGACGGCGTCGAACGACGCGAGACCGGGTATCTCAACCCCGCCCTCGATCTGCTCGCGGAAGGAGCCTCGCGATGACCGCGTCCGGCTCGGTGATCCGGCCCTATGGCGACACCACCGGTGACGGCATGGTGCAGCTGTCGTTCACCCTGCCCGTCCCGGCGGGCAAGAAGGCCGAGGGTGCCGCCCAGCAGTTGGCCCGGGCCATGGGCATGGACCCCGCCCTGGTCGTGCACGCCAAGGCGATGGGGGAGGACTACACCTTCTTCGTCGTCTACGGCCGGGTGAACCACCTGGTCGACCTGGACGCCGTCCACGTCGCCGAACGCGAGTACCCGCTGCTGGCCGCCAAGGAGGTCAACGCCGCGATCCGCACCCGGCTGCGCCGCAAACTGGTCGTGGTCGGCGCCTGCATCGGCACCGATGCCCACACCGTCGGCATCGACGCGATCCTCAACATCAAGGGCTTCGCCGGCGAGAAGGGCCTGGAGTACTACCGCGAGATCGAGGTGCACAACCTCGGCGCCCAGGTGCTGGTGCCCGACCTGGTCGAGCGCGCCATCGCCACTCGGGCGGACGCCGTCCTGGTCTCGCAGGTGGTGACCCAGAAGGACGCCCACCTGCACAACACCCGCGAGATGTCGGCCGCGTTCCGCGAGGCCTACCCGGCCGAGCGGCGTCCGGTGCTGGTCGTCGGCGGCCCGCGCTTCGACGAGGGGGCCGCCACCGACCTCGGCGTCGACCGCATCTTCGGCAAGGGGACCACGCCGGGCGAGGTCGCCTCGTACCTGGTGCACCGCCTCGTCCCGGCCAAGGCCGCCACGGCCGCCCGCACCCGTTCGTCCCGGAGGACCGCATGACCACCGACCCGCGCCTCGGCCTGACCGTCAGCCACCGCCGGTACGTGCCCTACAGCCACGCCCACTACGCCGGCAACCTGGTGGACGGCGCCTACAGCCTGGCCTGTTTCGGTGACGTCGCCACCGAGGTGTGCATCCGATCAGACGGCGACGAGGGCTTGTTCGCCTCGTATTCCGAGGTGACCTTCCACGCTCCCGTGCGCGCCGGGGACGTCCTCGAGGTGACCGCACGCATCGTCCGAGTGGGACGGCGCAGCCGAGAGATCGAGTTCAGCGCCACCGTGCTCTGCCGGGGCACGGCCGACCAGGACGGCGCGAGCGCGGGAGCCGCCGCAGTACTCGACCCACCACTGGTGGCCACCACGGCCCGGGGCACCGTCGTCGTGCCGTGACGGCGGCCATCGCCCGCGACAACCCTGGTCGCACCGTCGCGCACCGTCGCACGTTCGGCGTCCGCCGCATCAGCCGGTCGTCGCCGACACGCCGTCCATCCGTCGAAATCTGGCGGCCCGATGAGCGCGTGCACAACCCTGCTGACCTGCGCTGATCCACGTTCCTGCAGGTCAGCCTCGCGTTGACAGGTCAGCGGGAACGGCTAGGTTCATCGGTGGCCGTCCACCGCTCGCGGACGGCCGCCACGGCCGGAGCGCCGTACACGGTGGGCCAGGGGGCGGGTAGCCACGACTCCGAGGCCAGGCCCCACCGACCACGCTCCGCCGGCTGGCGGCCTGGTGGGCACGGACCGGGCCCGCGTGTCCCGTAGACAACGGGGTCGCCCTCGCACCCGACGAGGTCGATCTCGGACCGAAGGACACCGCGGGCCCGGTCGATCTCTCTCCGGCCGCCAGTTCGGACTACGCTTCCCCGGTGAGCGCATCCCCGGCCGACCTGGTCGCCTCGACGGAGGACGGCACTGCGGCGCGCTCCGCCCTCGTCACCGATCTCGACGACACGTCCCTGGGCCGGCTGCACCCGTACCCGGCCGCCGTCCTCGCGCTGGCAGGTGGCACGACCGTGTGGGCGGCCTTTCCCGGACGCACCCTGTGGTGGCTCGCCCCGATCGGCGTCGCCCTGATCGCCCTCGCGGTACGCGGTCAGGGCCTGCGGCGGGCGGCCTGGCTCGGTCTGCTCGCCGGGTGGGCGATGTTCGTTCCCCTGCTCGCCTGGTCGGGCGTCTACGTCGGCAAGCTGCCCTGGTTCGCCCTGGCCACGTTGGAGGCGCTCTACGTCGCCGGCATGGCCACGCTGACCGCCCCGGTGTGGCGGTTGCTGTCCCGCGCCACGCGCGCGGGGGGCCTGCGCTCACACCTGCTCGGCGCGGGGACGACGGTGCTGGGCATCAGCGGGCTCTGGGTGCTGCAGGAGGCGCTGAGATCGCGGACGCCGTTCGGCGGCTTCCCGTGGGCCCGGTTGGCCTTCTCGCAGACCGACGGGCCGCTGCTCGGCGTGGCCTCGCTCGGCGGCGCGCCGGCGGTCAGTGCCCTGGTGGCCCTCATCGGCGGCTGCCTGGCCGTCGCCCTGACCGCCCTGGCCGCGCTGGCCCCGCTCGCTCGACGCGCCCCTCGCACCGACCGTCAGCTGATTCCGGCGGCCACGGGCGCCGTCCTGGCCGTCGCCGTCCTGGCCGTTCTCGCCGCGGCCGCCATCCCGCGGCCCACGGACGGCGTCCGCGACGTGCAGGTGGCGGCGGTGCAGGGCAACGTGCCGGTGCCCGGACTGGACTTCAACGCCGAACGCCGGGCCGTCCTGGACAACCACGCCCGGGCCACCACGGCGCTCGCCGACCAGGTCGATGCCGGGACGGCGCGCCGTCCGGACGTCGTGCTCTGGCCCGAGAACGCCAGCGACATCGACCCCACCCGCAACCCGGATGCGGCCATGGTGATCCGGACCGCGGTCGACCGGATCGGTGTCCCCGTGGTGGTCGGCGCCGTGCTGCAGGAACCGCCTGGTCATCTCTCGAACGTCTCGATCGTGTGGGGTCCGAGCCTGCCGGCGCCCGGCACGCCCGCTCTGGGCTCACCGGGCGCGGTGACACCGGGCAAGGGGGAGTTCTACGTCAAGCGGCACCCGGCGCCGTTCGGCGAGTACATGCCGTATCGCTCGTTCTTCCGCATCTTCAGCGACAAGGTCGACCTGATCACCCGCGACTTCGTCGCCGGCACCCGCCCGCCGGTGCTCACTGCCGGGGGAGTACGCCTGGGCGACATCATCTGCTTCGAGGTGGCCTACGACGACCTGGTGCGCGACGGGGTGCGACGGGGGGCCGAGGTGTTGCTGGTGCAGACCAACAATGCCACCTTCGGGTTCACCGACGAGAGCGTGCAGCAGCTGGCGATGTCGCGGCTGCTGGCCGTGGAGTCCGGCCGCGCCGTGGTGCACATCTCGACCGTCGGCGTCAGCGCCCTGATCGCGCCGGACGGCCGCCTGATCCAGCGATCCGGCCACTTCACCACCGAGGTGCTCCAGGCAGCGATACCGGTCCGCCACGCGCAGACCGTCGCCACCACCGTGGGAGCCTGGCCGGAGGGCCTGCTCGCCGTGGCCGGTCTGCTGCTCGCGGTGGCCGGATGGCGCCCCCGTCGGCGCCCGGCACCCGTACCCGAATCGGAGGAGCCTGCATGAGCGAGGCCACGCGCCGTCCGTTGGTGATCATCCCGACGTACGACGAGCGCCAGAACCTGCCGAAGATCGTGCGGCGGGTGCGCGAGGCCGCCCCGCAACTGCACATCCTGGTCGCCGATGACAACAGCCCGGACGGCACCGGCGTGCTCGCCGATGGCATGGCCGCCGCCGACGACCACCTGCACGTGATGCACCGCCCCGGCAAGCAGGGCCTGGGAGCCGCCTATCTGGACGGATTCCGGTGGGGGATCGAGCGCGGTTTCGACGTGCTGATCGAGATGGACGCCGACGGGTCCCACCCGCCCGAGCGCCTGCCCGCGATGCTGGATCGGATCGAGGCCGGGGCCGATCTGGTGATCGGCTCGCGCTGGGTGGCGGGCGGCTCGGTGGTCAACTGGCCGCGGCGGCGGCTGGTGCTGTCGCAGGGCGGCAACCTCTACACGCGGCTGGCCCTGGGCATCCCGGTCCGCGACGCCACCGCCGGCTTCCGGGCCTTCCGAGCCGAGGCCCTGCAGCAGATGCGCCTCGAGGACGTCGAGTCCCAGGGGTACTGCTTCCAGGTCGACCTCACCTGGCGCGCCGTCCGAGCCGGGCTGCGGATCGAGGAGGTGCCCATCACCTTCGTCGAGCGCGAGCACGGCACCAGCAAGATGAGCCAGTCGATCGTGATCGAGGCGTTGTGGCGGGTCACCCAGTGGGGGGCGCGGCGCCGGTTCGAGCGGCTGACCGGACGAGACCGGAGCGGACGGACCGAGCCGAGCGGCTCCCGGACGACCTGATGCGCCCGCGCACGCTCGCCGCCATCGCCCTGACCTGGCCAGTGCTCGAGCTGGCGCTGCTGATCCAGGTGGGCCAGCGGATCGGGGTCGGGCCCACCCTGCTGATCCTGCTCGCCTCCAGCGTGCTCGGGGTGAGTGTGATGCGCCGGGCGGGGCGCGGTGCCCTGGCCGATCTCGCCGAGGCCGGCCGTGCCGGTGGTGTCACCACGATCACGGCCGACGGCCCGGTGAGCACACCCCGATCACCCGGCGAACGGCTGGTGACGGCGCTGGCCGGTGTCCTGCTCACCGTGCCCGGGTTGTTGGGGACCATCGCGGGGCTGGTGTTGCTGATCCCGGGCGTTGGCCGGCTGGCATCAGCCGGGGCGTCGCGACTGGTGCGCCGACGCATCGCGGCGGCCGGCCCGCAGGCCCGGGTGAGGGTGATCTCGGTGGATCCGATGCCCCCGACCACCGCAGCCGATCCGGACAGCAGAAGGCCCGCCATCACGGATCGTGATGGCGGGCCCTCCGACGAGGCGTGAGGGAACGGCTCAGGCCGAACGGCGCCGAGCGGTGAGGGCGCCGCTACGCAACAGGGCCAGTCGCTCCTCCAGCAGAACCTCGAGTTCGGCCGTGGTACGCCGCTCCATCAACATGTCCCAGTGCGTGCGCGGCGGCTTGCCGGGCTTGGCATCGGGGGTCTCGGCGTTCTCCCGCAGGGCGAGGGTGCCGCAGCGGCACTCCCACAGGGCGGGGATGTCGGCCTCGACGGACATCGGCACGATCACGGTGTGCCCATTCGGGCAGATGTACGTGATCTCTTGGCGGGCCGCGGGCTGAACCCCGGCCTCGCTCTCCAGACTCTGGGCACCCAGGCGGGTGCCTCGCATACTCCGGTCGCTCATTGCAGCCGTCCTTCGCGCGCCTCGACGGTGGTCACCAGATGGAACGCCGCGTGCGCGTCGAGTGTTCCGGCTTCGCCGGACCTTCTCGAGAAGAGCCTCAGACCACCGCAGGAACCGTGTTTCCGGCATCGGTGATACCTCGGCGGATATCCACCCGTGAGAGCAGCACGCCGCCCACGATGAAGAAGAGAACCAGGGCCAGGATTGCGTAGCGATAGGAGTGTGTGATCTGGAACACCAGGCCGAACAGCAGGGTGCCGAACCAGCTCGTGCCGCGTTCGGCGGCCTGATACAGGCTGAAGTACTCGGCCTCACGTCCCCGCGGGATCAACTGGCTGAACAGGGAACGTGACAGGGCCTGGCTGCCGCCCAGCACGATGCCGATGAACACGCCCAGGCCCAGGAAGGCGACGAAGGCACGGTCCGGGACGAGATAGCCGAGGGAGACCACCACGCACCACAGCCCCAGGCTCGCCAGGATCGACCGCCAGGCCCCGAAGCGAGCCGCCAGCTGCCCGAACAGCAGCGCACCGCCCATGGCGACGAACTGCACCACGAGGATGACGATGATCAACTGGTCGGAGCTCAGGTGCAGCTGTTCCTGGCCGAAGATGCTGGACGCCGAGATCACCGTCTGGATGCCGTCGTTGTAGAGCAGGTAGGCCAGGAGGAACAGCAGCGTCTGCGGGTAACCGCGTAGGTGGGTGAAGGTCTCACGCAGCTGGCCGAACGACTGGCGGGCCAGACTCTGGCCGGCCGAGCCCCGTCCCGCCGCCGTGGCCGACCGCTCGCCGGCGACGATCGGCAGGCTGCGCAGCCCCAGGTAGGGCACCAGGGTGAACAGCGCCCACCACAGACCCGCGGTGAACAGGCTGAGCCGTACAGCGGTGCCGGTCGACATGCCCAGGGCATCGTGCGCGGTCACCACCCCGAGGTTGACGGCCAGCAGCAGCCCACCCCCGGCGTAGCCGAGCGCCCACCCCCGGCTGGACACCCGGTCGCGCTCGTCCGGGGTGGCGATGTCGATCAGGATCGCGTCATAGGCGACCAGGGACGAGCCCAGGCACAACGCCGCGATCATCTGCAGCACGACGCCGAGCCCCCAGTTGGTGCCCGCGACGAATCCCAGGCACGCCGCGGCCAGCGCACCGACCCAGGCGAAGCCCGACATCAGGGCCACCTTGCGCCCGGTGCGGTCGACCAGGGCACCCACCACCGGCAACACGAAGGCCGACAACAGGGTCGCCGCCGTGATCGTGTACAGGGCCAGGGAGCCCGGGTTGACCGGCAAACCGAGCACCGACAGGTTGGTCTCGCAGACCAGGTCGGTGTCCTGCCCGGGGCAGGCGGCCTGCTTGGCGACGCTGGTCAGGTACGGCCCGAACAACACGGTGGCCGTCGTGGTCACGTAGGCGGAGTTGGCCCAGTCGTAGAAGTACCAGGCTCGCTGCCGCCGTTGCCGCGTGGCAACGTCCGGTGCCTGTTCAGAGCCGCTGACCATTGGTCTTCCCTTCGGGCCAAGTTCGTCCGGACATCATGGCCGACCGGGCGGCTGTCAGTGACTCACCCGGCAAACTCCCAGTGCCACGGCTCGGGCAGGGTGCCGGTGCGCTCCGCCCACCCCGGGTGGAACCACCCGAAAGCGGGCGCATTCAGAACCATCCATCGATGCTGCGGGCTGTCGAAGTCCTGGATACCGCCGCACAGGTCAACCGCCGTACCCCAGCCATGGTTGCTGGTACCCGGCGTGGCCGCCAAGGAGGGCTTCTCCGCCTTGACCCGTACCTGCTCGGCGTAGGAGCGATACGAGTCGGTGACGCACAGCGGCGTGCCGAACGCCCGGCCGTACTCGGCGGCCACCTGGTCGAAGGCGTAGGCCGCGTCCGCGCGCAGGTAGTGCCCCGGCGCGCTCCACAACGGGCAGAGCGCCTCCCGCGGGATCTCGCCGTTGGCGTAGAGCTGCATGTCCCCACCCGCGCAGGTCCCGACGGCGCCGGTGATCCGGTTGTCACGGCGCTGGGGTCCCGACCCTGATGCAGCGGCGGCCGCGAGTGCCCGGGCCTGGGCCAGCAGCCGAGCCTGTCGCTCGGCTTCGGCCACGGCAGTGCGGGTGTCCTGCAGCTGTGCCCGGAGTCGATCGAGAGCCGCCCGCTGCCGGCGCACTGCGGCGTCCCGGGCCTGCTTGGCGTCCTGAGCGGCCACGACGGCGCGCTGGCTCGCGACCGCCGCGTCGTCGGCGGCCTGGGCGGCCTGCCGTCGGTCGGCGATCGCGGCAGCCACGGCCGTCAGCGCACGGTTGTTCTCCTGCCCGAGCAGCGTGACGAAGCGCTGCCGATGGGCCAGGTTGTCGGTCTCCTCGCCGAGCAATGTCGCCAGGGTGGGGTTGGCGCCGAGCGCGTTACCCCCGTGATAGGTCTGTCGCGCCCATCGCCCGAGATCGGCGCGCCGCTCGGCGAGCTGAGCCTCGGCGTCCACCACGGCCTGCCGCCGACGTTCCTGCTCGGCCTGGGCCACCTGCTGATGCTGGACGGCGAGGCTGAAGGCCTCCAGGGCCACGGACGCCGCCCGCGCCTGGTTCATCAGGTCGGCCTCGGCCGCCGAGACCTGCCGGGTCTGTTCGGTCAGGGACCGGCGCAGCGTCGAGGGATCCGGGGTGGTGTCGGCTCGGGCGAGACCGGCCGTCGTCCCGACCAGAGGCAGCACGAGAGCGGCGATCACCGCGAGACGGTGCACCCGCCGCACAGAGAGCCACAAAGAGAGCGGACGGCGCGGGGCATCCTCGACCCATTCGCCGTCCACGCCTGCTGTTACGGCAGATCGGCCCGGCGACTGGAGCCGCCGTTCGGGTGGCTCAGAGCCACTCCACCTCACCGGTGGTGAGCGAGTAGATCGCGCCCACGACCTTCAGCTCGCGCTTGGCGACGAATTCGCCGAGCAGCGCGTCGGCTTTCAGGGCCTCGACCACGCGTTCGACGTTGATCCCGATGGCGGCCTCCACCATCTCCTCGCCCTCGGCGCCGACCTCCTCGGCCTCGACCACGGCCGGCTTGATGGCCGTCACCAGGTCGTCGATCGCCGTCCCGGAGGGCTTGGCCTTGGTCTCGACCGCCTCGATGGTGGCCTTCACGGCACCGCAGGCTGTGTGGCCCAGCACGACGATCAGCGGGGTCTTCAGGTGCTCGGCCCCGTACTGCAGCGATCCCAGCACGGCCTTGTCGACCACCTGCCCGGCCGACCGGACGACGAACAGGTCGCCCAGACCCTGGTCGAACAACACCTCGGGCGGCACCCGGGAGTCGGCACAGGACAGGATGGCGGCGAACGGGTGCTGACCGGTGGCGACGATGGTGCGCCGGGCCGCGGTCTGGTCGGGGTGTTCGGGGGTGCCGGCGACGAACCGGTGGTTGCCCTCTTCGAGCAACTCGCGGGCCTGCTTGGTGCTCGGCGCATCGGCGTCGTTGCGGTCGGCCACGACGTGGGTCTTCGTGGTGAACGTGACCCCACCGGCTCCGCCGAGGGCACCCACCAGCGCGCCGCCGGCCAGGAAGATCGCCTCGCGCCGGTTCGGCAGGTAGGCCTGCACCGCACCGAACCTGCCCTCCGGAGCTTTCGCCGAGTCCTCGGACTCGTCCGTGGCAGCCTCCTCGGCGTCCGTCGACGCGGTCATCTGCCCCACCCTTCGCTCGCGGTCTCTCGACAGGGTCGGCAGGTCACGCCACCGGCTGTAGCAGCTGCCCGAGGGTGTGGCCGCGCCCTTCGCGGCTCTGAGTGTCACAGCGGCTGCGCACAGTAGCTTCCATCTGGCCCTCGGCTCGCACCGAGCTACCTGAGCTCAGGCGCCGCTGGAGGTGGCCCGGGGGCGGACGCCGATGGCGATCAGGTAGCCGAGGATCCAGAACTCGCCGATGCTCGCCGGCACGGTCAGCAGGTCGGCGACGAGCCCGGCGGCCGGCAGCAGGTAGGCGACGAAGGTACTCAG
Organism: Kineosporiaceae bacterium; assembly: GCA_016713225.1. Classification (NCBI taxonomy): domain Bacteria; kingdom Bacillati; phylum Actinomycetota; class Actinomycetes; order Kineosporiales; family Kineosporiaceae; species Kineosporiaceae bacterium. Next base: position 839,530 of record JADJPO010000003.1, read on the forward strand.
CACGTAGCCGCATCCGCCGACCATGAGCACCCACCCCAGGGGCTTCGGCAGCCAGCCTGAGCGGACCACGAGCTGGCCCATCGGGATCAGCCACAGGCCGAAGAACAACGACGCGACGCCCCACAGGTGTCCGCTCACCACGTACAGCAGCTGGACCGTCGAGGCAGCGTCACCGGCGCCGGCCAGTGAGGAGTCGACGGCGACGTCCCGCGCGGCGGCGAGCAGCGCGGCACTGCCCAGGATCGCGACGGCGTTGACCATTCCGAAGACGGCGATCAGACCGGCCGTGAATGCGTCGACGCTGCGGAACAGACGGTAGAACCACAGCGCCGCGAAGGTCTGGGTCAGCACCAGAGCCAGCTCCAGGGCGATGCCCACCCGGGCCAGCACGTCATGGTCCAGCACGTGGGACAGCGTCTGGCCGGGGTTGCCGTCGACGAACATGACCTGCCCGCGGATGACGATGAAACCCGCCAGACCGGTGATCGCCACCCCCAGGTAGAGCAGCCCGGTGATGCGGGCTGTGCGCTTCAGGTCCGGCGGGGCCTGCTTGGTGGCGGTGACGGCTGCGGGCGTTGTCAGAGTCATCTCGAGCTCCCTCGATCTTACGATGTAAGGCTACCTTACGCGGTAAGGTGGCGAGTGTGAAGGAGAACCTTCGATCGAGCGTCCAGGCGCAGCGTGAGCCGCTGAGCCGCGATCGGGTGCTGGTGACGGGGATGCGGCTTGCCGATGCCGAAGGGCTCGCGGCGGTGACCATGCGCCGGGTCGCCTCCGAGCTCGGGGTCGAGGCGATGTCGCTCTACTACCACCTGCCTGGCAAGGACTCACTCCTCGACGGCCTGGTCGAGGCGATCCTCGCCGAGATCGGGACCGCGATCGGCGCCACCACGAACGACGGCCAGGAGTGGGATGCCGCGTTGCGCCGCCGCTGCCTCACGGCCCGCGAGGTGATGCTGCGTCATCGCTGGGCCCCAGCCCTCATCGGCTCGCGCACGGCGATTCCCGTGCCGTTGTACGCCTACTACGAAGAGATCCTGACCACCCTGGTCGGGGGAGGGTTCAGCTACCACCTCGCCCATCGGGCGATCCACGCACTCGGCAGCATGGTCCTGGGCTTCACCCAGGAGCTGTTCAGCCCCGCCGCGGGCGGCGAGGCACCGAGCGACGAGGACACCGAGGCCGCGATGGCGGAGATGGCCGCTGCGCTACCGCACCTGACGGCCATGGTCACCGCCGAACTTCACGACCACCAGGACGACCCGTTGGGCTGGTGCGACAGTCAGGCCGAGTTCGAGTTCACCCTGGACCTGTTGCTCGAGGGTCTGGCCCGACGCACCTGAGCGTTTCTCGACCGCCCGGTCGGGGCGTGGAGGAGGTTCCGCTGTGGGACGCCTCTCGGTCAGGAGCCCTCATCTGCGGGCGGGTGGTCACCCATCCACCCCGTTCGTCGGGGTCAACTCGACGACGATGTCGAGGTGGCCCGCGTGGCGGGCATACTCGGCCAGAACGTGCAGCAGGATCCACTCGAGGGTCGGCGTGGGTGCTGTGGCGAAACGGCCCCCGAGAGCGGCCGGCGTGTTCGGACCGTGGCGGCGGATGACCGACCGGGTGCGGGCCGCCACGGCATCCCACTGCTGCGCCAGCTGCGCCGCGGTCACGTCGTCCGGAACCTGCCACCGGGCTCCCGGCAGGGTCTGGTCGGTCTCGGTCACCCAGGGCTCGGCGACGTTCCAGTCGCCGTACGGCTGTTCGACCGGCTCGCCCAGGAATCCCCAGACGAACCAGCGCTGCTCCATGTGCAGCACGTGCGACAGGAGCTGCAGGGGAGTCCACCCGGAGTCGAGCCGTGATCGACGCTGCTCCTCGTCCGGCAGCGACAGCACCGCCGTGACGATCTCGCTGCGCAGCCAGTCCAGGTAAGCGACCCAGCGGTCGGCGCCGATGACGTCGTCCGGGCGCGGTTCGGTGCCCGCGGTGAGGTGTGCCTCGGTCATGATGACCACTCTGCCGGGGTTCGAGCCGGCGAGCACGCTCGCCGTCGCGATCGCGGGCGCTTACGGTGATCCGATGACCGCCGTCCACCTGGTGACTCCTGACGACGACGCTCTCGCCGAGGCGGGGCAGCTACTGGATGCCTTCAATCGTGAGTACGACGAACCCACCCCGGGTGCGGCGCGGCTCGCCGAGCGGCTGGCCGAACTGATCGCGGACGGCGACACCGTCGTGCTGCTCGCCGACGGCCAGGCAGGCATCGCCGTCGTCCGGCTGCGCAAGTCGATCTGGAGCGATCAGCTCGAGGCCTACCTGGCCGAGCTGTACGTCGTGCCCTCCCGTCGGGGTGCCGGCGTGGGTCGCGCGCTCATGGCCGCCTGCCTGCACCACGCGCGCGAGCGAGGCGCCGACTACATCGACCTGGTGACCAGCGAGGACGACGTCGCCGCCCGATATCTCTACGCCAAGAGCGGTTTCCGCCGCACCGAGGGCGATGACGGGCCGTTGATGGTCTGTTTCGAACGGGACCTGTGATGGCGTCACGCGTCGCCCACTGGGACAAGCAGGCGCCCAGCTACGACCGCCGCACCTCAGCGCTCGAGCGCAGGATCATGGCGGCCAGCCGAGGCTGGGTGGGACGTCGCGCCCGGGGCGCCACGCTGGAGATCGCGGTCGGGACCGGCGCCAACTTCAGCTACTACCCATCGGAGGTGACGCTCACCGGGGTTGATTTCAGCCCCGCGATGCTGCAGCTGGCCGGACGACGTGCCGCCGACCTCGACCGTGCGGTGCCCTTGCACCAGGCGGACGCCGCCGCGTTGCCGTTCGCCGACGCCTCCTTCGACAGCGTGGTGTGCACGTTCGCGATGTGCTGCGTGCCAGACGAGAAGGCGGCTCTGTTCGAGGCGATTCGGGTGTTGCGACCCGGGGGAGACCTGCTCCTGGCGGACCATGTCGTGGCCAGCTCGGTCCCGATTCGCGTCGTGCAGCAGCTGGTGGAGTTGGTGACCGTGCCCCTTCACGGCGAACACTTCACGCGGCGTCCGTTGACGGTGTTGCGGGGTTTCGAGGTCCAGATCCTGGACGCCGAGCGCCTCACGATGGGCGCCATCGAGCGAGTGCAGGCGCGCAAACCCGCGTGATGACAGGGGGATTGCCGGATGCGTGATGAGTGGGTGTACGTCGTCACCGACATCGAGACCGATGGCCATGCGCCGGGTCCCAACTCGATGCTGTCGTTCGCCTCGGTGGCGGTGAGGGCCGACGGCACCGAGTGCGGCACCTTCGAGGCGGTGCTGGAGTCGTTGCCGGGCGCGGCTCCTGAGCCGGCGACCCTCGCCTGGTGGCAGACCCAGCCGGTCGAGGCATGGGCCGCCGCCACCACGAACCCTCGGCCGGTGCCCGAGGTGATGGCGGACTTCGTCTCCTGGGTTCAGGGCCTCCCTCGACCGCGAATGTTCGCGGCGTCCCCGATCGCCTTCGACGGTCCGTGGATCGACTACTACCTGCGACGGTTTACCCGCTACGGGCTCGTGCAGGACACGTCCGGCGATCACTTGTTCGACGGCGCCGGGCTGTGTCTGCGCAGTTACGCCGCCGCCGTCCTGGGGTACCCGGTCGCCGAGCTGAACCCGTCGGTGTTGCCGCCACAGTGGCTGGGCAACGTGGAGCACACCCACCGCGCCATCGACGATGCACGCGGTTACGCCCATCTGTTGGGCGAGCTGTTCCGCCGAACCGGTGCGGCGACCCGCTCATGATCACATCGAGGGGTCACAGAAACACCGTTTCTCTCGCGCAAACGGTGCGATGGTGACTCCTCGATGTGATCATCGCCGACGCAGCCGAACCCACCTGCGCGCCTCGCGGGCGAGGGGGTGTGATGGGGTGTGACCATCGAGCTCGGGCAACCAGATACCGGCGAGTTGGGCGGGATCATCGCCGCCCTGGGGGAGTGGCAGGACGACGCGGGGCCGGTCCAGCTTCACCCGGGGGATCTGGGCTGGTTGTGGCGATTCGGCGCGGCGGCGACTGCTGCGGCGACCCGGACCTGGCGCCGGAACGGACGGCTCGTGGCCGTGGGGGAGCTCGATGGGCACGGGTTGGTGCGCCTGGCGATCGCACCCGACGCTCGGCACGATGCAGCGCTCTCGCAGCAGCTGGCCGCCGATCTGTCGGACCCGGGTCGGGGTGTTCTGCCCGAAGGCGTGGCCAGCGTCGAACTGCCTCCCGGAGCGCCGGTGCGCGAGGTGCTCTCGGCGCATGGTTGGGTGCTGGACGAGTCGTGGGCTCTGTTGCGGCGCAACCTCATCGGCCCGGTCGGTGATCCCGGTGTCCGGATCGAAGTGGTCGGCCCAGAGCGGGTCCACGAGCGCACGGGCGTGCAACGCGCGGCGTTCCCGGGGTCGGTCTTCACCGACGAGCGCTGGCAGGCCATGGCGATCGGGCCGGCGTACGCCGATGCGCAGTGCCTGCTCGCCTACGACGACCTCGGTGTCGCGGTCGCGGCGGTGACCGTGTGGTCCGCCGGACCCGGACGACCTGGACTGCTCGAACCGATGGGCGTGCACCGTGACCACCGCCACCAAGGCTACGGCCGTGCGGTCACTGTCGCGGCAGCAGCCGCACTTCAGGCGATGGGGTCGTCCAGTGCGATCGTCTGCACGTCGTCGTCCAACGAGGCCGGCATCGCGACCTACCGGGCCGCCGGATTCCAGCCGCTCACCGAACGGCGGGATCTTCGCCGCGACGCCGGGTGATGGGGGAGTTCGAGAGTCCCAGCTGGGACGTCGAGATCTCACCCTTCGAGACGCCCCCGGGCTGGGTCAGCCGGGCGATTCGACGAGCACCGCGGCGGCCATCGCGCGCCGGTCGGCACAGCGCTTCGGCATCGTGTTCCAGTAGTAGGGGGTGACCAGCCATTTCTCGGGGTAGCCGAACCCCGGTACACCGGCCGCGACGCCGTCCGCGATCATCGGCAGCCAGCGGGTTGGCGTGGCAGCCGGACGAGCAGGTCGTCACCCAGACGAAACAGGACATTCGACGATCCCGACGCCGTCAACGGCTCGAATCGCAAGGACGCCTGCTCCGGCAGCGATCGGGCCACCAGTCTGCGCACGAGCGAGATGTCCACAGGCAGCTCGTCATCATGCAGGGTGATCATGGCGTCGATCCTGATGCGCCGAACATCCGTCACGCGACTCGATATTCACCGTCAACCGAGAGCCGTCGCGCTCCCGAATCGGATCAGAACCGAACCCCGCTCTGCACACGAACCCTAACGCCGATAATGCACATTATGTCAATTCACTCGACTCCGGCTCTGGATCGTGACCCTCCCCACGGTCGGCGTCTGCGTCAGTGTCGGCTTCGCGCATGTCCACCTCCGCCGAACGCTGCCCACAGCCTCGCTCGTCCGAGCTCACGACACCACAGAGACCGTGCCCGCATAGGTCCCGCGACAGGCAAGCCCCACACAGTCGCCGTCCAGCATCTGGAAGATGATCTCGCCGGTGTTGTTGCGGGCCTTGTAGTGTCCGACGCCATCGACGTCGCCGGCCTGCGCGGTGAACGGACTCCCGTCGGAGATGTCCAGGTCGAGGCTCGTGGCCTTCGAGCCGGCACCGACGTCCAGCTGAGCGCGCACGTTGGTGGCCGCCAGGTAGAGCGCACCCTGGGCACACCGCCGTCCCACCGCGGGCACGCCGGAGCAGTGAACCTGGTCGTGCTCCCCCGCCGACAGCGTGTAGAACGCCACGCCCGGGTGCCGGGCCGGCATGGCGGCGAGACTGTGGCGGCCGCTGAGCGCCGTCCAGCCGTTCGCCGAGGGGAAGAACCCGAACACGTAGGGATCGAGCAGATTCTGGGAGCCGCACGTCGTCGCCAGCGGATTGGCGAAGCCCACGGCCAGACAGGACGACAGGCCCCGGACGCCGCCGGCGATGTTGACGAACCGCCGCACGTCCGACCACCCGGCGTCCTGGTGCCCCTTCTCATCGCTCCAGGTCAGGGCCGCCATGGCCATGGACACCCCGAGCGAGTGCGAGACGATGTCGACCTGCGCCGCACCCGTCGTCCGCTGCACGTCGGCGACGAAGTCGAGGATCATGCGGTACTTGGCGGGTGAGTGGTAGTTGAGCTGAGGCATGCGCTGTTCGGTTGCCTCGAGGAAGGTCACCCCGAACAGCTCGCACGGCTGGTAGCCACGACTGAGCAGTTCGTCGTAGACCGATCGGCTCGGAGCCGGGCGACCGGCGACCGTGCCCACGATGTCGGAGTCCCAGCTCACGGCATGGTCGGCGTTGCCGTGCACGAAGATGACCGGCGTGTGCCGCCGCTGGCAGCTGCCGCCCCCGAACCCGCCGGAGAAGTCACCGGCGTCGGGAAAGCTCGGGTCGAACTGCACGTCCGTGGCCGAACACGAGGGGAACTCGAAGCGTCCGCAGTCCAGCCTGCGCCCTGGCGACGCCGACGGGGTGGCCGCACCGGACGCCGCACCCGGCGGTTCCCCGCCGCCTCCTCCCCCGATCAGCCGCATCAGGCCGAGGACCACCACCACGGCAAGGGTGACGGCACCTCCGAGCACTCGGCGCCACAGGCGTCGGCTGGGATGTCGTCCCTCGGAGTCGGTCATATCCGGCACCTAACCAGCCACAGCGCCCCCGGACCACGAGATGTGATCAGCCTCGCAACGGCCAAACCCGCTGCTAGCGTGCGCGCGTGATCCGTGAAGCGACACCGGACGACTTCGAGGCGATCCGATGCCTCTACCGCCAACTGCACCCGAGCGACCCCATCGTCGAGGACGATTCCGACCGTCTGGTGTTCCACGAGATCCTCCGGACGCCGGGACTCCACCTCGTGGTCCTCGAGCTCGACGGCGCCGTAGTGGCGACCACCTACGTGAACATCATTCCCAACCTCACCCGATCCGCCTCCCCCTATGCGGTGATCGAGAACGTGGTCGTCGACGAGCGGCTGCGAGGCAGCGGACTCGGCAGGCAGATCATGGCGTCGAGCCTGCAAACCGCTTGGGACGCAGGCTGTTACAAGGCCATGTTGCTCACGGGTTCTCGCACGCCCTCGACCCACGCCTTCTATCGGTCATGCGGTTTCAGCGCAGATGCGAAGACCGCTTACCTCGCTCGACCACCCCACGAGACCTACTGAGCCGCGCCGCCTTCGGCATCGTGAACCACCAGCGCGAGCTGAACCCGGTTGTCCAGACCCAGTTTCGCCAACAGGCGCGAGACGTGAGCCTTGACGGTCGGCACACTCATGCCGAGCTCGCCGCCGATCTGGGCATTCGAGAGCCCGCGCGCGACGGCCGATGCCACGTCTCGCTCCCGATCGGTCGCGCGGTCGAGCAGGTCGGCGGCCGCCGTGCGGCGGTCGTACGTCACCGGGTCGGCCACCTGGTCGATCAGGCGCCGAACCACCGCCGGGCTGAGGATCGGCTCCCCCGCGGCCACCCGGCGGACGGCGTCGATCAGGTCGCCGGGTGGGGCGTCCTTGAGCAGATAGCCCCGGGCACCGGCCCGCAGCGCCCGCACGACCTGTGCATCCGCATGAAACGTGGTCAGCATGACGACGTGGGGCGCCGAGGGGCGAGCGCACAGGCGCTCGGCGGCTGCGAGCCCGTCGACCCGGGGCATCCGCACGTCGAGCAGGACGACGTCCGGGCGGTGGGCCTGCACCAGCTCGAGCACCTCGGCACCGTCGGCGCCCTCGGCGACGACCTCCACATCGGGTGCGCTGGCGAACAACAGCCGCAGGCCGCTGCGCACCAGCGGGTCGTCGTCCACGATCGCCAGTCGAATCGGACGGGGCGCCGCGGCGCCGCGGGTCAGGCCAACCATGGCAGGCGCGCCTCCAGGCAGAACCGTCCGGCTGCCAGTCCGTGTGACAGCCGACCGCCGGCCAGTTCGACGCGTTCACTCAACCCCACGAGACCGAGTCCGCCGTCCGGCGCCACGACGGTCACGGCGCGGCTGGATGCCGGGTTGCTCACCTGGATCAGCAACTCCTGCCCCGGCGCGCCGTCGACCACGAGCTCGACGGCGCTGCCCGGTGCGTGTTTGCGCACGTTCGTCAAGGCCTCCTGAACCACGCGGTACGCGACGCGACCCGTTGCGGACGGTGGCGGTGCGCCGGCCGAGGCAAGCCGGTTGTCGAACTGGACGTCGCTGCCGCAGGAGCGGGCGTCGGCCACCAGCCGGGCCACCTCGTCGAGTCCCGGCTGCGGTGGTTCGGGTTCGTGCCGTGCATCGTGGCGCAGGACACCGATGACGGCTCGCAGCTCCTCCAATGCCTCGTGAGCCCCGCGGCGGATGACCGCTGCCGCAGCCTGGACGTCCTGCGGCAGCGTCGGGTGCACCTCGAGCGCACCCGCATGCAGGCTGATCATGGACAACCGATGTCCGAGCACGTCGTGCATCTCGCGGGCGATGCGGTCCCGCTCGGCGCGCCGTGCCTGACTGACGCGCATCCGCTGTTCGGACTCCGCGCGCACGGCGCGATCGCTGAGATGTCTGATCAGCGCCTGCCGTTCACGGGCATACAACCCCCACCCGAGAGCCGCGCCGGCCAGGACCCCTCGCACCACGAGGTCCGTCCACAGCGGGTATTGCGGATCCGGTTGCAGCGTCAGATACAGCGGTGCAGTGGCGACGTAGCCGGCCGCGAATCCGGCAGCGAGCGTCACTCGGCGACGCAGCGCCACGCCGAACACCGCGCCCCACACCGCCCCACTCGCCATGATCGAGACAGCACTGAGCGGCACGATCAGCACGGCGAGACCGAGCGGCCATCGTCGCCGCAGCAGCAGGGCGAGGCATGCCGGGACGCCGATCGCGACGTCCAGCTGCCAGGGCACCAGTCCCGGAACCGGCCCGGTGGCATCCCCGACCGCCACCAGGACCGCGCCGGCGAGGAGTGCTCCGACGACCATCGCCACGTCACGTAGGGCATCAGCCGTGCGGCGAGGCCCAGGACTGCTCATGGGTTCAGGCTAGGGCGGGCAGACCGCCCATGGCAGCAACCCGGGTCACCCCGACCCCCTACCAAAGGCGGGGGTCGAGGTGACCGATCGCCGACGACAGCACCGTGTCGGCACAGCATCGTGACCCTCATGACCCTCGTCCCCTCCCCGACCCGCCGGCAGGTGATGCGCCGGCGCATCACAGTCCTCACCGTGCTCACGCTCTCGCTCACAGCCGGGACGGCGTGGCTCGTCGCGAGCTCGAATCCTGAGTTCCAGCGGGTGCTCCAACCCGCCCAACTCACCGTGTCGGTGTTCGTGCCGTTCTTCGGCGTCCTGCTGGTCAGCGACCTGCACCGGTCGAGGTCATGGTCGGACGCACGGCTGGGACGACGCCTGGTCGCCGCCGCGGTGCTGGCGGGGGGTTTCGCCGTCGCCGGTCTCGTGATCGCGGCTACCGCCACCGCCGTTGCCGGCGGACCCTGGCCACCTGGCGCCCGCACAGCGGCCCTGGCGTGGGGCGCCGTGTGGGTGCAAGTGATCGCTCAGGCAACGGGAACCGCCTGGGGCTTGCTGCTCCGGCGTCCCGTCCTCGCCATGGCCGCGACCATCGTGGTCCCGATGAGCGTCACCGCCCTGCTCGCCGTGCTCGACCCCGGCGGCGGCGGGGCGCGTTGGATCACGCTCTACGAGAACGCCAGGTCCCTGCTGTCGGGCACGGCCCTTCCCCCGGCACTGCCCGTGGTCGTGCTGCTGTGGTGCGTCATCCCCAACGTCCTGGGCCGGCGCCTGCGGCGTGGCACGACTCTGCGCTCCGGCGAGCAGCCGCGCGCAGTGTGATGCGCTCCTCGACCCTGCTGCCTCGAGGCGCTGGGCGGCAGTGAACGATGGGGGCATGGCGAGGCATCCCTACCTGGACTGGCCCGGGCCGCTCGCGTTCGCCCATCGAGGCGGAGCCAGCGAGGCCCCCGAGAACACCGCGTCGGCCTTCGAGTACGCGATCGGCCTCGGCTTCACCTACCTCGAGACCGATGTCCACGTCACGGCGGACGGCGTGCTGGTCGCCTTCCACGACGAGGACCTCGAGCGGACCTGCGCTCGCCCCGGCCGGATCTCGCAGCTGCCCTCGTCCCAGGTGCGCACCGCCCTGGTCGAGGGCAAGGCACCGATCCCGCTGCTCGAGGATCTGCTCGGTGCGTGGCCGGATGCACGGTGGAACATCGACTGCAAGGCGGACGACGCGGTGCCGGCCCTGATCGACGTGCTCCGTCGGTGTTCCGCCGTGGATCGGGTGTGCGTCGGTTCGTTCAGCGATGCCCGGCTGCGGCGGATCCGGCGAGCGATGGGTGCCGAGCTGTGCACCAGCCTCGGCACACGCGAGGCGGCCAGCTGGGTCGTCGGCCTCCCACTGTCCACCTCGGCGCTGGTCGCCCAGGTCCCGGTGACCCACCGTGGGCTGACCGTGGTCTCGCCACGCACCGTGGCCCGGGCTCATCGACGTGGCTGGCAGGTTCACGTGTGGACCATCAACGAGGCCGACGAGATGCACCGACTGCTCGATCTGGGTGTGGACGGGCTGATGACCGACCGACCCGCGGTGCTGCGTCAGGTACTCCTCGAACGCGGCCAGTGGCACTGAGCCATGAGCCATGAGCCATGAGCCATCTTCTACCCTGCCAGGGTAGAATCACCTCATGGCGAGCATGAACATCAAGGACCCCGAGGTGCGACGCTTGGCCAGAGTCCTGGCCGCCCAGCGCGGGACGTCGGCCACCGCCGCCGTGCGTGAGGCGCTGCAAGAGGCACTCGAACGCCACGAAGAGCACCGACAAGGCACAGCGAACCGCCTGCTGGCTCTGGCCGATCCGGCACGAGCCGTCGACGAGCCACTGCTCGGCGACACAGACCTGTACGACGACGACGGGCTTCCCCGATGATCATCGACACCTCCGCCATCGTGGCCATCCTGGCTGGTGAGGAGGAAGCAGCCGAGTTTGCCCACCTGATCGAGTCGGTCGACGAACCATGGATCTCGGCCGGCACAGTGCTCGAGGCTTCCCTCGTGCTGGGAAGCCGACGTCAGGGCCTGCTGGATGACTTTCTGGACATCGCCAACGCTCGGGTCATCGCGTTCGACGAGCAGCAACTCACCGTCGCACGCGAGGCGCACGCCCGGTTCGGCCGGGGCTCCGGATCGCCGGCACGACTCAACTACGGTGATTGCTTCGCCTACGCCCTGGCCCGAACGTCCGGGCGCCCTTTGCTCTTCAAGGGCGAGGACTTCGGGCACACCGACATCGTTCGAGCCTCGTCGACAGGAGAGTGAACTCGCTGCGAGTGGCCCTGAAGGTCCTGGCCCTGACGCTCACAACCTTCCGAGATGTCCCGTGGAATGCGCCTTACTACGCGCGTCGGTGCGGCTTCCACATCGTGGACGACGCCACCTGTGGTTCGGGTCTGCAGGCGATTCGCGAGCACGAGACAGCTCATGGGCTCGACCGGTGGCCACGCGTGTGCATGCGCCGCTACCTGACGCGACGGGGTGGCTGACGTGCGGGTGCCAAACGCGGCGTATAGCCCTCGTTCGGCACCCGGGACTCACTCGAGCGCGCACGATGGCGCCATGCCCCTCCCCCACTCCTTCTCGGCCGGCGACCTCACGGTGACTGTGCGGCAAGCGCGAGCGGACGACGTCCCGGCGATCGTCGACCTGATCGCCGCCGACCAGCTCGGCGTGACGCGTGACGGCATTCGCAGCGAGGCCGACGGCGCCGCCTATCTGGCAGCGTTTCAGGCCATCGACGCCGATGCCGGTGAGGTGCTCGTGGTGGCCGAATATGACGGCCAGGTCATCGGCACGCTGCAGCTCTCGCTGATCCCCGGCTTGGCCCGGCGTGGCTCGCTGCGCGCGCAGCTCGAGGCCGTACGGGTGTGCGAGGACCTCCGCGGCCGAGGCATCGGTGCCGCGCTGCTGGCCTGGGCCATCGACGAGGCACGAGGTCGCGGATGCGCCTTGGTACAGCTCACCAGCGACAAGACCCGCGCCGACTCCCATCGCCTCTACAGCCGCCTCGGCTTCACTGCCTCACACGAGGGCTTCAAGCTGCGATTGTGACCGCCGGATAGGGTTCGATCATGACCTCCGAGAGCACCTCGAGCCACCAGACCACAGCGGAGTTCTCGATCGATCTGACCCCGGCCGACGGCCTGCTCGAGGCGACTGGCCGGTTCGACTTCACCAAGACCTGGTCGGGCGGCATGCAGGGCAGCAGTCGCGGCGTCATGCTCTCGGCGGGTGACCCGCAGAGCGGCAACGCCGGCTACGTCGCCCTCGAGGTGTTCGACGGCATCATCGATGGGCACCGTGGCCAGGTGGCGCTGCACCAGTTCGGGTCCATGAACCAGGGCGGCTACGAGCTGCGGTACGAGCTGGTGCCTGGCACGGGAACTGCTGAGTTGGCCGGCATCACCGGCGCCATCGATCTGGTGATCGACGCCGGAACACATCGCGTCACCGTGCGGTATGCCATCGACCAGGCCGAGTAGTCAGCCGGCCACATCCCCGATGCCTACCCGGCGGGGTTCACAGCAGCGATGGCCTCGATGTCCTCCGATGCCAGGCCCGCAGCGTCCAGGATCTTCTGGAGCACGGCGTTCTTGCCGGCGATGTACTCGTCCATGGAGTCGAGATCCCGTTCTGCCAGAGCGCATTTCACGGCGGCGTACTCGGCTCGGAGGGCGGGGTCGCAACGCAGGATGTCCCGCCTCACTCCCCCGCGAAGGCCAATCCGATCGCTGCCAACGCCGGACGCAACCGGTCGATGGCGATCGGCCCGACGCCGTGCAGCGCGAGCAGGTGGGCCACGGCCACGCCGTCCAGACTCTCGAGGGTGGTGTACCCGGCGGCGTTCAGCGCCCGGCTGGCGGGGGCACCGATCCGGGGTAGCGACGTCCCGGACGGCGGCGCGGGCCGATCGCGTGCCGGCCCGCCGTCGTCCACCACGGCGAATCCGCGCGGCGAGAGCCGGTAGCCGATGTCGAGCGACTCGGTCAGTCCGAGTTCCTTCAACTTGCGCACGTCCCGCTTGAAGCTGGGCGTGTCCCGCCCGAAGGCGGCCGCCAGGTCCGGGGCTCGCACCCCTGGCGAGGCGTCGATCGCGGCCAGCGTGGCCGCCGTCCAGGCCCCGATGGACGACGCCCGGTCGAGTCGATCGAGGCGCCGACGGATCTCGGCGATCTCCTCTGACGACGGCACACTGCGGCGCAGTGCAGCCCGAGGATCCTCCCCACCGAACCGCAACCCCACCCGGTACACCGGCCGTTCCGCCCTGGCCTCCAAGGCCTTTCGCAACGCCACCAGCGAGACCTCACCCGCCCGTCGCGCCTCGGCCGCGGTGATCCGGCTGGGCGCGACCTGGTCGACCGAGGTCACCTCGAGGACGCCGACTGCGGTGCGCATCCGGGTGCCGACCACCACCCGGGGCCGGTCCCAGCGTCGGAAGGCGAGGTCCACCTCGCCACGCGCGATGGCCGCCAGGGTGGCGGGTCGAATCATCATGCGGGCGATTCTTCACCCCAACGGAAAGGCGGTCACCACCGCCCAGCTGCCCTGTCGTGAGTCCTGCGCCATCAAGGTCACCTGCTCGACCCGCGCCGAGATCGGCAGCTGTGGCAGCACCACCTGTTCTGCCTCCAGCAGGTCAGCCACCGGCCGGCGATCCCCGATCGTCAGATGCGGGTGCTCGCCTGCGTGGCGACCGCCGTAGGGCGGGCACTGCGGGTAGGCGTTCCACACGGCTCGGGTCAGCTCGACGAACGGCTCCCGAGGTAGTGGCGCGAGCCAGAGCACCGTGTCGTCGAACCAGGCCGTGCGTTCGAACCGCACGTCGAACGGCGGGTGAGCCGCGAAGAGCGTCGCCAGGCGATCCAGCACCCTGTGGTCGACCGCATCCGCCGGCAGGAAGGGCCACAGCACCGTGACGTGCGCTGGGACCCGCGCCGCGGCGGCGGCGTCCAACCGGACCCGCAGCGCGCCGACGACCGGTTCGGCCTCGCCGATCGTCACCAACAGCGCAGACTCACGGGGCCGTTGGACTGCCTCGTCCCCGACGTCGGCCGAAGTCATCGTGGGCCGTCCGGCAGCACCGGCAGCGCGATGAACTCGTGGCATTGGATCGGCCAGCGCAGCAGACTCCGTTGCGGCTGCGGAACCCGGGCCAGCCCGGTCTCGGCGTCCAGCACGCGCGGTGGCCCCAGCAGGACGACGTCCCGCCCGAAGCGCATCCGCGCCCCACCCGCCGCGCGCACGTTCTTCAACCACTGCACGTCGGAGCCATAGGTCAGCGCCACCGTGACCTCGTCGCCGTCGCGGAAGGCCATCAGCGGCGTGTGCAGCACCCGGCCCGACACCCGCCCGACGTGTTCGAGGTCGACCAACGAGGCCAGGCCGACCAGCTTCAGGGTCACCGGGTTGAGGAAACGTCGATTGATGCGCGTGATCCCCAGGGGAATCGGCATGACCCCTCCCTCCTGCAGCGCCTACCCCAGGCTAGATCCCTGACGCAGCAGCGGTCTCGACGAAGACGGGGTCAGCTGCTGATCAGCACACTCAGGCAGGTGACGCAGCCCTCGAGCTTCTCGAACTCGCCGATCTCGACCACCTCGGGACGCAGGCCCTGATCCGCCAGCAGCTGCGCCGTCCGGGGCGCCGAGGCGGACATCAGCACGGTGGCGCCACCGAGCGGGACGACGTGGGCACCCTCCTCCTCCGGCGGAACCACGATCGTGGGCAGCGACGTGGCCTCGATCAGTGACGGCAACCCGATCAGTCGACCGTCCGGCAGCGCCGTCAGCGCCGACTTCAGGTGCAGCACCTCGAGCAGCGGAACCGTGACCACGGTGCGCCCCCGCGATGCGAGCAGGCGGCTCAGTTGGGCGATGCCCTCGGCGTTGGTCCGGCCACCCAGACCGACGTAGACCACGAGCCCGACCTGCAACACATCGCCGCCGTCCAGCGTGCCCGGCGCCTCGATGCGTGCCACCGTCAGGCCCAGGTCGCCGAGGGCCGACTCGGTGCCCACCACCTCGCCACGGCGCTCCAGCGCGCCCGGATGGGTCAGCACGGCCAGGTCGTCGACCACCACGACGGTGTCCTCGATGAAGACGGCGTCCGGGTGCGCGTCGGCCGGTGACACCACGACCGAGCGCCACCCGTGACGCTCCAGCGCGGCCACATACCCGGCGTGCTGATCCAGGGCCAGGTCGAGGTCGACCGGGCTGCGCGAGATGTGGGTGACGATGCCCTGATCGAGCAACGGGCCAGGCGGCCGCACCAGGGCCATGCCCCGCACGCCGTCCGGTCTGGGCACGTCGGTCAGGTTCACGGGGTCGCTCACGCCGGCCGACTCTAGTCGCGCCGGTCCCACCTCGCAGGGGCGCGCATCGGTGCACGCCGTTCAGCGCGAGGGCATCCGCCCCCGGCGGCGCTCGGCCAGCTGTTCGCGCTGCACCCGGAACACCAGCGCCACCAGCCGCTCGACGTCGATCGGGGCGACATCGACGAAGGCCACCCGCACCCGCTGGTCGTCCCCGGCGACCACCCGGACAACGGCCGGCACCAGCCCGGCGTCCGGCAGCTGGAGTTCGACGAACACGCGGGCGCCGAGGGTCAGCGGCACGGCCTGGTCCCACGCGATCGAGACTCCCCCACCGCCGATGCTGACGGTGCGGCCGCTGAACTCCTCCGGGCACCCCGGGCGCCCACCGGCCAGCGCCGCAGCGCGCAGGGGCAGGTCCACGGCGACGCGCACATGCGAGCGGCGCTGCACCTGATGCACCGCGGAATCTCGCACGGAGCGCAACACCATGCCCGAGTGAACGCCGCTCTCGACGTGCACCACCTCGGCCTCGCAGGTCACCACACCCATCGGCGTCTGAACCTCGACGGTCCCCCGGACGGCGCACAGCGCCTCGGTCATCACCGGCACCGACCAGGAGCCCTCCAGCGACACCGAGGCGAGCGTGCGCAAGGGCACGGTCCGGTGGGCGGCGCGCAACACCACCCGCGTGCCGCGGTCAACAGTGGCCACACCCTTGATGTCGGACGGCGGAGCGCCCGCCTCGAGCGGGGACGACCAGATCGTGCCCCGTGTTGATCTCCCTTAGTGAAGATCAACATACTCAGTGTCACGAAAAGACTGCACAAAGCGCGACCGACCAGGCACAATCTGGCGTCATGCGGTCGGAATCACCTGCGCCCACGGGCGAAGAACGCTACGTCCGCCCTGACGAACTGTTCTTTTCCACCACAGACCGTCGCGGAGTCATCAAGACCGGCAATTCGGTCTTCATGCGGATCTCACGTTTCCACGCCGAGGAACTCGTCGGCTCGCCACACAGCGTGGTGCGCCACCCCGGCATGCCGTCGGGCGCCTTCCGCCTGATGTGGGACCGGCTGCTCACGGGTCGACCCATGGCCGCCTACGTGAACAACCTGGCCAAGGACGGCGCGTCCTATCGCGTCTTCGCCACCGTCACCCCACTCGGCGACGACTTCCTCTCGGTGCGTATGGCCCCCGGTGGGCCGCTGGCCGCCGCCGCGAGTGCCCTGTACAGCAGCGTCGTGGCCTTCGAGCGCGACCTGGCCACCCACCAGCGGATGTCGCGCCCCGAGATCGCCCTCGCCGGAGCCCAACAGATCGAACGCGAACTGGCCCGGCTCGGCTTTGCCGACTACGACGAGTTCATGCTGGCGGCGCTGCCCGGCGAGGTGGCCGCTCGAGGCGAGCTGCTGACCACGACCTTCGCCCGGCCGCATGCCACCGGCCCGCTCGCCGACATCCTGCAGACGGCGACCCAGGTCAACGACCAGCTCGAACACCTGGTGTACCGCCTCGGCGGCTACCGGGGCCTGATCGACCAGCTCGGGCCGGCCACCGCGACCGTGTACCAGCAGGCCAGCAGCCTGTCGGCCTCGGTCGAGGCGGCCCGCGCGGCCTCCACCAGCGTGGTCGACACCAGCCCGGTGCTGCTCAACGTGGCCCGGGTGATGGGCCATCCCATGGCCTCGGCCGTCGAGGCGCTGCACGGTCTGACCCCCGAGCTGACCGCGCTGCGCCACGAGGTCGCCGAACTGGGTTTCCGGATCGCCCTCGCCCGGCTGCACACCGAGATGGTCGGCGCCTTCGCCGCCGAGGTGATCGACGGCGTCGCGCCGGTGAGCTCACTGGCCGAGATCCCCCGGCTCTGCGAGGCGGTGCGGGTGGGCGTCCTGGCGATGGGACACGAGATCGAAGAGGTCAACCTCTCACTCGGCACGGTCGCCACCCGGATCCGCGAAGCAGGCCGGCTGATGAGCGAGTTCCGCCACTTCCTGGGCCAGTGGCGCATCCTGGTACTGCGACACCGCCAGTCGATGGCGTTGTCCGACCACCTCGGCCCGATCGACCTGCAGCTCGACTCGATGGCCGACCAGCTCGACTTCCTGGAGCAGCTCGCGGTGCAGTGCCAGACCTCGGTCGCCCCGTTCGACCGGACGGCGCTCGAGCCCTATCTGCACCGCATCACCCGGGCACTCGGCTACTCCCACGTCTGAGACGCGGCGTCTGATCCCTGGCGTCGAGACTCGGCGTCAGAGCCTGGCCAGGCGCGCCCGCACCCCGCAGTAGACGCCGAACGCGGCCAACCCCACCGCCACCACGAGCAGGAGCCACCTGCCATAGGGCAGCTCGAGCAGCCGGCGCAGCGCGCCGTCCAGCCCGGTCGACTCCCCCGCCTGACCGTGGCGCGCCGCACTCACCAGCAACACCCCCACCAGCACGAGCGCGATGCCCTTGGCGGCATACCCGACACGTCCCGCCCCGACGGCCCACCGGCCGGGGTTGCGCCGCAGGTCGGTGACGAACCCCGCGCTCCAACCCTTGTAGACGTGATGCACCCCGACGACCAGCACCCCGACGCCGACCAGGGCCACCAGCAGCCGGCCCATCGTGACCGCCATCAGGCGAGCCGTGACATCGACCGAGGTCTCCCGGGACGACGAACCCTGGCCCCGCGCGAAGCCGAAGGCGCTCCAGCCCAGGGCCAGGTAGAGCGCCGTCGTGCCCGATGCCTTCAATCGCTCACCCACCGGCCGGCGCAGCACTGCCTCGCTGACCTGCCAGACCGCCAGCAGCACGAACCCCGTCACGGCCACCCAGAGCATCACGCGCCCGGGGCCGTTGTCGGCCAGCGTGGTCAAGGCACCGCTCTGGTCGGCCGAACCGCCTCCCCCACCCAGTGCGAGCCGGCCGGCGATCCAGCCGATCACCACGTGGATCATCCCGGACACGGCGTACCCGATCCGGGCACCCGCCTGGACCACGGGGTGATCACCCACGTCTCGGGCGGCGTCCTGGGTGACCTCGGCTGCTCGGTCGGCCGCCATGGTGCCCTCCCTCGGACGCCGACGCAGGGGTCAGTCGTCCCGCGCGATCTCCAGCGCGTGCAACCCGCGGATGACGAACTCCTGTCGCCGCCGCGGGGGCCGTGCAAGCACCGCGTCGGGAACCTTACGACGGACGGCGTCCAGCGTCGCCTGCAGTTCGACCCGAGCCAGCGGCCCGCCCAGGCAGAAGTGGATCCCGGCGCCGAAAGCCAGGTGGGGATTGGGCGTGCGCGCCACGTCGAAGCGGTCCGG
The DNA here is from genome assembly GCA_016713225.1 of Kineosporiaceae bacterium. Classification (NCBI taxonomy): domain Bacteria; kingdom Bacillati; phylum Actinomycetota; class Actinomycetes; order Kineosporiales; family Kineosporiaceae; species Kineosporiaceae bacterium. The sequence continues at coordinate 858,180 of JADJPO010000003.1, forward strand.
GTCGGCGAACACCGCCGGGTCGCGGTTGGCTGCGCCCAAGAGCACCGCGACCTTCTGGCCGGGCTCGATCCGCACGCCGGCCACCTCGACCTCGCGGGTCGCCGTCCGCTCGAACAGCTGCAGTGAGGAGTCGAACCGCAGCATCTCCTCCACCGCCCCGGGCACCACGTCGGGGTCGTCGACCACACGGTGCCACGCCTCACGACGATCGAGCAGCGCGAGCAGGCCGTTGGCCGAGACGTTCACCGTCGCCTCGTGCCCGGCCATCAGCAGCAACACGCAGGTGCCGATGACCTCGTCCTCGGTGAGCTTGCTGGGCGTGCCCTCGACGTCGGCGGTCGCCGCCACCAGGTCGGTGATCATGTCGTTCTCGCGTGGGGCGGCCCGGCGTTCGGCGACGAGGTCGCGCAGGTAGGCCACGAACGCGGCCGAGGCCTGCTCGGCGGCCTGCTGCCCCGGCGTGTCCAGCCCGTACTCGTACATCTTCACGATCGCGTTCGACCACGGCCGCAACAGGTGACGGTCGGCCTGCGGGACGCCGAGCAGCTCGGCGATCACCTCGACCGGAACCGGTTCGGCGACGGTGGCGATGAAGTCGACGCTCGCCTCGCCGTCCGCCAGTCGTTCGGCGAGTTCGCCGACCAGCCGGTCGGCCAGCTCACCGATCCACGGCCGCATCCGCTCGACGTGGCCGCGACCGAAGGCGCCCGCCACGAGTCGGCGCAGCCGGGTGTGCGTGGGCGGTTCGCTCTCGAGGATCGAGGTCTGGTGCAGCAGGTTGAAGGCCGGGAACACCTCGGCCGGCTCGCGGTCGCGCCAGATCCGGCCCAGGCCCCGGTCGCGGAGCACCGCGTCGCACCCGGCGTGGGTGAACACCAGGTGCAGGCCGAGGCCGGGGTGGTGGTGCACCGGCCCCTGCTCACGCAGCGCAGCGAAGGTCGGATACGGGTCGGCGAGGAAGGTCTCGTCAGCAGGATCAAACATCACAAACCCCCGCCGTGATCATGCAATCCGTGCACGTTTCGTGCACGGATTGCATGATCACGAAATGAGCGTCGACGTCGGGGCCGGGTCAGGCGTCGACCTTCGGCAGCTCGGCGAGTGAGGCGGCGAAGCGGCTGTCGTCCGGGTTCTCGTCGACCATGCGCCCGTTGAGGTAGGCGTCGTAGGCGGCCAGGTCGAAGTGGCCGTGCCCGCTCAGCGCCGTCACGATCACCGTCTCCTTGCCCTCCGCGGTGGCCTTGTGGGCCTCCCGGATCGCGGCGGCGAGCGCGTGCGAGCTCTCCGGCGCGGGCACGATGCCTTCGGTGCGGGCGAACTGGATCGCCGCCGCGAAGCACTCCGTCTGCGGCACCGCGAGCGCCTCGAGCAGGCCCAGCTCGTAGACGTGCGAGAGCAGCGGCGACATGCCGTGGTAGCGCAGGCCACCGGCGTGGATCGGGTCGGGCACGAAGCCGTGGCCCAGGGTGTGCATCTTCATCAGCGGGGTGGTGCCGGCAGTGTCGCCGAAGTCGTAGGCGTAGGTGCCCCGGGTCAGCGACGGGCAGCTCTCGGGCTCGACGGCGCGCACCACGGGACCACTGCCGGTCGCCAGCGTTCCCCGCAGGAACGGGAACGCCAGGCCGGCGAAGTTCGAGCCGCCGCCGGCGCAGCCGATGATCACGTCGGCCGTCTCGTCGATCTTGGCCAGCTGCAGCAGCGTCTCTTCGCCGATGACCGTCTGGTGCAGCAGCACGTGGTTGAGCACGCTGCCCAGGGCGTACTTGACGTCCTCGTTCTGGACGGCGACCTCGACGGCCTCGCTGATCGCGATGCCGAGCGAGCCGGGGTGGTTCTCCTGCTGGGCCATGATCGCCTTGCCGGCCTCGGTCAGCGGCGACGGCGAGCGGTGCACGGTGGCGCCGAAGGTCTCGATCATCATGCGGCGATAGGGCTTCTGGTCGTAGCTGGCGCCGACCTGCCACACCTCGCACTCCAGGCCGAACAGCGAGCAGGCGAAGCTCAGCGCGGTGCCCCACTGGCCGGCACCGGTCTCGGTGGTCAGCTTCCGCACGCCCGCCTTGGCGTTGTAGTACGCCTGCGGGACGGCGGTGTTCGGCTTGTGCGAGCCGGCCGGTGAGACGCCCTCGTACTTGTAGTAGATCTTGGCCGTGGTGCCGAGCGCCTTCTCGAGCCGGTGCGCCCGGTACAGCGGCGAGGGGCGCCAGAGCTTGTAGACGTCCTGCACCTCGTCCGGGATGTCCACAAACCGCTCGGTGGTGACCTCTTGCATGATCAGTTCCATCGGGAACAGCGGCGCGAAGTCGTCCGGCCCGGCCGGCTGCAGCGTGCCCGGGTGCAGTGCCGGCGGCGGGGGGGCCGGCAGATCCGGGACGATGTTGTACCACTGGGTGGGCATCTCGGACTCGTCGAGCACCACCTTGTGACGCAGGCCCTCGGCCACGGCAATCTCCTTCGCCAACGAACGATCGTGTGTGTCGACGGTCAGGCTAAGGCACTCCACCCACCTGATGACCTTGATCATCGTTTCGGATCCGGATTATCGGGTTTTGGTCCCGAATCCGGCTCCCGGACAGCGATCTTCGACAGGGTCTCGGGGTCAGGGCAGCGGCCAGGTGTGCACCGGTTCGTTGGAGTGCATGCCCTCGCAGTAGCGCTCCAGCATCTTGCCGAGTGCCGTCGTCCGGTCGTCGCCGCGCTCCTCGAAGCGCTGCACCGCCTCGACCTGCCAGCCGGCGCCGTTGCGTCCGGTGGTGCAGCGCCCCTCGATCACCCCGAGATAGCGGGACGCCGCGCTGGACGAGACGCCCCAGCGCTCCAGGCCCTCATGAGCCATGGGCAGCAAACGACGCAGCACCAGCTCGTCGATCGTCACCTCGCCGATGCCCGGCCAGTACACCCGGGCGTCCATACCGCGCCGGGCGCACTCGGTGAAGTTCTCCTCGGCCGCCGGGAAGGTCAGGTTCGACCAGACCGGACGTTCCTCCTCGGTCAGCACCCGCAGCACGCCGTAGTAGAACGCCGCGTTGGCCAGGATGTCGATCACCGTCGGGCCCGCCGGCAGCACCCGGTTCTCGACGCGCACGTGCGGCTCGCCGTCCACCACGTCGTAGACCGGCCGGTTCCAGCGGTAGATGGTGCCGTTGTGCAGCCGCAGCTCCTGCAGCTTCGGGGCGCGGCCCGCCTCGAATTCGGCGACGGGGTCCTCGTCGCTCACCTCGGGCAGCAGCGCCGGGAAGTAGCGGACGTTCTCCTCGAACAGGTCGAAGATCGAGGTGATCCACCGTTCGCCGAACCACACCCGCGGCCGCACGCCCTGGTTCTTCAGCTCCAGCGGGCGGGTGTCGGTCGACTGGGTGAACAGTTCGATGCGGGTCTCGCGCCACAGCTCACGGCCGAAGAAGTAGGGCGAGTTGGCGCCCAGGGCCAGCTGGGGGCCGGCGAGCACCTGGGCGGCATTCCAGGTCGGTGCGAACTCGGCCGGATCGACCTGCAGGTGCAACTGCACGCTGGTGCAGGCCGACTCGGGCGCCAGGCTGGGTGAGAGGACGTCGAGTCGCTCGACGCCACTGATGTCGAGGTGGATGTCCTCACCCCGGGCGGCCAGGATCGAGTCGTTCAGGGCCGCGTACCGGGCCGAGGGACTCATCCAGGCGTCGCCCTGCAGGTGCTCGACCATCAGCGTCGGCAGGATGCCCACCATGACGATGTGCGCGCCGGTGCGGTTGGCCTTGGACTCGGCCTCGTTCAGGCTGGCGCGCAGATCGTCCTCGAGCAGGGGGTAGGCGTCGGCGGCGAGCGAGCGCGGCGGCACGTTGAGCTCGATGTTGTAGGCGCCCAGTTCGGTCTGGAACGACGGATCGGCGATCTCCTCGAGCACGGCCATGTTGTTCAGCTGCGGCTGGTAGCCGGCATCGACCAGGTTGAGTTCCACCTCGAGGCCGGTCAGCGGTTTTCGCGCGTCGAAGGTGGCCGAGGTGAGCATGCGCTCGAACACGTCCAGGCACAGCTGGACCTTCTCGCGGTAGCGCAGTCGCTGTTCCCGCGTGTACACGATGTCCTGCACCTCGTCGCCCACGGCTCAACGGAAGCACAGGGAGCGACCCGCCGGGAAGATGTCGGTTCAGGGCATCACGTCAGGATCGATCGCGGGGCGGATCGGCATTGCTCGGGGTGGGCTCCCGGCAACTGTCGGTGGGCATCCCTAGAGTCGGTCCCGTGCGCATCCTGCATACCTCCGACTGGCACCTGGGCCGTTCGTTCCATCGCGTCGGCATGCTCGACGCCCAGGCCGCCGTCCTCGATCACCTGGTCGAGGTGGTGCGGTCCGAACAGGTGGACGTCGTGCTGGTCGCGGGCGACATCTACGACCGGGCGTTGCCGGGGGTTGACGTGGTCGCCCTGCTGGACGACGCGCTGGCGCGGCTCGCGGCGACCGGGGCGAGCGTGATCCTCACCGGGGGCAATCACGACTCCGCCACCCGGCTGTCGTTCGGCTCGCGGTTGCTGGAGTCGGCCCGGGTGCACATCCGCACCGATGCCCACCGGTGCGCCGAGCCGGTGGTGCTCGAGGATCGGTTCGGGCCGGTGGCCATCTATCCCCTGCCGTACCTCGAGCCGGCGTTCGCGGCCGGGGTGCTCGGCAGCGGCCACAGCCACGCGGCGGTGCTGGGGGCGGCTCTCGACGCCGTCCGGGCCGACCTGGCCACGCAGCCGGCGGGCACCCGTTCGGTGGTGGCGGCTCACACCTTCGTGGTGGGTGGTCAGGGCAGCGACAGCGAGCGCGACATCGCCGTCGGCGGCGTCGCCTCGGTACCGCTCGCGCTGTTCGAGGGATTCGACTACGTGGCCCTGGGCCACCTGCACGGACGGCAGCGGCTGGCCGAGGCGGTGCGCTACAGCGGGTCGCCGCTGGCGTACTCGTTCTCCGAGCACGCCCACACCAAGGGCAGCTACCTGGTGCACCTGGGTCGCGACGGGCTGGAAGCGGTCGAGCCGGTCGATGCCCCGGTGCCGCGGCGGTTGGCGCTGCTACGCGGCAACCTCGAAGAGTTGCTCTGGCGCGGCGACCTCGCCCAGCACGAGCAGTCCTGGTGCCAGGTCACGTTGACCGACCCCCATCGCCCGGCCCGCACGATCGACAAGCTGCGCACCCGGTTCCCGCACACCCTCGAGCTGCGGTTCGAGCCGGTGGACGACCTGGGCCGCGTGGTGCTCGTCGACCGTGCCTACACCCAGCGCCTGGCCGGACGGGACGATCTGGCCGTCTGTACCTCGTTTCTCGAGCACGTGCGGTCGCGGCCGGCCGACGATCGCGAGACGTCGTGGCTGTCCCAGGCGCTCACCGCCTCGCGGCTGGCCGATCTCGACGCCCGCGGGGTGAGTGTGCTCCACACTCCGCGGCATCGTGCCGACCAGGCATCGGCTTCCGGCCCTGAGCACCAGCCGGATCAGGGTCGGGAGGTCTCGTGAGACTGCACCGGCTCGAGATCCAGGCCTTCGGCCCGTTTCGCGACCGCCAGGTCGTCGACTTCGACAACCTCTCGGCGGCCGGGCTCTTCCTGCTGCACGGCTCGACCGGTGCGGGCAAGAGCAGCGTGCTCGATGCGGTCTGTTTCGCCTTGTTCGGGCGGGTGCCGGGGCCGCGGGCCACGGTCACCGGGCTGCGCAGCCACTATGCCGAGGCCGCCGAGATGCCCGAGGTCGAACTCGAGTTCTCTGTCGGGCCCCGCCGGCTGCTGGTACGTCGTTCACCCTCGTGGGAGCGGCCCAAGAAGCGCGGCTCCGGGACGACGACCACGCAGGCACGGGTGATCGTGCAGGAGTGGCAGGACCAGGGCTGGCAGCCGCGCACCACGCGGCTCGACGAGGCCGGTCACCTGCTGCAGGACGTGCTCGGTATGGGGCCGGAGGAGTTCACCAAGCTCGTGCTGCTGCCGCAGGGCGAGTTCGCCGCGTTCCTGCGGGCGGACGCCGAGACCCGGCGCACCCTGCTGGAGAAGATCTTCGCCACCGACCGCTACACCGCGGTGCAGGACTGGATCCGCGACCATCGCGCCACCGCCCGTGCACGATTGGACTCCGTCGACCGTCGCACCGCCACCCTGCTCGCCCAGGCCGAGCAGGCCGCCACCGTCGCCCTGCGCTCGCTACCGGCCTCGACCACCCTGCAGGCCCCCGCCCAGTCCGCCGAGTCCGCCGATTCGGGCGATGCCGACGCGCTCCGGCGCGTGGACGACCTGGTGACGACCCTCGGGCCGCTGCGTGAGCAGGCGGTCAACGACCACCTCGAGGCGGCTGCCGAGGCAGAGAAGTTCGAGGTTCGGCTGGCCCAGGCTCAGGCCATGACCCAGCTGGCGACGCAGTTCTCGACGCTCATCGAGCGTCAGCAGACCGTGGAGGCCCGAGCCGGCGAGATCGAGCTCGTGCGGGCCCGGTTGGACGCCGCCCGGCGTGCGGCCCCGATGTCGGCCCTGTTGGGGGCCTTGTCGCAGGCCCGCAGTGGCACCCTCGCGGCACGAGTCCGACTGGAACCCCTGGCGGCGCAACTGATCTCGGCTCCCGAAGGCCGCGCCACCGACCTCGAATCCACCGATCTCGAGGCCACCGACCTCGCGACGCACTGGGCCGGTGAACGCGACCGGATCACCACCGAGCTCGACTCGCTCGCAGCGGCGGTGCCGGTGTTGGCCGAGCGCGACCGGATCGCTGCCGACCTCGACCAGGTCGAGCAGACCGTCGACCGTGGCCGGGTCGATCTGGAGCGGGCGAACAGCGCACTGGCCGAGGCGCTGACCGCCACGGATCAGGCCGACACGGACTGCGCCGCCGCTCGCCTCGTCGCCGCGACGGTGGACGCCGATCAGATGGCGCTCGATCAGGCTCGCGTCCGCGAGACGGCGGTGCACGAACGTGATCGGCTGCAGGCGCAGCTGACCGAGCTGGACTCCGGGCTGGTGCGCGCCCGCCAGGAGGCCCTGACCGCGCGTGAGCACTACCTGGACGTGCGCGAACGCCGCCTGGACGGGTTGGCCGCCGAGCTGGCCGCCACGCTCGACGAGGGGCAGCCCTGCCGGGTGTGCGGAGCCACCGAGCACCCCGCACCGGCCGCCCCCGCACCGGACGCGGTGAGCCCTCAGGACGAGACCGCGGCTCGGGCTGCGGCCGATCAGGCCACCGACGAGGTGTCGCAGCTGGTGGCCCGCCGCGCCGCCACCGAGGCGGCCCTGCAGGCCCAGGCCGAGGCCGCTGGTGGACTCGACGCAGCGACGGCAGCGGCGCAGAGCCGTCAGGCGGCGCACCAGCTGGCCGTCTCGCGATCGGCTGCGGCTCAGGTGATCTCGTTGCAGGAGCTCGCCGAGCAGCGCCGCCGTGACGCCGGCCAGGCGCGCGCCCGGCTCGACCAGGCGAACGCGCACACGCAGACCGCTGAGCAACAACGCGCCGTGCTACGAGCGCAGGCAGCGGCGGTCGCGAGCCGGCTCGCCGAGCGCCTGGGTGCTCGCCGTGGGGAGGGCTCCGACGAGGTACTCGACGATGCCGCCGCGGTCGACGCTGCCCTGGGCCACGCTCGGCGGCGGCGCGAGCTGGTCGAGGCAGCCCTCACCGCCCACGCCCAGCTGCGGGACGCCGCCCACCACCTGTCGACGGTCGAGGACGCCGCCCGCCTCGCCGCCGCGCAGGGCGGGTTCAGCGGCCTCGACGAGGCCGTCGCCGCCGTGTTGGACGACGGTGCCATGGCGGTGCTCGAGCGCGCCGTCATCGAGCACACGGTCGAGGCCGAGTCGGTCGACGAGCAACTCACCGACGAGCGCTTCACGGTGCTGCACGACGGTGATGCAGCCGTGCTGGACGGCGAGGCGATGCGGCAGCTGAGCCTGGGCGGTGAGCACGTGACCCTGCGCGAGCAGGAGGCCCTGCGCCGCGCCGCGCTGTGCGAGAGCGCGCTGGCCGAGGTCGAGCAGCTGCGTGACCAGCTGGTCCGTCACCTCGAGTCCTCCGCACCGCTCACCGAGGAGTTCGCCGCCCTCGATGATCTGACGCGCTGCCTGGACGGCACCGGTGGCGACAACACGTTGCGGATGTCCCTGTCGGCCTACGTCCTGGCCGCCCGGCTCGAGCAGGTGGCCTCGGCCGCGACCGTGCGATTGGCCCAGATGTCCGGCGGCCGGTACGCCCTGGTACACACCGACGCCGCCGGCCGCGGCCGAGGACGCGCCGGCCTCACCCTGGAGGTGATGGACGCCTGGACCGGGGTTCGCCGGGCGACCTCGACGCTGTCGGGCGGGGAGGCGTTCTACACCTCGCTGGCGCTGGCCCTCGGGCTGGCCGACGTGGTCTCGGCCGAGGCCGGTGGGGTGCACCTGGACACCCTGTTCATCGACGAGGGGTTCGGCTCACTCGACGAGGACACCCTCGACGAGGTGATGGACACCCTCGACGACCTGCGCTCGGGCGGCCGGGCGGTCGGCATCGTCTCGCACCTGGCCGAGCTGCGACAGCGGATCGGGGTGCGCCTCGAGGTCGACAAGTCCGAGCGCGGGTCGACCCTGACCCTGGCCGGCTGATCAGGCACTGAGCAGGCGCTGATCAGGCGTAGGCCTCCGGCGGCGGGCAGGAACACACCAGGTGCCGGTCGCCGTAGGCACCGTCGATCCGGCGCACCGGCGGCCAGTACTTGCGGGCCGGGTCCTGCCCACCGGGGAAGACCGCCTCGGCCCGCGAGTAGGGGTGGGTCCAGTCCGCGGTCAGCGACACCGCGGTGTGCGGAGCGTTGTGCAGCGGGTTGTCGTCTGCCGGCCAGTCGCCGCGCGCAACCCGATCGGCCTCGGCCCGAATCGCGATCATGGCGTCACAGAACCGGTCGAGCTCGGCCAGGTCCTCGCTCTCGGTGGGTTCGACCATCAGGGTGCCGGCCACCGGGAACGACATCGTCGGGGCGTGGAAGCCGTAGTCGATCAAGCGTTTCGCCACGTCGTCCACGGTGACGCCGGTCGCCTTGGTCAACGGGCGCAGATCGAGGATGCACTCATGAGCGACCAGGCCGTCGCGTCCGCTGTAGAGCACCGGGTAGTGCTCGCGCAGCCGGGTGGCGATGTAGTTGGCGTTGAGCAGGGCCACGGCCGTGGCCCGCGACAGGCCTGCCGCGCCCATCATGCGGATGTAGGCCCACGAGATGGTCAGGATGCCCGCCGACCCGAACGGCGCCGCCGAGACCGGGCCGCCGGTGACGTCGCGGGCGGGGGCGTCGTCCATCGGGTGACCCGGCAGGTACGGCGTCAGATGCGCCCGGACGCCGACCGGTCCCACGCCGGGGCCGCCGCCGCCGTGCGGGATGCAGAACGTCTTGTGCAGGTTCAGGTGGCTCACGTCGGCCCCGAACCGACCGGGCTGCGACAGACCCACCAGCGCGTTGAGATTGGCGCCGTCCACGTAGACCTGGCCGCCGGCGTCGTGTACCGCGGCGCACAACTCACCGACGGTCTCCTCGAAGACCCCGTGGGTCGACGGGTAAGTGATCATGATCGCGGCCAGCCGTGGCCCGTGTTCGGCGATCTTGGCGCGCAGATCGGGCAGGTCGACGTTGCCGTTCTCGTCACAGGCCACGACGACCACGCGCATCCCGGCCATCACGGCGCTGGCGGCGTTCGTGCCGTGCGCGCTGGAGGGGATCAGGCAGACGTCGCGCTCGGCGTCCCCCCGGGCGGCGTGGTAGCCCCGGATCGCCAACAGGCCGGCGAACTCGCCCTGTGAGCCGGCGTTGGGCTGGATGCTCACCGCGTCATAGCCGGTGATCTCCGTCAGCCAGGCCTCCAGCTGGGCGACCAGCTCACGGGTCCCCGCGGCGTGGGCTGCCGGGGCGTAGGGGTGCAGCCCGGCGAACTCGGGCCAGGTCACCGGCTCCATCTCGGTGGTGGCGTTGAGCTTCATGGTGCACGAACCCAGCGGGATCATGCCCCGGTCGAGGGCGTAGTCCACGTCCGCCAGCCGGCGCAGGTAGCGCAACATCGCCGTCTCGCTGTGGTGGGCGTGGAACACCGGGTGGGTGAGGTAGTCCGAGGTGCGACGCAGCGCTACCGGGATGCTCCCCGGCAGCTCCGTGACCGAGAGCTCGGACGCCCCGGCCGGAGCGCTGACGCCGAATGCCTTGGCCACCGCAGCCAGGTGCTCCCCGGTGGTGGTCTCGTCGCAGGCGACGGCGACGTGGTCGTCGTCCACCCGGCGCAGCAGCACCCCGGCGGCCGATGCGGCCGCGACCACCTCCCCCGCCCGTCCGGGAACCCCCGCCAGCACGGTGTCGAAGAAGGCCGTGTGCACCACGTCGACCCCACCGCTGCGCAGCGCCTCGGCCAGCCGGTCGGCGTGCCCGGCCACCCGGGTGGCGATCGCCCGCAGCCCGGCCGGGCCGTGATAGACCGCGTACATCGAGGCCATCACGGCCAGCAGCACCTGCGCGGTGCAGATGTTGCTGGTGGCCTTCTCGCGCCGAATGTGCTGCTCACGGGTCTGCAGCGCCAGCCGATAGGCCGGCGCGCCGGCGGCGTCCTTGGACACCCCGACCAGCCGGCCCGGCATCGACCGCTCGAGTCCGGCGCGCACCGCCATGAACGCCGCGTGCGGGCCGCCGTACCCCAGCGGGACGCCGAAGCGCTGGCTCGAACCGACCACGACGTCGGCGCCACACTCCCCCGGCGGGGTGATCACGGTCAGCGACAACAGGTCGGCGGCCGCACACACCAGCGCGCCCCGATCGTGCGCGGCGGCGGCCAGGGGCGCCAGATCGCGCAGCACCCCCGAGGCGCCGGGCAGTTGGACGACGACGCCGAACACGCCGTCCGCGCCGGCGGCGATCAGGGCGTTCTCGATGGCCTCCCCCGGCTCACCGGCGAACAGGTCGGCCTCGACGATGCGCAGGCCGAGCGGGTTCGCCCGGGTGGCGAGCACCGCCTTGGTCTGGGGCAGCACGTCGACGTCCACCAGCAGCGCCGCGCCCGGACCGGAGGACTCCTTGGCCCGGTTGCCGCGACGCATCAGCGTCATCGCCTCCGCGGCGGCGGTGGCCTCGTCCAGGAGCGACGCGTTGGCGATCGGCAGCCCGCTGAGGTCGGCAACCATGGTCTGGAAGTTGAGCAGGGCTTCGAGCCGGCCCTGGGAGATCTCGGGCTGATACGGGGTGTAGGCGGTGTACCAGGCCGGGCTCTCGAGCACGTTTCGCAGGATCACGCCCGGGGTGTGCGTGCCGTGATACCCCAGGCCGATCATGGGGACGGCGAGCGTGTTGCGCCCGGCGAGGGCCCGCAACTCGGCCAGCGCCGCAGCCTCGGAGATCGGTTCGGGCAGGTCGAGCGCGGCGTCGGCGCGGATCACCGGGGGCATGGCCGCCTCGATCAGGGCCTGCAGCGAGGGCTGCCCGACCACCTGGAGCATCTGCGCGAGCTCATGCTCACGCGGGCCGATGTGCCGATCCGAGAACAGCGCCGACGCGCTCGTGGAGGGGGCGGGGGTCGCATCGCTCATGAGGGGCTCCACCTCGTCAGAGAGAACGCGGTCACCCATCGCCGCGAAGGCCACGTTGCCCGCGTCCGTCTCGCTCGTGCAGTCCGAGGTCGATGTCGCGGAAGGGTTTCCGGGTCGGCGCTCGCTGACCTGGCACGGGTCGACGGCGGCGTCAGGCTATCAGCGCTCACCGGTGCGGATGCGTGCCGCTCGAGGTGAGCGAGCGATAACGTCGTGAGTGTGATGGTGCTGAGCGTCTGCAGTCTCAAGGGCGGGGTCGGCAAGACCTCGGTGGTTCTCGGATTGGCCTCGGCCGCGTTGGCCCGGGGCGTCCCGACGTTGGTGATCGATCTCGATCCCCAAGGCGACGCCACCGTCGGGCTCAATGTGATCGACGATCAGGCGAACACCGTGGTCGACCTGCTGCGTCATCCGCGCCGGCGGCCGATCGCCGAGGTGGCGGTCCCCAGCGGCTGGACCGACGGCGTCCGGGGCCGGCTCGACGTGGTCGCCGGCTCGGAGGACGGCACGGCGCTGGACGGCCAGCAGGACGGCGAGCGCGGCCTGACCCGAGTCCGCCGGGCACTGGAGAAGGCGGATGACTACCGGCTGGTCATCCTGGACTGCCCGCCGTCCTTCGGCGGGCTGACCCGCAACGCCCTGGTCGCCAGCCGACGCGCCATCGTGGTGAGCGAACCCGGACTGTTCTCGGTGGCCGCGGCCGACCGAGCGCTGCGGGCGATCGATGGGCTGCGGCGTAGCGCGGCGCCCCAGCTGCAGCCGTTGGGCGTGGTGGTCAACAGGTACCGTGATCGCTCCCCCGAGCACCGTTACCGCCTCGGCGAGCTGTCGGACATGTTCGGGCCCCTGGTCCTGACCCCCTCGCTGCCCGAGCGCAGCGCCCTGCAGCAGGCCCAGGGCGCCAGCCAGCCCATCCACCGCTGGCCCGGCCCCGCCGCCAAGGAGCTGTCCGACGCCTTCGACCACCACCTGGCCCGGGTGATCCGGGTCAGTTCTCGCCAGCCCAAGCACGTGCGCTCCGCCTGAGCCGGCACCTCCCCGCCTCGCCTCGCCCCCTCGCCCCCTGACCGCCTCACCCCGCCTCCCGCCTCACCGCCTCGCCAACCACCAAGACTCTCCATGATCACCGTTAGATCGCAGTCTCCTACCGTTCAACCGGAGCAAACTGCGATCTAACGGTGATCATGGGCGGGTGTTGGTCGAGTGTTGGACGGGAGGGTCGAGCACGTCGCGCAGGTGGAGGGTTCCCCGCGAGCACCTCGCGACGTGGGTGACGTTGCGGGCACAGGACCCCGTCCCGGTCCCATGGTCCACAGGCCGGACGACGCCCCGAGCGTGCGGGACGACGTCCGGTGAAGGTGCCCGCATGGCACCCCTTGCACCGAGTCACCTGCAGCCCGCCCCGCTCTGCCCCGTTCCCCCGGAGGCCGATGAGCAGGGCGACGTCTTCACCCGCGCGCAGGCCGTCGCGGCGGGGTGGTCCGAACGCCAGGTCGACCGACGACTCGCATCCGGCCGGTGGCGGCGGGTCGTGGGGCGAGGTCTGACCGCCCGGTCCGGCCCGGACGCCGGCTGGCGCCGCGCGTGGGCCACGCAGCTCACCTGGCCCGAATCAGTGGTCGCCCTGACCGATGCGGCCGTGATCCACGGCTTCCCGGTGAGCCGCGAGGCCCCAGCGGTGGCCTACTCCCCAGCCGGACGTCGTCCGCTGAGCGGGCTGAGCGCCCTGCGGCGCACCCTTCCGGACGAGGACGTCGAGCTGGCGGCCGATCTGGCGCTGACCACACGCCGGCGCACCGCTCATGACTGCCTCGCCCTGCTCGACTGGCCCGACGCGCTCGACCTGTACGCCTGGCTCAGCACCCGCGAGGTGGTCACCCGCGATGACCTGTCCGGCTGGGCCTTGACCGAGACGAGCTGCCACGGCACCCCGCAGCTGGTCCGGTTGCTGCAGGTCACCCGTCACGGGGCGGTGAGCCGGGCGGAGGACCTCCTGCATCGGGTGCTGCGTGGCGGGCGCATCGTCGGCTGGCAGGCCGGCGTCCGGATCGACGACGCCGAGGGGCGCATCGGCGTGTTCGACGTCGTCTTCGCTCGGCAACGGTTGGTGGTCGAGGTCGACGGGCACCGAGCGCACTCGACGCCGACGGCCTTCGAGGAGGACCGTCACAAGCAGAACCGCCTGGTCAACGCCGGGTATCGGGTGCTGCGGTTCACCTGGCGCGACCTGATCGACCACCCCGACCGGGTACTGGCCCAGATCCGTTGCGCCCTCAACGAAGATCACCGTTAGATCGCATTTTGCTCCTCCTGGGCGGTGGCAAACTGCGATCTAACGGTGATCATGGAAGAACGAGGTGGCACGGGGTGACCCAGGGGCCTCGGGAGAGGGAGGGAACGGTGGAGGGAGAGAACGATGGAGGGAGGTAAGGAAATGTGGGAGGTAAGGAAGGGACGACGGCCGAGCAGAAGGAGGCGACTCAGCCGGCGCGGTGGCGACGGCGGTTGGCCAACTCGTCCGCGGGGTCATCCGCGACGGGCTCGCCGGGACGCTCACTCGGCAGCTCGCTGAGGCTTCCCTCGACCTCGCGCCACACCCGACCGACAGCGATCCCGAACACGCCCTGGCCACCCTGCACCAGGTCGAAGACCTCATCGGCCGAGGTGCACTCGTAGACGCTGGCGCCGTCGCTCATCAGCGTGAGCTGGGCCAGGTCTTCGACGCCGCGGTCACGAAGGTGCATGACGGCCACGCGGATCTGCTGGAGCGAGACCCCGGTGTCGAGCAAACGCTTGACCACCTTGAGCACCAGGATGTCGCGGAACCCGTAGAGCCGCTGGGTGCCGGATCCGGTCGCCGTACGAACGCTCGGCTCGACCAGACCGGTGCGTGCCCAGTAGTCGAGCTGACGGTAGGTGATGCCGGCCGCGCGGCAGGCGATGGGGCCGCGGTAACCGATCTGGTCATCGAGGTCGGGCAGATCGTCGTCGAACAACAGTCCCTGCGATCCGGCAGGCAATGGCGGCGCGGACGCTTTACGCGTACTCACGTCATGGGTGCCGCTCAACGCCGACCTCCTGTCCAAGCCCTCCCGGACGACCCGGCGATCGTGCCCCGACGTCCACCTCAACCTCGAGCTGAGGTTGAGACTGACGACATCGGCACGCCAACGGTGGAACTACACGGAGGGCGTTTTCCTTCTCGAACGGTAGGCGCCCGCCACCCGTGGGTCAACGAGCCCACCCCTGCGGACGACGGCGTGTCGCCCGATCGGCGTGGTCAACTCTCCGAAGGACCCGGAGTACCCGGTGCTCCGGGCGAACTCTCACCGAAATCCTCCGGCGAGATCTGGTCGAGGAACTCGCGGAACTTCTCCACCTCGTCCTCGTCCTCGTCGGGGACGGCGACGCCGCCCTCCTCCAGCACCTGGTCTGCTCCCATGATCCGCGAGCCGGTCCGCAACGCCAGGGCGATGGCGTCCGAAGACCGGGAATCGACGGTCAGGCCACCATCGAAGACCAGCTGGGCGTGAAAGACATTGTCCTTGATCGCGACGATGCGGACCTCTTCGAGCCGGCGTCCCAGCGCCCCGATGACGTCCTTGAGCAGATCATGGGTCAGCGGCCGCGGCGGGATCACCCCATTCTGGGCGAAGGCGATCGCGCTGGCCTCGGCAGCCGCAACCCAGATCGGCAGATACCGATCGCCGCCCCGTTCGCGCAGCAGCACGATGGGACTGTTCGACGGCATCTCGACCCGGACTCCGACCACATCCAGCTCACGCACACCTCACCGTACCTCGCAGCGCGTCACGGCGGCGATCGCTCGAGATGACCGGGGTCTCAGCCGAGCGTCTGATCCAGTGCTGCCTCGAGCAAGGCGGCGTGCAGCCTGACCGCCAGGGCCGCCACCTCGCGGGCGACCTCCTCCGCCTGACCGGCCGGCCCCGACCCCCGCTGCTGGCGCAACGGGGCGATGACCTGCTCGACCAAGCCTGCCTCACGATCGGCAGCGGTCCGGAACGGTCGCAGATGCCGCGGTTCGATGCCGAACGAGGCCAGCTCGCGCGCCGTCCGGGCGATGGTCAGCGCGTCCAGGCTGAACTGGCCACTGCGGCCGTCCGCGGTGATCAGGCCGTAGGCCTCCAACGCCTCGATCAGACGCTCATCGGCCCGGGCGGACTCGATCAACTCGGCGCGGGTCAGCCGGGCGGCGCCGTTGGAGGCGAACCGGTCCGCCGAGGCGACCGAGTCGGGCACCAGCCGAGGACTTCCGGGACGCACCGGCGCCGGACGCCCGGGCAGCGCGGCGGGTTGATGGCCGCGGTCCATGGCCTCGAGATGCTCACGAATCACCCGCAGCGGCAGATAGTGATCGCGCTGCACCGACAGCACGTAGCGCAACCGGTCGACGTCCGCATGCGAGAAGCGGCGATACCCGGACGGCGCGCGGTCGGGTTCGACCAACCCCTGATCCTCCAAGAAGCGGATCTTGGAGATGGTGACGTCCGGGAACTCGGGGCGCAGCTGGGCGAGCACCTCCCCGATGCTCATCGCCGCCCGCTGCGGCCCGCGTCGTCCTAGTGCGGGCTCGGGCACGACGCGATCACCACCCCGCGCCGGCTCCGCTGTCCCGCGGGCTGGGGTAGAACACCAATCGGTACTTTCCGATCTGCACCTCGTCGCCCGGGCGCAGCACCGCCTCGTCGATGCGGTCGCGCTGCACGTAGGTGCCGTTCAGGCTGCCCACGTCACGCACCACGAACTGGTTGCCCCGTCGGACGAACTCGGCGTGCTTGCGCGAGACCGTGACGTCGTCCAGGAAGATGTCGCTCTCCGGACGGCGCCCCGCGGTGGTGCGCTCGGCGTCCAGCAGGAAGCGGGCGCCGGTATTGGGGCCGCGCTGCACGACGAGCAGTGCCGAACCGGCCGGCAACGCCTCCACCGCCGTCAGGTCGGCCGTCGACAGGTCGGCAGTGGACGGCCCGCGCTCGGGCGCCTCGGCGGCATCCGCGGGAACAGCGCTGAAGGTGAGCGTGGTGTCGGGTCCGAATGCGTCCTCGCGCCCGTCCGGCCCGTTGGACGGAACCGTCATGACACCCTCCCTGTGACCAGTCGATCCGCAGTGGTCGAGCGGCAAGCCTAACCCTCCAGGGCAGGTAGAGACAGCCCACCTCGGAGGAGGTTGCCGGGCGGCCGATCAGCCCAGTTGAGCGGCGTACTGCTCAGCCGTCATCAGCGCGTCCAGGACGGCCTCGTCCTCGACCTCCACCTCGACCATCCAGCCGGCACCGTACGGGTCGCTGTTGACCAGCTCGGGACTGCCGTCCAGGTCGGGGTTCACCGCGACGACGACGCCCGGCACCGGTGACAGCAGCGGGCTGACGCTCTTGGTGGACTCGATCTCGCCACACTCGGCCCCGGCGCTCACCGCGTCGCCCTCGGCCGGCAGCGACACGAAGACGATGTCGCCGAGTGCCTCCTGCGCGTAGGAGGTGATCCCGACCCGGGCCCGACGGCCGTCGAGGCGCACCCACTCGTGATCGGTGGAGTAGCGCAGGTCCTGGGGGTAGTCCGACATCTCGATCCTCTCTCAGGGCGTGGCCTGCGGGGCGGGCCGAGCCGACTGGGGGGTGGGCACCGCGTGCAGTGCGCTCACTGTAATGCCGGCCCGCTCGGCCACCTGAGCAGTCACGTCACGAGACTTCAAGCTCTCGAGAATGCCGCCCGGGATGGCCAGCGCGCGGTGCAGGGTGGCGGCGTCCCCGATCGCCAGTAATCGGTACGGCGGGCTGACCGGGGCCTGGTCGACCAGGACACCGTCCGTCCCGTCCCGAAGGGCGGTCTGCACCACGATCCGCCGGTCACCCAGCTGGATCGCCTCGGCTCCGGCGCCCCGCAGCTCCTGCACGACGTCCAGCAACATCGACGCGCTCACGGTGCGGGCGGGGTCGGCGATGGTGAGCTCGATCCCCGGGCCCTGCGCGCCCCGGGTGCCGGCCAGGACGCCGTAGATGTCGAGCTGGTCTCGGGCCACCTTCTCCGAGATGGCCGCCCGGTCGGTACCCGATTGCAGCTCGGCGAGACGACCCTCGAGCTCGCGGGCCTGCGCATCCAGGCGTGACGACTGCTCGGTGACCTGCTGCAACAAGGAGATCAGCTCCCCCTGGCGCAGCGCCCCGACCGTCGAGGTCTGGGTCTGGCGTACCTGGGCCACGAGGGCGAACCCCAGGACGGCGCACAGCGCGGCCGCGAGCAGCTGACCGCGGGTGAGCGCCGGGCGCAGCGCAGACCGCAGCCGCCGACGGCCGTGAACGGTGACCTGCTCGGAGGAGGAATCCGGTGGTCTCTCGGGTAACGGAGCCGGCATCGGCGCGGCGCGCGAGGACTCGTGGGCCACGGTCAGGCCTTGAACAGATGCCGGCGAATCGCCGCGGCATTGGAGAAGATGCGAATCCCGAGCACCACCACGACCCCGGTCGCCAGCTGCGACCCGACGCCGAGTTGGTCGCCCAGATAGACCATCAGCGCAGCCACCACGATGTTCGACAGGAACGAGACGGTGAACACGCGATCGTCGAAGATCCCGTCGAGCACGGCCCGCAGACCACCGAGGACGGCGTCCAGGGCCGCCACCACGGCAATGGGCAGGTAGGGCTGCATCCAGATCGGCACGGTGGGTTCGACGACCAGGCCGGCGATGATGCCGACGACCAGGCCGAACAGGGCGATCACGAGGCCTCCTGGGTCGGGCTGGGACTCGCCACGGCGCCGGTGGGAACCGGCCGGGCGTACTGCAGGTGGAACGTAGCGCCTGCCCCCGACAGGGTGATCTCCTGCCGGGTGGTGATTCGCGAACCGATGCCGTCCGACTGCAACACCTGCAGGTACGAGGCGGCCAGGTCGCCGGCGAAGCGCGCCCGTAGCTGCTCCGGGTCGCCGACGGCCTCCACCCGGTAGGGCGGGAGCAGGGGTTGCAGGTCGACCAGGATCGCCTCACCGGCGGCACGGATCGCCGACAGTGTCGTCAGCCGATTGCCGTTGACGGCCACCGCCCGAGCCCCCGCCGCCCACAACCCGTTGACCACGATCTGCACGTCCCGGTCGCGCACCCGGCCGCGGTCCTCGCCATCGGCAGGTTCTGCCCCGGGCGCACGGGGTGCATCGCTCAGGTCGACCTGAACGCCCGGACCGCTGACCGACAACTCACCGGTCCACCGGCCGAGGTCGGCAACGTCGTCCGCCAGACCCTCGGCGCCGGCTCCGGTGAGCGCCTGGTCACGCAGCCGATCGATCTGACGGCGCTTCTCGTCCAGGGTGAGTCGAGTCCGGTCGACATGGTCGATCCGGCGTTGGATCTCGCCTTCGAGCGCACGCCGAGCACGCACCGCCTCCGGCGCCGGACGGCGAAGTTGCGCCACCGCACCCGTGGCGAGCAGCCCACAGAGCACGGCGACCACCAGCGTGAGCATCCGCGACACGGGGCCGGGGCGGTGCCCGTGAGCCCGTCGGGCCGCGGCCTCGGCATAGCCGGGGTCGAGCGGACGGTGCATCACCTCGGTCAACAGCGTCATCGAGGCATCCAGCCGCCCGGGCACCGTCACGAAGGCGCCGTCCGGTGCAGAACCACCACCTGGCGGACGTAGAGCGCCCCCACCCACCAATAGAGGACCAGCCCCCACCAGGCGAACGCCCAGCCGAGTGGACGGGCCACCACGGCGGCGCCCTGGCTGGCCTCGGCCAGCAGGAGCAGCGGAAAGGCGTAGAGCAACGAGAAGGTGGCTGCCTTGCCGAGCAGGTGCACCGGCAGGGGGCCGTACCCGAGCCTGGCCAACACCGGGATCGTCGGCACCAGGGCGATGTCCCGCGCCAACAGGATGACGACCAGCCACCACGGGATGACGTCCCGCCACGCCAGACCGATCACCGTGGCGACGATGTAGAGCCGGTCGGCCGCCGGATCGAGCAGTTGCCCCAGGCGCGAGACCTGCCCCCAGCGCCGCGCCAGAGTGCCGTCGAGGTAGTCCGAGAACCCGCTGATCACCAGGACGACGATCGCCAGGCCGTCACGACGCTCGAGAATGAGCCAGAAGAACACCGGCACCAAGAGCAGACGCACGGCGCTCAACGCGTTGGGGAGGGTCAGCACCCGGTCGCTGACGCCGTCCGGCCTCGTACCGTCCTGGACTGCCACCCGATCAGCCTAACGGCGCGGGCGGCCGTCTCAGGGGATGACCGCGTCGACAGCCCTGCGCAGCGCACTCGGCTGCGAGGGCTGGGTGGGCGCACTCGAACGCAGCTGCTCCATGCGCTGGCCGATCTCCTGAAGTTGGGTGCGGGACAACGCCTCACGCACCACGGGGAACCAGTCGTCCTCCTCCTCGGCGATGTGGTGGGTGACGTTCTCCGCCAGGACGGTCATCTTGGCCACGAACCGCTCGTCCGACACCGGCAGGTTCGCCAGTTCGGCGGCCAGCAGGTCGGCCACGTGGTGTTCCTCGTAGGACTCGAGGATGTCCGCCTCGAGATCAGGCACGAGCCGCCTCACCTCGGGATACATGACCTCGTTCTCCAGGTGGGTGTGAACCGTGAGCTCACGCAGGATCTGTGCGGTGAGCTCGCCCCGTCGGGTCTCGGCCCGCGGGCCGGTCTCCGCGAAGCGCCGGAACAAGGCCTTGATGCGCTTGTGGTCTTCTCGCAGGATCACGATGGCGTCGCTGGACATGCACGCTCACTTCCTTCGTCGGCGCAGGCACCGGTGAGCGCCATCGCCCACCGGTGCCTGCAGTCGTCAGGGCTCATCTCACTCGGCCCCGCTCGAGGGCTGGTCGCCGACGAACGGGAGTGCCCTGGGTCAGCGCACCGGACCCATCGGCCCGTAGTAGCTGCCGAGGGTGCCCAGGTACTCCGGGTCGATCGTCCGGTCGGCGTCGAACTCCGGGGAGTCCTTGATCTGCTCCTTGGTGAGGTCGACCCACACCTTGTGGCCCGCCTCGTCCACCTCCGTGACCAGACCGGCCGGGATCACGACCTTGCGACCGAAGATCCACTTACCGGTGTCGACCACCAGGTGGGCGGAGTCCACGTCGACCGTGGCCTCGTCCACCGTGCCGATGCTGCCGTCACGAGCCTCCACCTGGTAATCGACCAGGTCGACTCCGCCGGGCGTGAGGGCTCCGGGGTAGTTCCACAACGAGTTGTCCACGTCGTCCTCCATGTGTCGGGGTTTGGGACGAACTCGGGCTACCCGTGTCGCCGAGGCCCAAACCACCCGCACCCCGCACCCGTGACGGCCGAGGGGTTCCACGGGCCGCGGCTCGGGTCGCGCAGGACGTCCGGGCGAGGTGTGCTGTCGGCACATCGAGCCCGAGGAGTTCGCCATGACCGCGATCAGGCCGGAGCGCTCGGGTGTCAACGTGGACGACACCCCGGTTGCGGTGAGTTCCCTCGCGTCCACCCCCACCGTGACCCGAGGCGATGGTGAGGAGCCGACTCCTCGGGAGTCGCCGTGGGTGTCCGTCCTGTGGTCCACCGACCACAAGGTGGTGGGCATGCTCTACCTGTACACGGCGCTGGGGTTCTTCCTACTCGCCGGGATCATGGCCATGATGATCCGGGCGGAGCTGGCTACCCCAGGCCTGGACCTGGTGCAGTCCAAGGACCAGTACAACCAGTTGTTCACGATGCACGGCACCCTGATGCTGCTGCAGTTCGCCACCCCGATGTTCGCGGCGTTCGCCAACCTGTTGGTGCCGATCCAGATCGGTGCACCGGACGTCGCGTTCCCCCGCCTGAACATGTTGTCGTACTGGATGTACCTGTTCGGCAGTCTGATCGTGGTCTCGGGCTTCCTCTTGCCCGGGGGCGCGGCGTCCTTCGGCTGGACCGCGTACGCCCCGTTGTCCGACGCCACCTACTCCCCCGGGCTGGGCGGCAATCTCTGGGTGCTCGGCCTGGCGCTGGGCGGGTTCTCGACCATTCTGGGGGCGGTCAACTTCCTGACCACGATCGTCTGCCTGCGCGCCCCGGGCATGACCATGTTCCGGTTGTCGCTGTTCTGCTGGAACATCGTGGTCACCAGCCTGTTGGTGATCATCGCCTTTCCCCTGCTCGCCGCGGCGCTCTTCGGGCTGGCGGCGGATCGGATCGCCGGGGCTCAACTCTTCGTGCCGGAGAACGGCGGCGCCCTGTTGTGGCAACACCTGTTCTGGTTCTTCGGTCACCCGGAGGTCTACATCGTGGCGTTGCCGTTCTTCGGCATCGTCAGCGAGATCATCCCGGTGTTCAGTCGCAAACCGATCTTCGGCTACCGGGGCATGGTCTACGCCACGATCGTCATCGGCGCGTTGTCCGTCGCGGTGTGGGCGCATCACATGTTCGTCACCGGGCAGGTCTCCTTCGCCTTCTTCGCCGGGGCGACGATGCTCATCGCGATCCCGACGGGGATCAAGTTCTTCAACTGGATCGGCACCATGTGGCGCGGCAGCCTGAGTTTCGAGACCCCCATGTTGTGGTGTCTGGGCTTTCTCGTGACCTTCCTGTTCGGTGGGCTGACCGGCGTCATCCTGTCGGCTCCCCCGTTGGACTGGCACGTGACCGATACCTACTTCGTGGTGGCCCACTTCCACTATGTGCTGTTCGGCACCGTGGTCTTCGCCACCTTCGGTGGGTTCTACTTCTGGTGGCCCAAGTGGACCGGACGCTTCCTCGACGAGAAGCTGGGCACGTGGCACTTCTGGACGACGTTCATCGGCTTCCAGATCACCTTCCTGATCCAGCACTGGCTGGGGGCAGCCGGCATGCCTCGGCGGGTCGCGGACTACCTCCCCGAGGACGGATACACCCTCGCGAATCGCTTCTCGACGGCGGGAGCCTTCCTGCTGGCGATCTCGATGGCCATCTTCCTGGTCAACCTCGGGCGCACCATGCGACGACCTCGGGCCGCACTGGCCGCCGACCCGTGGGGTCACGGACGATCACTGGAGTGGGCCACCGCGAGCCCGGTACCGCGGCACAACTTCCTCGCCCTGCCTCGGATCCGTTCCGAGTCACCGGCTTTCGATCTCCACCACCCTGAAGCTGCACTGGCAGAAGTGGTTCCACCACGCAGAACCGGTCAGGAACCAGCCACCGGCGACCCCACCATCCTCACCGATCTCCTGGGTGACGCCGAACGCACCGACGACCGGTAGCCGGGTGGCCGAACCGAGAATCCCGGATCCGGCAGGGACAACTCCGGTTGCCGTAGGGCACGACCGGCTCTAGCGTCCTCCTACACGCATCACCGTCTGGCGCTCCAGAAGCAGGGTGCCGGCCGCTCCCGAGAGGTCTCCTGTCGGTAGTGCCCGCCTTGCGGTCTCCGGCCATGAACCGTTGCTGCGCTGCGGGTCTCACCTGGCAGTTCCGTGCACGGCCGCGCCGTGCCCCGAGGCCTCTTCCACCGGTTCCGATCCGGAGGAAGAACTCCCGTGACCGCCACAACCATGCCCATCGACGAGTGTGCCCCCAGTCCCGATCGCTTCCCGCTCACCCATGCCCTCTTCCTCGAGATGACCACAGCCGCGGACGAGGTGACCCAGCGCCGTGTGCGTACCGAGCTCATCGAGGTGTACTGGGGCCTGGCCCGCCGGTTGGCCCGCCGGTTCCGCCATCGCGGCGAGCCGGAGGACGACCTGGTCCAGGTGGCAGCGATCGGCCTGATCAAGGCCATCGACGGCTTCGACCCCGTTCGAGGCAGCGCCTTCACCAGCTATGCCATCCCGACGATCCTGGGTGAGCTGCGCCGCCACTTCCGCGACAAGGGCTGGGACGTCAGGGTGCCGCGCCGCTTCCAGGAACTGCGCCTGGAGATCGCGGCAGCCAGCGACCGACTGACACATGAGCTGGGGCGGCTGCCGAACCCCGCCGACGTAGCCGTGGCGCTGGCCGTCAGCGAGGACGACGTCCGCGAGAGCCTGGCCGCTGGGAGCGCCTACAGCGCCACCTCGCTGCAGCGACCCCTCGGCCATCACGAGGACGGCGCCTGCCTGGGCGACCTACTGGCCCACGAAGAGCGCGGTTACCGGCACGTCGAGGCCTGTGCCGTACTGCGGGCCGCCCTGAGCGACCTGCCGGAACGGGAGCGCCACATCTTGGGCCTGCGTTTCTATCACCAACTCACGCAGTCCGAGATCGCCGACGAGGTCGGCATGTCCCAGATGCATGTCTCACGACTGCTGACCCGATCGCTCGAACGGTTGCGTGAACGACTCACCGACAGTTGTGGCCTCGATCGCGAGGACCACGTGCCGCTCGCCAGCTGACCTGAAACCCACACAAGGAGAAGACATGTTGATGTTCGTCATCACTTTGATCATCATCGGCGGGATTGCCGGACTGATCGCCCGCCTGGTCGTTCCCGGGCGTGACCCCATGGGCATCCTCGGAACCATCGTCCTGGGCATCATCGGGTCGTTCATCGGAGGATTCCTGGGCTACTACCTGCTCGGTGCCGACACCAGTGAAGGGGCAGTCCAGCCGGCAGGCATCGTGGGGTCGATCGTCGGAGCCATCCTCGCCCTGCTCATCCTGCGCGTGAGCTCGCGGAGCCGCACCAGCATCTGATGGTCGCACTCCGGCTCGTGTCCATCCGGGAGGGCGCACTGCGCCCTCCCGGGGCAGACTCGCCTGGCAGAGCCATCTATTGCCGACCACCGGCCGCATGGCCGGTGGCTCGCGACGAGCCGAGGTACACACCGTTCATGGCAAGTCCCCAGACAACTCCACCGTCCGATGGCGCGCAGGCCGAGACCCTCCTGCTGGCCACGGTCGATCGGCTGCGCAACGAGGTCGACGGGTTACGTCATGCCATGCGCAGCCGAGCCGTCATCGAACAGGCCAAGGGCATGTTCATGGAGCGGTACGGCTGTACCGACGACGAGGCCTTCACCCGGCTGTCGCGCTTCTCGCAGCAAACCAATCTCAAACTGGCCGATGTGGCCTTCGCGCTCGTGTCCAGCGGCCGCCCGGATGGACCCGAACACCCCGAACCCGCCGATTCGGAGGCCACCGCGCCCTCGCCGAGGCAGGTTCGCGCCGCGGCCCGGCGGCGCAAGGACCACCGGCTGGGGCACCGAGCCACCGGCGATCCACAGCTGGCCGACCGGGTACGTGATCGCGGCCGCTGGGTCCGGTTGCGTTCCGAGCTGCTGTCGGCAGGTACGGGCCACGAGGTGGTCGATGCCGTGCGCGGCGCGCTCGACATCTGGCCGCCGAGCACCGTCGTCCTGGCTGCTGTGGACATGAGCGGGGCGCTCGTGCTGCTGGGCCATCACGGGGTACCGGCAGCGGTGGCGGTTCGCTGGCACCGGCTACCGCTCGATCTCCCGCTGCCGGTGTGTGAGGTGGCCCGGACCGGGCAGGGTGCCTGGTGGGACGGCTCCACCCCTCACCGACCCGAGGGCCTCGGCTTCGGCATCCCCGACGCGTGGGCGCTCGCCACGGTCCTGGCCCTGCGGCGCCATGATCGGGTGGTCGGCGTCCTGGCGCTCACCTGGCCGCATGACGGCCCACGACCCCTGCCCGGCGACCCGGCCCTGACCCGACTGCTCGGCGACGTGGCCGAGGCGGTGCAACGCCTGGCCACCCCCGTGCTCCCCATCCGCGGAAACCGTTCTGCGACACCGGCTGCGCGGCAGGCTTCGGATCCGAACGCACCCGACCCCGCGTTCGCGCTGCTCGACGTCCTCTACGACGCGGTCCTGCTCTGCGGCCCCGTGACCGCCTCCGACAGGACGGTCACCGATCTCCGCATCCGGCACGCCAATCCGGCTGCCGTGCGACGGATCGGTCGCCAGCTGTCCGACCTGGTCGGGCGTGACCTGCTCGAGCTCTTTCCGGACGCCGCGGTGAACGGCTTGTTGGCCATGTGCCTGCACGTCTGGGAGACCGGGGAACTGGCTGAGCTGCACCGTCTTCCACGTCGCCAGGGCGAGCCATCGGGTCCCTGGGGGGAGGCACGCGTGTCGCGATATCGCGACGGTGTGCTGATCACCTGGACCGGCAGGGAGGCCCCCGAATCGTCAGGAGGAGCCACGTCATGAACGAGCGTGACCGCGGGCCGACCGGCCAGAGCGCTCCTCGTGCAGAAGACGACCCCGCCGCCGCCGTGGACGAGACTCCCCCGTCCTGGCACGCCGCGATCACCCTGCCCGGTCATGCCGGCGCTCCTCGAGCGGCACGTCGACTGGTGTCCACCCTGCTGATCGCCTGGGATGTCGCGGATCAGGTGGAACCGGCAGAGTTGATCGCCAGTGAGCTGGTGAACTTCGCCGTCGGGATGCAGCCCACTCGCGAGCTGGAACTCCAGATCACCATGGATCAGGACGACCTGTGCATCGTGCTGGTCGGAGGCCCCACCGAGCCGGGCCGACAGGCTGTCACGCCGTGGGGGCACCCCGCGCTGTTTCTGGTCGACCGCCTGGCCGACGACTGGGGCCTGGACCAGTCCGGGCGCCATGCCCGGCTGTGGGCACGGATCGACATCACCGAGGGCCGCTCGGGCGACGGTTGGTCCGGCGAGGGTTAGACGTGGGTTAGACGGGGTTAGACGGGCTCGATCGCCGCGCGCACGGCCTGTTCGATGGCCTCGGCATCGATGCCGGCCGCCCCCAGCAACTGCTCGGCGGTCCCCGAGGTGGCCACCTGACGCACCGCCAGCACGCTCACCGGCGGACGTGAGGTATGCCCGGCCAACTCCGACAGCACGGCCTCGCCGAGGCCGCCCTCGGGCCGGTGGTCCTCCACGGTGATCAGCGCCCGGGTCTCGTCGGCGGCTCGGCGGATCGCCGCGCCGTCCAGGGGTTTGATCGAGTAACAGTCGAGCACCCGGACGGCGATGCCTGCGCCGGCCAGCTCACGCGCCGCTCGTTCGGCCTCGTCCACCGTGACGCCGCAGGCGATCACCGTGACCTGGTCTTCGGTCGTCCCACCACGGACCAGACGGCTGCCCCCGACGGTCACGGCCTCGCTGGCAGCGGTGCGGACCAGGGTGGGACTGCGTAACGTGCGCAGGTAGCTGATCCCGGGAAGATCCGCCATCGCCTCGACCAGGCGGGCAGTCTGATTGGCATCCGAGGGGTGTAGGACGACGCTGCCGGGCAGTGCCCGCATCATCGCGATGTCCTCCAACGCCATCTGGGACGGCCCGTCCTCGCCGATGGCCACCCCGGCATGTGAGCCCACCAGGCACAGGTCGGCTCGTGAGATCGCCGCCATGCGGATGACATCGTGCGCCCGGCTGAGGAAGGCCGCGAACGTCGAGGCGAACACCCGCCGATGGCGCACCTGCAATCCCACGGCTGCCGCCACCATCTGTTGTTCGGCGATGAACATCTCGAAGTAGCGGCCCGGGTGAGCCTGGGCGAAGGCCTGCGAGAAGGTCGAGTTCGAGACCTCGGCGTCCAGGACGACCACATCGGGACGTTCATCGCCCAGTGCGGCCAACGCCCGGCCGTAGGCCTGTCGTGTGGCGACACGATCGCCCGGCAGCCAGGACGGCCGTTGCGGGCGGTGTGCCGGTTCGGCTTCCGACACGTCCGTTCGCTCGGGAGTGTCCGGGCCACCGCGAGTCGGCTCCGGAGCCACCGGCCGCTCCGACGACCCCGCCGTCTCCTCGTCACGATGGCGCACCGGGAGCCGCACCTGAATCGACTGCAGCCCACCCAGCTCGGCGATGGCGGCCGTGGGGTCGGTCAACGGCTTGCCGTGATGACCAGGGCGATCCTCGACGTCCGCGACGCCACGGCCCTTGATCGTGCGCGCCAGGATCGCCGTCGGCCGGTCGCCGTTGTGCATCACGGCATCGAAAGCGGCGGCGATCTGCTCCAGATCGTGGCCGTCCACCGAGATCGCCTCCCAGCCGAAGGCCGTCAACCGGGCCGCATAGGCCGCCAGGTTCCACCCGAGCATCGTCTCGCGGGTCTGCCCCCAGCGATTCACGTCGACGATGGCGGTGAGGCGGGACAACCGAGCCCAGCCGCCGTACTGGAACGCCTCCCACATCGACCCCTCGGCGAGTTCGGAGTCACCGCACAACACCCAGGTCCGGTACGGGATCCGATCGAGATCGCGTCCGGCGAGAGCGATCCCCACGCCGATCGGCAGTCCCTGACCCAAGGACCCCGTGGCCACCTCGGTCGGGGGCAGGCGGGGCGTCGGATGTCCCTCGAGACGGCTGCCGAAGCGGCGGTAGGTGAGCAGCTCGGCGTCACTGATCACGCCGGCGGCCTTGAGCATCGCGTAGTAGAGCGGCGAGGCGTGCCCCTTGGAGAAGATCAGGTGGTCGTTTCCGGGATCTCCGGGCGCGTCCAGATCCATGGTCAGGTAGCCGTCGAGCAGCACGGCCATCAGGTCGGCCGCCGACATCGACGAGGTGGGGTGACCCGAACCGGCGGCAGCCGTGCACCGCACGGCGTCCACCCGGAGTTGGCGGGCCAGGTCGGTGCGGGCCCGAGTACGCGACGAGGTGCCGAGGACGGTCATGTGTTCTGCTCCTTCAGGATCGACGACGGTGACGCATGGGCAGCAGGAACCACAGCACTGAGAACGTGAGCCCGGTGCCGACCGCCAGGCCGATCGACCACCTGCCCAGGACCAGACCGGGGGGCGGCGCCCCCCGGCCCGGCACCGCCGGGGCCGGACCCCCCCCGGGGCGGGGCGGGGGGGGGGGGGGGGGGGGGGCCGGGCGCCGCCCCGGCCCGGGGGCGGGGGGGCCGGCCCGGCCGCCCCGGGGGGGGGGGGGGCCGCGGCCCCCGGCGCCGGGGGCGGGGCGGCCCCCCCCCGCCCCGCGGGCGCCCGGGGGGGGCCGCGCGGGGGGGGGGGGGGGCCCCCCGGGGGGGGGGGGGGGGGGGGGGGGGGGGGGGGCCCCCGGGCCGGGGGGGGGGCGGCGACGACATGGTCTTCGGGGTTACCGCTCCGCGGCGTTTCTCAAACCCCTCCGGCTGTGGACAAGGACACGGCCGTGCAGGAAGACGAAACATCGCCGCAACATGCCCGGAATCGCGCCGTAACCGAGGGCACCGAGCCTCACCCAGGGGCCGGCACAGCCGGCAGCGAGGAGGGGTCATGAACACGATCGACAGCGGGGACACCGCCTGGGTGTTGGTCTGTACGGCTCTGGTCCTGCTGATGACCCCGGGCCTGGCCTTCTTCTACGCCGGCATGGTGCGGGCCAAGAACGTGCTCGGCATGCTGATGCAGAACTTCGTGGCCATCGCCGTGGTGTCGGTGACCTGGACGCTGGTCGGCTACTCCCTGGCCTTCGGCCGCGATGCCGGCGCCGGGCTGGTGGGATCGCTGGACATGGTGGGCCTGCGCCACGCCGCGACGTCCGTGCCGGGCTTCGACAACCTGACCATCCCGCCCTTCGCCTTCATGGCATTCCAGTTGATGTTCGCCATCGTGACCACGGCGCTGCTGACGGGCGCGGTGGCCGACCGGATGCGCTTCGGGGCGTTCGTGGCGGTCTCGGCCACGTGGTCGGTGCTGGTCTATGCCCCGCTGGCCCACTGGTCGTTCTCCCCCGGGGGGTGGCTCTACCAGCTCGGGTTGCTCGATTTCGCCGGCGGCACCGTGGTCGAGATCTGTTCCGGCGCGTCATCCCTCGCCCTGGCGCTGGTGATCGGACGACGCCACGGCTGGCCGCGTGAGGCGATGCCACCGCACAACCTGACCCTGACGCTGCTCGGCGCCGGGCTGCTGTGGTTCGGGTGGATCGGCTTCAACGCCGGGTCTGCTCTGTCGGCCGGTGACCTGGCGGCGCGGGCGGCGGTGGCCACGCACCTGTCCGGGGTCGGCGGCATGATCGGTTGGCTGATCATCGAGAAGCGGACGTCGGGGCACGCGACCACGCTGGGTGCGGCGTCCGGCGCCGTGGCCGGGTTGGTGGCGATCACCCCGGCGGCCGGGTATGTCGACGCCGTGCCCGCGCTGGTGCTGGGTGGTCTCGCCGGGGCCGTCTGCCTGCTGGCGATCCGGCTGAAGTTCCGCTTCGGGTACGACGACTCGCTCGACGTCGTCGCGGTGCACTACGTGGGTGGGGTGATCGGCACCCTGTTCGTCGGTCTGTTCGCCGCCCCGGTGGTCAATGCGGCGATCACTCACAAGGGGCTGCTGCTCGGCGGCGGGCTCACCCAGCTGGGGCTCCAGGCACTCGGCGTGGTCGTCGCCTCGGCCTGGGCCTTCGGGATGACCTTCCTCATCGCGAAGGCGGTCGACCGCGTGATGGGCCTTCGGGTGCTGCCCGAGCACGAGGTCGAGGGTCTGGACTACAGCCAACATGCCGAGACCGCCTACGAACTCGGGACGACCAGCGGAGCGGGTAGGTTCGGGCGATGAAGCTCATCACGGCAGTGCTCAAGCCCCACAAACTGGGCGATGTCAAGGACGCGCTCCAGGCATGTGGCGTGCAGGGCATGACGGTCAGCGAGGCTCAGGGACACGGACGTCAGCGGGGGCACACCGAGGTCTATCGGGGTGCCGAGTATCAGATCGACTTCGTCCCCAAGGTGCGGCTCGAGATCATCGTCGACAACGAGGACGTCGCCCGCATCCTCGAGGTGCTGGTGGCCGCGGCGCGCAGCGGACAGATCGGCGACGGCAAGGTCTGGGTGACACCGGTCGAGGACATCATCCGGGTGCGCACCGGCGAACACGGGCACGACGCCCTCTGAGCTCGGTGACTGAACTGCGCACCTGCCGCTCCCACGTTCGGCTGATCCGCTCGTCCATCGCCGCGCACGATCGTCGTCCCTGTCAGCATCGCGTAGGTGACCGCGTCGATGGTGATGGCAGACCAGGCGCCGGCGCCTACCCCCCTGCCGTGGTTCTGGGTGATCGCCGCGGCAATCACCCTGATCTCGGTGCTGATCGCCGGATGGCGGTTCTGGAGAGGCGGAGCACCCGGCGTCGCCGCCCCCGCGCCGACCACGATGGTGTGTCTCGACCGGGCATCCCTGGTCCACGCCCGGTTGGCCGGGGCGACTCTGGCGGACGTGTCGCTGCGCGGCGCGGATCTGTCGGGCGCCGAGCTGTCCGGCACCGATCTCAGTGGAGCCGACCTACGGGGTGCGAGGCTCAGGGGGGCGGTGCTCGTCGGCGCGAACCTGACCGGCGCCTGCCTGCTCGGAGCGGATCTCGCTGATGCGGTGATCACTTCCGCGATCTTGACGGACGTGCGCCACGACCCTCACACCTTCGCCCGCTGCATCAGCGATGCGCCGTCCCCGGCTCCGGCCGTCCCCGCAGCCGACGTGCCACCGGTTGGCGTCACGCAGCACGTCACGTGATCCGTCGGCTCAATGACCGAGGGCCAACAGCCGAACTGCCAGACATGGAATGGACCAGGGCCTTCGTCGGCATGGCGAGCACCCTCATGATCGCCATGGGCTCCTCGATCTGGGGGGCACTGTTCTCCCGGGACAGGCAGCCATCGGGCGCGCCGACGTTGCGCCAGCAGGGGTGGTTCTGGGGGGCCATGGTCATGCTGCTGGTCGGCGCCTTCTTCGGCATCGTCGCCGCCGGCGCACTTCCACTCTCCAGCTGATCCCCTCCATCCACATAGGGTCACAGGATGACGCTCTCTGTGCCCGAGACTCTTCTGTCGCTGGCTCGACGAGCTCGGCGGGTGACGGTGCTGACCGGTGCCGGGATGTCGGCGGAGTCAGGGGTGCCGACCTTTCGCGATGCCCAGCAGGGGCTGTGGTCACGGTTCGACCCCACCGAGTTGGCCACCCCGCAGGCCTGGCACCGCGATCCGGCGCTGGTGAACGCCTGGTATCTGTGGCGGGTGGCGTTGGTCCGTCGGGCCGAGCCACACGCCGGTCACCGGGCACTCGCGGCCTGGGCGCGGCGTGCCGAGGTGGAGCTGCGCATCGTCACGCAGAACGTCGACGACCTGCACGAGCGCGCGGGGTCGCCGGTGCTCGCGCATCTGCACGGCAGCCTCTTCGCGTGGCGGTGTGACCGCTGCGGCGAGCCGGCCGAGATCCCGTCCACCCCGCTCAGCGGCGACGGGGAGCCACTCGATCACGTCGCGCCGACCGGTTGCCCCCTTTGCCCCGGACGGCGCCGTCCCGGGGTGGTGTGGTTCGGAGAGGCGTTGCCGTCGAAGGCTTTCCAGATGGCCCAGGCCGCCTGCCGAGCGACGGATCTGGTGCTGGTCATCGGCACCTCGGGACTCGTCCACCCCGCAGCCTCCCTGCCGCACCTGGCGACCGCGGCCGGGATCCCGGTGATCGAGATCGACCCACATGCCACGGCCCTCGGCGCTGCCGCCGATCACACCTGGCATGCCACCGCAGGCGAGGCGCTCCCGCTGCTGGTCGCCGCCCTGGACGCCGACTGACCTCGCACCGGGCCAACGCAGGTCACGGCAGAATTGACGCCCGCTCGATCAACCTTCTCTCAAGCCGATGTCATCACTGATGCAGCCCCCTTGGCGACCGCCGTCAATGCCCCTACGTTCACTGCCACAAGGTCCGAACCTGGACACATCCGGCACACGGCTTCGGGGGCCTCACGTGACCGACTTTTCACCGTTCCCTGGCGACTCTGATCGCCCGGACGTCGAAACCCCTTCTACCGAAGGGTCTTTCGACGCACTTCTGAGTTCCGATGAGCCATCGCAGCAACCGGTTCCTGCCGCTGTCGGCACCCGCCGGCAGCGGGTCGCCGACGAGCAGGGTCGCGCCGCGGGACGACGCAGCGCGCGTGAGGCTGACTCTTCCCGACGCTCCCTGACCGGTGCCGCGCTGAGTACGGCGCTGCTGGGCGGTGCGGGCCTGCTGGCCGGCTGGCGCACCGGCCTGTTGGACGGGCTGCCGGGTGCCTCGGGAGGAACCGCGGGCAAGCCCGGCGGAAGCCGGTACCTGGACGATGCCTGGGGCTCCGACGGAACCTACGAGCGCATTGTCGGCACCATTCCTCGTGGCTCGATCATGCTCGATCCAGAGACCGGAATGCCGATCGACGGCGTCGCGCTGGCGCACTTCGAATCGGGTCTACGTCGCGGCAAGGGGTTCCGCCACGGTAGTCGCCGTAAGCGCCGTAGGCACCGCAGGCACCATGATCACGGAACCCCGCCGAAGCCGACGACGGCGCCGCCCAAGCCGACCCCCGGGACGCCCACTCCGTCGGCGTCCACGCCCCCCAGCCCACCGTCGTCGGTGCCGTCACCCACCGCGAGTGCACCATCGGTCACTCCCAGCAAACCGGCTTCGCCCAGTGCCCCGGCTTCGCCCAGCGCCCCGGTCTCGCCCAGCGCCCCGGTCTCGCCCAGTGCCCCGGCCTCGCCGAGTACCCCTGCGTCGCCCACTCCATCGTCGAGCAGCTCGGCCACGCCGAGCCCGACGGGCAGCTCATCGCCGAGCCCCAGCACGACTCCCAGTTCACCCAGTCCATCCCCGAGCGCCTCGGTGACGGCAACCGCCACTGTCTCGCCGAGCCCGACCACCAGCCCGAGCAGCACCGGCTCGCCGTCCCCGACGCCGAGCGCCACTCCCACGGGGAGCCCCTCGCCGACCGTGCCCGTTCCGATGCCGACCACGGCCGCAGCCGAACTGGTGCTGAGCCGGGCCACCTACGGGGCGACGCCGCAACTGCGGGCAGAGATCCAGCAGCTGGGCATCCCCGGCTGGCTGGCACAGCAGCTCGCGCCGGCGTCGATCCCGGATCCCGAGGGCGACGCGGTCTTCGCGATGTACCCGTCACTGAGCCGGTCGATGGCCTCGTTGCAGGCCGAGTTCGACTCCGGCAACTCGAGTGGCCTCGACCCGTCGCTGGATCTGCAGGCCGCGCATCTCGGGCGGGCGATCTGGAGTCGCCGCCAGCTGTTCGAGGTCATGGTCGACTTCTGGTCCAACCACCTCAACGTCCCGGCCCAGGTGGATGACCGGGCCACCCGAGCCGACTACGACCGCATCGTGGTCCGAACCCACGCGCTCGGACGATTCGAGGATCTGCTGGTCGCCTCGGCCAACCACCCGGCGATGCTCGGGTACCTCGACCTCGCCAACTCGACCGGCACGAACCCCAACGAGAACTACGCCCGGGAGTTGCTCGAGCTGCACACCCTCGGGGTGAATGGCGGCTACACCGAGGCCGACATCAAGCAGGCGGCCAAGCTGCTGTCCGGGTGGCGGCTGGACTACAAGACCAAGGCCGTGGCCTTCGACCCCAACCGGCACTATCTCGGGGCCGTTCAGGTCGTGGGCTTCACCCACCCCAACAACGTGGCGTCCCAGGGCCCGACGGCCGCCCGTGAGCTGTACGAGTACCTGGCATTCCACCCCAGCACGGCGAAACACCTGGCCACCAAGCTGGCCCGACGGTTCGTCGGCGACAACCCCCCGGCGGCGCTGGTGGCCAATCTGGCCAGCGTCTACCTGGCCAACGACACGGAGATCGTGCCGGTGCTGCGCGCACTGTTCGGGTCGGCCGAGTTCGCGGCCAGTGCCCGCAGCAAGCAGCGACGCCCGATGGAGCACCTCGTGGCCGCCGCCCGGGCCCTCGGACTTCAGCGGGGTTCCGACCCGAAGGCGCTGCGCGAACTGAACTACGAGTTGTCGGCGGCAGGTCACATGCCCATGGCCTACCCGACTCCGGACGGCTATCCGGACGAAGCAGTCAAGTGGCAGTCGCCGGGTCAGGCACTGAGTCAGTACGGCGCAGCGATGAACCTGCTGCACGGCTGGTACCCGAAAGGCTTCACCTACCAGCCGGTCTCAGCTCTCCTGTCGAACCCGACGACAGCGACCACTCCCGCGGCCGTCGGCGAACAGCTCTGCGCCCGCTTCTTCGGTCGCCCGCCGGCGGCCAACGAGGCGACGGCCATCGCCACGGCGCTGTCGGGCGCTCAGCCGACGAAGCCGTACAAGCCCGGCGATGGCCAGAACGTGGCCGTGAGCGTCGTGGCTCAGCTGCTCATGCACAGCGCCGCCTTCCTGACCCGCTGACTCGCACGTCGTTCCCGACGCCACCGGAGACATCATCATGACTACGCCCGTTGCACCTGCCCGCAATCACGGTGCCACCGACAACGACCCCTGCGCCTGTCACGAGGGCCGCCGGCTGGAGCTCTCCCGCCGCGGGATCCTCAAGATGCTCGGTGGGACAGCGCTGGTCACCGCGACCCTGGGCGAGGCTCAACTCGCCTTCGGCGCCACGGCGGGCACCAAGCCCAACGTGCTCGTGACCATCGTGTTGGGTGGGGGGATGGATGGCATGTCCGCCGTCGTCCCGCACGGCGATGCGGCCTTCGCCCCCGCCCGGCCCAACATCGCCATCCCGCCGTCGACCACCCTGCGCGCCGACGCGATGTTCGGCCTGCACCCTGCCCTGTCGCCGCTGTACCCGCTCTGGCAGTCGGGCAAGTTCGGTGCCGTCCAGGCTGTCGGCCAGCTCGCCGCCGACAAGTCGCACTTCTCGGCGATGGAGAAGATGGAGCAGGCCGCCACCGGATCCGCCGCACGCGACGGCTGGGTCAACCGCATGATGGGGCTCCTGCCCGAGAACGGGCCGCTCGAGGGCGTCGCACTCGGTGGGTCCAACCTGCCGGGCCATTATCGGGGCGCCCAACCCACCTTGTCGGCCTACCGCTTGGCCGACATCACCCTGCCCCTCGAGTACGTCACCACGCTCCCGTTGTGGCAGCAGGCATTCACCCAGTTGCACGTCGGCGAGCGACCCGAGATCTCGGCTCCGATGCGCAACGCGCTCGGCGCCGTGAACGCCGTGGCCTCCGTTCCGGCCTCGACGGCGACCGGCTACCCCAACAACACCTGGGGGACGGCGCTGAAGGACGTCGCTCGGATGATCAAGGCCGATGTCGGGTTGCGTACCGCGAGCGTGCCGTACGGCGGATGGGACCACCACGAGAACTTCGGGGGTCCCACCGACACCGGATCGACGTTCGCCGGGCGCCTGTCCGGCCTCGCCCAGGGCCTGGCGGCCTTCGCGGCCGACCTGGGCACCGACCTCGACCGGGTGACGACCATGACCTTCACCGAGTTCGGCCGGCCTCTCAAGGAGAACGGCAGCGGTGGTCTCGACCACGGTCATGGCTACGTGTGCCTGATGCTGGGTGGCGGGGTCAACGGTGGCAAGGTTCACGGCACCTGGCCCGGACTGGCCCCCGCGAACCTGTCCAACAAGCAGGACCTGGCCGTGACCACCGACTACCGCTCGGTCATCAGTGAGGTTCTGACGACTCGGATGGGTGTGTCCTCGACGACGCCGGTCTTCCCCGGCTTCACGCCCGCCGCGGTGGGGGTCATGCGTTCGGTGTGACGTCAGGTGGCGCGAGCCTTCTTCACGACCTGCCAGATCGTTCCCCCGGCGCCCAGGATCGCGAACACGAAGAACATCGCCATGTCGCGGCCGTAGGCACCCAGGATGGAGAGGTCGGTCAGGTTGTCCGTTAGGAAGGTCAGCCGCGAGACTCCCTCCTGCTCGAGGCTCTCGCTGCCGTAGAAGTCCAGTGCGTCGCTCGCCACGACGGCGAGGAACGAGACCAGCGCGCCCACCACGATCAACAGGACCAGCGGCACGAGCCCTCGACGCGGAGCCGTCCCGGCGACCGCCGTGTACAAACGCACCGAGGCCCAGGCCAGCACGACGCCCGAGATGGCAGCCACATACCCGAGGCGCCACAGCACCACCGTCACGACCACTCCGGCGGCGACGCCGCCGAGTGCGGCGAGCACGCCACGGCCCACGTGTTCGGGCTCGGCTGCCGACGGGATCGCAGCGCCCGGGTCCGCTGTGGGGTGCCCGTCTGCGTGTCCATCCCGGTGCACGAACTGGTCCGTCATGACGCGTGGCCTCTCGACAAGGAGCCCGGCACAGGGGGTTCCGGTTGGTTCATGATCGGAATCCCCGTCCCGGGCCGTGACCCTCGCCGGCCGAAGCCACCCCGATGGCGCAGCGTGAGGCCGAATCAGGTCATCCAGGAGCCTGCGTCACCCCCGCCGGCCGTGGAGGCCGTGCAGGCAACCTGATCGGGAAAGCCCGGGAACTCAGGGCTCGTCGAACGTGGCGAGGCGTGCCTGCAGCCGCATGAGCAGCTGCCGGTGTGGGTCGGCGCTCTCGGAATCAGTGGTGATCAATCCCTCACAGAGCTCGATCGCCTGCAGATACCCCGCCCGGGCCTGACCGGTCCAGCCCTGCTCGGCGTCCAGATCGGCCAACTGGACCTGCGCCAAGGCCAGGTCGAGCCGAGCCTGCGGGTTGTCGGGCTCCAGCCGCGTCCGAGCAGCCAGCGCATCCACCGCCTGTCGATACCCGGACGCGGCCAACGCCATGCGGCGCTCGGCGCGGTCACGGCCGGCCAGCCGCTCATACCCCGCGGCCAGGTTCCGGCGATGGTGGGGGTTGGCCGGTTCGCGGGCCACCAACTCCTCGAGCTCCCGAACCTCGGCCTCCGGGACGGCGGCACGGAACAGGTCCTCCGGAGGGGCCGGGGGGGTCTGCAGCAGGTCGGTGGTGGCCGTTCCCGGCGTCGAACCCTGCTCGGGGGCCGGGGCCGGCCGACGACGTCGCGCGATCACGGTGATCGCTGCGGCGCCCGCGACCACCAGCAGGCCGCCCACGAGCCAGGGACCGAGCCCGAACTCGCCCCGGGAGCCGCCGGCGGCCGGCTCCGGATCGCTGCCCGTGGCCTCGGGCGGCAGGTCGACGTCCACGCTGGCCGCGCGACCGGCGTCCACGATCTGCAGACGCACCCGGGCGGCTGCGGCCGGACGGGGGAACGTGACCACGACACGGCGCCGCAACTCATCGTCGACGGCATCGAACGCCTCGACACTCGCCCCGGGCCGAACAGCCGAGACGGACACTCCCCCCGTCCGTTTCGCCACCGTCGACCAATACGACGGGTCGCCGCTGGCGTCCACCACCGCGAGGATCACCCCTGCCGCCGAGAGCCGCTCGGCGAGCGCCGGGGCCGACTCGTCGTCCGCCGGGGTGCCGGAGGTGTAGAGCACGATCACGGCCGAGTCAGCCGGCACGCGAGGCAGTTGCCGCAGTTGTCGCACCGCCAGGGTCAACGCGGTGGACGTCGTGCGCTCACCCTCGCCGGTCCACGCACTGATCGCTCGGAGGTCGTCGGCCACCCCGCTCGAGGGTGCGGTGACGACCCGGGGCGGGCGTTGATCGGCGATGACCGTTGTCGTGGCTCCCGAGGGCAGCCGCAGCAGGTAGTTCGCCGCGCCGGACAGCGCCCCGCCGCGCAGGGCGGGCACGGCAGCCGACGAGGCGTCGAGCACGACCGCCACCGCCGAGCGTTCGGAGACCACCGGGTCGGCCCGCGCGGCCACCTGGCTGCCCGTTGTCGAGGCCGTGACGGTGACGGATGCCTGCGATGCCGTGGCCACCGACGGCAGCGCCAGCACCACCGAGACCTCGCGGTCCGAGACCAGGCGCGTGGCGAGGACTTCGACGGCGGTGGCGCCGGTCGCGGCCAGAGCGAGCGGCGCCGGCAGGATGATCAGGACGAGAGCGCACACCGCAGCCACGCCGGCGTGCCACCTCGATCTCGCGGGCGCGGGAGTGCCGGACATCGGCGGTCCATCCCCCGTGAGCCTCACGCCGGTACCGCCGTGACGACGATGTTGTCGCGGTAGTGGCCGGTCACCGAATCGAAGACACCACCACAGGTGATCAGGACCAGGGACGCCTCGAGCGTGGGCGCGTACACCTCCGTTGCCGGGAAGTGCTCCTTGGGCAGCTGCCGGTGGCCCACCACGCGAAACGCCACGCTGCTCCCGTCCTGCCGATCGACGGTGATCACAGCGCCCCGCCGGAGCTCGGGCAGCCGGTGGAACACCGCAGGACCAGATCGCGAGTCGATGTGCCCGACGATCACGGCCGGCCCCTGCTGGCCCGGGCGCGGACCGCCGGCGTACCAGCCGGCGACGTCCCAGTCGGTGGGGGCCTCGATCCATCCCTCGGGGGTCAGGCCCAGTTCGGTCAGCGAGGTGTCCACTCCGGCCTCGGGGATCCGCAGCCGCTCGGGGGGCGCGACGCCGGCGTAGCGGCGCACCGACCGGAACTGTCCGACGGTCGGCGGAACGGACCCGCTGGGCGAGGGGGAAGAGAGCCGGGCCGGCCCTGCGGCGGACGACGCCACGACCGCCGGCTCACCCGCCCCGGCGGCGGTCGACGTGCCCGGAACGGCACAGCCGCTGACCAGTCCGATGGACAGCAGAGCGATCACCCGGACCGTGACGGGTGTGCTCGCCCGGCGACGAGCCTCGCTCACCGAGCCCCGGCAGTTCTCGCGCCGCCGCCCCCGGTCTGTGATCCACCGAGTGGCAGCCGAGCCGCGACGGCGGGACCGATGCCCTGGGCCAACTGTCCTGCCAGCGCGTAGGTCGCGCCGTGGATCTGCTGGCTGATGGTGTAGGCGGGCGCGAAGCTCCCGGACGCGTAGGCGTCGATCTCGGCGAGCAAGCGGGCATCGTGCCCGGCCAGGGCCTGCGTCAGAGCCGTCGCGGTGAGCCGGTCGGCCGTGGCCCCCGCCAGGAAGCCGGCCAGAGCGCTCTGGAACGACTCGAGGGCAGCCCTCGCCTGGTTCTGCCCTGCGGTGTCCTTCCGGACCGCGGCCGTGTTGTAGGCGGCCAGTTGATCGACCTGATCGGCCCACAGGCTCTCGAACCGGCGCGCCGGCTCCACGCCGAACAGGGCATCGACCGCCGCGGTGAGATCGAGGGTGTTGCCGTTCAGCGCATCACTCATGGCCGCGAAGTCGACCGGGTCGCCGGCGGCCGAACGCGTCATCGCCATCACCAGGGCGGCATGTTCACCGAGGAGTCTGGTCAGCTCCGACCGCAGCCGCACCGCGGGGGTGTCGAGGGTGCCGGTCACCGTGGCGGGCATCAGCGCGCGGGCCAACTGCGCCCCGAACGCGTAGGTGTGCGAATAGGACGCGCGATAGCCGCTCGCCGCGTTGGCATACTCGGCGGCGGCGTAGGCGTCGGCATCGTGCAGCAGGTGCTGAGCGTGGTCGTGGATGGCTGCCCGTACCGTCGCTGCGTCCAGGCGGCCCTGCGATCGGGCCACGAAGTACTCGGCCAGTTCGCCCTC
The DNA here is from genome assembly GCA_016713225.1 of Kineosporiaceae bacterium. Lineage (NCBI taxonomy): Bacteria > Bacillati > Actinomycetota > Actinomycetes > Kineosporiales > Kineosporiaceae > Kineosporiaceae bacterium. The sequence goes on from JADJPO010000003.1 coordinate 897,816, forward strand.
GTATTCGACCGACTCCTCCCGGGCATGGTCGCGCACCGCTGCGTCATGGATCGAGTGCCCGCGGGCGTAGTCGAACAGCGACAGGATGTGTTCGGCCCACATCTCCTCGAACTCCTGCTTCGCTGCCGCATCGACGAAGGGGTCGAGCACCTCGGCCAGGTCGTGCGTGTTCTGCCCCAGTGCCGCATTGGCGGCCTGGGCCAGGTCGGCGTCTCCGCGGATTCGGGCGCGCATCATGTCGGAGGCGAGCACCGAGTGCTGGCCCATCAAGGCCGCCAGCCGCAGTGCGGGATCGGCCGGCGTGGCCGGTGCCTCCGGCACGGCGGCCGGCGGGATGCTGCTGGACGACGGCTCGGCGCCCGCTGCCTCACCCTGGGCCGAGGCACCGGCGGGAGTGGGCGAGGCCGTGGTGGTCGGCGCCGAGGGGGCACCATCCGAACAGGCCGTCAGCCCGACGACACACAGAACGACGACACCCCCGAGAACGCGCGTGGCGATGGCGGATCGCATGGGCCATGGTGACATGTCAGGACCTAACCGGCGCACACAGGACAACAGCACCCACGAACGGCGTAGTCACCTCAACAGCTCACCCGGCGTCGCGCACGGCCCGTGCCTCCGGGTCGAGAACCAGCCCTTCGCCGATCTCTCGACGTCCCCAGACGTACACGCCCACCGTCGCCGCGGCGCTCGGCGCTCGTACGCTGACCCCGACCATCATCCCCGGCACCTCGTACACCCGGGTGAACGTGCCCCAAGGGCCGATGCGGCCGGGGCCCGGTCCACAAGGGTCCCAGGCTCCCCGTTCGGGGACCTCGCTGGAGGCGTGGAACACGCGCTCTGTCATGCCGTTGGACATGATCTCCCCCTTGCTCGAGCGGCGCCCGCGAGGGCCGACCCACCCGCGGTCACCATGACCAGCCTGGCCAGGAACCGGACCGGCAGCGGGGGCCAAACGGCCTGTCCCTCAGGTCGGAAGAAGCCGTTCGGTCATCACGTGGTCGGCCGGCAGTCCCGCAGCCCGTCCGGCACGCTGGACGGCGTCCACCAACGCCGGCGGGCCGCAGACGTAGAGGTCGGGCGTCGGTCCACCGGCCGCCAGAGCCTTGGCGACCGCATCCGCGGGGGTGCCCGACGTGCCGGTCCACCCCGGGTCGGGGTGCCAGACGCACTCCACCAGCTCGAACTGCGGCAGCTCCGATTCCAGATCCCGCAACGCCTGCAGGTCGGGGTGATCGGCGACCTCACTGATCCCGAGGAACAGTCGTGTCGGCTGCGGCTCGCCCCACTCCGCCATACGACGCAACATCGACAACACCGGCGCCAGGCCAGTGCCGCCGGCGACGAACCACCTCGGGCGTAACCCGCTGTCCCGCAGCCCGAATGCTCCCAGCGGACCGTGCGCGATCAGTGGATCCCCCGGCGCTGCCCGCTTCAAGAACTCCGAGAAGTACCCACCGGGGTGCAGCCGGATGAAGAACTCCAGCGCGCCGTCCCAGTTCGCGGTATTGGCGATCGAGTAGGCACGACGGCGCTCGTCCCCGGGCACCTGCAACTCCATGAACTGACCCGGGTCGAACTCGGCCCCGGTACCACCGGACTCGTCCGGGCCGAGCTGCAGCCGCAACCACATGCCGTCCCGGGCCACCGGCGCCAGCTCGAGGATCTCGGCGTCGCGGCGGGCGATACCCCCCTCGATGATGCGGGAGCGCGGATAGCTGACCTGCACCCCCACCGGCCCCAACGGGTAGGTGCGACAGAGCAGCACCCCGCCGGCCTCGGCCTGCTCCGGGGGCAGCGCCGCGGGACTGTGCGCCCCCAGTCGATACGCCCCCCGAGCCGTGCCGTGACAGGTGCCGCACGTGCCCTGGCCGCACTGCGACGGCAGGACGAATCCTGCCGCCGCAGCGGCCTCGATCACCTGCTGCCCGTCGGGTACCTCGATGCGCAGGCTCACGCCGTCCGAGGTGACCAGATCGACGGGGTAGCGGGCGTCCCCTCCGGCGAGGCGGCCCCCACTCATGAGGCGGCGCCGGCCATGGCTGCCTCGAGGTCGGCCAGCGGGTCACCGATCGGGGCGATGTCGAACTTCTCGACCAGCACGTTCAGCAGCGTCGGGGTCAGGAACGCCGGCAGCGTCGGGCCGAGCTTGATTCCCTTGATCCCCAACGACAGCAGCGTCAGCAGCACAGCGGCAGCCTTCTGCTCGAACCACGACACCACCAGCGTCAGCGGCAGGTCGTTGACGCCACACTCGAACGCCTCGGCCAGCGCCGAGGCGATGCGGATCGCCGAGTAGCTGTCGTTGCACTGGCCGACGTCGAGCAGCCGCGGCAACCCGGCCACGGTGCCGAACTCGTGCCGGTTGAAGCGGTACTTGGCACAGCCCAGGGTCAAGATGACGCTGTCCTCGGGAGTGGCCTCGGCGAACTTCGAGTAGTAGTTGCGCCCCGGCAGCGCGCCGTCGCAGCCACCGATCAGGAAGAAGTGACTGATGGCACCGGACTTCACGGCGCCGACGACGTCCCCGGCGACGCTGAGCACGGTGTGGTGACCGAAGCCGATGGTGATGGTCTCCTCCGGGGCATCCTCGGCGAACCCGGGCAGCGCCTGGGCGGCCTTGATCGCCGGCGCCATGCCGCCGTCCTCGAGCGAGGCCAGGTGACGCACGCCGGGCCAGCCCACCGGGCCGGTGGTGAAGATGCGCTGCCGGTAGGTGGGCCGGGGCTCGATGATGCAGTTGCTGGTCATGATGATCGCGCCGGGGAACGTCGCGAAGTCCTGCTGCTGATCCTGCCAGGCACCGCCGAAGTTACCGGCCAGGTGCGAGAACGCCTTCAGCTGCGGGTAGGAGTGCGCGGGCAGTAGTTCACCGTGGGTGTAGACGTCGATGCCGGTGCCCTCGGTGGCCACCAGGATCGCGTGCAGGTCGCGCAGGTCGTGACCGCTGACCAGGATCGCCTTACCGGCCCGGGGCGTCACCCGCACCGGGGTGGGCGCCGGGGTGCCGAACGAACCCGTGTTCGCGGCGTCCAGCAGCTCCATGACCTTCAGGTTCAACGTGCCGAGGTCGAGCGCGTGGCCCAGCAGGCCGTCCAGGTCGGTCGGCTCTGTGGCCAGGTAGTCCAGCGAGGCCTCGACGCCGGCCAGGATCTCGGGGCTGGTGTGACCCAGGACGGCGGCGTGGTGGGCGTAGGCGCAGACACCCTTGAGGCCGTACAGGTTGAGCGAGCGGGCACCGATCACGTCCTCCCCCACCAGCGACAGGTGCAGGGTGATGCCGGCCTCGGCCGCCTGGGCGAGCAGCCCGTCGGTACCCTCGGCGGGCTGCCACGCCGCCGCTCCACCCAGCTGCTCGACCGGCACCCCGGCCGCGGCACACGCGGCCTCGTAGCCGGCCTTGACCCGGTCACGTACCTCGGCGGCCTCCCCGAGCAGCTGCACGAACCGGGTGGCGGTGAAGTTGACGTTGGTGAGCGTGGTGAACATCGCGAACATGGCGAACTCCGCGGCTGCGTCGTCCGGCGCCCCCAACGCCCGCGCCCGGGTGGCGTACTGGCCGATCCCCTTGACCGCGTGGACGAGCAGGTCCTGCAGGCCTGCGGTGGTCTCGTCCTTGCCGCAGGTGCCACGCAGCACCGAACAGCCGGGGACGGCGCCGGAACGGTCGGTCTGCTCGCACTGGTAACAGAACACGGTGAGGGTCCTCCGACAGGAGTAGGGACGGTCGACCGTTCGAACCTAGGCAGCCGGATCCGTCCGGGCCTTGACCCAGGTCAAGCCCTGACCAGGGCCACCTCCCCCGAGCTGTGTCGTGCCCCACACCCTGCCTCCGCCAGTGATCACGTTGAAGATCACGGTGAGGACTTCGCACCCAATTCAAGATCACGTTGAGCGGTTCCCTCGCATGAACGTGACGGAATCCTTCAACGTGATCTTCAACGTGATCATGAGTCAGGCTCGCGGGGGGGCTGTGCCCGCTGTGCCCGCTGCGCCCGCTGCGCCCACTGCGCCCGCGGGGCCTGGCTGGGCCTGGCTGGGCCTGGCTGGGCTCAGCAGGCGGAGGCGAGGCGCTCGGCGTCCAGCACGGTGATCCTGCGCCCGGCGACGTTGATCACCCCTGTTCGAGACAGCTCGCGCAGGGTGCGGGAGAAGGTCTCGGGTGTCAGGTTCAACCGCGAGGCGAGCACCGCCTTGGCCGCGGGCAGCGCGATCACCGAGGTGCCGTCAGCGGCATGGACGTCGGCCCGCAGCCCGAGCAGCAGACCAGCCACCCGTTGGGTCGCCGAGCGCAACGAGATCGACTCCAGGTCGCTGATCATCGTGTGCAACCGGATCGACATGCCGGCGAGCATCTGCCGTGCGAACAGCGGGTCGGCTCCCACCAGTTCGAGCACGGTCACGGCAGGGACGACGAGCAGCTCGCTGGGCAGCAGCGCCGTGGCGGTCACCGGGTAGGGACGTCCGGCGAACATCACGGCCTCGCCGAAGGTCTCGCCCCCCGAGATGATCTCGAGCACCTTCTCGCCACCGTCCGCGCCGGACAGGGTGAGCTTCACCTGGCCACCGACCACACAGAAGAAGGCATCGCAGGCCTGGCCGGCGACGAAGAGCACCTCGCCGCGCTCGAGGCGTCGCCAGCGACTGGCGCGCGCCACGGCGTCCAGCCCCTGGGGTGCCAGCTGGCTGAACAGCGGCAGCGAACCCAGGACCTGCCGGACGGCGGCGCGGGGGCGTCCGGCCATCGCTCACCCCTCTCGAGTTTCGGCATGTCGAGCGCACCAGGCGAGACCCTGCTCCACCTGGCCGGGCCCACTGCCCACCCTGACATGTGTCCCGGGGTACTTCCGCGGCATCGAGAGCCGACTCCGGTCACGGTGGTTACGGTGGGCAGGTGACTCTCCCCCATCCTCCACGGTCCAGCAATCGACGCGCCGTCGCCCTGGCGTCCGCCCTGGTCATCCTGGCAGCGGGCGTTCTGGTGGCCTATCTGCTGCGCGACCGCGGACGGTCAGGGGCGACGCCGACGCCTGCGTCACGGACGGGTGAGGTGCCCACGGCGGAGTCACCCGGTTCCTCGGCCAGCTGCGAGCCCGGGCGCAGCGGGCCGCTGCGGCTGGACACCCAGTTCACGGCGACCGACGGATCGGGCCAGGTCGTGCGCTACAGCATCAGCCTGCCGGACGACTACTTCACCGCCTGCAAGCGGTACCCCGTGCTGTATGCGCTGCACGGTAAGGAGCAGAACAACATCGGCTTCATGGACCAGACCCCACCTCTGCGCAAGGCCATGGCCGCCGGCGTGCTCGATCAGGCGATCATCGTCACCCCGGACAGCTTCTCGACGGGCCGGTGGGAGAACCGCGAGACCGGCCCCGCCGAGGACAACCTCGTCAAGCGACTGATCCCCTTCATCGAGCAGAACTACCGGGTCGAGGCAGGCCCCTCGCACCGTCTGCTGGCCGGGTTCTCGATGGGGGGGCATGGCGCGATGCGGTTCGGGCTGAAATACCCCGAGATGTTCGCCGCCGTCTGGTCGGTGGACGGCGCGATGGCCGACCCCGCCGACTACCTGCCGTTCGTCGAGGGCAAGACCAGCGCGGACTTCCACATCATCAGCGTCGGGGGCCAACTCAACGGGGCACGGGTGCAGGCTCTGATCGACGCCCTGAAGGCCAAGGGCATCGACATCCCCTACGTCTACCAGGATCGCGAACACGAGTTCGGTGCGTTCATCGACGAGGACGAGAAGGCCGGCTGGGTGGCGCTGAAGTTCCTGCAGCAGAACCTCGGCCGCGCGATGTGAGGCAGCGGTACACCAGGGCACCGCGTTCCTCCTGGTGGCGGCTCCGGGGCACCCTCTAGCCTGTGCGCCATGACTGGTCGCCCCCACCTCGAGCAGGCCCTGTTGGATGGAACCGGTGCGTTGCCCGCGGGGCTCGCCGTCCCGGGCTACGACCGTTCGGCGGTGACCGCAGGCGTGGCGCACATCGGGGTCGGCAACTTCCATCGGGTGCACCAAGGGGTCTATCTCGACCGGGTACTGCACCAGGCGGGCCAGCAGGACTGGGGCATCGTCGGCGTGGGTGTGGTGGATTCGCCGGCATCGGCCGCCAAGGCCGCCGCCTTCGCCGCGCAGGACAACTTGCACACCGTCACCGAGTTCGCCCCCGACGGCTCGCACGCCAGCCGCGTCATCGGGTCGATGGTCGGCTACGAGTCCGTACCCGCCGATCCCGTTGCGGCACAGGCGCGCCTGCTCGATCCGGGCATCCGCATCGTCACCATGACCATCGGTGAGAGCAGCTACCACCTGATCGAGGGCACCGGGGAGTTCGACGTGTCGACACCTGCGGTCGCGGGCGACCTGCAGCACCCGGAACGCCCGCCACGCACGGTGTTTCGATTGCTCATCGAAGCGCTCGACGGACGGCGCCGGGACGGGACGGCGCCGTTCACGGTGATGTCGTGCGACAACCTGCGCGGCAACGGTGACACCATCCGCCGCTCGCTGCTCGGGTACGCCGCTGCGGTCGATCCGGCGCTGGCGCGGTGGATCGAGGATCAGGTGCGCTTCCCGAACTGCATGGTCGACCGGATCGCCCCCCTGGTGAACGATGCGCGCCGGGCAGAGCTCAATGCCCTGGCCGGGATCGACGACGCGGCGGCCACCATCGGCGAGGACCACCTGCAGTGGGTGATCGAGGACGACTTCCCCAGCGGCCGACCGCGGTGGGAGGAGGTCGGCGTCACCATGAGTGCCGAGGTCGCCCAGTACGAGGCGGTCAAGGGCCGCATGCTGAACGCCTGTCACGTGCTGATGTCCTACCCGGCGGTGCTGCTCGGCCACCGGTTCGTGCACGAGGCGATGGCCGATCCGTTGGTGTACCGCATGTTGCGCACCTTCGTCGATCAGGACGTGATCCCGCTGATCACTCCCCCGGCCGGCGTCCAGTTGCCGGACTACCGCGACCAGATCCTGTCTCGTTTCGCCAATCCCGCCGTGCGTGACCAGTTGCTGCGGATCGCGATGGACGGCGCCGCGAAGATCCCGGTCTTCCACACGGTGACGTTGCGTACCCAGATCGAGCAGGGACTCGATCCGTCACGAGAAGCGTTGCTGCTGTTGTGCTTCCGGCGGTACCTGACAGGTGTCGACGACCGCGGGGTGGCCTTCGACGTCCACGAGCCGTTGCTGTCACCGGACGATCGGGCCGCCTGCGCAGGGGACGATCCCCGCGCCGTGTTGCGACTGGCTCCGTTCAGCCCGCTGCGTCTCGAGGACCATCCCGGCTTCATCGCGCGCTTCGACGAGCTGGCCGGCGTCATGACCCAGCGTGGCGTGGCAACCACCATCGAGGCGGCGATCCAGCCTCGCGGCTGAGGCGTCAGCTGACCGGGCGATTCCACCTGACCCCGAGCCTGGCCGTCAGCGACGGACTCTGTACCTCAGGTGCACCACCCGGTCACCGTGGATCAGCACCTCCGAGTCCTCCAGGAGCTGCTGACGATCCAGCGGGCCGAAGAAGCGCCGACCCGAGCCGAAGACCACCGGGACGACGTCCATCGCCACCTCGTCGATCAACCCCAGGGCCAGCGCCTGCCCGCCCACCTCACCGGCCGCCACGGCGACCGTGCGAGCGCCGGCGAGTTCTCGGGCCGTCGCGATTGCCTCGGCCACGTTGTCGTGGAACGTGTACGACGCCTCGGGGTGCCAGCCCTCGGGGCGAGGACGGTGCGAGACGACCGCCACGTGCTCGCCGGTCGGCGGCCTTCCCTCCCAGCCGTTCGTCAGGTCGAACAGCCGCCGCCCGATCACCATCGCTCCGATGCCCTGCCACATCGATCTCACGTACGGCGCCGAGGCGGGCGTGACCTTGAACGGGCCCGCATCGACGATGTCGACATCACCGTTGAAATACCACTCGAACAGCGGCCCCACCTGATCGTTGGAGTCGGCGATGTACCCATCCACCGACACCACCGCATGCATCACCACAGTGCCCATCTCAGCCGCCGACGTAGGCCGCGAGGTGCTCCCCCGTCAGCGTCGCGCGCTCGGTGACCAAATCGGCCGGCGTCCCCTCGAACACCACCCGCCCACCATCGTGACCGGCGCCCGGACCGAGATCGATGATCCAGTCGGCGTGCGCCATCACCGCCTGGTGGTGCTCGATGACGATCACCGACTTGCCTGAGTCGACCAGCCGGTCGAGCAACCCGAGGAGGTTCTCGACGTCGGCCAGGTGCAGGCCCGTGGTGGGCTCGTCGAGCACGTAGATGCTGCCCTTGTCCGCCATCTGAGTGGCCAGCTTGAGCCGCTGCCGTTCCCCGCCGGACAGGGTCGTCAGCGGCTGCCCGAGGCTCAGGTAGCCGAGCCCGACATCGGCGAGCCGGCTCAGGATGACGTGCGCGGCCGGCGTCCGAGCCTCACCGGCGCCGAAGAACTCCGCGGCCTCGGTCACCGGCATGGCGAGCACCTCGCTGATGTCGCGGCCCCCGAAACGGTACTCGAGCACTGCCGCGTCGAATCGCTTGCCCTCGCAGTCCTCGCAGGTGGTGGCCACACCGGCCATCATCGCCAGGTCGGTATAGATCACTCCGGCGCCGTTGCAGGTCGGGCAGGCGCCCTCGGAGTTGGCGCTGAACAGCGCCGGCTTCACGCCGTTGGCCTTGGCGAACGCCTTGCGGATCGGTTCCAGCAGACCGGTGTAGGTGGCCGGGTTGCTGCGCCGTGAGCCACGGATCGGCGCCTGATCGACCGAGACCACGCCGTCCCGGCCTGTCACCGAACCGCGGATCAGTGAGCTCTTGCCCGACCCGGCCACACCGGTCACCACGACCAGGACGCCGAGTGGGAGGTCGACGTCCACGTTCTGCAGGTTGTTCTCGCTCGCGCCGCGCACCTCGAAGGCCCCGGACGACGTGCGCACCGCCGCCTTCAGCTTCGCCCGATCGTCCAGGTGCCGTCCGGTCAGGGTGCCGCTGGCACGCAGCCCCTCGACGCTGCCCTCGAACACCACCCGGCCCCCGGCGGTGCCGGCACCCGGGCCGAGGTCGACGACGTGATCGGCGATCGCGATCACCTCGGGCTTGTGCTCGACCACGAGTACGGTGTTTCCCTTGTCGCACAGCCGAAGCAGCAGGTCGTTCATGCGCTGGATGTCGTGCGGGTGCAGCCCGACCGTCGGCTCGTCGAAGACATAGGTGACATCGGTGAGCGAGGACCCGAGCTGACGGATCATCTTGGTGCGCTGCGCCTCACCACCTGACAATGTGCCCGCGGGACGCTCCAGCGAGAGGTATCCGAGCCCGATCTCGACAAAGGAGTCCAGGGTCTCGCGCAACGAGGCGAGCAGCGGCGCGACCGAGGCGTCGTCCAGATCGCGCACCCACGCCGCGAGGTCGCTGATCTGCATCGCGCAGACCTCGGCGATGTTGACGCCCTTGATCTTGGACGAACGCGCCAGCTCACTCAGCCGGGTGCCGTCGCAGTCGGGACAGATGGTGAAGGTGATGGCCCGCTCCACGAAGGCGCGGATGTGCGGCTGCAGCGCGTCGACGTCCTTGGACAGCATCGATTTCTGGATCTTGGGGATCAGCCCCTCGTAGGTCAGGTTGATGCCGTCGACCTTGATCCTCACCGGCTCCTTGTGGAGCAGATCCTGCAGTTCACGCTTGGTGAACTTCGCGATCGGCTTGTCCGGGTCGAAGAAGCCGCTGCCGCGGTAGATGCGGCCGTACCACCCGTCCATGGTGTAGCCGGGGATCGTCAGCGCGCCCTCGTTGAGCGACTTGGTGTCGTCGTACAGCGCGGACAGGTCGAAGTCGGTGACCGAGCCGCGCCCCTCACAGCGCGGGCACATGCCGCCGACGATGCTGAAGCTGCGCCGCTCCTTCACCTTCTGCCCACCGCGTTCGAGGGTGACCGCCCCCGCACCACTGATCGAGGCGATGTTGAACGAGAACGCCTTGGCCGAGCCGATGTGCGGGGTGCCGAGGCGGCTGAACAGGATGCGCAACATGGCGTTGGCGTCGGTGGCGGTGCCGACCGTCGAGCGTGGATCGGTGCCCATGCGCTGCTGATCGACGATGATCGCGGTCGTCAACCCGTCCAGGACGTCTACATCGGGACGTGCCAACGTGGGCATGAACCCCTGGACGAAGGCGCTGTACGTCTCGTTGATCAACCGCTGCGATTCGGCGGCGATGGTGTCGAACACGAGCGAGCTCTTGCCCGAGCCGGAAACCCCGGTGAACACGGTCAGCCGGCGCTTGGGTATCTCGACGTCGACGTTGCGCAAGTTGTTCTCGCGCGCGCCGTGCACGCGGATCCGGTCGTGGCTGTCGGCAGCGCGCTGCGCGCGGGACGCATCAGTCGTCGTGGCCATGCTCGTGGTGTCTCCATCTGTTGTGTGGTGTCCGGTCGAGCCTAGGCACGAACCCGAGGATCGGAAGTCGACGTGCCGATGCCGGAAGCGCTCGAACGTGATCTTTACGGCTGGATCCGGGGACGTGTCGCTGGGCTCAGCGCACAGCTGGTCCGCTCCCTGCGTCAGCAGTGCCCCGGGTGAGCAGCGCTTCGACGGTCGCCGCCGCAGCCTCGCCCGACTCGATGTCCACGACGTGCACCAGGCCGGACGCCACGATGGCCACGGCCCGCTCGTCGGCGCTCGTGCCACGGGTTGCAGCGACGATCTCGTCGGCGGCCCGGCCCGTGCCGGCCACCACGATGACCGGGCGTCCCACCTCGACGCTGTGCCGGGCGTCCTCGAAGGTGATGGTGCCACCGTTGACCAGCAAGGTCGCGCTCGGCGAGGAGCCGGCTGCCCGGTCCGACACGGCCGCGATCCAGGGCGACTCATCGCCCCAGTGGGTGCCGGGCACCAGCAGGACCGCGCGATGGTGCGGGTCGAGCGGTGCGGCGTCCGGATTCGCCGGATTCCGGCCGGGCACCACGACGGTGCCCGTTGCCGCGACACCGAGCAGGACGACGTCCGTGCCGTCGACGGCCTCGCCCATCACCCTCATGACCCCGGAGTGGGTGCCGCCGTCGACCACCAGCACGCCGTGCCGCGACAACACGGGCACGAGGTGCTCACGCAGCAGGTCGTGCAGCGCACGCACGTGGTGCTCGTCCATGCCCGCCGCTCCCCCGACGCTCACCAGCACCGGCCGCTCACCGGCGATCCCGAGCCTGCCCAGCGCAGCCGGCAGACCCGCTCGGTCCGCGACGTCGAGCACTTCGGGGTGGGTCTGCCCGCTCATGCCATCGACTGTAGGACTTTGCGGGCGCCACAGACGTGACGAGGTACCCCGCGACCGGCCAAGATGACCATTATCGATGGGCAGCAGAGTGAGGAGCAGCTCGTGAGACCCGCACTCCTGCGTCGCGTCCCGTCGTTGCGGACGACGGCGCACTCCACGCCCGTCCTTCCCCGAGACGCCGCCCAGCGGCACCCCTCCCTCGCCCAGGACATCGCGGTGGTGCAGGAGCACCTGGCCCCCGCCTTCGCCGAACTGGACGCGACGGCTCTGCAGTACCAGAACAGGTATCGGCGCCAGCGCCTGTTGGTGGCACTCGGCGCAGCGCTGGTCACCGGACTGGGTGGACTCGAAGCGGCCTTCTCGGACCACTGGTGGCCCGGCGTCGTCCTGGGCCTGGTCAGCGCCACGGTGGTGACCGGCAGCCGGATCGACAAGGAGCGCACCGTTCAGGAGGACTACCTCACCGCCCGAGTGAAGGCCGAGCGGTTGCGCGCCCTGCACTTTCACTACCTGTCGGCCCGGGAACCGTTCGACGGCACGGACGCCGAGCGGATCCGGGCGCTGCGGCGAGCGGTGAGCGCCGTGCGCCACGGGAGGGAACCGTCGTGAGCACTCGGGACGAGGACTTCCGGCAGCTCTACCGCACCGAGCGGATCGCCAACCAGCTGGCCTGGTACCGCGCCCGCAGCACCGAGTATCGGACGGCGCACGACCAGGCGATCCTGCTGCGCAACGGGCTGCTGTGGGTGGCCGCCATCTGCGGGGTGCTCGGGGCCGCTCCCGTCGGACCGGCGGCCCGCACGGCGTTGGGACTGACCGCGGCGCTGCTGGCGGCGCTGGCCACGGTCATCGCCGGTTTCGACACGCTGATCGACTTCGACACCGTGCGCAAGCTCTACGACGACGCCGCCGGGAATCTCGACCAGGCCGACATCGACTGGGACGGCGCGAGCTCGACCGACCTACCCGAGCTCATCGATCGCGTCGAGGACGTGCTGGAGACCGAGAACGGCCGCTGGGGGCAACTCCTGCGCGCCTCGGCGACGGCCAGCGCGGCCGCGGCCGCGGCCGCCACAGAACGTGAGGGAACCGGCTCGCCTGAGCCGTGACGTCGTCCGACGACCACGAGGGGGAACGACATGGGGTATCTGGATCGGGTTCACGCACCGGGTCCCAAGAAACTGCTCGCCCTGGACGGCGGCGGCCTGCGCGGAGCCCTCACCGTCGAGCTCCTCGCCGGTCTCGAGGAACTGCTGCGTCGCCGCACCGGGGCCGGGGCCGACTTCGTGTTGGCCGACTACTTCGACTACGTCGCGGGAACCAGTACCGGCGCGATCATCGCGGCCTGCATCGCCAAGGGGATGTCGATGCACGAGATCGGCCTGCTGTACACCGAGCACGGCAGGGAGATGTTCGACCGGTCGTTTCTGCTGAAGCGGTTCGCGCACCGCTACGACTCCGACCGGCTGCGAGAGATGTTGCAGCTGAAACTGGGCACCGACACCACGATGGGCGACCCCGCACTGCGCACGCTGCTCATGATGGTGCTGCGCAATGCCACCACCGACTCCCCGTGGCCGCTGAGCAATACGCCCGGTGCGCGCTACAACCAGCCCGAGCATCCCGACTGCAATCTGCGAATCCCGTTGTGGCAGCTGGTCTTGGCCAGCACGGCGGCGCCGACCTACTTCCGGCCCGAGGCCATCGACATCGGCACGCAGCAGTTCGTGTTCGTGGACGGCGGGGTCACGATGTACAACAACCCCGCGTTTCAACTGTTCCTGATGGCCACCCTGCCCGAGTACGGCCTCGGCTGGGCCACCGGCGAGGACCAGCTGCTGCTGGTCTCGGTCGGCACGGGAACGGCCGCCAAGGCGGACGACCGGTTGCAGCCGCGCCAGATGAATCTGCTCTACAACGCCGGCTCGGTGCCGGCGGCGCTCATGGCCGCCGCACTGCACCAACAGGACACGTTGTGCCGGGTGCTGGGTCGGTGCCGGTTCGGACCCGTGCTCGACCGCGAGATCGGTGACCTCATCGCGCCGCCCGGAATCCTCGAGTCGAGGCTCATGACGTACGTGCGGTACTGCCCGGACCTGTCCGCTCGGGGGCTGGCGGCGCTCGGACTGTCCGACATCCGACCTGAGGACGTCCAGCGTCTCGACAGCGTCGACCACATCGACGACCTGCGGCGCATCGGCACCGTCGCCGCCCGGACGTACCTGAAGGACGAGCACTTCAAGGGGTTCTGATGACCGATGAGCCGAGCGTGCTGCGTCCGATCTGTTTCGTGCTGATGCCGTTCGGCACGAAGCAGGACGAGAATCACCGGACGATCAACTTCGACACGGTGTTCACGGCGATCATCGAACCGGCGGTCACGGCCGCCGGGATGGACTGCATCCGGGCCGACGCCGAGACGGTCGGTGGCATCATTCACAAGCCGATGTTCGAACGCCTGTGGTTCTGTGAGTTCGCCGTGGCGGATCTGACCACCGCGAACGCCAACGTGTTCTACGAGCTCGGGGTCCGGCATGCCCTGCGTCCGTTCACCACGGTGCTCATCTCGGCGCAGGGTTCACCGTTGCCCTTCGATCTCGGGCCGGTTCGCCGGGCCCACGCCTATCACCTGGACGACGCCGGCTCACCGACCATGACCCACAACGACGTCGCGGCGCTCACCGAGCAGCTACGCGCGGTGTCGTCGTCCGTCAAGCGGTCGATCGACAGCCCCGTCTACCAGTTGCTCGCTGGTCTGGGCGACTGGCAGGCACCCGATCCGGACGAGGTGGACGCCTTTCACGATCGGATGGCGCAGGTCGAGGAGTTGCGCCAGCAGTTGCACGCCGCCTCGGACACGGCCGAGTACGCGGGCACCGAGGCCGCCAAGGTGGAGTTGATCAGCTTCGAGTCCCGACTCGGCAAGCTGGAGGCCACCACGCTCGGCCTGGCGGCCGAGCTGCTGCTCGCCTACCGGGGTGTGGAGGCGTACGAGGAGATGATCGCCCTCGTCGCGCGCCTACCCGAGCAGATGTCGCGACTGCCGATGATCCGGGAGCAGTACGCCCTGGCGCTGAACCGGTCCGGCGACCCGAGCAAGGCCATCCGTGTGCTCGGCACGCTCATCCGCGAGCGCGGTCCGAGCAGCGAGACGTGCGGGATCCTCGGCCGAGTCCACAAGGACCGCTGGGAGGCTGAGCTGACAGCGGGCCGGACCGCTGCAGCGGAAGGACATCTCGAGCGCGCCATCGACACCTATGTTCAGGGTTTCGAGGTCGATTGGCGCGACTACTACCCCGGCATCAACGCCGTCGAGCTCATGACCCTGAGGGACCCGGACGACCCGCGCATCGCCACGCTGCTGCCCGTCGTCCGGTACAGCGCCGAGCGTGCCGTCGAGGCCTCACCCGACTACTGGGGCCAAGCGACCATGCTCGAACTGGCCATCCTGGCCAACGATGTGGACGACGCCCAACGCCGGCTGGGCAGGGCACTGGCGGCCTCACACGACCAGATGATGATCGCCTCGACCACCGCCAGCCTGCGTCGCGTGCTCGCCGCGAAACGGCAGGTGGGCGACGACATGTCCTGGCTCGAAGCGATCGTCGATCAGTTGTCCGCGGCGGGAAGGGGGTGAGTTCGGCTACCGCGGGCTCGCCGTCGATCACGCCGGCATCGCCGACGTGCGGGAATGGCCGCGCGACGTCCTACCGAGGCGATCCACCGTGCCGCAGGAAGCCGTTTCCGACGCCCTTCTGGAAGATGTAGCGAAGCCTTCCATCGGACTGCCTGGTGAGAGTGATCTCCACCTGGCCGCAAGGACCACTGTCGACACTCTCCTGCACGATGATCTCCCGAGGCTCAGCCGCGGTCAGGCTCCACGTCACCACGCATCCCAGACTCGGATAGGTCCCCGTCGCCACTCTCTCGCCGAGGCGGCCCTGCAGGATGCGCACCGTGAAGTCATACGGGGACTGGCGTGATCCCGTCTGGTTGATCTGCCCAGACCACCATCCCAGGAACTCGAGGGGAATCAGGCCGGACGGCGCCTGGAGGGTGCCAGCTGGTGAGGCACCCGACGTGGCCGACGCGTGGCCTGGGACGGTCGTTGGCGGCTGAGCACTCGGTGGTGCACCCGACGAGGGCGGCGAAGCCTGCGAAGGCTGCGAAGGGGGATGCTCCGCTGAACGGCGCTGAGTCTCCGCTCGAGTGCAGGAGGGCCGCCCCGACGCCCACGACGAGGACGACCGACAGAGCAGCCATGGTGCGACCCAGGGCCGGACGCGCTCCGCTGGCAGTGACCACCGTCGTCCCCGGCACGTTCACGCGCGACGGGGGTTCGGGTGAGCCCCGCTCGGGGGTGTTGGCAAGACCCGTCCGGGTCGCGTCCGGCACCTGCGACGTTACCGGTGGATGGTGAGCAATCCATGCTGGGGCACGAGGCGCCTCTGGTTGAGCGAGGGGCTCGGGATCCTCGTACGGTGAACGCGGGACAGTGAACGAGGCGACGGCCGGGGACACGGTCTCAGCGGCATAGGGAGATGGCGGGAGGATCCGCGGTTCGGGCGTGGTCGCCGGTGTGCCGGCGGCAGCGCCGTCGCCCTGCGGCTCACGTCGGGAGGCATCCGTCATGACCGGTGTTCACACACCTCGAAGCACCGCGACAGCTGCTCGGTGTTTGACGAGTGCCTCGAAGTTCTTGCCCGCCGTTGTGGTCGTGTTGTCCGCTCCCATCATGAACTTTCCCTCGTTTGCCGTGATGTGGACGGCGCTGTTGGGAACGAACTGAAAGTGCTCGACCGTGGCCAAGGGCCATGCGACGACCTGCGGTGCTGGTGCCACGAACAACAACCGACGGTCGGTCAGGATCATCAGGCACAGTGTCTGCTTCGCCGTCACGCTGGCCGTGGTGGGAAGCATGGCCTCGACCGTCTCAGTGGCAGGCAGGTAGGCGTGGACAAGGTCCAGCGCCGCTCGACACGATCCGAGTATGAGCGCCCTGACCCCGGGATCTGCAGCGGCGATCACAGAAGACAGATCGGGTCGTGGGCTTTCTGCATCGACGGGAATGGATATCGACTCGGTCATCTTGCCCCCAGGCACCACGTCACGCTGACCACTTCGGCATGAACCTGTTTCGTGCGGTCAGCCGAGAGACTATCCCTCTGATTCGCGCAGCTACCGGCTATTGCCCAACACTCCGCATTTGTGTCCCGCGATGATCACGGTGACCCGACGTCTTCACCGCGTGCTGGCCGCCGCGGGAGTCGGGTGAGGCGGGTGAGGCGGGTGAGAGATCAGATCGGGTGCCCCAGTGCGACGCGGTCACGTCCGGCGGACTTGGCGGCGTAGAGCGCCTCATCGGCCGCCTGGAGCAGCGCCGCCAGCGGGACGCAGCATGCTGCGGGTCGAGATCCACAGACCGAGGGTGCACAGCGTGACCGCGGCGACCGACACCGACTTGGCCACAGGGAACAGGTCGAGCCGCGCAAGGCCCGCCGCCATCATCGCGGTCCAGGTGTCGACCAGCGCCCACCACTGACCCCCGAAGAGCGCGATCAGCGCCCCGGTGGAGGCGACCGTCCCTCGGCGTTGCCAGGTGATCACCGTGAGAACGAACAGGGCAACCGCGGCGAGGCATAGGGAATCGGCAACCATGCTGGGGCAACACCATGCCCGGACGACACCGCCCATCCCGAGCGCCGTGCTCATCACGGGGTTGTCGGGTCTCCATCAGCTGGAGGTACCGCCTGGTCGATCGGGGCATTCGGGTCGGGCGGCGGCGGGATGTCCGGCCCGGGCGTGGGCGGCAGTGTGGGGTCAGGACCGGGAGGACCGGGACGCTCCGGCTCCGGCGGGTCCACGGGTGGCGATGGTGGCATGGGTGGCGTCGGCACGGTCACGACTGGTCACCTCTCACTCGTCCGAGTCGAGCCACCACCATCAGACCCCATCCGCCACCGCGCCAATCGAGCGTCCCACGCCACCCGGCCGACCGATCGCTGTGCCCCCAGGTGTCCGGCCCGCTGCCAGGTGGCCGGCGAGAACGTTGGGGCGGTACTCGAGCAGAGCCTCATCACGAACGTGACGATCGCGGGGAAGCTGGCCTCGTCGATCGCTCGTGCCTGCCACTCCAAGGAGCACCTGTCCCGAG
Organism: Kineosporiaceae bacterium; assembly: GCA_016713225.1. NCBI lineage: Bacteria > Bacillati > Actinomycetota > Actinomycetes > Kineosporiales > Kineosporiaceae > Kineosporiaceae bacterium. Next base: position 915,238 of record JADJPO010000003.1, read on the forward strand.
TCAGGACGGAATCGACGACCAGGGCCACTGCCCGGAAGGAGCTGGTCACTGTCGTTCCGGGCGAAGTGGCCCTGGTGACTCGTACCAGTCCTCAGCAGGGAGATTCGTACTCACGCTTTCCGACCAGCATGTTGATCTTCAAGCGGCCGTTGCAGAGTGAGGCCTAGCCGGCGACAAGGCCGCCGCCGGTAGGCGGCTCTCAGAAGGGGACGATGTGCGCGCCGGAGGGTAGGGCAATCGTTACCGGCGAACCCCACCGAGTGAACGTACTGACCTCTCGGTAGCTGTGGCGTTTGCCGGCCGCCGTCCAGGTCACCAACTCCACCACCTTGCGAGGGAGGTGGTTCTTGTCGAGGTAGTAGGTGACCACGGTCTTGCCGTTCATCTGGTCGGCGGCAGGCCGCAGGGTGGCCGGTTGGGACGAGTAGTACTGCGCAGTTGTCATGCGGACGGTGTGGGCGATGCAGGGCACTCCGTCGACCGTGGTTGCCGTCCCTCGCGTGACCGTCAGCCGGGCCAGGTTCGCGTGCAGGCGTCCCGGCGTCATCTGCCGTTCCAGCCACTGCAGGGCTGCCACCTGGTTGCCCCCTGCCGGAGTCGGCCTCGGGCAGCTCGATCCACAGCGTCGGGTCATCCTCGGCGCGCAGGTCGTGCGTGTAGCGCGCGCCGGGTACCGCGATGATCCGCTGCGTGACGTAATCACCCGTCCCGGTCACGTCGTACGACGTGACTCCCTTGCGCCAGAGGACTTTTCCGGAATAGGTGTTGCTCACCTGATCACCGACCGAGGTTCGCTCGACGAAAGCGACGCTGCCTCGGGCGAGGACGGCGGCATTCATCGCTGCGTTCAGGGCGCCCAGGGTCGACATGGTGGTGGTGGCAGTGGCGGTGGGCCGAGGCGTCGTCGCTGTGCTGCGCGTGGCCCCGGCGGAGGCCGTCGGCTGCGGACGCGCGGGCGACGCGGACGGCGACGCCGTGGCGGACACGGACGGTTCAGACGACGCCGACGGTGTCACCACACCCCCCACGCCGCCCGTCGCGGACGTGCGAGCGACCGTCGAGAGGCCGGCCGACGCGGTTGGTGTGGCATCCGCTGAACAGCCGACCATCGCCAAGCCCATCAGCAGACTCGAGAGCACGGCACCCACCGGTCGGACCGCCGACCGACCCGAGGAACGATGAACCGCCGTCCCGTCCCTGGGGATGGACATGCTTGCCCTCCTGGCCTGTGCACCGCGGAGGCGCCACCGTAGCGCCGTGCAGGGGCCGGTTGCGGAGGTTTCCGTGTCAGAGGGTTCGCCAGGGGTCGACGAAGACGTCGTCGACCTGCCACGCGGCCGACGTCCCGGTGGCCGTGAACTTGATCTTGAGGCTCTGCCCGCCGGTGTAGTCCACCTTGTTGGGGATGGCCATCCGGGGTGAGACCTTCCAGCCGGCCCCGGCGTCGGCCACGGTGTAGGACGAGTAGGCAGTTCCGAGAGCGCTCAGCACGGAGATGTCGACCCGCAGCGTGGCGCCGGAGACGCCCGGGCTGCGGTAGGCGAAACGGATCGAGTCCTCACCCGGGACGACGCAGATCACCTCACTGATCGCCGAGCCCCCGGCGTTGACCTTGAGGGAGCGGGTGTCGGACCGGTTGCCCGTGAGATAGAAGGGGCTGTTGCCCGAGACGATCCCCGCGTTCGACGCGACCCACCCGTTGAGCCTGGCGGTCTCGAACCCGCCCTCCTGGGGCAGGAAGTACTCGTTGGTGTCGCCGTAGGCCTTGAACACCTGGCTCGTCACCCGCTGGCCGCAGACGTTGTAGTACGTCGCGGCCTCGGCGGGAACCGAGGTGGCGACGGCACCTGCCGAAGCGACCAACGCGGTGAGGGTGGCTGCGACAAGGCCGTGGGTGCGGCGTCCGAAGCGACGAGACAGGGACATGGAGACCTCCAGGCGAGAGCAGGCTGTTCGTGGTCCAGGTATGAGGGCTGGTGCCCGGCTGACCTGCGATACCCAGAATGAACGCTCAGAGTGATCGCTCGATATCCCTGAGTACGCACTTCACACGTCCGGCTGCCCAGCGCACCCGTTCGTGGTCAGCGGTGTCCGTGTACGGCCCCCTGTGGCCGCCCGGGCCGAGCAGTGGCGTCACCTGGTCGGCCCCCACCCACCTCCGTTCGGGTTCCGGACAGCTGTTCGTGCGTGATGGAGGACTCAAGCCAGGGCATCTGGCTGACGAAGATTCCCGCGTGGGACGGCGCTCCGGATCATCAGCCGCGCCAGTGCCCGACGAGGCCGTGGCCACGGCGCTCGAGCAGTGGCGCGACCACACCACCGTGCGGGAGAGCCTCAGCCGTCCGGGACGGCGAGCCGTCGTGACGGCGTATCTGCTCGCGGGCGCCTTCCTCGGCCCGGCGGCCGGCCTGGCCGTCACCGAATCGCCACCGCCACTGCACCAGCTCTGGCTGCTCGTGGCGCTGATCGGCGTCTACGCGGTGGCGTACCGAATCGAGTTTCAGGCGGCGGCGGGCAGCATGGTGCCGACCCAGCCCGTCCTGATGGTGATGTTGGTGAGCGGTCCCCTCGAGCTGGTGCCGCTGGCCGTGACCGCAGGAGTTCTGCTCGGGGCGCTGGGTGACGGTGCCCCGTCCGAGGGGTGGTACGGCCGGTCCGTGCGCATCCTGCCTGCCTGGCACAGTCTCGGGCCGACCGCCGTCCTGCTGGTCGGCGGTGTCCGCGAGCCGGGCTGGAGCGATTGGCCGATTCTCACTCTCGCGCTGGGTGCGCAGTTCACCCTGGACGCCGTCACGGCCGGGATCCGCATGACGAGCGTCGGCGTGAGCGCCCGCACGCTCGCGCACCCGATGAGCTGGACCTTCCGCGTCGACACCCTCATGGCGGTGATCGGGCTCGGTCTGATCGCCGGGACGCCGCCGGGCTGGTCACGCGTCGCCGTCGCGACCGTGCCCGTCCTGCTGGTGCGCATGCTGGGGCGTGACCGCAGCGAGCAGGTGCGAACGGCCCGCTCACTGGGGGAAGCGTTCGAGTCCGCGAGCGCCGAGGCGACCCACGACGCCATGACGGCACTGGCCAACCGGCGGGGATGGGAAGCGGCCCTCGCTCGGGCGTCGGCCAGGTTGGCGGACGAGCCCGAGACCCACGTCTGCATCATCGCCGCCGATCTGGACGGCCTGAAGCACGCCAACGACACCTTCGGTCACGCGGTCGGCGACCAGCTCATCACCCGATTCGCTCAGGTCATGGCAGAGATCGCCCCACCCGGGGCGGTCGCCGCGCGGCTCGGGGGTGATGAGTTCGCGCTGCTGATCACGGCGGGCTCACCGATCGACGGTGACGAGGTGATCGGTCGAATCCGCGAGCTGCTGCGGGCCGATGAACCGATCGGTGAGGTCCGGCTGGCGGCCTCGCTCGGTTGGGCAGCCACGCCCCCGTGGGCAACCATCGACGAGGCCGCCCGGGCTGCCGACGAGGCCGCCGGGCAGGACAAGCAGCGACGACGGGTCGGCCGACGGGCCAGCGTCCCACCGGGGACCCCACTCCATCCCCAGTTACCCGTCCCCCGGCCCGCGGAGCCCCACCACCAGCCGTAGTGCCCACCATCCGCCGGCGCAAGGGTTGGCGGCTACCTCACCTGTTCGACAGGGACGATCGCCGCCGCGCCGGCGAGGGCGCAGCCGCCCGCGACCAGGTACAGAACGGCATAGCTGCCGTGTCCGGCTGCCAGGACCGCCGGGGCCACGGCGGGTGCGATCGCGAAGGGCAGGGCGCCGGCGATGTTCAGGACGCCGAGATCCTTGGCCGACGATCCACTGTCGGGCAAGACGTCGACCACCAGGGCGAGGTCGACCGCCATGTACATCCCGAAGCCCAGGCCGCCGACGGCCATACCGACCAGATAGCCCCCTACGCCGGCGGCGGTCGCGAGCAGCACCAGGGCGATCGCGTAGATGGCGGCGGCGCCCGCGACGAAGATCTTCCGCCGTCCGATGTGGTCCGACAGCTTGCCGGACAGCGGTGCGGTCACGACGAGGGCGACCGACTGGGCGAGGGTGCCGAGGTAGATCTGGTGCGCGACGTCGTCCTCGCGGGTGCCGATCTGATCGAGCAGGTAGTAGGCCTGGTAGGTGACCAGGAACGCGTAGGCCGTGACGAGCATGAACCGGCTGACGAACGCCCAGGCGAAATCTCGATGGGTGCGTGGGTCGACGTAGAACGAGCCGACGAACTCGCGCAGCGACCAGGGTGGCCGGTCGGCGGGGTCGAGACGGCGGTCGCCGAGCCGGGCCACGAAGACGAGGACGAGCGCGCCACCCACGACACAGGGCGCCAGGAACATCGTCAGTGCGCTGCCGTCGAACGCCTGCACCAGGTACGTGCCGGCCACGGAGGCGGCCGGCACGCAGATTCCGAGCAGTCCCGAGACGACGCCACGCTGGACGGCGGGTACCTGGTCGGGCAGCACCGAGGCCAGCGCGGCGAGCAGGGCGTTGAGGAACACCTGGGCCACGCACCAGCCGATGAGCACCACCATGATGCTCTGCGCGACCGCGACGGTCAGGACGCCGACGGTGCCGCCGGCCAGGCCCACGAGCATCCACGGACGCCGCATGCCCAGCGGTGAGGTGGTGCGGTCGCTCAGCCGCCCGAACAGCGGGTTGCTCACGATGGCGAGCAGCGATCCCACCCCGGTCACGAGAGCCAGACTCCGGGGCGCGTCGTCGATGCCGACCAGCTGGTTGACCTTCAGCGCCAGCGACACCAGCAGGGGCGCGAGGAACAGCAGCGATCCGCCGGTGTACGACAGCGTGTAGAGCGTCACGAAGGTCCGGTTCACGCGCAGCGGGACGAGCGGCACCTGGGACGTGGTCATGCGCGGTTCCGCGGGGCTACCGGGCGACGGTCGTGGCTGCGGTGGCGGCGGTGGCGGTAACGGCGGTCGAGATGTCGTCCTCGACGAGGTCGTTGTTGATGTCGATGGCCGCGGCCGACCCCTCACCTGCAGCGGTGATCACCTGGGCTCGGGGGTTGACCACGTTCCCGGCGGCCCAGACCCCGGCCACGCTGGTCCGACCCCTGGGATCGACCACCACCCAGCCGCTGTCGGCGGTGGCACACCCGAGGTGAGTCAGCAGGCTGTCGTGGGGTACGAAGCGGGGCCGCACGAAGACCGCCGACCGGGCGACCCTCTCCCCCGTTGCCAACTCCACGCCCGTCAGCCGGTCGTCCTCGACGACCAGGCGGGCCACCCGGCCGTCCCGGACGCCGATGCCCCGAGCAGCCAGCCGCCGGCGCTGGCCCTCGTCGTCCAGGTCGCCGTCGGTGAAGAGCACCACGTCGTCGGACCACTGACGTACCAGCTGGGCGTGGGCGACCGCCTCGGCAGTGGCACCGAGCACGCCGAGGGGCTGGTCACGAACCTCGTACCCGTGGCAGTAGGGGCAGTGCAGCAGGTCGCGGCCCCAGCGCTCGCGCGTTCCGGGGACCGGCGGGATCTCGTCGCGCAGGCCGGTGGCCACCAGGATGCGGCGGGCGCGCAGGGTCGACCCGTCGTCCAGCACGATCTCGAAGGTCGTGCACGATGGATCACGGGCCGCGACGCCGCCCACGGTGCCGGCGACGAACCGGCCGCCGTACCCGGCGACCTCCGCTCGTGCGGCGGCCAGCAGCTGCGACGGCGGCATGCCGTCGGAGCCCAGGAAGCCCTGCATGTGGGCTGCCGGAGCGTTGCGCGGCCGGCCGGCGTCGACCACGGTCACCCGTCTGCGGGCTCGGGCGAGAACCAGAGCCGCCGAGAGACCCGCAGCGCCCCCACCGATGATCACGACATCGTCATCGTTCATGGAGGGAGAGTCGCAACGGTCCGGCCGACGGGCAACGCGAGTTGCCAGGCGCAGGAATCACGGTGAACTGGTGCCGCGGCGATCTTCCCTCTGGAGTGACCGATGCCCGACACGCTGGTGAGGACCAAGCTGATTCGGCCGCGTCCGCGTGGGCGGACGGTGTCCCGGCCCAGGCTCGACGATCGGCTCCTGCTCGGCTCGACCACAGCCCTCACCCTGATCTCGGCGCCGGCCGGGTTCGGCAAGACGACCCTGCTCGGCAGCTGGCTGGTCGCGGGCCGAGGCGGTCCGACGGCCTGGGTCTCGCTCGACGAGCGAGACCGGGACCCGACGACGTTCTGGTCCTACGTCCTGCTCGCGGTCGACCGGGCCGCACCCGGGACGGCGGCGGAGGCGCTGGCGCACCTGCAGTCCGGCCGTGCACCCCTCGACGCGATGCTCACGATGCTGCTCAACGAGCTGAGCGTGTTGCCGACCGAGCTCACGCTGGTCCTGGACGACTACCACCTCGCCGAGGGACCGGACCTGCAGCCGGGCATGGTCTTCCTGCTGGACCACCTGCCGCCACAGGTGCACGTGGTCATCAGCTCTCGTGCCGACCCTGCACTGCCGCTGTCGCGGCTGCGCGCCCGCGGGCAACTACTCGAGATTCGGGCGAGCGACCTGCGCTTCACCCTCGACGAAACCGCCACCTACCTCAACGAGGTCAACGCCCTCGACCTGGCGGCGGAGGACGTCGCCGCACTGGAGGGCCGCACCGAGGGCTGGGCCGCGGCGTTGCAGCTCGCGGCGCTGTCGCTGCAGGGTCGCCGCGACCGGTCGAGGTTCATCGCCGGGTTCGCGGGGGACGATCGCTTCGTCGTGGACTATCTCGCCGACGAGGTGCTCGACCGGCAGCCACCGGAGGTTCGCTGCTTCCTGCTGGACACCTCGGTGCTCGAGCGGCTGTCGGCCCCCGTGTGCGGGGCGGTCACGGGACGCTGCGACGGTGCGGCGATGCTGGAGGGCCTCGAACGGTCGAACCTGTTCCTCGTCCCGCTCGACGACCACCGTGGCTGGTACCGCTACCACCACCTGTTCCGCGACGTCCTGCAGGCCCGGCTGCTCGACGAACGGCCGGACGACGTGGCGCGGCTGCACCGTCGCGCCGGCGCCTGGTTCGACGAGGCCGGCCAGCCGGAGGCCGCCGTCCGGCATGCGCTGGCCGCGGGTGACCTCGACTCGGCCGCCGACCGGGTCGAGCTGGCGATCCCCACGCTGCGCCGCGCGCGGCGGGAGGACGTCATTCGCCGCTGGGTCGACCAGCTGCCGGCAGCGGTCGTGAGAAATCGGCCGGTGCTCGCCGTCGGCCTCCTCGGTGCCCTCGCGGCCAGCAACCGGTTCGACGGTCTGGCGCAACGACTTCGGGACGTCGAGCAGCTCCTGGGTGCTCCCGACCAGCAGCCCGTCATCGTCGACCAGGCCGAATGGACTCGCCTGCCGGCCCTGCTGGCGACCTACCGGGCCGCGCTGGCCCTGGTCGGCGGCGACCCGGCCGAGACGGTGCGGCATGCCCGGATCGCCCTGGACCTGGCCGGTGACGACGACCTGCTCACTCCCGCCTCGGCCGCTGCGCTCGTCGGGCTCGCCTGCTGGACCGAGGGTGACCTGGACGGCGCGCACCAGGCCTACCGAGCGGCGGCGGACGGCCTGGAGCAGACCGGACATGTCGCCGACGTGCTCGGCTGCACGATCACGATCGCGGACCTCGAGGTGGCCCAGGGACGGCTGCTGGACGCACGCCGAACCTGTGAGCGCGCAATGGCTTTGGCCGAACGGGAGGCCTCACCACCGCGTGGCACCGCCGACATGCACGTCGCGCTGAGCGTCATCGCCCTGGAATCCGGCGACGTCGGCTGCGCGGCCGAACACCTGAGCAGGGCCGATGTACTGGGTGAGGCCGGCGGCCTGCCCCAGAACCCCTACCGGTGGCGCGTCGCCCTGGCGTGGCTACGCGAAGCGCAGGGTGACGCGGCGACCGGGGTCGGCCTCCTCGAGGAGGCCGAGCGGGCCTACGTCGGCGACTTCTCGCCGGAGGTGCGGCCGATCGCCGCCGTCCGCGCGCGCATGCTCGCCGGCGGTGGTGAGGTCGCCCCAGCGCTGGCCTGGGCTCGCCGCCGAGGTGTCTCCGCCACCGACCCGCTGACCTACCTGCGCGAGTACGAGCACGTCACCCTGGCGCGGATCCTGCTCGCCGACCACGCCACCTCGGGTCACGAGGCAGCGCTGCTCGAGGCGACCGGCCTGCTCGACCGGCTGCTGGAGGCGGCCGAGGGTGGAGGTCGCACCCGAGTCGTGCTGGAGGTGCTGGCGCTGCAGTCGCTCGCCCGGGCCGCGGCCGGACATCAGGCGGCGGCGCTGGAATCGCTCGAACGCGCCGTCCGGCTGGCAGAGCCCGAGGGCTGGGTTCGGGTGTTCACCGGCGAGGGCGCGCCGATGGCGAAGTTGCTGCGATCGCTGCAGAGCCGACACCGCAGCTGGCTGTTCCTCCGAACGCTCATCACCGCTGCTCCGGCACGAGCAGCGGGCGCTCCCCGGGGGTCCGGGGGCGAGACGCCGAGCGGGCAGTCCCTGGTCGAGCCGCTCAGCTCGCGCGAGCTCGACGTCCTGCGCTATCTGCGCTCCGATCTCGACGGACCCGCCATCGCCCGCGAGCTCGGGGTGTCGCTGAGTACCGTGCGCACCCACACCCAGCACATCTTCACCAAGCTCGGTGTGGCCAACCGCCGGGCGGCGGTGCGGCACGCCCACCAGCTCAATCTGTTCGCCGGTCGCTGAGCCGACTCTGGATCGGGCCGATCCGCCCTACCCGAGCAGGCCTGTGATCTGCCAGGGTGTGCGCGGGCCGCGAAACGGGGGTGCGACATGCGTGTTCCGGGGTTTCGCCGACCCGAGCCGAGCGCCACTGCCGCCGACCACGAGCAGCGCGGGTTGCTCGCGCTGTCGCACGGCGACTACCGGACGGCCGAAGACTCCCTCCGACACGCCCTGAGCCTCTTCGAGCGGGACGACGATCAAGCCGGTGTTGCCGGCATTCACGCCAAGCTCGGGGTCGTGGCGCAGGACCAGGGCCGCATCGAAACCGCCGAAACGTCCTTCCGGCGTGCCGTGACGATCTTCGAACGGCTCGGCGACGAGGCCCGCCTGGCGAACTGCCTCGGTCTGCTCGGGATCCTGGCGCAAGACCGAGGTGACCACCGGACCGCCGAAGAGGTACTCCGACGGGCGCTGGCCCTCGAAGAGCGGCTCGGCCATCGCGCCGGCATCGCCGCCGCCCATCACCAACTCGCGATGCTGGCGCAAGCCCGCGGCGACCTCCAAGCGGCCGAAACCGGCTACCTGCGAGCCCTGACGATCCTGGAACAGCTCGACGATCCGACCAACCTGGCCACGACGTGGAGCCAACTGGGCATCCTGCGCACCGAGCAGGGACTGCACGCTGATGCGGTTCAGCTGCATGTTCGGGCGCTCGCGGTGCGGATCGCGATCGAGGTACCCCAGGCGGCCATCGATGGTGACGCGTTGGTGGGGCTGTTGCAGATCATGGGCACCGAGGCATTCACCGCGGAGGTTGCCCAGATTCTGGACGCCGAGAGCACCCAGAGACTCATGTCACAGCTGAACAGTCTGGCCGACCGGGCCTGACGGCCGAGGCGTGGACAGGGACCTCGCAGCTCGGGGCCGTTCCCCGGCAGGGCTGTCGGTGGTCCGGAGTGCAGCCGCGGCTGGGGGTGACGACCGTTCAGCCGACGCGCGGTAGGAATTCGAGCCCTCGCCGTAGGTGTTCGTCCAGGTTGGTCCGGGCAGCGTGCGCGACCAGTTCTCTCGAGGCCGTTTCCGCTCCGGCGGCATCACCCGCCTCGAGGCGAATCTCTGCCTCCGAGAGCAGAATCGCCCCGATCATGGCGGCCCAGGTGTCGGACTTGCTCATGGCTCGGGTTCTGGCCACGGCCAGCCAGCGCAGTGCCCCGTCGGTATCGCCGTCGCGGGCGCGATGCAGAGCGAGCATGCGACTGCTGGCACCTTCCCAGCAGGGGTCGGCGAGATGGCAGCTCATGGCGAAGCAGCGCTCCACCTCGGAGATCGCCGGAGCAGCGCCTCGGGCCAGGCCAGCCTCCGCCAGGACGACCATGGGGAACGGCTCGAACGAGACCCACTGCTGGCCACGAACGACCTCGAGGCTCTCCGTGAGCCACGCGACCGCGGTCGGGATCCGTTGGGACAGTAAGGCTGTCCACCCGCCGAGCCCGAGTGCCCACGCCTGCCAGCGTCGGTCCCCGACGGATCGGGCGAGGTCGATGGCCAGCTCGAACCGCTCGATGCTCGGGTCGTACCGGCCCCAGTCGGACAGGTTCACAGCCGAGATGGCGTGGACGCCGACGAGCAGTTCCGGGAGACCATCGGCCAGCTCGAGGGCGAGGTCGAGTTGGTGCTGGGCCTCCGGCCGCCGTCCGGCCAACGAGTTGACGTAGCCCCGTTCGCGCAGGGCTGCGACCGCAGTGCGTCGATCACCCGAGGCACGCGCGCGCTGAACGGCCTGCTCGAGCAGCACACTGCCTTCGTCGTCGAACCCCCTGACCGTGTGCACGAGCGCGGTACCCAACTCGAGCAGGCATTCACCGAGCAGTCGGTCGTCGCCCATCGCCTCGGCCTGGGCGCCTGCCCGCCGCAGGCATTCCAGTCCCGCCTCGACGGCGCCCGCCGTGATGGCAGCCCGGCCGGCATCCACCAGACCCCTGGCGATCGCCCCGGTCGACACTCCGGGCGGATCAGCCGAGACACTGGATCGGGCGGCGCTGCGCAGGGCCGCCGAGGGGTCACAACCGAGCTCGGCGCGGAACAGCGATTCCACGTCGGCTACGTGCCGGAGAGCCGCGTCAGCGTGGCCGGCGGCGACCAGGCTGCGGACGAGGAGCACCTGCGCCCCTTCGTCGTAGGGGGCGCGGCGAGCCGCGATCCCGGCCAGCTCGATGGCTCGATCGAGCTGCCCGCGCGAGATCGCCGTGATGGTCTCTTCGCGCAGAAGGGCGGCGATCCGGGCCGACACCTGCTGACGCGCCACCAACAGCCACGTCGAGAACTCCGGCGTACACCGCGGATCGATACCCTCCACGAGCTCACCGACCGAGCCGGTGTCGAGACGGCCGTCCCGCAGAGCCTGCACATCGACCGTGACCCCCATCGGCAGATCCGTCGTGACCGGGTCGCCGAGGAAGACCTCGGACGAACCGATCGCCTGGCGAATCCGGGCCAGGCACCAGCGCAGCGCCCCCAGCGGGTCCGCGGCCTGGGGGAAGAGCTCGGCGCTCAGCTCGTGTCGGCTGACCGGCACCTCGGACAGCAGCACCCGGGCCAACACGGCCCACGACTTCTGCCCGCCCAGCGGTCGGATCCGGCCGGCCGAGTCCTCGATCCTCGGCTTGCCGATGAGCTTCAGGTGGACCATCCCGGACACGATCGCGCACCTCACGACGGGCTTGCGAGCCGGACCTGCACTCGTTTCAGGACAACTCGACCTGTCCAGCGTGTGCGAATCCGTGTGCGCCGTCCAGCGCCGACTGCCCAAGCCTCACCTGCCGGGCCACCTGGCAGCCGGACACGCTGCCGCTGACGGCCGATCGCGGCCCACTTCGGCGCATCACGCGTGCCCTGACGAACGGAGCAGCTCATGGGATTCGACCCGATCCAGTACAAGGTCACCACTCGGCAGCAGTGGGAGGACGCCGCAGACGCCTGGCACCGCTGGGGTCCGGTTCTGGAGCAGTGGTTGGGCCAGGCCACCGAGACCATGCTCGACGCCGCCGGAGTGCACCTCGGCAGCCGGGTGCTCGACGTGGCTGCGGGCGCCGGCGGGCAGAGCCTGGCGGCAGCCCGACGCGTCGGAGCAGCCGGCCGGGTGTTGGCCACCGACATCTCGCCCACGATCCTCACCCACGCGGCGAAGTCGGCCGCCGCGGCCGGGCTCACCACCGTGGACACACTCGAAGCGGACGGCGAGGCGCTCGACTCCGTGCCCGCGGAGTCGTTCGACGCCGTCATCTCACGAGTTGGGTTGATCTACTTCCCGGACCAGCAGAGAGCCCTTGCCGGGATGCGACGAGCGTTGCGGGACGGCGGCCGGCTCGCCGCGGTGGTGTACTCGACCCCCGAGCGCAACGAGTTCTTCTCGCTGCCGGTCTCGATCATCCGGGCACGGGCCGAGCTCCCCCCGCCACAACCGGGTCAGCCGGGGCCGTTCAGCCTGGGTGCGCCCGGAGCGATGGAGAAGGCCCTGATCGACGCCGGGTTCCACGACGTGAGGGTCGAGACCGTGCCCGCGCCGCTGCGGCTGGCATCGGCCGCCGAGTGCGCGCGCTTCGAACGGGAGTCCTTCGGCGCCCTGCACCAGATGCTCGCCGGTGTGCCCGCCGCGCGTCGTCCGGCCGTCTGGGACGAGATCGCGACGGCCCTGCAGCGCTTCGAGACCGACGCCGGGTTCGTCGGCCCGTGCGAGATGCTCGTCGGAGCGGGTACCCGCTGAATCGCGGACTAGCATTCCCCTGTCGTTGATCCAGATCTCGCCGAGGGTCGGGTGAGTCGCGAGATCAGACGCATCGATCGGGGGGGAAGGTGGTCGTGGGCCGCATGACCGGCAGGTCTCCTGTCACATTCCTTGCCGCCACGTGGATCTCACTCGGCAGTGTGATCCTGCTCGGCGCCTGCGCCCTGACGTCCGGGAACGAGCCGAACGCCCCACGATCGGGGTCCGCGGCGGCTGGAACCCCTTCGGCAGGAACAGCGATCAGGTCGGGCGGGGAGAGCGCGCGCCCCGGTGGGACGCTCTACTACCTGACGAAGAGGCCGCCTGAGCATCTGGATCCGCAACGGACCTCCACCGCCCGCGACCTGGCCAACCTCGGTCGCCTCGTCTACCGCAGCCTGGTGCAATTCCCGGTGACCGATGACCCCGACCGGGCCACCACTCCCGTGCCCGACCTGGCCACCGACACCGGCACCTCCGAGCACGGCGGCAGGCAGTGGTCGTTCACGCTGAAGGACGGCGTCGCCTGGCAGGACGGCAAGGCCATCACGTGCCAGGACGTGAAGTACGGTCTGTCGCGCGCGTTCGCGGCCAAGGAGCTCACCGGTGCACCGGCGTACGCGCTCGGCTACCTCGACGTGCCTCGTCGTCAGGGGGTTGCGACCTACCAGGGTCCGGGCACGACGCAGGGCCAGGCCGATGTCGATCGGGCGGTCAGTTGCCGTGGCAGGACCATCACCTATCGGTTCAACCGGCCGTGGCCGGACTTCCCGCTGGCGATCGCCGCACTGCGGATCTTCGACCCCTACCGCGCGGATCGAGACCGCGGTGTCCGCTCGAACCTCGAGATCTTCTCCAACGGTCCCTACCGGCTGGAGGGGGCCTGGGGGCCGATGTCGATGTCGGCCACCTTCGTGCGCAACCCGAACTACGACCCGAGGACCGACGGGGTTCGCAAGGCCCTGCCGGACACGATCGTGTTCCAGCTCGCTCTGCCCGCCGAGGACATTGCCCGGCGCCTCATCGAGGACAGCGGCGACGACCAAACGGCGGTGACCGACCGCACGATCCCGCCGGCCTTCTTCGGGCAGGTCACCGGATCGGTGGCCGAACGGTCGACTCTCGTCCGGTCATCGTTCACGTCCTTCTTGATGCCCAACGTCACGCGGATGAGGAGCCGTACAGTCCGTCAGGCTTTCGCGATGGCCACCAACAAGGCGGCGTACAGCGCGGCCCTGGGCGGCGACCGGGTGTCCACCCCCGCCCGGTCGATCATCAACCCGCTCGTGCCGGGCTATCGGGCCAATCCACGATTCACCGCTCCCGACGCCGGTGACCCCCAACGCGCCAAGACGTTGCTGCAGCGGGCCGGCCTCCGGTTGCCCTACCCGATCACGGTGTTCTGCCCGTGCGGTGGCACTCCGGAAATGGACAACGCCCTGGTGGCGTTGAAGAAGGGTTGGGACGCGGCGGGATTCCTCACCACCATCGATCCGCTCGGCACCATGGCCTCGTTCGGGGTCGACCCCGAGTCGGACGTCGTGGTGACCGGTCAGATGGTGTGGTGGCCGACGGTCTCGGCGGTGATCCCGCCGGCGTTCGACTCCCGCATCGTCGACGACGACGCGACGAAGTACGGGCCGAGCTACCGCCACTACACCAGCACGGTCGTCGACACGATGATCGACGAGGCCATGGCGCTCGGCGACCCACGGCAGCGGGCCGAGGCCTACGCCGAGCTCGATGAGCACCTGGGCCGGGAATTCGCTTACATTCCGCTCGACATCCCGATGTTCCATCGCCTCCACGGCTCGAAGATCACGGGCTACCTCGAAGGCCCGGCCACCAGCATGTACGTGGACCTCGGCGCCATCGGGGTCCGTGAGCAGTAGGTGGTCGGCGAGTAGATGGTCGTCGGCGCTCGATGGTCCTGCCGGCCTGAGGCCGGCACCCAACGGTGACGTTTAGCAGTGCTTTGATCCCTCCACGATCTCCGGGCGCCTACCGTCGGCGCCCATGAGCAGGCGGCGATTCCCGACCCACGTCCTCGCGCTGGGCGTGGTGATCATCGGCGGCATCGCGCTGGTTCTCGCGATCGCCGTCGCGGGCCTGTTCAGGCCGTCCGAGACGACAGCGACCAGCGCCACGTCCGTCCCCACGCAGGTGGTGTCTCCGGACAGCGCGGCATCGCGCACCGCGATCGAGGAACAGCCGCCGACCACCGGGGCGACACCGCGACTCACCGCCACCCCGACGCCGAACGTCAGGCGGACGGGATCACCCACGCCGGCGACGAGGCCGGCGACGTCTCGCGCCGCGCCGTCCAGAGCAGCCACGACCACCAGCGCGAAACCCAAGCCCCCGACGACGTCCAGGAGCGCCACGTCGGGCACCCGCGGTCAGGCGACCTACTACGCTCCCGCCGCACCCGGTGGCGCCTGTATGACGTTGTCCATCCCCGCTTCCCGCTATACGGCCGCTGTCGGACCCGCCGAGTTCGCCGGCTCGAAGGCCTGCGGCAGCTACCTGTCCGTCACCGGAGCCCGCGGCACGATCCTGGTCAAGGTCGACAACCTCTGCCCCGAATGCGCCACGGGGCACATCGATCTGAGCACCGAGGCGTTCGCCGCGCTCGACGACCCCGTCAAGGGCGTCGTCCCGATCAGCTATCGCACCGTGCGGAACCCCGCGGTGTCCGGGAACATCGTCGTGCAGGTCAAGGACGGCTCGAACCCGTACTGGCTGGCGTTGCAGCTCGACAACATCGGCAACGCCCTGCAGTCGGTGGCCGTAGCCGGCCCCAGCGGTGCGTTCCGGTCGATGACCCGCAGCCAGAACGCGTTCTGGGTACTGGACGACAACCCCGGCTCGGGGCCGTTCCGGGTCCGCCTCACCGACGTCGCCGGGCACGTCGTCACGCTGACGTCGATCGACCTGAAGCCCGGGGTGAAGCAGACGACGTCGGCGAAGCTCTACTGAGACGTGGCCCTCTGCGACCCACCGAACCGAGTTCTCACGCCGGTCGCGCGCCGTGGAGGAGTGCCACCGCAGAGTCCACGATGGCGGACTCGTGCCCTCGGGCATCCAATGCCCACAAGGTCGCACCCATCGCCCGCGCCTGCGGTGGGAGTTGTGCCTGCGCCCCCGCGAAAACCCACTCGACCACACCCAGATCCGTCCGATCATTCGTCAACAGGACGATGGGCTTTCGCCCGATGAAGGAGCCGAGTCGCTGGACCTCATAGAGACAGCCTTGTCGCGAGGAGTCGAAGTCGCGCAGGTCCATCAGGACGGCGTCGCAGGTGTGTACGAGCGCCCCGAGCATCGCCTGCCAGACGTCCTGGTGGCAGAAGAACTGGTTCATCCGGAACCGCCCGTCTGGCCCGCGGCGTTCGCTGCGCTGCGCAAGACGCCAAGGGATCTCGTCGTCCCCGGCTACGAACTCGCGCGACAGCCTGCCCGTGAGGAAGGCATAGAACTCGTCTGGCTCGACACTGCGTACGGCCAGATCGGTGCCCGCGATCAGGTCGATGGTGCCGATCGGCTGCCATCGTTGAGCCAGCTCGTCCATCAGCCGTTCGCTGCGGCGGTCGTGACCGAAGACGCGCAGGAGCAGCAGGCGAACCGGCACGGGAGGCTGACCCGACCCCGTCCCGTTGAGCAACAGCCGGCTCACCAGCAGACCGAGGGCGAGTCCTGAGGCCAGGAGCAGAGCGGCCGCCCCTTCGACGGTACTCAGCACCGCGACCTGGACGACGGTCACCAACAGCCACCACACGCCGATGAAGACCATCTGGTCGCTGAGGAGCCCACGTCGGTAGCCCCGCACCGCCGCCCCGAGAGCCACCAGCCCGGAAGAAGCGCCCACGGCTGCGCCGATCAGTCGCCATGCCCACACCGCGCTGCCGGTGGCAGCAAGATGGCGCGCCACCTCCAACCCCGCCAACCACCCCGTGGCCATGGCCAGCGCGACCACCATGACCAGCGGCGCCGCAGCTCGCCAGAACCGAGCGTTCATCAGCAGGTAGATGCCGATCGGCGGAGCGGCGTAGAGCGCGATCAGCACACCGACCACCTCGGCGACCGAGAACCAGGACGCCAGAGCCCACACGGCGAGGACTGCACCGATCGTCCAGCCGAACCTCGTCCCAGGACGAGCGGACAGCACGATGGCGAGGGTGGGAACCATGGGCAACGCCATGACCCCCAGCACGATCAGCCAGATCGAGACTGCCGAGTACCCGCCCGAGAGGACCACGACCGAGGTGGTCCAGACAGCTTGGACGGCGGCTCCCGCGCCGTAGGCGGCCGCGATCCGGCGCCGCACCTGTCGCGAGCGTTCCAGCGGATCGGCCAATCCAGACCCGCTGGTCAGAGAGATGCCCGGCGAAACCCTCGGGATCGGCGGAACACCATGAGGCAGGACGAGATCGGGACGCGCGATCAGCGATGGGTTGGGCGCGGGCAGCGCCCCGGTGAGGTTCCGCCCGCGAGCGGCTCGCGCCATCGAGTGCGAGACCCGGGACCGAAAGACCCGAAGCAGAGCAGGCGCCGAGGGCGCAGTCAGGACGGTCGCGAACAACGGCACGAGAAACGCGAAGGTCATCGACCGGGTGCCCATGCACTGATCGAGAGCAAACAGCACCGGCGTGATACACAGGTGATGACCATGCCCCGAGCCGTCGAAGAGATCCTGCAGCACGCCGACGACCTCGTCGCTCGGTTCGAGAACGACGAACCCAACCCCACGGACGAGCTCAGCGGACCCTGGGAGAGCGCGGCCCTGCGGCGACAGCGCCGGACGCGGTCACCGCGCGCTGATACCGGTCGGCGACGGCCTGGAGCAGGGGCACGAGCTCGGGTGGCGACTCGACGGTGAAGTCGTACCTCAGCATGCCGATGTACGCCGCGACGGTGTCGAGGCTGTCGGCCCCGGTGAAGAGCACGCAGGTGTCACGGTCGAGGGGCTCGACGACGCCGACGGCGTGATGGATGCGCGCCAGGACCTGGGCGGCCGGTGCGTGGACGAGCAGGCGTGCCCGGACGGTCCACCCGGTGATCGCGACCCTCCGCATCAGGAAGGCGACGACGTCACCGCCAGGCACGCGCGAGGGGGAAGCCACCCGAGAGCCGGTGCGCATCCGCAGGTCGAGGTGGTCGACCCGGTAGGCGTCCCAGTGATCGTGGTCGACGTCGCGGGCGACGAGGTACCAGCGACGATGCCAGTGGACGAGGCGGCACGGTTCGACCAACACCGGCGGCGCGGCGAGGCCTGCGGGCTCGACATCGACGGGCTCGGGAAGGTGATAGTCGAAGCGGAGGAGTTCGTGATCGGCGATGGCCGCCGCGATCGCGCGCAGGCGGTCCGCGGGCACCTCGGGGTCCGGTGCGTCAGTATTCGTGTTCTCCGGCGCGCGGTCGATCGTCGAGCCGAGCGCATCGACGCTGCCCCGCAGCCTGGACGGCAGCACCTGCTCGAGCTTGGTCAGCGCGCTGCTGCTGCTCTCGGCCAGACCGACGATGCCGGTTCCGGTCCGCAGCCCCACCGCGACCGCGACCGCTTCGTCGTCGTCCAGGAGCAACGGCGGCAGCTTCCCTCCCTGACCCAGCCGGTAGCCACCGTGGCCGCCGCGTTGGCCCTCGATCGGATAGCCGAGTCGGCGCAGCCGGGCGACATCGGCGCGGACGGTCCGTGTCGTCACGCCCGACCGGTCGGCCAGTTCGGGGGCCGACCACGACGGTCGGGTTCCCAGCAGGGTCAGCAACTCCAGGAGTCGCTCAGCCGCCTCCGCCATCCGGCGATCCTGTCACGGATCCCGGGTTCAACAGGAACCATCCGTTCCTATTGCCCTCCTAGCGTTTCCTTCATGACCACAGACCCGAAGGCCTTCGCCGCCACCTCGCCCACCCAACAGCCCGCCACCCCGGGGCTCGTCGTCCGGCCGTTCACGGTGGCCGTGAGTGACGCCGAGCTCGCCGACCTGCACGCCCGGCTGGACCGCACCCGTTACGCACCGCCCGCCCCGGACGACGACTGGCGGTACGGCACCCCCGTCGCATACTTGCGCAACGCCGTCCGAGCCTGGCGGCAGTTGGACTGGCGGGCCGCCGAACGCCGGATCAACACCGTCCCGCACTTCATCACCGAGATCGACGGTCAGCAGTTCCACTTCATCCACGTGAAGTCCCCGCACCCCGGCGCGACCCCGCTCCTGCTGGCGCACACCTACCCCGGCTCGAGCGTCGACTACCTGGACGTCATCGACCGGCTGGTCGACCCGGTGGCCCACGGCGGACGGGCCGAGGACGCGTTCGACGTCGTCGTGCCCGACGCCCCGGGGTTCGGCTGGTCCAACCCGGTGCCCGATCCCGGCTGGACGACCGCACGGGTCGCTCGCGCGTACGACGTGCTGATGCGCGCCCTCGGCTACCCGAGCTACGGGGTGCACGGCTCGGACCACGGCGCGCTCGTCGCCCGCGAACTCGGCCTGATCGAGCCCGAGGGCTTCCTCGGCCTGCACGTGCTGCAGCTGTTCTCGTTCCCCTCCGGGGACCCGAGCGAGTTCGAGCGCCTCGAACCGGGCGACTACGCCGGCCTGGAACACATGGCGTGGTTCCAGTCGGTCGGTGGCTACAACGCGATGAACGCCGCCCGCCCGCAGACGATCGGCGCCGCGCTGAGCGACTCCCCGGTGGGCCTGCTGGCCTACAGCGAACTGTTCGAGAACTTCGGCAACGGCACCTCCTTGGTTCCGCTGGAGACGATCCTGCTCGAGGTCAGCGTCGCCTGGTTCGCAAACGCCGCCGCCGGCATGGCCCGCACCTACTACGCCGACGCCCGCAGCGAGGCGGAGCCGCAGGTCAACCACGCCCGTACCGGGGTCAGCGTGTTCGCCGACGACTTCCAGACGATCAAGGTCTTCGCCGAACGCGACAACGACCACATCACCACCTGGACCCGCCACCCCCGCGGTGGGCACTTCGCGGTCCTCGAGGTGCCCGAACTCGTCGCGGCCGATCTCGCGGCCTTCTTCGCCAATTGAGGGAGAGCACCGTGCCCCGTGTTCCGTTCGTGTGGGTGGACGTCTTCGCCGAGGAGCCGTTGACCGGGAATCCGCTGGCCCTGGTTCCGGATGCCGACGGCTTGACGGACTCGCAGATGACAGCGATCGCCAAGGAGTTCAACCAGTCGGAGACGACGTTCCTCGTCTCGCCGACTCGTCAGGACGCCGACCACCGGTTGCGCTCCTTCACCCCCGGTGGCGTAGAGGTACTGGGGGCGGGTCACAACGCCATGGGTGCCTGGATCTGGCTGGCCGCCGCCGGGCGACTGCCCGAGGACCGGACGCAGTTCACGCAGCAGATCGGGGACGACGTCCTGCCGGTGTCGACAGCGCCTCACCGGTCTCCGCGGACCTGAGGATGTTCCTCGCGGAGGACCCGGCGACGGGAACCGCGGCCGGACCGCTGGCCGCGTTCCTCGTCCGCCACGGTGTCACTGACGACGGTGTGACGGTGCGGATCGAGCAGGGGCGAGCCATCGGTCGGCCGAGTGTGCTCGACGTGCTGGTCGACGGAGAGCGGGTTGAGCTGTCGGGATCAGGGGTGCTCGTGGCGGAAGGACAGTTGTTCCTGTGACGGCGCCCCGCTCAGCGGATCTGCAGCTTGGCGGTGGAACATGGTCACGAGGCCGAGCCGGCCTCGTCAGGGCGATCGCCGGGAGGCAGCACCGTGAGCACGTCCATGGAGGGTGGTCGCCCGCTCCTTCGAGGGCGGGTGCTCGGCTTCCCGGTGCATCTGGACCTGTCCTTTGTCCTGATCATGGCCGTGCTCGGGTACTACCCGGGCGTCACGCTGACCGACATGGCACTGTGGTTGCTGATCACGCCCGTCGCCGTCCTGGTGCACGAGCTCGGTCACGCGGTGACGGCGCGCGCGGCAGGTGCCCAGCCCCAGATCGCGCTCGCCGGATTCGGCGGCGTCACCACGTTCGCGACGCCCGGTCCGTTGTCGCGGGCACGCTCGCTCGGGATCTCGTTGGCCGGGCCCTTCGTCGGATTGGCCATCGGCGCCGTCCTGGTGCTGGTGGACCGGTCGTTCGGCGCCGGGTTGGACCCGGCCGGGTGGCAGAACTCGGCGCTGCGGACCGGGATCTGGACCTGCATCGGCTGGAGTGTGCTCAACCTGCTGCCCGTGCTGCCCCTCGACGGCGGGCAGGCGATGCGCGAACTGCTTCCGGGGGCGCCCGCCGTCCGCGCACGCCGCGCAGCCGGCGTCTCCGTCGTGGTCGCCGGGCTGGCTGCAGTCCTCGCCTATGTCGTTCTGCGGCAGGCGTTCCTGGCCCTCTTCATGGTGTTCTTCGCGGTGACCAACGGGCTCACGTTGCGCCGCTCGGCGACGCCGTCCGCCGCAGACGCGCAGACGCCGGAACAGGCGGTCGTCGGGCTGCTGTGGGTCAATGAGCCGCAGCGCGCGCGGGAGGTGCTCGCCTCACGACCCTCCGATGTGGTCGTCGACCCTGCGGTGCACGGCGCCGTCCTCGCCCTGACCGGCGACCCGGAGCAGGGCCATGCCCTGCTCGCCCAGGAGATCGCCCGGCGGCCCGGGGACGGCAACGTTGCGGCGATGCTGATGCTGACGCTCGCGTTGCAGCACGACTGGGACGCCGTGATCGCCACCTTGCGGGGGCCGGTGGGTGTCGCCGTCCCGGACGCCGTCACCCAGCGCGCGATCGAGGAGGCGCGCGGCACCGGCCGGGAGGACGTGGCAGGCAGGATCACCCAGCTCGCAGCCCACCCCGACCGCCCCGACGGCCCCGACAATCCATGAGGTCCCCCGCCCCGTCCGGACGTCGTGGTGGTCCTCGATTCCGCTCCACTGGCGGAGCGCCCCCACGACGCTCTCCAGGCCGCCGTCGCGCGCAAGAAGGCACAGATCACGACGTGGATCAACATGTGGAAGGACGTGGCACCACCCCGGATCCGTGCCCGCGCGGTCTCCTCCGGCGTGATCAGGGACGCCTCGATTCGCATCCTGGGAATCGTCGTGTGGCCACGGTTCGAACTCGTACAGCCCGCCGTCAGGCGAGCACTGTTGGACGAAGGACCGAAGGCGCCTCGCTGGGCTCGTTCGCGACGATCCCGTCGGTGAGGCGATCAGAGCAAGCATCACGGCTGAACAACGCCGATCGCCGCGGAGACGGCCGACGAGCGACCGGATGTCAGAAGACGTTGCTCTCCTTGTGAGCCCTCCGAATCGAGTCGAACTGTCGCCTCACCTGGTCTCGATCCAAGCCACCTTCGAACTTCATTCTCAGGTCGGCAATCCGGTCCCTGGATTGCATGAATCCACGCCATTTCTGTTGCGGCTTGAGCCAGGTGTCGAAAGCAGTGAGGATCGCGGCGGCGACTGCGAGCACCGGCACCGATGACGTGAGTCCCCCCGCGAAACTGTCCGCGAGGGACTCCTTCGCTGCCACAACGGCTGTCAGGATGATGAGCGACACACGCGAGAAGTAGTACGTGAACCCATAGGCCCTCGTCGCTGTTCGCCAGTTCTTGTATTCCCTCTCCAGCTCGGCAGCCAGGAAGCTGTCAGGCGCCGAGGAGGGCTTGGGCGTCGTCATCGGTGCCTCCCGGGATGGTGGTGAATGCTACGGATTACCCTTGCCAAGAGCATGACGACGATCACCAGTAGGACCCGCCCAGCGGGCAGTCCGAAACGAGTGGAACGATCAGGGAGCACGACGGGGTGCCTACTCCGCCACATCGGTGAGTTCGTCGTAGCTCAGGCCGCTACTGCTCTCGGCACGGCCACTGCGCGCCGCCCAACTACTCCATACCCGTCTCGTCCCATCCGTCGCCCGAGCGAGGTGACTGCGCCGGGTCACCCGACGCCCCACCCGCGGCAGCTCACTGGTGACCAGCCGGAACGGCGAGCCCTGTGTCAGCAGCGTCCCCACCGGGCCGCCGCCCTTCTGCTCGAGGGACTCCCCACCCTCGACGGGCACGAGAGGCAGCCAGGAGTCCGGGACCGTGCTGGCCAGTCGATATCGCAGGGTGGACGTCCGCACGGGAGCGGGCGCCTGCTCTGCCTCGACCTGACGGCGTTCGACCGCCCCGCCGGCCGGGCCGGGAACGCGCATCTCGATGCCCCAGGCCAGGTTCGCCGCCTCGTCCCGGGTGAACAGCACCTCCTCGGCGACCGGACCGTCGAGGACGTCCACCGCGCACGGCGCGATCAGCAGCCGACCCTCGGTGTCGCCGTCGATCTCGAACATGCGCCACGGTCTGCGCCCAGGCAGCGTGCCCGCGCGAGGGATCGTCACCCGCTCGCCATACGTGGTGAGCACCTCCAGCCGAGTGATCCGGGTGAGGCTGCCGGCAGGCACCGTGAGCGGCACCACGAAGAAGTCGTTGCCGTACACCAGGGCGAACTCGGCGAGCAGCAGCCGGCCGAGGTCGTCGGGCGCGGCCTCGAGACGGCCGAGATCGACCGCGCGGTTCTCGAACTCCCACCAGCGCGAGGACGGCATTCCGGGGAAGGCAAGCCGCCCCGGCAGCACCGTGAGCGGCCCGGTGGGGACCGGAGCCGGGTCTCCGGCCCCGAGCGTCCCGGAGCCGACGTCAAAGGTGTGCCAGTCGACGCGGCCACCCCGGTGATCGGGCGCGTGCAGCGTGACGGCCCCGGACGCCGTGCGGGCGCCCAGGGCGAACGGCGCAGCGAGCCTGTCCGCCTGCCACGCCCCGGTCGGTAGCGGGTGGCGGGCATCCCACCAGTCACCGAAGGCATCGAGAGCACGGTCGAAGGCATCGGCGGTGATGGGGCGGACACCGATCCGCTCACGCACCGAGGAAGGGTCGGGGAAGGCAGGTGCCAGCCGCAGGGCCAGCCCGTCGATGGCGCGCCCACCCAGCAACGCCGCCCTCCGGACGCCCAGATCATCCGACCGGGAGCTCTCGTCGCCCGACAGCACCGACACGGCGAACTCGCGCCGCAACGCCTCCCCGTGTTCGCGGACCAGATCGTCACCGAGGAACCGCAGGAACCGTGACCCGGCGGCCGCGCGCTCGCGTCGACCGACAGGATCGGTCACTGCGTCCACCAGCGACTCCAACGGCACTCCGTGCGGCAGAGGCGTCCCGTTGTCACCGGCGGCCGGTGTTCCGGCTGCCCATCGGGTGATCGGCGCGACCTCGTAGGCGATGGTGGCCGACACGATCGAGGCGGTGTCCGATCCGGTCAGCTCACCGACCTGGTCCTGGCGACCCAACAGCCAGAGCGGATCACCGACCCGCGCGGCCAGACCCGGCAGCGACTCGCTGCGCGTGCGCGGCTCGAGCCGGTTCCATGTGGTCAGTGATCCCATCGGATCAGCTCCCCAGGTCCGTCGAGACGGTGTCGCCGGCCGGATCGCCGCCGACGTTGTGAGCCAGCAGCAGAGCCGGCAGAAGATGGCCGACGACCGGCACCAGATCCGGATCGACCATCCGTATCCGCGCCAGGTCG
The DNA here is from genome assembly GCA_016713225.1 of Kineosporiaceae bacterium. NCBI lineage: Bacteria > Bacillati > Actinomycetota > Actinomycetes > Kineosporiales > Kineosporiaceae > Kineosporiaceae bacterium. The sequence continues at coordinate 939,151 of JADJPO010000003.1, forward strand.
GCCGTCTCGAGGACCACGTCGAGTACCGTCGGGTCGTCCCACGGCACGTCCGGGTCAGGATGCACCGCCAGCAGCAGCGCCTGCGGCGCCTCGTTCGAGGGGACGTCGAGGTGCAGCGCGATCGCTGTGTCCTCCGCGTCGTCCGGCACCACCTCGACCCAGGTATCGACCGCGAGCATCGCCCACGGCCCAGGCGTCAGCCGCATGGGCTTGTCGGGTGGCACGGTGTGTCGTGGTGGCGCCCCCAGCCCGGCGATCTCGATCGCCACGCCCCCCGCACGAATCCCCGCCGGCCCGATCGCCGACGCGGGTAGGCCCAACCAGCCCCAGCCATCGTCCGGGTGTTGGACGACGGTCCAGTGACCGCCTGCCCCGCCGGCCGCCTCCGCCAGCAACAGCGCATCCGACAGTCGCCCGCTCGGCTCGCGCGCTCGCGCCACGTCCTCGAACCAATCGCTGACGACGTCGTCGTCCGTGCCGTCGGCCACCGCGGGCGCGGCACTCCCGCTCGGGTCGACGGTGAACAGGGGCAGCGCCCGGAAGCCCGCGCCGAAGATCGCCGCCAGCGCTGCAATCGGGTCCGTGGCCGCGGCGGCCTGAGCAAGCCGTGCTCGGCCCAGCGTGACGGCCTCTCGAGCCTGCCCCGCCAACACCGTCGCGGATTCGATGCTCGAGCCGGCCACATCTGCCGGGCAAACCCCGGGCAGGCCGTGAGCGGCCAACAGTTCGAGTGCATCGCGCACCGTCTCGAGCTCGGCTGCCTCGGGCAGGCCCAACGCGGCAACGGCAACGGACAGGTCGCACGTGGCCGGCAGATCGGCCAGTGACGGCAACTCCTCCTTCTCCGGCACGGCGGCGTAGGTGGTGGGGAACAGCGCCGCGACCGCTGCGCGTCCGGCGTCGTCGAGGGACACGGTGTCCCGGAGTGCGGCCAGCGCAGCAGTCAGGCTCGCTGTGGCCGCGGCTGCCCGGCCGTCGAGTTCACCGGTGTCCACAGCGGGATCGGCACGGGTGCCGGAAGGGCCCAGGTCAGCCGCCGTGCCCTCGCGGCCGGCGGCGACCACGGCCCGCAGCGCCTCGGCAAGGGTCAGCAGGTCGGGGAGCGTCAGCACCGATGCGGGCCAGGTCGGGTCACGGTCGAGAAGAAACTCGGGCACCGCCGTCCGGCCGGCCTTGGGCGGCAGGAGAGCGACGTGACGGCGCAGCCGCGCACCCAGGTCCGTCTGGGCGAGGTCGGCGACGTTGGCCGGGGACGTGGCCAGGACGTCGAGCGGGCACAGGCCGAGGGCAGCCAGCGTGAACTCCTCCTGGTAGCCGGTGGACGCGCCAGTGGACGGATCCCGGTAGCCGACGCGCCAGTGCACCCGGCTCGGGTCGCCCAGCGCGAGCGCGGCCCAGGCGTTCAGCCGGGGTTCGGCGACCGCCCTGACGTGCCGGGCCCGCTGTGCTGCGGTGGCGATCCAGACGCCCAGTGCCGCCGCGGCGAGAGGCTCGCCCGGGTCGGGGGCCACCATCAGCACCCGATGGGTCACCCCGGTCCCGGTCCGAGGCGATCGGACCACCTCTGGTTCCGGTGGCGGCAGCTCGCCTCGGGCCAGCGCGTCCAGGCTGCCGCCGGCGCGCAGGTGGTTGCGCTGCACGGTCTGGTGCACGGCCTCGGCCAGGCCGAGATCGGCGACCGCGTCGGCTCCGTCACGAAGCCGGGCGAGCACCGCCACGGTCGCAGCGTGTTCGCGGGTACCGCGTTGAGGCAGGGCCTGTGACTGCCCGGACGGTGTTGCACCCCAGGTGATCTGGTCAGCATCGGCCAGTTTCAGCAGCTCCAGGCCATCCACCGTCAACAGGCCCGCGGCGGCGCTGGCGGGAGTGCCGGCGGGGTGGGGCGTGAGGACCCCGACGGCCTCGGGCACCAGGTGGCGGAACGCCGGCAGGTACTGAGCCAGGCCGGCCCGCTGCAGCTCGCTCTCGAAACGGTAGCCGAGCACGGCCGCCAGACTCTGGCCCTCACGCACGGCGTCCAACACCTCGAGCCCCAACCGGACCCGGCCGGACGACAGGTCGATGCCGAGGGCTTGCCCGTCATGCGTGAGGTATCCCGACCGTAGGACCCCGGCGGTGACGGCATGTGCAGCGGACGGCGCGTGGACGTATCCGGTGGTCGGCGAGGCCGCCGCTGCGGGCCTCAGGTCGCGGACGTAACCGTACCCCCCCACGTGCACCCCCGACGGCGCCTGCGCTCGAAGTGCGCGCAGCCGATCGGTGGCCACCGCGGTCACCCAGGCGTCGAGCCGGTGCCCGGCCGCGTCGAGGGTCACCGCCGTCAACCGGGTGAGCTCGGCCGCCGTCAGAGCCGCCAGCCGCCGGACAGCGGCCACCGCCTCAGCCGCAGCACGAACCTCGGGAGGCGCAGGCAGCGTGCGAGAGGCCTTGTAGACGACGTCGGCCAGCGGTACTCCCCGCAGGCTGGCCTCCATCAGGTGCCGCCACGAGGTGAGGGTGTGCGGGGTCACCGGATCGCGTTGGGTGAGATCCGCCAGATCGACCAGTTCCGGTTCCGGCAGCGGCGGCGGGTCTGCCGGCACCGGCACCAGGGCCAGGGCGGCGTCCGCGTAGGCCTGCAACAGGCTGTGCCGCACCAGGCGAGCCAGGATCGGGGTGTCCGGCTCGCCCCAGCCACGGTGCAGGTCTGCGGGTGTGGCCTCGGCAAGCTCGGCCATCCAGGGCACCGTGTGATCCGGCTGGTGTGTTTCCGAAGCCACCAGCGGGATCGGCAGGTCGACCGCGGCGGTGGCGAAGCCGCCGGCCCCGAGCATCGGCAGCCGGGGGGCGTTCAGGCCCCATCTCTGCAGGAGTGGCTGGATCGCCGCCCAGGCGGGGGCTCCACCGGTATGCCCCCCCGTGAGGGTGCGCAACGCGTCACGCACCAGCGGGCCGACGAACGGGCGGGCTTGGTAGGCGATCGACACGTCTCCGGCGGTCAGGATGTCGAGCAGGGTACGGCCCGGGGTTCCGTCTGCGGGGTGCACGAAGGCGACCCTTGGCAGCGCCGACCGCCAGGTCTCCATCAGTGCCCGGAGGAGGTTGATGCGCGCTGCCGCACCGTGCAGGCCCAGCTGAGGGGACGACACCGGCAACCACCGGGCGAAGGCCATCGCCACGCCGCGCAGGACCTGCGGCGCCGAGTCTCCGGAGTGGATGGCCGCCTCTCGCCATCGGTCCAGGGTGCCGGCGTCGGTGAAGACGCCGCTCTGGTAAGTCCCCAGCCACCCGCCGCCCGCGAGACCTGAGTAGGAGCCCAGGATCAGCTGGACATCGTCACTCGCCTCCTGGCTCACGCCCACCCCGGCGCCGAACAGGATGGCGTCATCGGCCTTGGGGCCGAACGGCTCCGGGGCGGAGAACCCCTCGACCAGGCCGCCGTCGGGGGTCAGTCCTCGAGCCACCCGGTAGACCAGCGGTGTCGACCCGGCCGCTGCGGGCTGGTCGGCGGGCACGGTCGTGCTGACCACGATCAGGTCGACCCCTCCGCTGCGCGGATTGGTGATCAGCTCGGCCCCGAGGATCCGCTCCGCCGGATCGAAGGAGGCGGTGACGTCCACGGGCGGCGCCCAGCCCCCGCTCACGTGACCGTCGCGGCCCACTCCCCGGCCGAGGTAGAGGCTGACCTGTTGCGGCCCCCCTCGTCCCGGCAGGGCGGCGACGACGACGACATCGGTGCCCCCGGGCCCGTCGGGCCCGTGCACGCGCGCACCGGTGAGGGTGCCGCAGGCGATCCCCACCGACAGCGGTGCGCCCACCGCCTTGGACGCGTCGGGCATCGGCACGGCCACGGCGCCGGCCTTCACCAGGGACGGACCCTTCCTCCCGTCGTCGACCACATCGAACAGCGGGCAGTCGAGGACCGGCGTCCGATTGCCGTCCAGCACCGCGGTACCCGCGTGGGCCACGATCAGCTGCACGTGGCGATCGCCGTCCCGGTCCCGGTAGGCCAGCGACACCGCCGTCGCATTCGCCGGGGTGTCCACGGCGCCGAGCGACGCGCTGAACGAATAGGCCCCCCGGGAGTCCAGCTGGCCGAGCACGGTCAGGTCGGTCCGGCGACGTCGGGTTCCCACCAGGGTGGCGACGACGACGTTGCCGCGATCCTGGTGGGGGCGCCAGCGGGTCATCGCGGTGACCGGCAGCACGCCGTATGGCTGGTCCCCCACCCGCAACGCCGGCAGCGGGCCGCCTGGGCGCACGGTGTCCACCGTCCATCGCCGCCACGGCTCGAGCTGGTCGTCGACCTCGTTGAACCGCAGCATCCGGGTCAGGTAGTACCCCCAACTGCCTGGCCACAGCGCCGCGGCGAGGTCTGCCTGTCCGGCCACTCCGCGCCGGGGCGAGCCGCCCAGGTCGGACAGGGGTGTGAGCGGGATTCCGAGCGCCGCGGCGAGCACGTCGGCGTCCGACCCGTCACCGGCGACCACCCGGGGGCCGGCCTCGGCCAGGCGCAGCTCGGCGACGTCGAGCGGGTCGGTGCTGCCGTGCCCCGAGCGGTTCTCGTCGGTGTTGTTCGTCGGGGTGCCGGGGGCTACCAGGTCGAGCCCGGCGTGGTGACGGTGGCCGGTGAGCACGGCCTCGAGGGCGGCGGCCGAGGCGGCAGGGTCCTCGGTGGCCCGGACGCCGGTGACCACCAGCAGGTCGATCGGGTCCTCGTCGGGCAGAGCCAGCACGATGCCGGTGCCGGCACGCACGGCGGCGTCGAAGTCGACCATCCAGAGCATGCCGTCGTCGGTGGGCTCCCCGGGCCGGGGCTGTGCGGCAGGGTCCGGTCCGGCGGGCAATGGTCGGACGACGAGGGGTCCGTTCGCCCGGGCGAGCACGCTGCCGCCGCGGAGAGCGTGCACCACCCAGCGATCGGGCTGGAGCACGGCTCGGCGTGGTCGCGACCAGCGCGCGGGCTGGGTGAGCACGGCGGGGAACGTCGGGGTGGCACCGGGCGTCCGGGGATTCGTCGGGGTCAGCACGCGGCGTACCCAGGTGGCGCGCAGCCGCCCCACTCGGGTGGTCAGCGCCGTCCACGCGGCGAGCCGGTCGCCGTCCCCCGTGGCGCCGTCGGCGGCCGTCCACGTCGCGGCCCAGTAGGTTCGGCCGGCGTCGATCTCGGTCGGGGTCAGCGGCGCCTCGTGCTCCTCGACGTCCACCTCGGGGTAGACCCGCACCAGCAGTTCCGGGCCGCCGCCGGACCGGCGGTAGCGGGTTTCGATCCGCACGGGCAGCAGCACCAGCGGCACGCGGGCGTCGAGCGTGCCGACGGCCCCGTCGACCGCGGCGTCGAAGGCGGCCTCGGCCAGCTCGGCGGCGGCGATCAGCGCCGGGATCCCGGTCCGGTCGGCCAGCGCGCGGGCGCGGATCGCCCGGGTGCGCAGGGCGAGCAGTCCGTCGTAGCTGGGTCGTGCCGCGGTCATGCCAGGTCCTCCGGGTGCATCAGGTCGCTGGCGTGGATGCAGACCCGGAAGGGGCGCTGCTCGCACCAGGCTGCGAGCTGGGCGCTGCTGGCGCCGCGCCCCCATCCGGGCAGCGTGACCCCGGTCAGGGGAAGGCCGAGGTCGACGTGCCCGGACGGAGTGCGTCCGACCGCGGGCCAGGACAGGTCTGCCGCGCCCCCGACGGGCGGGTCGGCGGCGGTCGCGTCCAGCCCGAGGCGTACCTCGGCCCACGGCTGCTGGAGCACGAAGAACCAGCCCGCACGCCCGGCCGCCGGGTCGGGGTCACCCAGGACGTCGTCGGGCAGGTCGAAGCCCACGTACCGGAGGTCGGGCGGGATCAGCCCGCTGAAGGCGGGGTGGCGCTGCGGGTAGGCGGTGGCGGTCGGGTCGGCCCCGGCGAGCGGATCGACCGGCACCCTGGCCGTGCCGGACCAGGTGGCCCGGGTGGCGTAGACGACGACGCGAGGGTAACGGCGCAAGAGCTCGCCGCGGATCACCAGGACGACGGGCCCCCGGCCGCCGAGCAGGTGGGTGCCCAACTCCCCCGTCCACGTCTGGTCGATGGCCGGCAGGTCGTCCCGCGCCCCGGACAGGGTCGCCGCACGGTCCCAGAACCGGCGCAAGCTGGTGCCCCTCTGGTCGGTCGGATAGCCGCGCCAGAGCAGCTCCCGGCCGAACTCGTGGTTCGCGCCGATCATCAGGCTCTCCACGAAGCGCTGGTTGGCCGGCACCGCAGCCACCCCCTCGGCGGGCAGCCCGTCCAGGCCGGGCAGGACCAGATCCGGTGCGAGCGCCAGCAGGTCGCGGCTCAACGGGGTGTCGATCCGGGGCGCCGCCAGGATCGGGGTGAGCGGGTCCGCCGGCGCCCAGCCGGGTGGTGCGCCGATCCGGGCAGCCATCCGGGCGGTCACTGTCACCTCGGGCCGGGTGGCCGCGCTCAGCACCTCACGCAGGTGCGCCACGGGGAGTCTCGGCCGGGGCCGGGGCGCCTCGCGGGGCGGGCAGGGCGGCATGCCCTTCTGCTGAGCGAGAGCGGCGGTGAGGACGGCGTCCCATTCCTTGGCCGGCATCCCCGGGGGTCGGGCGCGGGCGAGCTGGGCCACGACGGGTGGGGTGAGGGCGCACCACGTGGGGTCGCCAGGCTCCGCTTCGGCGTCGATGGTCACCATGCCGTCGGGCGCGGGCCGAGGTGCCACCACGGGCAGGCCGTCGTTCACCTGGCGCAGCAGCTCGGCGGCGGAGGTGCCGCTGCGCCGGCCGAGGGGGCCGCGGGGGCGGATGGCGCGGCGCAGCGCCGGCGACAGCAGCGCAGCAGGCACCCGGGTGCCGCCGACGTCTGCGGCGACGGTGCGCCCGGTATCCGGGTCGAGCACTCGCGCGTGCAGCGGGCCGGTGGCCTGCAGGTAGGTCTCGTCGTCGAGCCGTGCCAGCGTCTCGTGCAGTACGGTGCCCGCTCGCCTCGCCACCTGGCCCTGGCGCAGCAGCGCGTTCGCCGCCTCCACCTCACCGATCTGCTGCCACGCCGCCGCCATCAACGGCTCCTGGTGCTCGCGCACGAGCCTGGCCCCGACTGCCGCCGCTGCCCGGTAGCGAGGATCCAGGTTCAGCCGCGACAGCCAGGGCCGGGTGGTCGCGTCCAGCCGGCGTTCGAGAGCGTGCCAGCGGCCGTAGAACGGGGGCGGGACCGGCACCCCCAGCAGGGTGCGCACCCCGTCCACGATCTCGGTCATCCGCGTACGGAACGTGCTGTCCGGCAAGGGGTCCGGGCAGCTGCCCAGGGCTCCGGGGAATCGCCAGCCGGGCAGGTTCGGCAGGCCACCGGGCAACCCCGCGACCGTCACGGCCCGGCCGGAGGCGGCGTCCGGGCCGAGCGGCGCCCGATGCAATCGGGTGGCCAACGATTCGAAGTCGCCGTCCGCGCCGGTGCGAAACCGCCACGCGTGGAACGCGGGCAGGGTCGCGGGTTCGGCCAGTGCGCTGTCCCAGGCGGCCGCTGTGGTGGCAGATGCGGGGACCGCCAGCCCGAGGCCGGCCCGGCGTCCGGCCTCGAAGGCCGGCACCACCGCCGCGATGTAGCGGGTGTGCGAGCGCAGCAGACGCGGGCAGACCAGCCGTGAGATCGGTCGTTCAGCCGGCGTGGTCAGGTCGCTCAGCGCCTCGACCTGCGCATGCGCCCAGGCGTGGGATTGGGCCAGATCGGGCAGCTCGGCCCGGGCGTCGCTGACCTGCAGGACGGCGGGGCGGGTGCCGTCGCCGGGCTCGAGGTCGGCTGCGTCCTCCGCCACCACCACGAGCACGATCCAGGGGCGCAACCGATCGCCGTTGGGCGCCGCCGGCGTGAACAGCCAGGGCAGATCGGGGACGGCGAACTCGATGCTGCAGAACAGGTGCGGCTCGGCCTCCTGCGCACCGTCGGCGGGCTCGGTGCGCACGATGGCTCGGGCGTCCAGCGCGGTGACGTCGCCCGGGCCATGGACGTCGACGGTCACTGATCCGGAGTCTTCGGGCGCCGTACCCACGGTGACGCCCACGGGAAGGCTCGCCCGGGAGGGCAGCGGGCCGGACAACGGGTCGGCGCCGGTGACCGCGCCGGCCAGGCCGGTACGCACCCAGGGCAGATAGAGACTCATGCCGGGACCGCCTGGTGCTGTTCGAGGACCTGGACGCCGGGCGTCCCGGCCGCGGCATGCGCCTCGACCCAGCTGCCGTGCACCCCGTCGGATGCCTGCAGGGTGGTGGTGGAGGCGACCACATACGCGGCGGGGTTGACGGTGACCGGAGCGGCCGGCGCCTGGTACCCCGAGGCCCGCTGCGCTGCGGCTGCCGCCGAGCCCGCCCGCAGGATGACCCCGATCCGCGCCGGAACGGTGTGCGTGACCGCCGTGCGCGGCACTGGGTCGGTCGCGTCGATGATGCTGGTTTCGTACACCGCCGACGCGCCGGGCACCGCCGTGCCGTGGGAAGGCATCGGCGTGCCGAGCCCGTCGGACCCGCTGACCAGCTGCTCGAACGCCGGCCGGGACAGCTTCTCGTCGTCGGTCAGCCGGAACAGGTCCCCCGGCGCCCAGGAGTCCCGGACCGGGGTGCCGGTCACCGGGACGCCGCCCATTCGGTAGGTAGCCGTGTAGCTGCGCGGGCCACCCGCCAGCTCGGTGCCGCCGAAGCGCTCGATCGCCAGGCCCAGTGGGAGCACCCGCTGGCGGGTTGCAAGCCGCCCGCGCGGGTGGGCGAGCACGGGTGGAGGGGTGGCGGCGCCGGGTGGGACCGCGGCCGGCGGCTGGTCGGCGATGCTGACCAACGGGTCGCGGTCGGGCGGCAGCGCCGTCCACGCCTCGGGCTCGAGCAGGGCGCGCAGCAGCGCGCCCAGCGGATCGAGCACCGCGAGCGCGGCCTCGACCGGGTCCTCGCCCAAGGTGATGTCGATCGGGATCCGGTGCTTGCCGAAGAACTCGATCTCGGCGTATCCGCTGGCGCGCAAGGGCTGCGGGCCGTACAAGGTGAGCAGCAGCTGTGCCCCGATGAACGGGGTGCCGTTGCGCTTGATGACGATGCCGCCGCCGAGGTCGACGATGAATCGGAAGGGGTGCAGCACGATCAGCGCATCGAACCCCAGGTAGGCGTCGGCGCTGAACAGCCCGAGCAGGCCGGCGTCGAGCTCGGCGTGGGCGTCCAACCGGGCACCGGTCTGGATGCTGTTCGCCGTGGTGGCGAGGTAGCTCTCCAACCGGATCCGTGGGTTGTCCCCGGCGGCGAGAGCGATCGTCATGCGGCGTAGCGCGGGGAAGTCGGGTGGCGGCGTGAAGCGGGGGTTGAATCCACCCACCGAGATGGCGAAGGCCGGGGTGGCGCCCCATCCGATCCGGATCGCCATGTCGCCGTAGACCTCGAAGACCGCGATCCTCGAGTCGTGCAAGGTGGCGTCGATGGACAGCTCACCGCGGCCCAGGTCGAGAATGCCGACGACGTCGAGGTGGAGTTCGACGACCGCCGCCTCCGGCGTCGGCAGCACGACCCCGAGCCGCCCGAGCAGCACGATGCGCACCGGTGCGGGCAGCTCCACGATGATGCCGAGATCGACCACCACGATCTGCGGGCTGCCCCAGCCGATCCGGGCCATCAGCCCGACCGTGAATCGGCCCGGCGCCACCGGGAAGACGCTCTGGACGTCGCTGATCACCTTGTCCGCGCGGGCGACCGGGTCGACCGGGAAAAGGATCGAGTCGAGCACCCCGGTGCGGGCACCGTCACGCAGCGCCGGCAGGTTCATGGTGCGGTTGAGGCCCAGCACACCGCCCAGCCCGGACAGGGTGAAGCCGAACCCGAGCTGGATCGGCGGGAACTCGGCGGTGAGGATCACCACCAGACTGAAACCCTCTGAGCCGTCGGGCATCCGGGTGTCGATCAGGCCGATGGCAGTGACCCGGACGACCCCGGCGATGTCGAGTTCGAGGATGCCGGCGTAGCGGCCGCGAGCAGGGTCGTTTCGCACGAACCCACCGCCGGTGACCGGACCCGCGTCGATCACCAGGCCGACGCCACGTGGCGGCAGGAAGCCTGGGACGACGTCCAGCGGGCCCAGGTTGCCGCCTGCCTCGGGGAAGGTGGTCCGCGCGGTGAGGCCGAGCCGCTCGACGGTGGCGGTCAGCGGGCCGAGCGTGAGGGTGAGCGTCGCGCCGGCGTCCAGCAGGAGTCCGTCGGGGCCAGCGGAGAGAGCGAGGCTGACCACGTCGATCGTGAGCAGGCCCAACAGACTGACGTGCAGCGGGAAGTCCGCCTCGAGGGAGGCGGCGCCGGAGAAGTAGACACCGCGCCGGTTCGACCAGCCGAGCCCGAGATCGAACTCGAACCGGATCCCGTCGGGCGGCAGCACGGCGGCGAGGAAGCCGTCCCCCTCCCCCGGGGCGAGCACGAACCGCGCCTTCTCGACCGCCCCCTCGATCTCCAGATGCAGCTCGGGTGCGTCGCTGCGCCCGAACCGTCCCCGGATGGTGGCGGTCAGGCCCTCGACCGTGAGCTTGGCCGTGTCGGCGCCGAAGGAGATCGCCGGCGCACCGGCCTGCGGTGGCAGCTTGCGGTAGGTGAGTTCGAGGGTGACGCCGCCCGCCGGACCGTGAACCACCGGCGGGCCGGTCGCCGGGAAGAACGCGCTGAAGGCGCCACCGGACAGCGCGAACTCGAAGCGTGACCCGGGCAGTTCGGCGGTCGCGCTCAGGCTGCCCTCCGGAGAGAGCAGGAACCCGGGCCCGGCGTCGCCGGTACGGCTGGTGCCGCCCTGGTGCACCAGGTCGACGACGAGGGCCAGCAGGCTGGTGACCGGCTCCCCACCGGCCGGGAAGGACGGCAGGGACAACAGCAGCGTCGCCCGGCGCCGGGCCTCGATGTCGTCCGCGGTCGGGGCCACTGGCTCGACGGCGCCGGTGCCGACCACCCCGCTTCCGCCGGCCATCGTCACCAGGCGGAGCAACGGGTCGAACACGTCTCGGGTGACCTGCTCCGCGGTGGCCTGATCGACGAGGCGTTGGGCGCCCAGACGGGTGCGCAGGTGGGCCACCGGGTCGGCGAGCAGGTCGCCGATCGCCTCGAACGCCAAGCGGGGCTGCAGAACCGGTGCCCGGGCGAGCAGAGGAAGGTCTCCGCCGGTGGTCACGACCTCGAGCGGGCGATCGTCGATCAGGCCGAGAAGGCTGAGAATCTCGTACACCACAGGCCAGCGGCCGAGGTACAGCAGGCTGAGATGCTGGAGCAGGTCCACCGACAGTGTCTCGACGACGTCCGCGATCGCCTGCGGGTCCGCTGCTCCGGCGGCGGCCGAGAACTGCTCCGCGAAGTCGAACAGGGCGTCGGCGCCGGCCGCGAGCGCACCGACAGTGGCGACGAGGGACTCCAGGGACTCGAAGGAGATCTCATCCCGCAACGCCTCGACGGCGGCCGTCAAAGCCTGAACCGCGGTGGCCAGCTCCTCGAGATCGATCCCGGGCGCCGACCAGCCCATCTGGTTCAGCAACGCCACGAGTGTGCGATGGTCCCGGGTGGCGCCCGACAGCGGCGACAGCACGTCCACGGCGACGTCGACAACTCGCTCGAGGGCGTTGGACTCGGTCATCGCACCGGCTCCGGGCGGTCGGCGAGCGTCGGCGGATCCAGGCGGACCTTGTGCTCCGTGTAGGCCAACGCCCCGTCAGGGCCGACATCGGTCACGTAGTGGAGTCGGTGAATCACTTCGGTGACCCCCGCCGCCGACGTCCGAATCGTCACCAGCCCGACGTTGGGTTCACCGACGACCACCTTGTGCGCCTGCTTCGTCACGTGCAAGAGACCGATCGGGCGGGCTCGAGGATCGAGGGCGATTGCGTCGGTCAGGCGCTTCTCCGGCGAGCGTTCGTCGAAGGCGAAGGTGGTGCGATAGCGCCAGTCTCGGGTGTCGTTGCGGTCGGCCAGGGCGACGACCCGCCGGCTCGCCGTGGGCAGCCGCCAGGTGTGCAGCGGGATGATCGCGGGTGTCTCCAGCAGTTCGAAGAGCACCGCCCGATCCAGCAGATTGCGCTCGATCGGGTTGAGCGGTGTCCTGACCGCCGCTCCCAAGGCACTCAGAAGCTCCCTACGGGTATCAGTCGGCAACGGGGTGCCGATCCCGAGCCAACTCTCGCCACGGCGACGAACCAGACCCGCCCCTGGATGGCCCTGGTCTTCATCTCGGCGTTCTTCGCTGCGCTGGAACACAGTTGCACGATCCGGGCCGGCGCCAGTCCGCTCGCCCCGAAGTACTCCGTCTGGTTGGTGTAGCCGTAGTGCACATCGCCGGAGAGCACCACGACCCGACCGAACTCCGCCAGCCGCCGCAGGATCGATTGGTAGGTGAAGCGGTTGACGCCCCAGGATTCGTTGTCCGCCGCCCGGCCGCCACGGATCGGGTCGACCGCCTTGACCGACTTGTACATCTGCAGCCGCGGCTGGAGTTCCCTCTCGACGAACGGATGACCCAGGACCGGGGCCGGAGCGACCACGATGCGCAGAATGGTGTCCGTGGGCACGTTGGGCCGGTACGCGGACAACTGCCGATCGAGCTCGGCCTCGGTGATCAGACCTGCCGACAGGGGGCCCACCGAGGCATAGTCCCGCCAGGTGCGGCTGTCCAACGCGATCACCAGGTGCCCCACGGCCGGGAGCGTCCAGTCCCACTTCATTCGCCTCGCGACGTTGGCGGGCAGCCCATGGTCCGCGGACAGCCCGAGTTCCACGTCGACCACGGTCGGGTCTCTGTGAATGGGTGGGTCGCCCGCGGGCACCGGGAGGGTCACGGCGTCCAGCAGCGCCAGCGGAGTGCCGGACTGGAAGCGAGCGGGATCGTTGCCCCAGGCCTGGAACACGGCGAAGGCCAGCAACCCATTGCGCACGATCCGCTTGAGCGGAGGGTTGGAGCGGGAGTCCTCTGCCCAGAGCCCGTCGAGGTTCCAGTCGTCGCTGATCTCATGATCGTCGAACATCATCATCGTGGGGACGTTGGCGAGCACGCGGCGCACTCGTCGCAGTGTTCCCACGAACGAGAGCAGCTCCTTGCGCTGCTTGCGCTCCTCGTGTGCCAACCAGAACTCGACCGGTGCGGTCCCGACGGTGGCGCTGCCATTCGCTGCCCGGGGCCACACCTCGTCCGACCAGCACATGATGTACATGGCGGCGAACTCGGCGAAGAACATCAGGTGATTCATGCCTTCGTCGCTGGAGAGTTTGGACTCGGTGTCCAGAAACCCCTTTCGCCGTGTCCCCGGGGCTACCTCGGCCGCGGTCATGACCACGGTGGAGGCACCGGATCCACGGGGGAACTGCTCCTGCGAGGCGGCCGCGCAGAACGCACCGCCGGCCTCCTGCAGGGTGGCGAGCATGGTGAGCGCGACATCGTCAGCGTAGATCTGGTCACCGGTCAACAGGAGCTGGTGCGGCCTCGCTCGCCGTCGGTCGGCCTCCGTCGGGCCATTGTGAGCGAGCACCAGGAGACGGTCGATCATCGTCAGCGCATCCGGGCCACCGCCGTGCGGCTTACGGCACGAGCTGTGCACCAGATTCAGTGCTGCGACAGGCGGCGGAAGCATGAAAGCGGGCAGTCGGTCGGTCTCGAACCCGAGTGGCGTGCTGCCGGTGAGCAGGTCGGCCTGTCCGGCCAGGGTCTCGGTGATCCCGGTGGCCACCCGGGTCATCCGTAGGTCGTACTCGTAGAGGGTGTCAGCGCTGAGGGGCGCGGCCGAGGTCGTCAGATGACACAGGACCACGTGCAAGGCCTTGCCCAGGCTCCTGGTCCGCACCGGGGTAGACGTGAGGTCGCGGCCGGGCGGCGTCCGCAACCGCACCACGAGCTGGACATCGCACGGCTCCTTCGTCACGGCGAAGACAGCCACCTCAGTCGAGGTGACTCGCCGAAGAATCGGGCCGCAGATCAGCAGGGGCCATTCGTCAAACGGTCGCGTCAGCGCCATGGCACCCCCGAAGATCGGCTTGCGCAATGCTAGAGCGGGCCACTGGACAAGACCAGACCTCACCGCGAGCAGCGCCAAGTTCCGAACAGTCTGGTAGTGCTTCTTTTCCGCCGCCACAGAGCGGGCAGATTCGCACGTCGTCCGAGGTTTCGACGCCACCGTCGCGTACCCGGCTCGTCCAGTCTCGCTGCATCCGGTTGGCTGCCACGGCTCACGCGGAACTGAGCGTCACGACGACCGTGCAATGCGTCTGCGGAAGCACCACGGGTCCCTGGCACGTCGACCTGGCCGTCACAGCCGTCAAGGTCGACGTCCTCCACGACATCGGCTGACGCCACCCGGCCAGCCGGCGCGAGCGCGAGCCCCGGCGGAGACGTGTCAGCGCACGGGGACCCGGATGATCAGTGCCTCGCCCTGCCCACCGCCGCCGCAGAGTGCCGCCGCGCCCACGCCACCGCCGCGCCGGGCGAGCTCGAGCGCCAGATGGAGGCTGATCCGGGCACCGGAGACCCCGATCGGATGCCCGATCGCGATCGCACCACCATTGACGTTGACCTTGTCCGGATCGAGACCGAGCTTGCGGGTGGACGCCAGCGCGACGACTGCGAATGCCTCGTTGATCTCGACCAGGTCGAGGTCGGTCGGGGTGATCCCTTCCTTGGCGCAGGCGGCCGCGATGGCGTTGGCCGGTTGGTGCTGCAGCGAGGAATCCGGTCCGGCGACCACACCGTGCGCTCCGATCTCAGCGATCCAGGTCAGCCCGCGCCGCCGTGCCTCGTCCCGCTCCATGACGACGACCGCACAGGCCCCGTCGCCGCTCTGGGAAGCCGAACCCGACGTGATCGTGCCGTCCTTGCGGTACGCCGGGTGTAGCAGCGCCAGCGACTCCACGGTGATGTCGCCGCGAGGGCCCTCGTCTGCCGAGATCACCACCGGCTCGCCTGAACCGTCGCGAAGGCTCACTGGGACGATCTCCGCATCGAAGAGCCCGTTCTTCGAGGCCTGCGTCGCCAACACGTGGGATCGCGCCGAGAAGGCGTCCTGCTCGGCGCGGCTGAAGAAGCGATCGCCCGTATTGGACGCCTCGGTGAGGCTGCCCATGCCCTGGTCCGTGAGGAAGTCCCAGAGCCCGTCACGAACCAGGTGGTCCCGCATCGTGACCGCCCCTGGCTTGGCCCCGTCGCGCGACGTCACGAGCAGGCGCGGCGCTCGGCTCATCGACTCCTGGCCGCCGGCCACCATGACGTCGAACGCCCCGGCCCGGATCAGCTGGTCGGCCAGAACAATCGCATCGATGCCGGACAGGCACACCTTGTTGATCGTCAGCGCCGGGACGTCGAGCGGGACACCCGCGCCCAACGCCGCCTGACGCGCTGGGTTCTGCCCTGCCCCGGCGGTCAGCACCTGTCCCATGATCACATATTGGACGTCGGCCGGCGCCACCCCGGCCCTGGCCAGCGCCCCGGCGATCGCCACCCCGCCAAGATCGGCCCCCGACAGCTCCTTCAGTGCCCCCGTCACGCGACCCACCGCTGTCCGAGCACCCGCCACGATCACGGCCGAACGGTCGCTGATGACGGCCATGACGCACCCTCCGGCGACGAGCAGGTCGTGGACGACAACCCTCACGGGCAGCCGTTGCGCAGGCAGGACTCTCTGATCCCCAGATCCTACGGTCAGCGAGCGGCTTAGACCCACGAGCCCTTAGCCAAGACAGGCCAGGCACATCGCATGACCTTCTCACGCTTCGCAGGTCACCCTGTTGATCATGGTTTCCACCTGCACGGACATGGCCGCGATGACAGGACCTTTGCCCCACGGCTCCCAGGCCCCCACGTAGCCCACGTCCACACGCGCCTGCCGACGGGATCAGCGGGTGCCCGAACCGTGATCCAGCAGATCTCGATCATTGCTCGACCACCCCGCCATACCCGGCGCCGGGAGTACGCGGCACCGGTCACGCCATCGAAGCCTGCGCCCTTCGGTCCACTCGCACACCCACCGTCTCCCAACTTTTTTGGTTCTCGTCAAAGATTTCTGCCGGGAGCATTGCCATCCTTAACTACTGACGTTAGTTTCATGCCTAACGTCGTTCGTTTTAGGGGAGAGGTGAGCGTATTGTCCGAGCACAGAGTGGATGAAGCCCCGCATGCCGAGCCGCGGCAGCCGCCGGGGATCGAGCTGCACTCGATCGACTGGGTGCCGAGCGGTGAGCGGCACGGCAAGGTGTCCCACCTGGGGGCGATCTGGTTCGTCGGGAACATCAATCTCACGGCGATGGCCCTGGGGGTTGCTGCGCTCAGCGTCGGCGCCGGGCTGATGTGGACGGTGATCGCCACCCTGATCGGCTCGCTGTTCGGGACCTTCTTCATGGCCTTCCACTCGGCGCAGGGCCCGCAGTTGGGGCTTCCTCAACTCGTGCAGTCCCGTCCGCAGTTCGGCTACGTCGGCTCGGCCGTGACGGTGTGGATCTTCGCGTTGATCAGCTACGTCATGGTGAACACCTCCGATGCGATCCTGTCCGGCGACGCGGCCAACACTCTGTTCGGCATCAAGACCGAGGTGGGCTACTTCCTCTCCGCCGGCCTGGCGGCGCTGGTCGCGCTGTACGGCTACCACTGGATCCACAAGATCAACCGCTGGCTGACGTGGCCGCTACTCGCGGTCATGGTGGTGCTCACGGTCGCCGCGGTGCGCGATCCGCAGCTGCCGCCGGGAGCATTCTCGCTGGGTGCGTTCCCGACAGCAGCGTTCATGACGGTGTTCGTGATCGTGGCCGGATTCCAGATCGGCTGGGCGCCCTACGTCTCGGACTACTCCCGGTACTTGCCCGCAAACGTCGGCGTCAAGTCGACTTTCTGGTGGACCTACCTGCCCAGCGGCGTGTCGGCGTTCTGGGTGTTCTCGCTGGGTTCGGTGATGTCGACGGCCGGCGGGCCGGACGCCACCCCCGTGCAGGCGTTCAAGGGGGCCGGGGAGCGGCTGTTCGGAAGCTTCGGCTCGGTCGCGGTCCTTGCTCTGCTGCTGGGGTTGCTGTCGGTGATGGCGATCAACCAGTACGGCGGGATGATGACGATGATCTCGATCCGTGACTCGTTCAAGCCGGTGACGCCTGGCCGGCGGATCCGGGCGATCGGGATCGGGATCATGTTCGTGATCGTGTGGGCGACCGCCCAGTTCGTCGGGGTGGAGCGGTTCAACGCCTTCTTCAACAACGGATTGATCCTGCTGGCCTATCTGCTGACACCGTGGACGTCGATCAACCTGGTCGACTACTTCTTCGTTCGCAAGGGCGGCTACGTGATCAGGGAGATCTTCAATCCCCAGGGGATCTACGGCCGTTGGGGTTGGCGCGGCCAGGCCGCCTACGGGCTCGCGCTGTTGTCGATGTTGCCGTTCATGGTCTCCGCGCCCTACACCGGCTTCGCCGCTCACTTCCTGAACGAGATCGACATCACGATGTTCGTCGGGCTACCCGTGGCCGGCTTCGCCTACCTGTACTTCTGCCGCAGCCTCGACCTGGCGACCGAGCAGCGGCTGGTTGACGAGGAGGGGATCCTGCCTGCCGCGCACTGAGGCGCGTGTGTGTCGGCCGTCGTCCGGGGCGGTCCTCGCGCGGCCGGAAGGGGTGGTCGGGGAACCCCGACCACCCTTCCGCGTTCCGGGCTGCTCGTCCTGCTACTGGTTCCCAGTGACCGGCTGTTGTTGGGTAGCGCAGTGGATGCCGCCACCACCGGCAGCGATCGGGTCGATGTCGAGTTGCACGACCTCGCGCCCACGGAAGAGCCGTTCGAGCACGTCGCGGGCCCGTGCATCGGCTGCCCGGTCCCCGAACTGGGGGGCGATCACGGCGCCGTTGCACACGTAGTAGTTCATGTACGTGGCAAGGAAGTCCTCGTCGTGGCGGCGCCCGGCCGTCGGCGGTGTCATCTCCACCAAGGTGTAAGGCTGCCCGGCGCTCGTGCGGGCGCGTCCGACCTGCTCCCGGGTCCGCGCGGCGACCGCGGCCCACGGGTCCCCCGGGTCGACGGCGGACGCCGGCGCATCGATCACAATGGTCGACTCCGCCGCGAACCGGGCGAGGGTGTCGATATGTCCATCGGTGATGTCCTGGCCCGCCAGACCCTCGACCCAGATCATCCGGTCCGCACCCAGCAGCGAGAGCAACGCTGCTTCGATGTCCTCCCGGCTGCGCCCGGGGTTTCGGTTGGGGTTGACCCACGAGGACTCCGCCGCCATCACCGTCCCATGCCCGTCGACCTCCAGACCTCCGCCTTCCCCGACGAGTCCCGATTCGATCAGCTCGACGCCCAGGTGGTCGGCAACGATGCCGGCGAGGGCAACATCACCGTTGTGAATCTGTTTCTTGCCCCATCCGTTGAACCTGACCCGACCGGCGCCCAGGCGCCATGAACCGTCGGCGGACGTGCGGATCAAGAAGTTGGGCAGAGTGTCTCGCGCCCAGAGGTCGTCGACCGGCGCCGGCACGAGCGTGACGCCCTCGAGGAGACCGCGCAGCCGGTCGGTCTCCTCGGGCCGGGCCAGCATCGTCACCGGCTCGAAGTCCCCGATGACCCGTGCGATCGAGACGATGGCGTCCTGCACGTCGACCAGGTCTGGCCCCCAGATCCGGCGGTTGGACGGCCAGCACATCCACGTGCGTTCGTGTTCGGTCTCCTCAGCCGGCATCCACCACCCCCCTGTTGGCGAGCCATCCGTCGTCGGCTTGCGGCCAGAGGTTGCGGTCGGCCCCGGTGTCGCCTGCCCGGTGCCCTGCCCTTCTCTCTCCGGCGATGGGACGCAGGCCGACACGCCCAATGCCGTGGCGGGAAGGCCGAGGAGCACACTCCGCCGCCCGATCCCTCGAGGTCCTCGGGCGGTCAGGACCGATCACCGGCGTCAACGCTCGGCTGCAGATGGAGCCGAGCCGCGGCGCGGCAGGTCCGCAGCAGCTGGGTCCGGGTCAGGCTCGGCGATCCGAGGGTGAGCTGGATCGAGAGACCGTCGATGACGGCCGACAGCGTGAGGGCGACGGCTTCGGGGTCATCGGCCTCGAAGGCCCCGCTGTCGCAGCCGTAGCGGATGACATCGGCCAGGATGGCGCGCCAGACGGCGTCCAGTTCGTCGTGCACCCGGGCGATGTCGGGGTCATTGGCGGCGGTCAACCAGACCTGGAACCACAGGATCCAGCCGGGGTCCCTCGGGCCGTTGGCCGCCGACAGACTGATCAGTCGGTCGAGCCGCTTCCACGGGTCACGGATGGTGCCGATCTCCTGGATCACCTGCGCGGTCAGGCTCTCCTCGCTCAACCGGATGGCCCGCATCAACAGGTCGTTCTTGGACGGGAAGTAGTAGGTCACATGTCCGGGGGTCATCCCCGCCCGTGCGGCGACATCGGAGAGCCGCACCTTGCTCAGGCCGAGCTCGGCGATGGCCTGTGCCGCGGCCCCGACAACCAGGTCCTCACGGGACTGGCCCTTGGCGCGGCGCCTGGTCACTGCACCGACCCCTTTCACGATCACCGGTTCGCTCACCATAGCCGGGGACGCCAGCCGTCTCGACGTCTGTGCCACCTCGACGTCGAGACGTCAGTGCCGTCCGTCAGGCGGGAACGATCGCGCCCGCGGGGATCTGCTGGGTGACGCAATGCGGCCCTCCGCCTCCATAGGCCAACGTGTTCCCCGGCACCCCGACCACCTGCCGGCCAGGGTAGACGCCGCGCAGGAACTCCAGGACGGGCTCGTCGGTGGCCGCCCCACCGATGGGGACGACAACTGCACCGTTGGCCAGGTAGTGGTTGGCATAGGAGACGGCCGCCTCGGGGCCTGGGTCGAGGTGGCGGACCGTGATGGCTCGCCCCTGAGCGTCGAGGGCCTTGCCCAGGACGGCGAGGTTGCGCTGCCCTCCGGCGTAGTCCGGCGACGCTGGGTCGGTCGGCGCTTCGAGCAAGAGCTGCCCCGGGGCAACGTACTGGGCCACTCCGTCGATGTGCCCGTCGGTGCCCGCCGGGCCCACGTCGAGGCTGTGCCCGACCGGGAGCCACACGATGGTCGTGACCCCCAGATAGTCACGAAGCCCCTGCTCGACCTGCTCGCGAGTCAGGCCCGGGTTCCGGTTCGGGTTGAGCAGGCACTGTTCGGTCGTGGCCAGCGTCCCCTCGCCGTCGACGAGGAACGCGCCGCCCTCCAGGACGAACGGTGCGGAGAACAGCCGCATCCCGAGATGGGCGGCGATCCGCACCGGCAGCAGCGCGTCGTCCCCGTGTGGGTGCCACCGACCGCCCCAGGCGTTGAACCCGAACCGTACGGCAGCGACCTGACCCGCGGCGTCCGTGACGAAGACCGGGCCACTGTCTCGCGCCCAGGAATCGTCGATCGGCAGCTCGATCGCCTCGACCGCGGCGCCACATACGTCTTTGACCTCGGCCGCCGAGCCCGGCGTGCAGACCATCAGCACCGGCTCGAAGTCCCCGATCGCTCGTGCGACGGCCGCGTAATCGCGTTTGGCCGCATCGAACCTGTCCCGCCACAACTCGCGTCGGGTCGGCCAGGCCATCAGGCACCCGGCGTGCTCGGACCACTCGGCCGGCATCGAGAACCCTGCCGCGGTAGGCGTGATCTCGTCGTCCATCACGACCTTGCCTCCTCTTGCACTCGTTGTCCACGCGCACGTATCTTGGCTGGCAACCAAGATTTGCGCAACAGGGAGGAAGCGCCCGTGGCAACCGTGAACGTCCTGTTCGTCGGCTACGCCTCAGACCGAGTGGCCGGCACCGTCAGCTGCGTCCGTGACGGGGACATGGTTGCGATCGTGGACCCGGGGATGGTTCCGCATCGGTCGGCGATCCTGGATCCCCTTCAGGCGCTGGGTCTGGAGCCCGAACAGGTCACCGACGTCATCCTCAGCCACCACCACCCCGACCACACCATGAACGTCGCGCTGTTCGAGAACGCTCGTGTCCACGACATCTGGGCGATCTACCAGCGCGACACCTGGATCGAGCGACCGGCGGACGGCGCTCACCTCTCACCCGCCGTCCGGCTGCTCGCCACCCCAGGGCACACCGCCCAGGACCTCACCACACTGGTCGACACGGACCTCGGCACGGTGGCCCTGACCCACCTGTGGTGGGATGCGACCTCGCTGTCCGATCCCCTCGCCGAGGACCTCGACGCCCTTCACGCCGGCCGTGAGCGCGTGCTCGAGATTGCCTCACTGGTCGTGCCCGGGCACGGAGCACCATTCACGCCGGCAGACCTGACCGGTCCCGGCCGGTGAAGCCGCACGCGCGCCGATCCCCCATCACAGCAGGTAGAGCCGGGTCAGCGGTGACCTCGCGGCGGCCTCCACGTCGAGGAGTCGCCCGTCCAGGGTGACTGCGGCGGTTCGGTGGTCGACCGCGACGCTGCCGGTCCGGTTGTTGTGGACCATGTCGGCCAGGCCGATCCCGCGGCAGCCGCGGACCGGGACACGACGACGCCGGGTCGGCAGCCGGTCCTCCCCCGCATCCACACATGTGCCGCTGACGAACGCGACGCTGAGGTCGGCGGGCGCCGCGCCATGTCCGCCGAACTGTGGGCCGTAGACCATCGGCTCGGCGGAGTCGATGCTGGCGTTGGGGTCACCCGTCAGACCCCAGGCGGGGAAGCCGGCCTTGAGCACCAGCACCGGCTTGACCCCGAACTGCGCCGGGTCCCACAGCACGATGTCCGCCAGCAGGCCGGGGGCGATGCTGCCGACCTCGTGCGACAGACCGTGGGCGATCGCCGGGTTCACCGTCAGCTTGGCGAGGTAGCGCAGCACCCGGGCGTTGTCGTCGCCGACCGGCGAGACCAGCTCGTCGGCCTCATCATCGCCTCGCCGGCGCTGCTTCATCAGGCCGGCGGTGGCGAACGTGCGGGCGACCGTCTCCCCGGCGCGGCCCATCCCCTGCGCATCCGAGGACATGATCGGGATGACGCCCAGGTCGTGAAGAACATCCTCGGCCGCCATCGTCGAGGACCGGATCCGCTCGTGCGCCATCGCCAGGTCGCTGGGCAGGTCGGTCTTCAACGCGTGCACCGACACGATCATCGCGAGGTGCTCGTCGACGGCGTCCCGCCCGTACGGCATGGTCGGATTGGTCGAGGACCCGATCACATTCGGCACCCCGGCCAGGGTGAGCACGTCCGGCGAGTGACCGCCGCCGCACCCCTCGACGTGAAAGGCGTGGATGGTCCGACCGTCGAGCACCGCCAGGGTGTCCCGGGCGAACATGGACTCGTTCAGCCCGTCGGTGTGCACGGCGACCTGCACGTCGTGCTCCTCGGCGACCCGCAGCGCGGTGTCCAGGGCCCGCGGATGGGCACCGATGTCCTCGTGCACCTTGAAGCCGCAGACCCCGCCGTGCCGGAGTGCTTCGATCATCGGTTCCGGCCGCGAGGACGAGCCGCGGCCCAGGAACCCGATATTGACCGGCCACGCGTCGAAGGCGGCCCAGCCGCGGTGTAACCCGTACCGGTCGTTCACCCCGACCCCCCACACGGAGGCATACTCCTGCCCGAGGATCGTCGTCACCCCCGACGACAGCGCCGCCTCCATGATCCGAGGCGACATCAGATGCACATGGGTGTCGATCGCCCCTGCGGTTGCGATCAGGCCCTCACCGCTGACCACGGCCGTCCCGGTCCCGACCACCACCTCGACCCCGTCCAGGGTGTCCGGGTTGCCGGCGCGGCCGATCGCGACGATCCGTCCTTCCCGGATGCCGATCGAGGCCTTCCGAACGCCCAGCAGGGGGTCGAGGATGACCACGTTCGAGACCACCAGGTCGCACGTCTCCCGCAGGCTGAGCGCCGCCAGATGCATCCCGTCACGGGCCGACTTGCCGAACCCGAGCAGGAACTCCTCCCCGCGCAATTGGGAGTCAGCCTCCACCCGGACCACGAGCCCGGTGTCGCCCAGCGCGACCCGGTCGCCCACCGTCGGCCCGTGCACTGCCGCGTACTCGTCCTCGTTCACGACGCCACCTCAGAACCCAGGTAACCCATCGACCGGGCGCGATCCAGCGCCCGATCCAGGCCCCCCGGAGCGTCCAGCGGACCGTCCACGAGCCCGGCGAACCCGACGGCGACGCGCCTGCCGCCGATCGGGACCAGACCCACCTCGACGTCGACGCCCGGGTCGAAGCGCACCGACGACCCAGCCGGCACATGCAGGTGCCGGCCGTAGGCCGCCGCCCGGTCGAACCGCAGCCGCGGGTTCGACTCGAAGAAATGCCAGTGCGACGTGATACTCACTGCGACGTCCGCAGTGTTGTGCACGACCACCGTCACGAGATCTGCGGGCAGCTGCTCCACCACCGAAGCGGTGACCACCGCACCCGGCGCCGACGCGCCCAACGAGCCACCCCCGACCGGATCTGGCACCACCGCCAACCGCGTCCCGTCATCGAAGACCGCCTCCACCCGCACCTCCCTGACAATGTCAGCCACCCCGGGCAACACGTCGTCCGGGCCAAGGACAGCGCGTCCGGCCTCCACCGCAGCGGCAAGCCTGGCGCCGTCGCGCGCCGCCTCGAGCACGGCGTCGCAGACCAGAGCGATCGTCTCCGGAACGTTCAGCTGAAGCCCTCGGGCAAAGCGCGTCCGGGCCAGCTGCGCCGCGGTGAAGATCAGCAGGCGGTCCCGTTCCTGCGGTGTCAGCCGCATCACAACCTCCAAGATCGACCAATAGGGCAACTCGAAGCCACGACCGCACTCCCTCCGACACGTGCCTTGCGGGTGCCCTCAGCGACGCAGCACCTCTCCTCAAACTAACGGCGTTAGTGCGCTAAACTAACGCAGGTAGTTACCGTGGACAAGCCCTACGTGGGTACTGCTGGAGGTCAAGATTGGGACGGCCACCGCAGCCGCTGCTTTCCCGGGAGGCCATCGCCCGGGCCGCCCTAGAGCTGCTCGACGCCGAGGGTCCCGACGGCCTCGGCATGCGCCGAATCGCTGAACAGCTAGGGGTGCGCGCGCCCTCGCTGTACAACCACGTTTCCGGCCAGGACGAGATCATCGACCTGGTCCACGACCTCATCGACCGCGAGATCGACACCGCGACCCTGGCCAACCCTGATTGGAGACAGGGACTCGACGCCTTCGCGCGCTCATACCGACAAGCTTTCCTACGCCATCCCCACGCCATCGCCCTTGTCGCCCGCAGGCCGATCCTCAACCACGCCACCTTGAACCTCTACGACTCAGCGGCCGCAGCACTCGGTCGAGCGGGACTCCCACCCGCCGACGTCATGCCAGTGATCGCGATCCTGGACTATCTCGTGCTCGGCTCAACCGTCGAGACCTTCATCGGCGGTTTCGCAGCGGCTCCCGAGGAGTACCGGACCCGATACCCCGACCTCGCGTCGGCCCTCGCCGCAACCGACCGGGCCACCGTCGACGATGACGCCTTCGAGCTGGCCCTCGACCTCATGCTCAACGACCTGGAAGGACGCGTCTCCCGGTCGGCCACCGGCCGGAGCCGGAAGCGGCGCGCGGCCTCGAGGATGGCCCCGGCGCGCGGGGACAAGCGGCCAGAGAAACCGGGTTCCGCGGACGACGGATCGCCTCGAGCTGTTTCTGGGTCGACGTGAGCGCCCTGGTCGCCGACCCGTCATTCTGCTCGCCCAGGACTTCCACGTCCGCGTGACCCACACCGCACCGGCGAACCCCTACGCGACTCATCCCCGGCGCCGTCACCCTCTTATGCGAAGCCCATCCGCGAACGCGCCCAGCGACACGCCGCCACCTGCACGCATCTGGAGGAGATCCTCCACGCCTACCGCAACCCGCTGCGCATGTGGGACCTCCGGGACGGCTTCACCATGATGATCGGCCCCAACGCCGCCGCCATCATCCTCGAGGTCGGCTCCATCGACGGCGACACCGCCGTCGTCATCGTCCACGCCATGCGCGCCCGAGAGAAGTACCTCAGGTGATGACCATGCCCCGATCTGTCGAAGAGATCCTGCAGCACGCCGACGACCTCGCCACCCGCTTCGAGAACTACGAACCCGACCCCGCCGACGAACACGACCGTGGCGCCGTCACCCTGCTCCGCGAAGCCGTCCGCGAACGCTACGAAGCCGAACGACACCTCTTGGACGCCGTCCGCGCCGCCCGCGAAGCCGGCATGACCTGGACCGCCATCGGCACCCTGGTCGGCACCACCGGCGAAGCCGCCCGCCAGAAATACACCGACCGCGTCGCCTGACCACAACGTCTCGCAACGCAACCGGCCCTGCTAAGCCACAACCCGCGCCCGCCGACGTCAGTCGCCTCGGCATACAAGCCGTCGGCGCGACCCTCGACGGTCCCATCCTCGTGGCAGAACGAGTGGTCCCATCACGCTGGCAAGCGACAGCTGACCGCCCTCAACGGGCAGGTGGCGTTGTCAGTCAGGCGTGGCAAGATGTCGGGTAAGGGTGGTGAGAGCACGTCGCTGCCCGCGGCCGGGGGTTACCCACGCGCTTGTTCAAGATCAACCCTCAGGCCCTATTACAGCTGGCCATCTTTGCGCAGGTCCGCACCAGTGAGGCCTGCGAGACACGCCATGCGTCGGAGACCGCCGCTGCGCCTAACCGCATGGCCTCGTCCGCTGGTTCTGAGCGCGGCCGTGCGGCGCTGGCGTAGCCGATTGCCCGAGCCGGGTCCCCAAGCTCTCGAGCCGAGGCTGCTGCTGCCCCCAACGCGTCGACGCGGAACGGAACCATGTCCAGGCGATGCAGCAAGGCAACAACCCGGATACAGCATCTGTCCGGAGATCTTCTCACCCGCAACAGCTGCATGTCCGAACGGGTGGTCCATCGCACTGGCAACGACAATTGAGGCCGAGACTGAGTGAGAATGCCATCATGTTCGAGGCGACACTCAGGACTTCTTCTCAGTTGCATCGTCTACATCGAATTCGATCTGGAGATCATCCGCCGACTGTCGGTCTCGATCCAGAAGTTCCATCAGCCGCTCATTCTGCTCAACCTCTGCGGCAAGGCCGTGAGGTCGGGGCACGTTGAAGCTCCTGTACAGGTCGAAGCGGCTGAGCTCCAAGACGGTCGTCAATGCCGTTCCGTACTCTGCCGCGACGACAATACTCCCACGGTAGAAGATGTACGCCAAGGCATAAGGTATCAATCCAACGGCCAGCCATCCTCCGCTGCGCCAGAGAAGAGCCACAGTTGCAGCCGCGCCTAGGAGATTGAGAACGACCATGCGTATGGCAAGATCCAGAGCAGTTCGTTGATCATTTAGATACGCCACGCGCTGCTCACTCGCAGTAAGGACTAGGTGAGGAGCCACGGTGACGAGTGACAACCCATACTGACTCCCTGCGCGCGCCTCGTATCTGCGTAGAACGTTTCCCAGTCGCGTTGGTCTCACATTGTTTACTCCGTCCGGGTAGCCGAGGACAACACGCTCAGCTTCTTCGTATCGGACAAGCAACTTGACATGGTCATCCTCGACAGGAGGATCCCCTGGGTCGAGCGGGGATTGCTGCAATTCCTGCAACCTCGTCAGCGACTCATCGGCCATCGTGACCAACTTGGCCCGGCGGCGCCTATGGGATCTGATTCTCTGAGACATCAAGTGTTGGGCAAGCTGAGAGGTCCCCCAATACCCTTCGCACGCCTGAACAAGAGCATACTGAAGAGGATGGAGCACCAAGCCGAGCAATAGGCTTCCCACGAGGAGTTGAAGAGCTTGCGAAAGTCCGCCGCCAGTTGCAAACCGATAGCCCGCTCGCCAATCTGGGCGCCCTGACCAAGGCTGGGCGCCAATCAACACCTGAATATATAGGATAGTGACAGCGGAAGGCACGACTGTGAGAACTGAGAAGTAGCGTCCGATGCTCTCGGCGGGTCCCTTCACCGCGTCCACGAGGGGAGACTGGGACACAATTCGCTACTTGCGACACTTACGGCACAGGCCACCAGCGAGACGGCCAGACGCACCGCAGCCTCCACATGTCGACGCCGGCTTCGATGGCTTTCGCCCGCCCTGGGACGGCTGAGGCCCCGGCACGCGTCCCCCCGGGGTCGTGGTTTGCGTGAACAAGAAGTGAGTGAGACCTAGCACCACCCACGCGACGCGCTGATGAGACATTCGATCACCTCCGATCCAAGTTACCCGGAACAGCATGTCCAGTCGACACACCGACCACCTCTGGGGTCGAGCAACCCAAACTTGAGGCCCGAAGGGTGAGAAGGTTCGCACGTGACCCAGCCCGCACCCGCCCATTCCTCGGGCGTGCCGGCGCACCCAAAGTCTGGAGATCACCCCAACCCACTTGTCGTAGTGCCGGCCGCCACGATCTCCATCGCGGCGGTGATCGGGGAACTAGCCGGCCCCACCTGGGTCTTACGGGTACTCGTCCTTGCTCTTGCGGGGCTACTGATCTACGCGGCAACCCTGTTCCGATCTGCCACGCGCGCCCACCTAGCGCTGCTCGCAACGGGGCTGATCCTGCCCATCCTGCTGATCTGGCTTCTTGCCCGACCCGACGTCGATGAGATTGTCACAGGGCGCTCGTTGGCGCTCGGTGCGGCACAGGGGACCGCAACGAATACAGCCTCCGTGGCTTCGCCTTCCCGCACACCGTCTGCGACTGCCCCGGTCTCGACCGCAGCCGATCTTTCTGGCAGGCACCTCGATTTGGCGAATCTCAATGGCGCCAAGCTCGCGCGCGTGAGACTCACAGGAGCATCCTTGCGGGGCGCAACACTGCGCGGGGCAGATCTCACAGGAGCGGACTTGCAGGGTGCCGACCTGAGTGGAGCCGATCTCTCAGGCGCCTGCTTGGACCAGGCGAACCTGATCGCCGCGCACGTGGACGACATCGTCGTGGCGGGGGCCAGCCTCGAGGACGCGAAGCTACCCGTCGGGTTCCCTTCGGTCCCTGCATCCAGCGCAAGTCCAGGATCCACATCCTTGAACCACCCGTGCTCGCGCTGATCGCTGCAGGAGGCAGGGTCGTCCCGATCCGTGCTGTGCGTCACTCGCCAGCGGCTAGGTCACTCGGTGCGGGCCTCAGGGTCTATTGGCGCCGTCAGCGGGATCGCCTCATCCGCAGCACTCGGCGACCGCCAGGACCCGGGCCATCGGGAACGCCGCCTGCTCGCCCTTGTTGACCCCCGGGCGGCCGAAGTGCTCGTCGTTCGCCGGGGTGTCCGCCACATCCAGACAGGTCCCGTCGACCGTGACCAACCGGCGACCGGCGACCCAGACCCCAGGCATCCCAACAGCTCCCAGCGGATTGGCCACACGCTCGAACAGATCCACCAACGGCTGCGAGCCCAGTCGCTGACGGGCCTGGAAGATCGCTCACTTGCTCGGCAGCGGGCACGACCAGTTGTCGCGGCCCACGGCAGGTGGGTCGAAGGCGCCTCAGCGTGCCGTTCTCATCGGCGACACCCGTCACGGGGCGGCCGATCCCGACCCCAGCGATCAACTGGGCGGTGCGTCGAGCCGATCCGCATCATCATGGCGGCCCACCGCCTGGTAGCCGTTGGCGAGGTTGCTGCGGGATTGCAGGGTGTCGGGGTGGTCGGGTCCCAGGACACGTTCCCGGGTGGCCAGGGTCTGCTCGTCCAGGGTGATCGCGTCCTGGTGGCGGCCCACCGCCCGGTAGCCGGCGGCGAGGTTGTTGCGGGAGGCCAGGGTGTCGGGGTGTTCGGGTCCCAGGACACGTTCACTGGCGGCCAAGACCAGTTCGCTGATGGTGACCATGGGGGTGTAGGCGCCCACCTGGTACAGCCAGAGCCCGATGGTGGTGGCGGTGGCGGTGATGGCGACTACGGTCGGGGTGGGTCGGATCGGGTGGGCGCCGTGGTCGAGCAGGGCCACGGTCTGGGCAGCGATCTCGGCGACGACCTCCGGTGGGGGTGGTGCCCCCGGCGCCGGGAGCAGGCCCACCACGGCGGGGGCGAGGCCGGTCAGGACGGTGTCGAGGACTCCTGGGGGGCCGGATTCGCGGACCACCCGGCCGATGAGGCGGTGCATCACCACAGCGGTCCCCTCGACCGTGCGGGTGATCAGCGAGGCCGCCACCAAGGCAGCGACCACGTCCTCGACCTCGGCGGCAGACCGCAGCGCCTGCCGGGGCCGTCTGCGGTGCCACCAGCGGCGGCGGCCGCCGGGGTCATGGAGCAGCAGCCGGGTCAGGGTGTCGCGGCTGATGCCGCCCGGGTCGAGGACCGACAGCCAGTGCATCTCGGGGACTACACCCGTGAACAGTCCCTGGCCTACCTGGCCGAACGGACCGGGCTGGACGATCCCGGCGGCGCACGGCAGGTCGCCGACGCTCTCGGGGATCTGCCGTTGGCCCTGGCGCAGGCCGCCGGCGTGATCACCGCGCAGCACCTGACCTACCACCGATACCTGGACAAGCTCACCGACACCACCCTGACCGCGGCCCTACCCCCCACACCCGGGTACCCGCGGCGGCTGCCCGAAGCCGTGCTGCTGTCCGTGCAGACCGCTGCCCTCGCCCATCCCCACGCCCGCGCTGCCCTGGGCCTGCTCAGCGTCCTGGACCCCACCGGCATCACCCGGACCCTGCTGACCGACCTGCTCGACACCGTGGTCGAGGACCATCTCACGGTGGACGACGCCGACGAGGTGATCGGGATCCTCGCGCGGGCCTCACTGATCACCTTCACCGCCGACAACACCGCAGTGGTGATGCACCGCCTCATCGGCCGGACCCTGCGCGAGACCCACCCCGACCCGGACGAGATCCTCACCACCGCCGCCCAGGCCCTGCAGCACGCCCTCCCCGGAGCTGACGCGCCACCCCCACCGGCCGGCCTGGTCGACGACATCGCCGCGCAGACCCTGACCCTGCTCGGCCACCCCACCCATCCCGACACCAGCGCAGACGTCACGCAGGCCGCCACCACCGTCGGGATCTGGCTGTACCGAGTCGGCGCCTACACCGCCATGGTCACCATCAACGAGCAGACCCTGGCCACCCGGGAACGTGTCCTGGGACCCGAACACCCCGCCACCCTGAACTCCCGCAACAACCTCGCCGGCGGCTACTGGGCGGTGGGCCGCCACCAGGACGCGATCACCCTGAACGAGCAGACCCTGGCCACCCGGGAACGCGTCCTGGGACCCGAACACCCCGCTACCCTGAACTCCCGCAACAACCTCGCCAACGGCTACCGGGAGGTGGGCCGCCACCAGGACGCGATCACCCTGCACGAGCAGACCCTGACCACCCGCGAACGCGTCCTGGGACCCGAACACCCCGACACCCTGCACTCCCGCAACAACCTCGCCCTCGACTACCGGGCGGTGGGCCGCCACCAGGACGCGATCACCCTGCACGAGCAGACCCTGACCACCCGCGAACGTGTCCTGGGACCCGAACACCCCGACACCCTGACCTCCCGCAACAACCTCGCCAACGGCTACCAGGCGGTAGGCCGCCACCAGGACGCGATCACCCTGCACGAGCAGACCCTGGCCACCCGCGAACGCGTCCTGGGACCCGAACACCCCGCCACCCTGAACTCCCGCAACAACCTCGCCAACGGCTACCAGGCGGTGGGCCGCCACCAGGACGCGATCACCCTGCACGAACAGACCCTGACCACCAGGGAACGCGTCCTGGGACCCGAACACCCCGACACCCTGCACTCCCGCAACAACCTCGCCAACGGCTACCAGGCGGTGGGCCGCCACCAGGACGCGATCACCCTGCACGAGCAGACCCTGACCACCAGGGAACGCGTCCTGGGACCCGAACACCCCGACACCCTGACCTCCCGAAGCAACCTCGCAGACGGCTACCGGGAGGTGGGCCGGGCGAAGGATGCCCGCCGGATCGAGGAAGGTAAGTCCCCACGCTGAGGATCCTCGGCGATCGCTTGGGGAGCGAGCACACGCGAGGCAGTCCTCGGAGGACGTTCGCCCACCCCGACTCCGGCGTGGATGGGGGCCGGGTGGGCAGCAGACGTCGGCTGGCCTGAGGTCTGCGGCGGCGGGCAGATCGTGGGTGAGATCGGGGACTCAGGTGGTAGTCACTTCCGGTTCAGGTTCACCAGCCGCCGATAATGGATATTGTCAGCGGTCAATTCCTGATCGCTGTAGCGCCCTGCGTGGCCAGGCGGTCCTGCAGTTCGGCGTGCCGGAACTGGTACACCGGCCCCACCTGACGCAACACCTGGCGCGTCACCGCGTCCGGCAACAACCCCAGCCGAGCCCGGTGACGTGACCGCAGCCGAGGGCGTGACCGAGACATGAACCGGACCCGCTCCCGCGACTGCGCCCACAGGACCAGCTCGCTCACCCACAGCCCACCCGCCGGCCCGGCCACCTGCCCGAACGCCAGCACCATCGCCACCAGCCCGAACGCCAGCCCGACCATCAGCCCGGCCACCACCCAAAACGCGAGCCCGGCCATCAGCCCGACCATCAGCTCGAACACCAGCCCGTGGCGGCGGTCAGCGGCGTAGGTGGTAGTGGGGGCGGCTGCAGCAGCATCGGTCGCCGGGCTGGACCAGGCCCGCATCAAGTTCGCCAGCCCGGCCACCAGCCCGATCATCAGCACGGCCTGCAGCCCGGCCACCAGGTCGCCCTCCAGCTCGCCCAGCAGCCCGGCCACCAGCAAGCCCCCCAGCCCACCCACCAGCGCGAGAAGGTCCCGGCGTCGCACGGGCCGTAAGACCAAGCTACGCGGCTCGCCCTCAGACAGGCTTCCCGGCCTGGCCACCAGCCCGATCATCCCGGCCACAACCGACGCGATCTGCAGCCCGGTCATCAGCCCGGCCGTCAGCCCGGCCACCAGCCCGGCCACCAGCCCGACAACCAACCCGACCACCAACCCGACCACCAACCCGGCTGCCAACGCGGCTGCCAACCCGGCTGCCAGTCGCCGGGGGGGTGAAGTCCAGGTGGGGATGTGCCACCAAGCGATGACGCGGTTGCTGCCGAGGTGCACGGCGGTCGGGTCTGTAGGGCCAACGGTGTAACCGGGCTGAGGTAAGGCAATCGACGACCGAAGCACTCGATGCTCTCACCTGAGGTCCATCGCACCCGCCGCCGCCTTGGAGATCACCACAGTGCGCTGTTGCACGCGGCGCCATGGCGCCCGCAACGATGACCAGGCATTCGGCGGGCAACGAGACTAGACCCATGACCCCTTAACCCAAGACAGCCCCATGCACAGGCCGTGATCTTCATGCGCTTGGTGGGCGCGCCTGTTGATCAAGCCATCCACCTGCGCGAATGCGGGCACCATGGGAGGGCACTGCCCCACCAGCCTCGCGACTCCAAGTAGCCCACGTACAGCCCATGATCTTCATACCCCGAGGGGGTATATGATTTGATCATGCCTCTGACCTGCGGTTATATGGTCGGGACGGCGGGATTCGAACCCACGACCCCTTGACCCCCAGAAGCCCGCCGAACAAGCCCCTGACCTGCAGGAACACCCTCGCGGACGTCCCTTGTGCGGCACTCTATCCGCCACTGGCAGACCGTGTCGGACAAGGGGTCGACGAGGGTTGAAGATCAGCCCACGCACTTTCCGGAGATCAACCCATGTTCTCCCTGGCACGCTCCCACACGGATAGCTTGGCGCGACTGCCCCCGTAGGCATGCAGATCGATCACGTCGCCCCCGACAGTCCTCCCACTCGCCAACGGTGTCTTCCGGAGACTGTCGGAGTGCCCGGCTAGGCTGCCTTGCATGGAGTCGCGCGAACAGGAGCTCGCAGCGTTGCTGACTCTGCTGCGGCGAAAGTCAGGTGGCGCCGGCTGGAACGAGATCGCCGCCGACGCCGTGGCTGCGGGGAGCGCAACAGACCTTCTACGTCAGCCAGCCGATGACGCGCTCTTCGCCTCGCCCGACCTCGAGCCCGACCATGAGCGGGCCATCTCTGACGTCCGCCAGTGGGCGCGGGCGGGGCTTCGGTGGGTCACCGTTCTCGATCCTGACTATCCCTCGCGGTTGCTCGGCATCCGAGAGATCCCACCGTTCCTGTTCTATGAGGGCACCCTCCACGAGCCGGATGACGGCATGTCTGTCGTCGGATCGCGATCGGCGTCCGCCTGGGGGCTGAAGCTGGCCACCGAGGCCGCGCGTCTGCTCGTCTCGCAGGGCCTGACAGTCATCGCCGGTCTCGCCGCCGGCATCGACACAGCAGCCCATCAGGCAGCCCTCGAGTCCAGCGGCAGAACGGTGGCATTCCTCGGCACCGGGATCACACACGCCTACCCGGCGTCCAACCGCGCACTCCAGCGTGAGATCGCCGATCACGGATTGCTGTTCTCGCAGTTCTATCCCGACGCCCCACCGGCGAAGCACACGTTCCCGATGCGTAACGCCACGATGTCGGGGTACGGGCTGGCGACGATCGTCATCGAAGCCGGCGAGCACTCCGGCACACGGATCCAGGCACGAGTTGCCGGCGAGCACGGCAGGCCCGTGATCCTGACCGACCGGGTGGCTGCCAGCACGTCCTGGGGTGCCGCACTGGTCGGGCGTCCGCACGTGTACGTCGTCAGCTCGCTGCGAGACCTCGCGGCCGCCGTGAACGACGTTCGTGAAGCGCCCGCGCGATTGCAGAGCGCCCTGGACGAACTGGTCTCCGCGTGAGCCGTACGTTCGGAGAACGTGTCTCCAACGTCGGCAGCGACCTCACCCGAGTCGCTGGCAGTTACCTCCACTCGGTCACCAGCGGCAACTGGGCAGCCTGCGCGGTGTGCGCACTCCCGATCGATGCGAGCTACAGCCTCTGCGCTCAGTGTCAGGGCCACCGACACAGCGGCCTGCCGGTGGCCGATCGGGCCGGGTTCCTCGTGTACGCCGACCAGCCGGCATCCCAGACCTATCGGGTCATGCGCAGCTACAAGGAGACCCGAACCCGCGCAGCCTTCGAGCCGATCATCCAGGCCCTCCTCGCCGTAGGACTTCGTGGTCACTTCCGGTGCGCAACCACGCTCGCTGGAACCGAAGACCACGGGTGGGCCGTCGTCCCATCAACCAAGGCCCGCACCGTCCTCGTCGACCTGGTGCGTGGCCTCACCACCTCGCCGGCGTCCGAGATCCCCATCGACTTCACGCCTCCAGCGCCCGACCGTGCCCTGCACCCCGACTCATGGACGATTGCGGGATCTGCAACCTTGCCCCAGCACGTCGTGGTCATCGACGACGCCTGGGTTTCCGGAGCCAGCTCGCAGTCCCTCGCCGTCACGCTGAAGCAGGCCGGCGTCGCGCAGGTCTCGATCCTCAGCCTCGCACGGGTCCTGTCCCCCCACTGGGACCCCAACAAGGCCTTTCTGAAGGACATACTCGCGGCCCTGCCGTACGACTGGACAATCTGTCCATGGACCCGGGGCGACTGCCCCACCGAACCGGCAACCTGAGCAGGCCGACGCGGTCGACTCGGCGATCAGGGTGATCATCCGCGAGTCCGTCGCTGCCGCCGGGACCACCGGATTCGTCACCGGCCTCGGCGGCCTTCTGGCATTGCCAGTGACACTTCCCGCCAACATGGCAGACAACCTGGCGATCAACGCCCGGATGGTCGGCGCCATCGCCCATCTGCGTGGCTATCCACTCGATGATCCACGTACGCGGACGGTCATCCTGCTCACCGTGGCCGGCAGCAGCCTCCAGGCAGCGACATCCGGGTTGGGCATCACCATCGGCGAACAGGTCGCCAAGCAGTCCATCAAAGCCATCCCCCACGCAGTCATACGCCAGGTCAACGCCCGCGCAGGCTTCTACCTGATCGCCAAGTACGGCACCCAGCGATCAGCCCTCACCCTCGCTCGCGCCATCCCGGTAGCGGGCGGCCTCATCGGCGGAAGCGTCGACGCCGCACTCACAGGCGTCATCGGCAAGGCCGCCAAGAAGGCATTCACCAGCGAGGCGAACTGACTCGGCCCATAGGCCTTCGAACATCAACCCGAGCGACCGCCCTCCTACACCACGAGCTGACACAAGTACCGTGTGGAGGTCGGATCAGCCGATCCCGGCCGCTGCTGCTCAGGCACATCAGCGAGGGAGGAGTCATGACGATGCCCCGATCCGTCGAAGAGATCCTGCAGGACGCCGACGACCTCAGCGCCCGATTCGAGGACTACGAACCCACCCCCACCGACGAACTCGACCCCAGCGCCGTCACGCTGCTCCGTGAAGCCGTCCGCGAACGCTCCGAAGCCGAACGACACCTACTGGACGCCGTCCGCGCCGCCCGCGAAGCCGGCATGACCTGGACCACCATCGGCACCCTGGTCGGCACCACCGGCGAAGCCGCCCGCCAGAAAGACACCGACCGCGTCGCCTGACCACGTCATTTCACAGCGCGAATATCACCGCCACAATCCACGACCACGCGTTGCCAGCGTCAGCCACCTCGGCATCCAAGCCGTCATCGCGCCCGCGACGGTCCCATCCTCGTGGCAGAACGAGTGGTCCCATCACGCTGGCAGGGTCTGTAGGGCCAACGGTGTAACCGGCCTGACGGGTAGACCAGCGTGTCTGCCAGGAAGGTCCAGTGATGGCCGACAAGATGCAGGGCATGAATGCTCTGGCTAAGAGAATCGAGATGTCTGAGCTCAAGCCTGGTGATGCTGAGCGGGCCGCGATCCGGGAGATGGTGAAATCTGCCAGGATCGTGGTCTTGCTTGACCGGGCCGGATGGCTTGTTGAAGATCCTCACCAAGACGGTGCTGGAAACAGCGCTGGATGAGAAATGACCGGTCACCTCGGTTATG
The DNA here is from genome assembly GCA_016713225.1 of Kineosporiaceae bacterium. Lineage (NCBI taxonomy): Bacteria > Bacillati > Actinomycetota > Actinomycetes > Kineosporiales > Kineosporiaceae > Kineosporiaceae bacterium. The sequence continues at coordinate 974,838 of JADJPO010000003.1, forward strand.
AGAAGCACGCCGTGGAAGGCCGCGACGGCGGGAATTCCCGTAACGGGATCCGGTCGAAGACGGTGTTGACTGATTCGGTCGGGCCGATCGAGATCGATGTCCCGCGGACCGGGATGGAAGTTTCGATCCGGTCATTGTGAAGAAACGTCAGCGCCGGATGGGTGATGTCGATGCGATCGTCTTGTCGCTGTATGCGCGCGGGTTGACCACCGGTGAGATCAGCGCACATTTCGCGGAGGTCTACGGCGCGAGTGTGTCGAAGAATGTGGTCTCGGCGATCACCGATCAGGTGATCGAGGAAATGACGGAATGGTCGACCCGGCCGTTGGCCTCGCACTACGTGGCCGTGTTCGTCGACGCGGTGCTGTGAAGGTCGGGACGGGCAGGTCGCCAACCGGCCCTTCTACGCGGCCATCGGCGTGGACCTGCAGGGCCGCAGGGACGTGCTGGGCCTGTGGGCCGGCACCGCCGGGATGGGTGAGTCGTCCAAGTATTGGATCTCTATCTTAACCGAGTTGAAGAATCGTGGGGTGATCGACATCTTCTACCTGGTCTGTGACGGCTTGAAAGGCATGCCCGATTCAGTGAACACGATCTATCCCGACACGATCGTGCAGACCTGTGTCGTGCATCTGATCCGGAACACGTTCCGGTATTCCTCGAAGAGGTATTGGGGTGAGCTCGCCCGGGACGTGAAAGCGATCTATACGGCGGTGGACGCCACGGCGGCGTGGGCGGCGTTCGAATCGTTGGAGGAGAAATGGGGAAGCAGTATCCCGCGATCAGTAACCTGTGGCGGAATGCCTGGGAGAACTTCATCCCATTCTTGGACTACGACATCGAGATCCGCAGACTGCTCTGCTCGACGAACGCGATTGAATCGATGAATGCCCGGTATCGGCGGTCCGTGGACGCGAAAGGTCATTTCCCCACCGAGCAGGCAGCCATGAAAACCCTGTACTTGACCACCCGTAGCCTCGACCCGAAAGGAACCGGACAGAAACGATGGATCACCCGCTGGAAACCCGTCCTGAACGTCCTGGCGGTCGTTTTCGCCGACCGCATGCCCACCCCTGCTAGCCTCTAAAACACCAACCGCCGGTTACACCGTTGCGCCCACAGTCTCCGCTGGCAAGCGACAGTACGAATTTCGATCCGTGTTAGCCGGGGCAGCTCGCAGCCGAGGCCGCGGTGCTGTGTCCCGACTTGGCGCAGGCAACGTCGTCCCGCCGTGCAGATCATGGGCGATGACCGCCTGCGGACCGTCGCCTTCCGGTAACGAGTGCGCGACGGTCATGGTGTGGGCGGTCGAATCTCGATAGCCCGGCGGCGGCGAACGGTTGGGACTAGCCTCTTGATCGACTCGCCGCAGGCGGGTCTCGATCAGCTCGCACCATCTATGCAAGTCGTGCGTCGGCGCCCTCACCGCCGGCACCCTCGTCGAAGGTCCGAGCAAGGTCGACCACCGAGGCCATCGTGTCCAGGACGCCTGGAGTCAGTCGCACCCGGCCGAGTCGACGCAGCGCTTCACGATAGAGCGCCTCTGGGCTGCTCCATGCGGTGACCTCCGCGGCGTCGCGCAGAAGCGCGGCGAGTTCGTGGGGCGGCACGTGGGCCAGGTCTCGCGGGCCGAGCTCGCGCTGCACCACGAGAGGCTGCTCGGGGAGACGGAACGTCCGGGGTCGCATGCCGGCCCGGCCGAGCGGGTCGGAGGCGACCAGCGCCCCTCGGCGCAGCAGCCGGGTCAGGGCGCTGTTCAACGTCTGCGCTATTGCTGGCCCAACCCGCTGCCCACCGGACGCCGCGACGTAGGCGGAGTGGATCCGGAACCCCATCACCGGGCCCTCCACCGCGACGATATCGATGAGGATCTGCTCGAGATCCCGTCGAGCCGCTTCAGCTGCCGGTGGCGCCGACCCGGTGTACTTCTCGTAGGGAAGCAACACCCCCTCCTCCGGCGAGCCAACCACGGCGGGTGCCGCTGCTGACGGCGACAAGGCGGCCAGCGGCACGACCTCGGCGACGCCGTCCTCGATGGTCGACCACGACACGATGTCCAGGTCCTCGTCGAGCGCCCCTTCGCCGTCGTGGTCATCCGCGGCGTGCGAGTCCACCTCCTCGTCGCTGCCCTCGACCGCGTCTGACCAACCCGCGGGCTTGATTTCGAGTTCGTCGAGGGTCGCCCAGAGCTTCGAGAGGACGGCGTGCTCGTCGACGTAGAACGCGGATTCCTTGATCCGGAAGAACTGCCAGCCGCAACGGCGTAGGTCGCGTTCGCGGGCCAGGTCGCGGATGTACTGGTCGGGGCCGTGCCAGTAGTCGCCGTCGCACTCAACGGCGAGGCGTCCCTTGGCCCCGACGACGACGAGGTCGATCCGATAGCCCATCGAGTCGAACTGGGGCAGCACGGTGTAGCCGCGTTGGACGAGCCGGTTGTGCACCCGCTGCTCGAACAAGGAGTCGAACGGCTCGACCCGCCGATCCTCGTGCACCATGCCTAAGAAGGCGCCGCTGTCGTCGACGCGTAGCCCACGCACACCGTGGTAGCAGTAGTCCAGCAGCTGGAACCGCATGTCCTCGGGGTTGGTCAGCTGCTCCAGCGCCACCGAGTGGAAGACCCACATCTGGTCCTTGGCCCGGGAGGCGGCGACGTTGTAGCGCTGCACGTTCGCCTCGACCGTCAACGCCCCCATCCGCTGGCCAGGCTCGGGGGCGGAGACCATCGACAAGAACATGACATCGCGTTCGGACCCCTGGAACGCCGGGGCGTCCCCGCAGCGCAGGTCGCGGGCCACCCACTCCTCCGGTGCGATCCGTTCCAGCAGCAGGTCGTTGATCACCTTTGCCTGACGTGGCCCGAGCAGGGAGATCACGCCGAAGGTCTTGTCGTCATACCGGGGGTCGGCGAGGCACTTCTCGATCTGCGAGACGATCGCGTCTGCCTCGGGGCGGTTCACTTTGGTTCCGCTACCGCCAGTTTCGAACCCGTCGGTCACCCGGACCGCTCTGACCGGCTCGAGCCGGTCGGCGCCGAACTGGCGCACGGGCACCAGCCGGATGTTGTCCGGCTCGTAGGCGATCCGGTTGGAGAACTCGATGATCTCGGGCACGCACCGGCGGTGCTCGATCAGGGTGCGTTTGTTGCCGAACCAGATGCTCGCTGCGTCGAACAGCGACATCTTCGGGTCCTGCCACGACTCCTTGTAGCGGTGATCGGGGAGGAACTGGTTGGCGAGGTCACGCAGCTTCTGTTGGTCCACCCCGACCGCGGATGGCGACACCTGCTTGTCGTCACCGATCACAACGATCTTCGGCGCCACGTACTGCAGGAACGTCGCCTCCAGTCCAGCTTGGGAGGCCTCGTCAACGATGACGACGTCGAACATGTTCTCGCTCACGTGCAGCTGTTCGGCGATCCGGTAGATTGGCATGATCCACACCGGGACCGCCGGACGGCAACGGTCCATCGCCTGACGGATCTCTGCCCGCCGGACGTCGCCGTACTTGCCGCCGCCCTTGCCCAAGCGCTTGACCAGGCGCACATACTGATTGAGGTCGGCGCGCGACTGGCCGGAAAGCCGGGTCGGGGCCAGGGCGTGGCGCCAGGCGCGGACGCCGGCGAGCCGCTCGATCGCGGCCCGCAAGCTGTCTTCAGCGACGTCGAGCTGCTGCTGTAGTTCGTTGGCGTCCTCGGTTTCCTGCCTCAGGATCCAGGAACCCACCCGGGCCCAGTCCCATGCCTGCGCGAGAGCCGGGATCCGCTGCGTCCACGTCTGCTCGTGCAGGCTGGAGGTCACCGCCGCGGCCAGGGCCGGGGCGGCAGCTGCGACGCGGGCGGTCAACGCATCCCGCTCGGCTACCAGCTGCCGGATCGCGAACAGCCACCGGATGCGCTCATACGCCTCCACGTAGGCCCCCCGGTTGCCAAACCGGACGGCGTCGTCGAGGGCGCCGCACACGGGTGCCGCCCCCGGTTGCTGCACTCCTTGACCGCTGGCCGCCGCGAGCTCTTGCAGCGGTGCCGCCGCTGCCGCGTAGGCATCGCGGGCCGACGCCGCATCGACCAGATGAGCAAACGCGAGCACTGCCTTCAGGTCGTTCCAGTTCGGCTGCGGAAGCTGCAACTCCTCGAACCGCCGTTGCTCTGCGGCGATCTCCTGACCCACGGTGAGCAGCGCCTGCAGCTGGCCGAGCTCGGTCGCATGCCACTGGAACCGTTCCTGAAGCGTGTCCTCCTGCGGCACCTGGACCTCGGCTGGCCAGGCCTGATCCAGGGCCGCGAGGTGGCGCTCGACGTCGAGATGGGTCAACACGGCAGTGAGCTGCTCGGCCGTCGTCGGCGGTCGGCCATCGACCTGGACCGCCTCGAACAACGGGCTGCTGTTCTTGATCGCCTTCCCGCTGAACGCCCCTAGCTTCACCGAGCCGTCAGGGTTGAGCTTGACGCTCCCCCCGCCCTGCACGTGGCTGCGCAGATACTCGGCCAGCGCCCCGATCGCAGCGCGGTCCGCGCCGGCGGCCACCGTCACCCGCGTCGCCGGACCGAGCTGCTGCAACCCGGGCCACACCGAGCCGAGCAACCCGTGGATGTGCTCGGCCCGGCTCTGCCAGGTCGAGGCCCGGCCGGTGCGGATGTCGTGCAACGCATGCGCCATCCATTGCTCACCACGCTGCTCGAACCCGACCACCTGTCGGGCCAGCTCACCCAACCGCTGCTGCAGCCCCGCCCGCTCATCCGTGGCCAGGGCACTGACCGGCGCGAACGCGGGTTGACGGATCCAGTCGGTCACCGCGTCGTGCCCTGCCTTCGCGGCGGAGTAGCGGTCAAGCAGTGCAGCGAACTGCGTCGGCGTGGGGAACCAGGCCAGGTCCACCAACCGGCCCGCGGCCTCCGCCTCGTTCGCGGTGACCTCGACGTCGCGGAGCAGCTCCAGCCACCGGGTCGCCTGCTGCCCAGTCAACGGCGCGTCATTGGTGACCTCGGGCTGCGCCAGAGTGGTCAGCCACGCGTGCGCCTCGGCCTGATCCCGGTAGGTCCTGGCCATTTCGGCGAGGGTGCCGGAACTCCCGGCGAACGACCTCGGCGTCACCTCAGCGGTGCGGGCGTCCACGAGCCGGGCGCGCAGCTCGGCCCGGCGACGTCGCAATTGGTCGATCTGCGCCAGAGCGGCCTCGATCTGCCCCTGCATCTCCTGCACCAGGACACCGTTGTCTCCCTCGTTGGAGCGGCTGGAGATGCGTTCGACAGCGACCTTCAGGTCAGCCATGTCAGAACTATCGGTACCCACCACCGCGACGGCGAGCGGACGGATCTCATCGGGGAGCTTTCCCCGCACCTCCTTGAGCGCCCGGTCGGTGTGCGCGGTGACCAGCACACGCTTCCCCTGGGCCAACAGGTGGGAGATCAACGCCGCCGCGAGGTGGGTCTTCCCTGTCCCCGGAGGGCCCTGCACCAGTGTCTGAGCCTGCCGGTCGACCCGCTGGATGATGTCCAGCTGCCGATCGTTCAGCGGCAGCGGGAGGAAGATCTCGTCGTCCACTTCGACCATCGCTCCCGGCGACGGATCCGGCACCGCCACCGGAACGTGATCCGGGTCCAGCAACGGCAACAGGCCCGAGGGGACCGCGCCACCCTGCGCGATCGCCGCTTCGATCTGATCGAAGACCGCGACCAGGCCGACCTGGGAGCGGCGCCGCAGAATCACGGCGGGCGCGAACGCCATCACCGGAACCGCCCCGATCGCCGGCCGGTTGTCGACGTCGTCGTAGCGGCCGTCGGCGTCCAGCCCATTGATCAGGCGACGCAGCAGATCACCGGTAGCGGCCCGATCCAACGGGTGGGCCTCGTGCACCCTGGCCCGCTCGACCACGTCCTGGCGCAGATGCTGAGCCGGCACCCGCGCGGGGTCGAGCATGTCCAGCTCCACGCTCAACGCGTCCAGCCCCGGCTCTGTCCGCACCGTCAACGTGCCGGTCGACTCATCGAAATCGATCGCGGCCGGCGTGACCAGGGTGTGCCGCCGCACCGGCTCGTGCTCTTGCGGCGTCCATGCCAAGCAGCCGACACCGAGCAGAAGTTCGTAGTCCTCGGGCTGGTTGCTCCCCGTGGTGTGGGCGGCGAACAGCTCTTTGTACAACGCACGCACCGGCCGGTCCACCACCTGCTGCCCAGCCCACGCATCCCACCCGACCCGCCAGGCCCGGAAGTCCGCCTCGACCTCCGGATGATCTTCCAGGTAAGCGGTCTCCCCCTCCACCGGACCACCCGGGGTCACGACCGTCCGGGTCGGCCGCAGCTCGGCCGGGCGCTCAGGGTCGGTATGCGTCCCATCCAGCCACGGCTCCACCACCGGGCCAGGCTCCGGCGGTTCAAGGCGCGCAACCCGGCGCACCACGAACACCGGCGCCTCCGGTACCGGGGAGGCCTCGTCGAGGACCGTGAACACGGCCGGATGAAGGGGCAGCTCACCGAGCCAGAAGACCGCGCCGTCACGCTCATACGACGCCGTCGTCCGCACCGGAGCCAACCGCAGCCGCTGAGCGGCCGACAAGAACTGGAATAGACGCCGACCCCGCTCCACCAGCTCGGGCCGCGCTCCGGACGCAACGCTCACAGCGCCACCGAACTCCCCCACCACGTGCGTCTCCCCAGGTCAGGCGCCATCTCCCCCGGCATCCGACGCGATCACACCGCCACGCGTCGCCTGAACAAGTCTCCAGGCCTCGCGTATGGCGTGCAGTGAGCCTAGCCAGAGCCGAAGATCTAAAGCGGACAAACCACTCGACTCCCCACATCGGAATGATCAAGACCAGCCAAACAGTCGAGGCCGGCCCGGCCGTTCGGGTGGGCCGGACCGTCGGATCGCTATCCACGTCGCACATACACCGTCGCGAGGCGCTCGTCCATACGAGTACATGAGCGCCGATGACCGAATAGGCGGACTCAGCCTGCCGACCGGTGTCGATACCGGTCTTCAGGGGGTCTCTTGCCGTGAACGCGAAGTGCCTTGAGGTGGCCGTACGAGTCGTCCTTCGCGGCGCACCCGCGAACGTCACCGAGATGACCCGCCGTCTCGAGTCGATGGGCTGGCAAGCACCATCCGACGCCGAACTCCAGGCCGCCCTGGCCGCGATGGGCGCCTGGCAATCACCCGAGGGCATCTGGCATCTCCACAGGCCACCCCAGACAACGTCACACCGGTCCACGACCTTGGCTGCCGAGCTGGGTATCGACCCAGCGGAGCTCGAGGCGGAAGAGACCAGATCCCAGACCAGCGAGCCCCCACGGGATCGCGGCCCGATTCCCAGGATGTGGCAGGAGGTTGCCGACGAGATCCGCCAGGCGCTGAGTGCCGAGCTCCGGGCGGCCCAATCCGAACCCGACCGGTTCGTTGAGCTCATTGAAGGTGTCCTTGTCTCACGGACGCCCCAACGCCTGCTCTACTCCTTCGTGCCGCGCGGCAGCCTCGACATCGCTGACGGTGCACGCTGTCGGGTCCAGCTCGGCACCAGGTGGTACGACGCTGAAGTCGTCTCCAACATCGGCGGGCGCCTGCGGGTGGCGCTCCCCTTACATGCGCCGCAGCACGAGACGTGCGGTCAGCTGAGAGTCGATGCCTCGTTCCTGATCGTGGGACAGATCCGCCACCTCGACGACGTGCTGCACTCGGCGCGGCCCTTCAACGCCGAGGCAGCACTGGCTTTGACGCGGCCAGTGGTGACCGATCGCCACGACACATCGACCCAACCCGTGGCCGAGCGCTCTCCGTCCACCCGGTCCATCACGATGCTGGAATCGCAGAAGCCTGCCCAGGGCCTCAACCAGGATCAACTGAACGCCGTCCAACGCTCCCGGCAAACGGGGGTGAGCTGGATCTGGGGTCCACCGGGCACAGGGAAGACTACGACGCTCGCTGCGCTCGTCGAAGCGCTGATGGAAGACGGCCTGAGGGTCCTGGTCGTGTCGAACACGAATGCGGCCGTCGACACGGCGCTGGAACGCCTGCTCGACACACAGGAGCCCTCGGAGATGCTGCCGGGACGTGTGCTCCGCGTCGGGACACCGTCACAGGACCGGCTCACTGAGCGGCAACCCTGGCCGGTGCTGCTCGACGAGGAAGCAGCACGGGCCGGCCATAACGTGGCAGCCGCCAAGATGGCCATGGGCCACCGCATCCGAACCCTTCGAGCACGACGAGCGCAGGTCCAGGCACACATCCGGCGTCTCAAGAGGGCACACTCCCGGCTACCCGCGATCGAGAGCCAGGTCAAGACCCTCGAACACCGCCTCGCTCAAGCATCCGTTGCCCGCGCCGGAGCCGCACTCAAGAAGGCGGAGCAACGCGTCCTCCAGGGACAAGCCGCCCACCTGACCAAACGGCAACTCGCCACCCACCGCCGAGATGTTCAAGCAGCACAAGAGAAAGTCGGCAAGGCACCCGAGGAAGCGCAGAAGATCCAGGAGCAGCTTGAGCGCGCGGCCGAAGAGGCCCAGGCGCTGAAGACCCGCATTCATACCGATCAGATTGAGCTCGATCAACTGAAGCAGGAGATTGAGGTTCTCGACGGCGAGCTTGCCGAAGCGCAAGCCGAAGAACGACGCCTCGACCGGCTCATGAGTTACCTCCGTCGACAGGCCCTCCGGAAGGCCCGCGCGGTGTTCGCCACGGCGCATCGCTGCTACCTCGCTGACCTCAGCGACCAGAAGTTCGATGTCGTGGTCATCGACGAGGCGAGCATGCTCTCAGTGCCACTAGCCATGTTCGCTGCCGGACTCGGTCGAGGTCACACCGTCGTCGCCGGCGACTTCCGGCAACTCGGCCCCATCAGCAAGACCTCGGCAACCTCCGCCGACGCCCGATGGATGGCTCACAGCGTGTTCGAGATGGCAGGTATCAACCAAGCAGTCACCGCTGGCGTCACGGTCCCTGACATGACGATCCTGCGAGAGCAACATCGGATGCGCCCCGAGATCGCGGAGTTCGTCGGCTCGGCGTTCTATCCTGAAGCGGGACTGATCACCAGCCCTGAGATCGGGGCACGGCCGCTGGCACCGCAGCTCGCGCGCTGCTTGCCGCGACGAGAGATCTTCCTCGTCGATACCTCTTCGGCCCTGCCGTGGATGGCCCGGGCGGGCGGATTCGGCTCCCGCTACACCCCCCTTCACGCCCTCGTGGTCGAAGCTCTGGTGCGGTCGATCGAATGCGAAGCAGGCACCGAGCCGCCGAGTATCGGCGTCATCTCCCCGTACAACCCTCAGGCACGTCTGATCCGCGCGATGCTCACCGATCACGAATCCACCGCAGAGGCCGCAACGGTGCACCGCTATCAAGGTGGCGAAAGAGACGTGATCATCTACGACACGGTCGAAGCGACAGCTTCCGGAATCGGCGTTCATCGGTGGTTCACCGGCGCCTCGGAGGACGAGGCCGGTCCCCGGCTGTTGAACGTGGCGCTCTCTCGCGCACGCGATCGCCTCATCGTGGTCGCTGACCTCCACCGCCTGGCCCGCGCTGCCAATGCTCCCACCCCCGTGGGCAGAGCTCTGGCCCAGCTCGCGCAACGAGCCGAGCGGTTGTCCTGGCGCAGCTTGATCGACGCACAGCCGGGAGCCGACCTGAGAGTGCTCGACAGCCACTCAGGGGCGGTGCACCTGGAAAAGAGTCTCGCCAACGCCAGCAAGCGGATCGTGCTGTGGTCTACAGCAGCATCGCGACAGGTGGCTCCGGCGCGCCTGATTCAGCAGGCGCTAGCTGACGCAGCTGGCCGCGGGGTGCAGGTCACGGTCTGGCTTCCCGCGTCACGGGTTGCCGAGTCGTGGCCGCAGTTCCGCGAGACGACGGTTGCGCTGCACCCTCTGGAAACCGTGCGCGAGAACGTCGGCGTCGTGGACGACGAGATCGTGGTGAGCAACGGAGACCTGCTCACACTGCGACCCGGCGACCTGGTCTTTGTACGGCGAGGCCCCCTCGCTGCAGATGCCTTGTTCAGCCTTCTCCGGCGTCGGCCGACCAGGGAAGCCTTCGGTGATGGTGATCCCACGCGCGTTTGCTCAGGGTGCGGAGATCCGCTGACAAGAGTGGAACGTTGGGACCAGAGGGTGTGGGCCCGCTGCGACCGCTGCTCGATTTCGATCGAGCCGGATCCACCTGTCGCTCAGGCGCCCCCCACCGGCCGGCGTCCTGCCGAGGGCAGATTGTCGCCGATCCCCCGCCCGCGGACTGCGCCGCGGGTGTGCCCCAGCTGCGGTGTCCTACCGACCGCCAACGCGCGCTGCTCTTGCTCGTGAAACCTTCCCAAGATCTACTCGGGCTGGCTTTCTGAGAATCGCTCAGAGGTGCGCGCTGGCCACTGGCTAGAGTGCCTTCTCGACACCACAGGGTGTGAGATCCGCGAGATTGCTGCCCATCATGACTTCCCAGAAGGGCGTGAAGTGACGTCGTCGGTGTTGTGGCTCGACACATCAACTGAGGAGCAACGCGCCACGCGGGAAATGCTCGCCCTGTTCACTCAGTCCGACAGCCGGGATGAGTTGGGGATAGGGCAGATCCGCGACGCCTTCAGCGAATGCCTCTTTCCTGGGACCTCGGTGCTGCAGACCCGGGCCCGCTACTTCCTGATCGTGCCATGGCTGTTCACACAGGGCACCCGTCGAGGCCTCGTCGGGTCAGGGCTCCGAGCATGGGTGGAGCAGAGAGAGCGTCGCCTCATCCAGGAGATGCGCCGCGCTGGCCAGGTCGATGGCCTCATCGGCCGGATCGCTGGGCCGAACGTCAAGGTACTCCCGTCCACCATCTACTGGTCAGGCCTGGCGCGCTATGGGGTACTTCGCCGGGACGTTGCGCCGAATCGACTGGGCGCGGCGGGAGGACAGGAGGCAGACGACGAGCTTGCCGAGCGCAGGCTGGGCGACTGGCACCCGACCCTGCCTCCTGCACCGGCCACCTTCCCCAGCACACTCGAGGGAGGCTTCGACCTCACCAACGACGAGGCGTCGTGGCTGGGCGAGCGGATGCGATCGGCAGCGTCAGGGACGCTGCTGGAGCATCTGCTGGCACGCGGCGTTGCCATTGACCCCACGAGCTCCGCCCCCTGGCAGGATGCATCTGCAGATTCCGCCGCCGAGCCCGTTGGTCGTGTGCTGAAGCATGCTGAACTCTTCAGCCTGACCATGCAGGGAGCAGCTCTGCTCTACAACCTCTTGGTCGGGGAGCGCTACGAAGACGCCGGGTACACCCGGGTCGGCGAACCCGTTGAGACCTTCCGTGAGCGTCTGGCTCAGTGGGCTGACGAATGTCAGGCCCAGTCCCATGAGTTGGCTGCCTGGGACCGCACCGACCTGTGGAGTGTCGTACTGAGCGTGAACCCACGCATCGGCTACTCAACACGCTTGTTCGTTCGGGCATGGATCGACGCGGTCATCGACGATCGGACGCCCGCAGCCGCTGACGACGCCGCGTTGCGACGCCTCGCGCGGGATCGCGAGATCGCTCAGAAGGGTGGACAGGCGCGGCTGTCCAACGCTGCCCTCCTGAAGTCGTGGTCTGGTGAGGCAGGCACGGGGCGACTGGTCTACCGGTGGACAAACGTGCGCCGACTCGTGAATGACGTCGCCGAGGGACTGGTCCGCAGTGCTGGCGCCTGACGAGAGGGCAGTCCTTCTGGACGCACTTCGGCCCCCGCCGGGTGCGGTGCTGGACGCTGGCGTTGCGACGACGTTCACTCTCGACTTCGCGGCGGCCCTGGTCCCCCCGCTCGCGTTCGCCGCCGCTGAACTCAGCGAAACCGGCGGCTCGATCGCCGCGCTGCAGTGTTTGCGTGCGTGCAGTGACCGCCTCGACATCTTCCATCAAGCCGGCCAGATTGCGGTGCCTGCCCGGGCATCGGGGCTGTTGGCGTTCCTCGAACCCATGGTGCACGCGGTCCGCCGTCCACGGCCCGGCCACCTCTTCCACCCGAAGGTGTGGTTCCTGAGGTACACCGACCTGGACTCGGCTGAACCGCATTTCCGGTTGCTCTGCCTGACGCGCAATCTCACCCAGGACCGCTCCTGGGACGCCGTCGTCCGGCTGGATGGAACAGCGGCCCTTCGCCCCACCGCAGGGAATCGTCCGTTGTCGGACCTGATCCGTGCCTTGCCCGGCCTAGCGGTCACTCCTTTGCCGAATGCCCGGCTGGAGCGGCTCGAGGCGTTGGCGCAGGACGCGCGGCGGATCGAGTGGGAGCATCCCGTCGACGTCGACGAGATCGCCTTTCACCTTCTCGGGATCCCCGGTTCGCGCTCCACGTTCGACTTCTCCGGACGGCGCCACTTGGTCATCTCGCCGTTCCTCACCGACACAGGCCTCGATCGAGTGGCGCCGGAGTCATCGGACGTGACAGTGATCTCTCGCCCCGAGTCCTTCGACCAACTGCAGGCCGCGACCCTAAAGCGCCTCAACCGGTTTGTGCTGACCGCGCTCCCGGCAAACGACTCCGCCGCGATCGACACCGATGCCCCGGAACAGTCTGCGGCCGCGGATCCACTGCCGTTCGGTCTCCACGCGAAGATCATTGTCGTCGAGCGGGGGCACCAGGCCTACGTCCACCTTGGCTCTGCCAATGCGACGGATGCGGCGTTCGACGGAAACGTCGAGTTCGTCATTGTGATGAACGGGAGTCGTAGCAGGTTGGGCATCGATGCTCTCGCCGGGCCGGACGGACCGCTTAGACCATTCCTTGAGGAGTACGACTGCGACGGGGACGCCGCGCCAGACCCGGACGATGAGGAGGGGCGCCTCCTGGAAGGCCTGCTGCGTGACCTGGCTGAGGTCAGGTTCGTCGTCGCCGTCAGCGAAGCCCAGACGGCGGGGAACGAGACTACGGTCACGACCTCGTACGACCTCGCAGTGACAAGCCGAGGCCCGCTTCGTCTTCCTTCGGGCGTCCGCGTCACCGCTGAACTGCTCACCGTCCCAGGTGATGCCCGACCGTTACCCTCTTCAGCCGCGCTAGACGTGGCCTTCACAAACGTCCAGCTCGCAGACGTCACACCCTTCTTGGCGCTGCGGCTCGAGGCGCCCAGCGGGCTCAAGGCCGCCACCGTCGTACGCGCCACAATCCTGGACGACCCGGCCGGCCGCCTCGACCACGTCCTGGCCCGCTACGTGGATACCCCGGAGAAGTTCTTGCGCTTCCTCGCGTTGCTGCTGGGGCTCGAGGCGGGCCCGCTGTCCGGGCTCGACTCGGCCGGCACGGACGGAGTTGGCAGTGAGTTCTCGCGCTTCGCGTCGGGTGGCGGCATCCTCGAAGCTGTCCTCCGCGCCCTTGCTGATTCACCCCGGTTGATCGTCGACCTCGATCGCCTCGTGAGCAGCCTGGGACGCACTCCAGAAGGGCAGGCAGTTCTGCCGCCCGGATTCGCAGATCTGTGGCGCACGGTCATGGGCGCTCACGCTCGTCTCGCGAAGGAGATCGTCTCGTGAGCAGCGTGCCGCCCGCCCCGTTCGACGCCGCAGCCGTCCTGGACGGTCTGCCGTCCTTCCAGCGGGACACCGTCGAGCACGTCGTAGACCGCCTCTACCGCACGGGCCTGAGCCGCCGCTTCCTGGTCGCTGACGAGACCGGGCTCGGCAAGAGCTTCGTGGCCCGCGGCGTCATCGCCCGAACGATCGAAGCCTTGCAGGACGACGACACCGTCGACCGCATCGACGTGGTCTACGTCTGCTCGAACGCCGACATCGCGCGGCAGAACATCACGCGAATCGACCCGACCGGCCAACGACAACTGCGGTTCGCCAGCCGGCTCACCCTGTTGGCCAAAGCCGCCCCGAACCTCCGTGCCGCATCCAGCAGCCCTGGCGGTACCGGACCCGACGCAGGCAAGCCGGTCAACCTCGTCTCGTTCACCCCAGGCACCTCGTTCGACATGGGCTGGCACACCGGCGCAGCCGAAGAACGCGCCCTGCTCTACCTCCTCCTACGGCACGAGCTGGACCTCACCGGCGGGTGGCGTCGGCGCGGCGCCTTGAACATCCTGCGGTGGACGGTCAAGCGGGTCGAGGTGTTTCAACAGTATGTCGACCGACTGGACGACGAGCTCCGCTCAGGCATTGACCCCACCATCGCCGCGGAGTTCATGGGGGCGGCTCGGAGTAACGGCCTGGTCGAGGAATTCAACGACCTGGTCACCGAACTCGGCCGCCGGCAAACCCTCTCGCAGGACGAGTCCCCTCGAGCCCGGTTACTCATCAAGCGACTGCGCACAACCCTCGCCCGCGCTGGCGTCGAGACACTCGAGCCAGACCTGATCATCTTGGACGAGTTTCAACGGTTCCGGAACTTGCTCGACCCCAACAGCGAGGCTGGTGAGCTGGCCCACCACCTCTTCAACTACCCGCAGGCGCGGGTCCTGCTGTTGTCCGCCACGCCCTACAAGCCCTTCACCTACGCGGAAGAACGGGAGAGCGACGACCACCACGCCGACTTCATGCGGACGCTGCGGTTCCTGGCTGCGGGCGTACCCGACGTGGACGTCGCCCGGATCGAGACCGACCTGGCGCGCTACCGCAGCCGCGTCGTCGACGGTCTGCCCGTCCACGATCTTGTCTCCGACTTACGCTCTCAGCTGCTCACCGTGATGTGCCGCCAAGAGCGGCCGGACCCAGCCACGATCGGAGCCTTCGTCGAACACGCGGACGACGCGGCCGCCATCACCGAGGACGACCTGCTCACCTACGTCGGCCTGCGCGCGCTCGCCCGCAGGCTCGACGCACCGATGAGCGTCGACTACTGGAAGTCCGGTCCGTACTTCCTCAACTTCAGCGACGGATACCAGTTCGGGACCCGCCTCAAGAACGCGCTCCTCGACCCTCAAGACGGCCCCGAACTTGAGCCGTTGCTCGCCGACGTCCCCACCATTGACGCCGACACCGTGCGTGGCTTCGGACCACTCGACATGGGCAACGCACGCCTACGTCAACTCGCCGGGGAGACCGTTGCCGCCGGGTGGTGGAAGTTCCTGTGGATGCCGCCGTCCCTGCCCTACCTACAACCGGGCGGTCCCTACGCCGAGGCGCCCGCTCACGGAATCACCAAGCGACTGGTCTTCTCGTCCTGGGCTGCGACGCCCACAGCCGTGGCCTCCCTGCTCAGCTACGAGGCGGCCCGCCGAGTGGCCGAAGGATCCGCCCTGCACGCGAACACCGCTGCGGCTAGAGCCTCGCTCGCGCGGAGGTTCACCTACAGCCTCGACGGCGACCGCCCTCAGGCCATGACCACACTGGCCCTCTTCTGGCCTTCACCTCGCCTCGCTGAACTCGCTGATCCGCTCACCGCGGCTCGGCGCGCCGGTGGCGCCGCAGATCCATACGCAGCCCTCGCTGCCATCGCTGAGCAGATTAGAAGTGACTTGCCGCAGGGCGCAGTGAGCACGGCGTCCTCCGCGGCGGCCTGGCACTGGCAGGCCGCGGTCAGCGGGCCCGGAAGCGTCCCCGCGGCGCTCCAGGCTGACCCTGACCGGATCGTCAACGCGATGGCGGGTGTGCCCACCGGCACCCGTGTTCCGAACGGCGAGCCCGTTGACACCCACGATGATGCCGATGGTGAGCCGGACCGCGCTGATGGCCAAGGTGGTCTCCGGGCTCACGTCGAGGCCGCTTTGGCGGCAATCGGCAGCCTCGAACCCGAAGCGATCCCCCCGGATCTGGCAGAGACCATCGCCACACTGGCATTGCACTCCCCCGGTAACTGCGCTTGGCGGGCACTGAACCGCCTGACCCACGATCAGCCAACGGTCAGCCGCGCAGGTCACTGGGAAGCAGCAGCCGTGCTCGCGAACGGCCTACGCCGAGTCTTCGCCCGCTGGGAAAGCACCTTGCTGCTGGATCACCTCATCGAGGCCGGCGTGCCCTACTGGCGGGCAGTCCTGACCTACTGCGGTTGGGGGAACCTCCAGTCGGTGCTTGATGAGTACCTTCACCACCTCTACGTGAGTGAGGGATCACCAGTACTGGACGACCACAGGTTGCGCAGCCTCGCGGAGGCAGCAGCCGACGCGATTGCCGTCCGAGTCTCACGCTACGAGGCCTTCGATCCCCACCACCCCGCTGACCCGATCGCCTTCACGAGCAGATTCGCGCTCCGCTACGGCGGACGCCGCCTCAGCCAAGACGACGTGCGCCAACCCGAAGTGAGGAACGCGTTCAATTCCCCGTTCTGGCCGTTCGTGCTCGCCAGCACCAGCGTCGGTCAAGAAGGCATCGACCTGCACTGGTGGTGCCACGCCATCGTCCACTGGAACACCCCAGCCAACCCTGTCGACTTCGAACAACGAGAAGGCCGAGTCAACCGCCGCGACGGACACGCCGTTCGCCGCAACATCGCCGAGCGGCACGCAGCGAACATCTTCAGCGACCCCGACCCCAACCCCTGGCGAGCCGCCTACCGCGTCGCCACCGACGAACAGGACCGCTGCGGCGACTTCGCGCCCCACTGGGTCTACCCCGGATCAACTCGCATCGAACGACACGTCGCGCCCTACCCCCTAAGCAGCGATCGAGCGCGCTACGAGCAGCTCAAGGACGACGTCGCGCTCTACCGGCTCACCTTCGGACAACCCCGGCAAGAAGACATGCTCGAACTGCTCCGGCGCACCGCGCCGAGCCAGAACGATGTGATTCAAGCACGCATTGACTTGTCGCCACCGCGAAGATCAAATTGACCAGTGGCATGCGGGTGCGGCGCAGAAGCGATCCAGGTCACTGACGGTTCCCTTGTTCCTCAAGATCGTGTGGGCTATCGCTGGAGATTCGGCACCGCGTCCGACCGACTCCGGCAATCCAGCACACAAATGAGCCGCAATCCATTAGTCTCGCTATCTCGAACGTGACTGTGGAGGATATTGTGGACTGCTACAACGGTGGATTCAACATCGCAATAACGGCTGGCTTCTACTCTCAAGCCGCGGGAGTGCTGGCTGGCTTTGCCTTTACCGCAGTCTTGCTGGTCCTAACTAACGGGGAAATATTGGGCAGTCAAGCTAGGCGCGCGCACGCCGCAACCTCATTCATCTGCTCATTCTTTGCCCTTCTGCTATCAACCGTTCAATACGCTGTCCTCGCGGGGGCAGCCGATACCCTGTCAAAGACCAATCCGAACTTGGGCAGAGCCGCCTCCGAGGAAGTCATCGCAGGGGCCTCGTTTGGTCTATCGGTGCTGCTCCTCCTTTACGGAACGCTGCAACTGCTTGATGGTCGATCCGGATACGAAACTCCGGCAGGAGTTAGTCGCGCGATTGTGTCATTCGTTGGGCCTTCAGTTGTGCTACTCTTCCATTTAGCTGCCGTGCAAGACATACTGACGGCGAAGTTCCAGACTGCCGGCCTTCAGGCATGCCAAGAATCTTCCGTGGGGACTTGGGGTATCGCCGCCACCTTGACTGGATTCCTCGGCGTATTTTTGGGTGGGTTGTTCAGGCGTCGCGTTCGTCCATATCTCTCCGGATCGAAGCGAGATTGGCTTCCTATTCTTGTTCTTTGTCTTTCCGCCGCCGGCGCATTGGGGGTCGCGACGGCAGAGGCGATTCTACGCTCGGACGAGAGCCTCTCAGATCAAGTTATCATCGCAACTCTCTTCGTCGCCTCGCTATCAGCCGCCACTTTCTCGCTTCTTGCAGGGTCGGCCGAACCTCACGGAGCAGGGAGTGGGGTACCGGAAGCGCCGGACCAGCCTGCGCCAGCAACTGACTCAAATGACGAGAGCCAAGAGACGATGGCCGAATGATGCGGCAGGAGTTTCTCAAGTGATGGCAGGTAAACAATGCGCATTGTGGCGCTACTTAATCAGCGCATAGAGGCACACTTGCCAGTCAGGCCAAGGGCCGGGCAGCGACTTTCGCAGCACCTTGCCAGTCCGCCGCACGCATCGCGAGCGTGCCAACAGCGAGATCCGGCGGGAGCATCTCGGAGAACTTGAGTCTCTTCAGTGCCCGCTCACTCACCTCGGGCGCAACGCCGGCGAGATCGATTCCGAAACGGCTTTGTGCCTGACGCAACGCGGCGCTGACGGCCGCCGCGGTGGCGTCGGATCGCAGGGCGATGTTGAGATTGCTGAAGGTCCAGCTGTCCAGCAGTTCGGGAGCCACGACTCCGAGGGCCGACGTTAGGACGGCGTTGGCGCGAGCTCCTGCGAAGGTCCACCACCGCACTCGCGCCCCCTCCGAGGCCAGCACCGTGCACTCGGAATCGGCCCGCGGCCCAAACGTCTCGCGAAGCCGTCCGAGCCGCTGGACGGCTCGCTTGCTAAGCGTCACCCCGACCGGGTCGGCGCCGAGCACAACGCGACGGATCGCGTCGGAGAGTTCGAAGGAGTAGGGCTGGGAGTCGCCAGTCCACTTCGTCGTCCCGGCTCGATCACTCGGCTCGACGAAGGCGCGTCGCCGTTTCCAATCGACATGCGTGACCACCCACGGCTGCCCAGCCAGGGCCAGGTGTCGAGGCCCGTCCGTCTTTGCTGTCAGCAGCAGTGGGTCGACGCTGCCGATCTCCGTGCGTCCGTGCAGCACCAGCACTTCGGGAGCCGCAGTGAAGATGGCCAACAACTCCATGAAGTTCTTCACCCCGTAGCGACGATCGGTCTCCGGCCCAACGAACGCCAGCCCCGAGTCGACGTCCAAGTGGCCTGTGTCGACGAGCCATCGGCCGATGCTCTCCAGCTCTTCAGAGGTCGCGAGCCCCAGCCCAGCGAGCCACTGCGACTCAGCGAGCAGGTCGATTTGCCCTTTCTGCAACGCAGATCCGAGCAACTGTTGCGCGGCGACGTGTCTTGGCGCCGGCGGCGCGACAACTGGGTCCACGAATCCTTCGCTCAGCAGGAGCAGAAGCCCCGCCGCTCGCATCAGTTCAATGTCGTCGAGCGCCAGGAACGTCATGTTGCGGCTCGTTCCGGGACGACGTCCCGTCCGACCGAGGCGCTGCAGTAGCGAGGCGACCGTCTGGGGCGCGCCAAGCTGGATGACGCGGTCGAGGTCTCCGACGTCCATCCCGAGCTCGAGGGTTGACGTGGAGACGATGACGCAGTCGCGGGACTCGGCGAACGCGGTCTCTGCGCGGCGGCGCTCGTCGAGGGCGAGCGAGGAATGCGAGGCGAACGTCTCGATGCCGTGCTCGCGCAGGCGCACGGCAAGGCCTTCGACGGCACGGCGGGAGTCGGCGAACACGAGCCGTTTCTCTCCGAGGAACACGCGGGAGAGGAGGGTAGCGGCGTTGGCCTCGCTGCCGACGTAGTCGAGGGACAGCTCCGGCACGACCAGCGAGACTGCCTCTGGCGCCACAACTGACCCTGGCTGCTCCCCCACCGCCGGTCCCTGTAGCCAGCGCAGCAACGCCTCGGGGTTGCCGACGGTCGCCGAGAGTCCGACCCGTTGCAGTGGCCGCCCGGCGAGCGCGGACACGCGTTCCAGGACGGCGAGCAGGTGCCAGCCACGGTCGTCGCCGGCGAAGGCGTGGACCTCGTCGACGACGACGGCGTGCAGGTCGGCGAACATCCGCGACGCGTCGACGGTGCGGGAGACGAGCATCGCCTCCAGCGATTCCGGTGTGGTCAGCAGGATTGAGGGCCGGTCCATTGCCTGCCGTCGGCGCGTGCCCACGGTGGTGTCCCCGTGCCTGATGCCCGCGGTGTGCCCGAGCCAGTCGGTGTATCGCTCCACGCGGGGCAGCAGATTGTTGAGCAGCGCCTTGAGTGGGCAGATGTAGAGCACCGATAGCCCCGGCCACTGCTCGGTCTCCATCCGGGTCAGCAGCGGGAAGAGGGCGGCTTCGGTCTTGCCTCCGGCGGTCGGGGCGAGGAGCAGTGCGTCCTGCCCGGCGAGCAGCGGCTCGACGGCCGCGTTCTGTAGCGGCCGCAATCCCGGCCACTGCAGGGCGTTGACGATGTGGTGTTGGAGGACGGGGTGGAGTTGGTCGAAGGCCAGGTCGGCTGCAGACACCGTCAGGCCTCGGGGTCTGGGTCGACGTCGAGGGCGATGTCGTCGAGAGACTCCGCGTTGCCGCGGGCGGCCCGTTCGACGTCGGAGAGTTCGGTGGGGTCGACGGTCAGCGCGTAGTTCACGCGGGGGTCGAAGTCTTCGAACTGGTCGACCCGGTCAAGGACGTCGGCAACGAGTTTCTTCAGGAACACCCGTGGCGCGATCCCGACCCGCCCGCCGAGCGCCCCGGCGACTGACTGGGCGAGGTCACCGAGGTAGGCATCGTCGACGACCGACCTGATCCGCAAGTCGTCGGCGCTGCCAGAGGCGTACAGGTCGCGGACCCGTTGCCCTAACTGCACCAGGGAGCCGTGGTCGAACCCTGGGAGTCGGATCTGTACCGCACGGGGGTTGTCGAACCGGGCCTCGGTCGCGAAGTCGGTCGCCAGTCGTTGGGCGAGCGGCGCGAGTCGCTGCACGCCGGAAGGTCCTTCGAAGAACGCGGGCGTCCCGGTCACGAGCAGGTAGAGCCCAGGGAATCGGCCGGCGTCCACCTCGTCGATGAGTTGGCGCAGTGCGTTGAATGCCTTGTCGCGCACGTCCCCGCGGACCCGTTGCAGGGTCTCGACCTCGTCCAGGACAAGCACGAGCCCCGGATGGCCGGCGTCCCGCAGCACCGTCAGTAGACCTTGTAGGAACGCCATGGCACCGAAGTGGTCGAGCTCGCCGCGGATCCCGGCGGACCGCTTGGCGGACGCCGCGACCTGCGGCTGGCCACCCATCCATGCGGCCAGGCCGTCAGCGAGGGCGCCGTCACCGGCCTCAGCGGCGGCACGATACCCGCGCAGTGCTTGCGCGAAGAC
Organism: Kineosporiaceae bacterium; assembly: GCA_016713225.1. Taxonomy (NCBI): domain Bacteria; kingdom Bacillati; phylum Actinomycetota; class Actinomycetes; order Kineosporiales; family Kineosporiaceae; species Kineosporiaceae bacterium. Next base: position 995,646 of record JADJPO010000003.1, read on the forward strand.
GGGTGTGCGGGTGCTCACGTGGGTGAGCCGCTGCTCGAGCAGCCGGTCGACGGCTGCCACGAGCGCCGCGTCTCCCGCCGCTGCGAGCTCTGCGTCAGCGTCGAGGGCGTCGGATTCCAGGGTGAACAGCCACGAGTCGAGCACGGACCGGAAGGCACTCGGCGGGATGGAGGCCGTGCGCAGCGACTCGGTGACTCGCCGGTAGACGGTCTCGAGCCGGTGCAGGGGTGTCTGGGTCTCCGAGATCTGAACCTCGGCGGTGGCGAACCCTCGTCGCAGGGCGCGCTCGGCGAGGTGCCGGGTGAAGAACGTCTTCCCTGCCCCGTACTCGCCTCGGACGGCCTTGAAGACGGCGCCTCCACCGGCGACCGTGTCCAGGTCGTCATCGAGGGCAGCGCCGAACCGGTCGAGCCCGACCGCGAACAGATCCAGCCCGGCCTCGGGCACGGTCCCCCGACGCAGCGCACCGACCACCTCGCGTCGGCGGCGAGAGGACACCTCCAGAGTCATCGACGCACCCACCTCATGAGCGCACCTCGAACTGCTCTCGCAGGAGCGGGAGGTCGAGCAGAACCGCACCTGTCGCTGCGTCGCTGGCCAGGACGGCGTACCCCTCGACGTTCAGCAGCTGCCGCACCTGGGCGAGCGCACCGGCCAGACGCGACTCGCTCACACCCAGCGCCTGCGCCGCCAGGGCTCGGGGAAGGCGGGATGCGCTGGCCGCGGCGAGAGCGTCGACCAAGGTGGCCACCTGCTCGTCGGTCACGATGAGCCGCCCGGCGACCTTCTGCTGGGCCTTGTAGACCGCGCCGGCGATGAGCGCGCGCCCCAGGCTCAGCGTCACCACCGGCACAAGCTCAGCCGGAGGCGTTGGCTCCACATCGAAGAGGGTGTGCTCGTCGTCCACAATCACGTGCGCTCGGGGACGACCGCTGCGCTTCGGCGGCACCGGAACGCTGGGCGCGGCTGCAGGCACAGCCTGGGTGGTCAGCCACCAGGCCGGGATCTGCGGCGGCAACAGAGCCAGATCAGCCTCCGCCGCGTCGTTGGGGACGAGCACCGTCACCGGGACGACGACCTCGGCAGCGCTGGCGCCACCGTGATAGCCCGCCCTGAGTGGCCCATACCGTAGACCCTCGTCGACGGCGAGGACGGCGCGGTGCCCCGGAGCCAGAACGCGAGGCCCAGACACCTCGATCTCCCCCTCCTCCACAGTGCCGGTCACGGCGCGCGAGCGCCCGCTGGTGATCTCGGAGTAGGACCGCTGGGTGCCCTGGCGCCGCTCGACCACGTGCCCGTGGTCGGAGGTCATCACCACGGTCCGCCCCGCCGAACGCGCCCGGGCGAGTAGGGGTTCGAGGTGCTTGACTGCTTCTGCGGTCCATACCGTTCCGGCTGGGTCGCTGCGGTCGAGCGCGTCGTCGATCGTATTGAGCACGATCGTCACCAATTTGACGTCGGTGTCGTCGAGAGCGGCGCCGACCTCGTGGCTGACCGCCCAGCCGGCCGCGGTGGTGTCGACGGCCTTCTTGTGGAACAGTGCCGACCTAATCTTGCCGCCCTGCTGAGTGAGATCGGCGTAGCCCGCCTGCTCCGCCGACTGCTGCCCGCTAGTGAGCCGGCCGCAGAGCAGCGAGGCGCGGCTTACCTCGGTGACCGACGGCAGGACGGCGAGCGCCGCGGCCCGCCTCTTCCACGTCGAGCCGGGCAGGGCAGCTTCGGCCCAGCCGCGCTGGGTCGTGGCGTCTTCGAGAATCTCGGTCGCGGCCGCGACGCTCATCCCGTCCATGACGAGGAGCAGTACCGGCCGTTTCCTCGCCAGAGGCAGGACCACATCCGGCAGGACACGCTCCAGGTGCATCACCTCGGTCGAGGAGCCAGCTGCCGCGGGAACGGCAGTCACTTGGGCCAGCGCTTCCGCGAACGCGCGTTCCTCACCGTGTCGGCGGCCTTGGGCTGCGGTGACGACAGCCTGCAGCGCGGAGGCCAGGTCGGCGTCGCCGTCGCCAGCGAACGCGCCGTTGATCGCCGCGTCGGCCCACGCCGAGTGGTCGACGTGGCGACGCACGAGCCGGTCCAGCCGGGCCGATGGGGCCGCGGCGGGCTCGTCGTCCGGCCGGGTGGCGAGCCAGCGGACGAGTCGGACGGCGGCCTCGAAGGGTCGCAATCGGGCGCTGCCGACCACCCCCAGTTGATGCTCCTGTACTGCAGCCCAGCCAGTTTCAACCTCTTCGACATCGGACGGGGTGTCGCAGACGGACCGGAGGGCGTCGGCGAGGAGGGCCAGGCGAGCGCGGAACCCGCTGGGCAGCAGGTCGGAGTATCGGCTGAGTAGCTGGGTCTGGACCTGCTCGGCGAGAGCGTCGGCCCGTGCGAGCACCCGGTCGACGTCCTCCTGGGCCCGGCGGTCGTGGACGAGCTCGGAGAGCAACGTTGTGACGCCCTCGCCCAGGGCGCGCAGTGCGGCGACGTTGGGGACGACGCCGCCCCAACGCTGCTCGAGCCGAGCCAGGGCGAGCTGGGCCTGATGCCGCGCGTCGGCGCCGGGCAGGCGCTCGGAGGTGAGGAGCGCAAGCAGGACGCCGAGGGGGGCGACGTCGGCGAGCTCACCACGGTGCAGGAGGGCCTGCACAGGGGCGGCCGCGGCTCCGGTCCGTCGGGCGATCCAGTCGAGGGTGGCGTCAGCCAGCTGTTCGCCGAGGTCTCGGCGCATCGCCCCGACGGCGGTGACACTGTCCGCGCTCATCGACCAGTGCAGGATGCCGAGCACGTCGGCGGTGTCACCGTCCAGGCCAAGGTGAGCTGCTGCGACGGCTGACAATGCGTGCGTTCGGGTGAGCACTCCGGCAGGGGCGGCCGGCCACCCGGCGGGTGGGGTAGCGGCGAGCAGAGCGACGGCGAGGTCGCGGCTGCCTGGCCCCGTGGTCAAGGCAGGGTCGATCCCGGTGGCGGCGAACCGTCGGCGGACGGCATCCCAAGGGTCGGGGCTGCGCAGTCGCTGCCAGATGAAGTGGGCGAGGATGCCGGCGCCGAGATCGTCGTCGTCGCGATCGGTGACCACGACGAGCCAGTCACTTTCGCGATGCTCGGTCAGCACCTCACGGACCGCCAGGGCAGATTCCGCTGGGCGTACCCGGACAGCCTGACCGTGATGCGTCACGTCGGCCTTCACGGCCGCGTCGGGCGCGCCACGGATGCCGATGACACCGCTGCGGTAGTCCTTGGCCCGCGCTTCGTCGATGATGGCGAGCACCATTGACGGGCTGACCGGGGTGACGGTCGTCATGACCGTCATGGGACCACACGCCAGGTGACCTCGACGGCTTCGTCGGGGTGGGCGTCGAGGAAGGACCGCAGATCGGCGATGATCTCCTCGTTCGGGGCCCGGCGTGCCCGGGTGGTGCGCCCGGCACCCGCAGGGGGCTCGATCGGCCCGACGGGGTCTGGTGACGGCGGGGCCGTCTGGTCTGTCAGCCAACGGAAGGCACCGTCGTCCGCTGCGTGCAGCGCCGCACCGATGGGTGTCACCTGCTCGTTGGCCTGTAGGGCGTCGCGGAGAGCGTTGACCACCGCGGCAGCCCTGCGTGCGCCTTCCCCCTCGCCGGTCATGGCCTGGAGCAGCGGATCGAGCCGCGACCACTGGAACCGGTTGAGCGCGGCCGACACCGCCGGCGCAGAACCCAACGACTTGCCCGCTTCGATCGGTGTGGCGTCACCGAGCGCAGGTTCGGCGAGCGCGCGGACCAGGGCGACGCCGGTCAAGTGCCTCAGGTGCTGGACGAGCGTGCCACTGGCTTGGGCGGTGTCGAGCCGTGCCCCCGCGGTCAGCCCGACACGGCTATGCGCCTGCTCCAGGGCCGCGACGAGGTCGGGCGCCGCAAGGGCCAGATCTCGGGCCGTGGCCGTCACTTGCGCGACGAAGTCCGCGACGGCAGGGGCGGTCAGGTAGGTGGCCGCGGTGACGCCGAGAAGCGCGCCAGCGCTCTTCCTGGCCTGTTCCCACTCCTGCGCTGTCGGCATCTCCTGCGCGCGCAACTCCATCGTCGGCGCGAGAGAGCCGGGGTCTGGCACCTGCGCCAGGGCGGTGCCGTGCTGGAACCATGCCCGCTGACGCAGCGCCGCCCAGGTGATGATGACCAGGTCGCTAACCTCGGTGCGGAGCCCGTGCGCCGGGCGAACCTCGCCGATCCATCGGCGCAGCTCGGCGACCGTCACCGGGCCATCGGCGTCCAGGCCCTGCTCCTGGGCGCGGCGGCCCAGGGAACGCTCGATTTCCTGGCCCCACGGGCTGAACCGGTCGTCCCCGAGGAGGTAGTGCATCTCCGTGGCCTTGCCGACCCCGAGCGGCTGAGCGATCCGGCGGACGGAGACCGCGTCGACCTGGAGCTCGACGCGCTTGTCCCGGTCGGCGACGGCTCGAGCAACGTGAGCGGCGACGGCGCGCAGATCCCGCACCTTCACCTCGACGTCGCCGGGTTCGAAATGCGGATGCGCGGGGTAGGTCGCCTCGAACGCCTGCGCTAGCAGATTCTCGAAAGCCTGACCCAGCGTGGCACCGACGGGATTGGCCGGAGCGAACGACCGGTCGAGGCAGAACAGCGTCCGGTCGTGCGATGGGTCATCCAGCAGGACCCCAGGCCGGGGCGAGGCGGCGCCATAGGCCTGCTGCACGGCCTCTTCAAGCCGTCGCCGCAGCGTGTTCCGCTGGGACTCCAGGATCGACTTCGCCAATGCACGATCGGTCTCGTTGAGATGGTCCGCGTGGGCCTGCCACCGATCCCCGGCGCCCTCGAGCAGCCAGTTCAGGATGACCAAGAGCCGCACGTCGCGGATCCTCTCCTCGGACAGGAACCGCGGCAGCCAGACGATCGTGGGCGACTCGACGCCCCGCGTGACCATCTCATCGAGGCGCTGCAGATCTTCAGCTGCGGAATGTCCGGCATCGTCGAAGGGGTGGTCGACCACCACCCGCCACGTGTCCGGGGCAGCCCGGAAATGATCGTCAGACAGCCAGCTCCGGTCGCGGACATTGCCGAAGATAACGTCGACCTGCCGGCGGGAGCCACGCCAGATGAACTGGTGCGGGTAGGCGCCCTGGATGTCCTGCTGGCCGAGGGCGACGCCGAGGCTGTCGCCCACCAGGTTTTTCAGCAGTTCGCGGCGTCGGCCCTCGTTGTCCTCGCCCTTGGCCCGCTCGACGATCGAGTCGAAGTCGACGTCGGACAGCTGCACGCGAACCGTCGGGTTGCGGTCGTCGCCGTCGAGGTGGATCTCCGGGACGTCGCGGGCCCAGGTCCGCACCTTGGACAGAACGACAGAGGCCTCACCGCCGGGCAGCGGCGAGGTGATCGAACCGTGGTTCAGCGAAGCCAGCCGAGCCGCAGTCAGCGCTTTCAACGCCGGCACCTTGGGAGCCACCGCCGAGAGCAACAACGTCTTTGCGAGCCGGTCGTCGGTGCGGTACGCCGGCGGCACCGCGTCCGGGGCATCGTGCACGGCGCGCTCCTCCAGCCCGTGGATCCCGAGCAGGAGCGGGCGCAACTTCTCCGTGTAGAGGCGATTCGCCGAGCGGAACAGGGCCGCGGCATCGGCATCCAAGGCCTGGCCGGTCTGCCCCTGAACGACAAGATCGAAGGAGTCACCGACCGGGATGATCTCGTCGATAGTCATCGTGCCGCGGCGGTCGACGAGCATCTGCTGCATCACCTTCAACGCCGTCCGCTCCCGCTGCATGACGCTGGCCAAGGACCGCAGCGTGGAGACCAGCGCCGGCGAGAACGGGTAGGTGAGGCGGAACGCCTGCTCATCAGACCCACGATGCCGCTCGTCGGTGTTCACCCCGTCCAGGAGCACATCCCACACGGCCGGACGACGATCGATACCGCCGAACGCGTCCTCGAGCTGCGCTCGGGCGCGGGCATCCTTCGGTCGCAGGAGCCGGCGATTCGCGACGTAAGGCAGGTTGTCATCGCCGAGAGCAATCTCAGCAAAGCGACCCTCCTGATGACGGAAGGCGCGATCGAGCGCGTCCTGCTCGGTGCCACTGGCGCCGGAATCGGCGAACCAGCGCCGCAGATCCATCTGCCGCGCGATGAACGAGACCAGCGGGATCGCCCGACCACCGACGGAGGACTCGACGAGCTTGGTGAGCTTCTGCGACTCGCGGCGGAAGAACTCACGGTCCTGCACCGAGAACGCCAACCACAGCACGAGTTCGTCGAGGAACAGGACAACAGCGTCATAGCCCAGCCCCTTGGCATGGCTGGCGATCGCGGCGAGACCGGTATCGAGGTCGACGTACTCGGCCTGCTGGGTATACGCACGGAAGTACGTGTCCACGAGCGCCGACACGAGTTGCTGACGTCCCTCAGAGGCCGCAGAGGCCGCTCGAGCTTCCGAGTAGCGATCCGCATCCCACGTCCCCGCCCCGAGCACGGCTGCCCACGGGTCGATCGGGGCTCCCGACCCGGCGTCGGCACCGCCGTTCAAGCCGGTGAAGAACTGCGCGTCGCCGAGCTGGATCCGCAGCCGCTCGGCGTCCTCGAGCAGGGCATCCGACCTGTGGACGGCGGGCAGCAGTGCCCCCGGGTGTCGCTCACCAACCTGGCGGACGTATCCCTGGAACAGCGCCTCCTCCATGGTCTTCGCGCCGAGCAGGTGGAACGCCAACGGCAGGATCCTGCGCTCCGCGAGCTGGGAATCGTGCTTGGCGACCACAGCCTGCAGCTCCGCCTTCGCCCGGGCGGCCGGCTCATGCTCGAGGAGAGCATGAAGCACAGCCATGAAGTGCGACTTACCCGGAGCCGAACGACCCGGTGAGGAACGCACCGCGACTCACGCCAGACCCGATGGCCTCAGCCACGATCCCGAGCGCCGCGTCGAACGCCTCGGCAATCGCGTCCGTGACCACGTACTCGTCCAGCGTGCGCCGTGCCGCGGCGTGCCCCACAGAGTCGGTCAGGCGCAGCACATAGTCCTCTGCGCCGGCCCGCTCGGGGATGTCGATGACGTCTCGGAGCAGGATGCTCACGTCGTCTCCTCGCGGTCCTGCATCGGGTGGGGCTCTCGCATGTCAGGCCTTGGCCTTGCGGCCACGGGTGGCTGGCGCTGGGCGCCACCCGGCCAACTCTTCCAGCGTCATGCCGACCTGCAGGGATCGGCTGCGCAACTGCTCATCCAGGAAATCGGCCAGGTTGACCTGATACGTCGGGTCAGTCTCGTTGTGCCACTGACGGACCCACGGCTGCAGCTCAGCCAGCCCCACGACCAGCGGAACGAGCGCCTCGTCCGGCCAGCCCTCTGCCTCGCGCTCGGCGACGACCCCGGCCAGGGCGAGGGCCTGTTGCGCGTGGTCCCAGCCGGCCCATCCGAGCAACTGGGTCGAGTCGGTCTCCCGACTCGCATCCGGGTAGAGGACAAACCGCTCCTTGGGGACATCAAGCTTGCCGCGATGCTGCCACCACGACTGCTTGCGGAAATCGGCGGGAGCGTACTTCGGCGGCACCGGGATCGCACCAACAGTCTCGCCAGCGTCCTCGCGTCGCTGCAGGTCCCAAGTGTGCTCCCACGCCTCACGCTTGCGCAGGCCAGTGTCCTTGAGCCGGTAGGCGGCGAGGAACGGCACACTCTCATCCGCCAGTAAGGCACTGAGCTGCTGGGTCACCGACTGATCCCTATGCCCCGACCACAGCTCCAGCACCGAAGCGCCCTCGGCATCCCGGGAGACGATGTCGGCAAGCTGAGCCACCGACCGCGCCACAGGACGGCCCCGCCCGTCAAACCAGAACCGTCGGTCCTCAAGCCGGTCAAGAATCCAGCTACGCAGCGCCCGCTCGACCCGCTTCTCCCACGGCTCGGTGGACCACCGTCGCTTATACTCTGGACGCTCCAGCAAGTGGATGAACTTGTTCGACTCGATCATGTCGAGGCGGCGCTGTACGAGATCGCGGTAGCCCTGCGGCCAATGGACAGGAATCTCAGTGATCGGAGCCGAACCATGTCGTGAGAACCAGGTCGTCGCCTCCTCGTCCGCCGAGACCTTGCGCGCCAGGGCGATCTCGAACGCTCGTTCCCCCAAGCGCACGGTAGGCAGATCACCATCGGCGTAGGTGAGATCAGCGTTTAGGAGTTCGTACGAGCGGTACACCTCCCAGTCGAGCTCCTCCTGCTCTGCGATCATTCGTGCCCGGACCTCTTCAGTTGCCATGCGAGCCGCGTCGAGCCCAGCCGTCGTCGGCGTAGCCGACGTTGGTGTTGTGGCTGCAGCGAAGATGACTCCGCGCCGGGTCGCGAGCTCATCGAGCAGGCGACCCCTGTCCAAAGGCAGGGTAGTGGGGAGTGGAAAGTCCTTGAGCGTGGTGCCAGTGAACTCATAGAACCGTTCCCACGCTTCGGCTTTGAGGCCTTCGTTGATACCTTGGCTACCTTTGTCATGGCTGTTCTGCTTGAGCCAGAAGCAGGCCGTCGAAGAGTTCAACACACCGAGCAACGCCAGATGATCGGCCTCCGTCGTCCCCTCCGGCAACTTGATCACCGGAGCTGAGCGATTGAAGACCTTCCCGCCGCGATCGAACACGAAGTGGTTGTGCGTAGCCACGAACGCGAACGTAATCGAGAGCGGCAGGGCGAACCGCTTCGTGAAGAACATGGAGTACTCGAACCACTGCAGGCCACGCTGTATTTGGCTCAGACCGTAAGCGACTCGCGAGCTGAGCAATGTCCGATAGGGCCACAAGCATCGACTAATGGAGGGGTCGCGCTCCGCGCCAAGAGTCTCCGGGTTGTACGGCCAGATTGAGCCGACCGGGTCCACTATCGCCCAATCACGCGTCACGTCCCCTTCAACAACCGGTCGGATGTGATCAGGGTCTACACCGTGCCGTCGCGCGGCGCCTGCTCCGATCATGAAAGCTGAGTCCTCGCGGGTTACGGCACCGAAACCGATCTCAGTGACAAGGTCGTCGAGTCGGCGGTTGTCCACCGCATCGACTGCGGCGAGCAGGCGGTCCGCCCCACCGCCACTTAGGCTCCACGGGTGCTTTGCAAGGGAGACAAGCGGCAGGGACACGACGGAGATGTACTCGTTCTCGAACTCGCTCTGCCCGACGCCATCGACGATGGACGACCAGACCATACCCTTGGCCGGGTTTGATGGCTGGCCGGGTTCACCCCTGATCCCAAGGGCAGCCTTGACCGTTGTGCCGCTCGATGGGCGCGGCTGACCGACCAGGATGACCGTCGGCGTCCCGTGCCCAGGGATGTAGGCACCCGACGTGTCGACCACTAGTCGTAGGTCCTGCTTACTTAGGAACTCCTCGATCAGGCGGGAACCGAACTCACGCTTCATGAAGGAATTCGAGGTGATCTGGCCAGTCCACCCAGCCGGACGATCGCCCGACGTCGGCTTGGCGAGTTGGAAGAACCGCTCCATGAACGGCACCGTTAACGCGTAGGTGCCCTTGCAGGTGGCGTAGCGATCACGGTAGGCCTGATTCAGCTTCTTGTCCTTGACCGTGATGTAGGGCGGGTTGCCAACCACGACGTCATAGCGACCCGGCTCCAGGATCCGCCGGAGCAGGGCGAGATCCTCGCTCACGTAGGCGAACCCGCTGAGTGAGGAGTCCGCGTCCGCCATGCCCGGCAGGTCGAGTTCGAGCTGGCTCGAGCCGTGTAGCAGTGAGTCCCCCGCGGCCAGGTTGAACCCAAAGGCAGGCGCGTCTTCGAGCGAGGTCAGCCCGCTCGATTGGAGCGCGGCCAGCAGGAGGCGGAACCGGGCGACCGCCACCGCGAAGGGGTTGAGGTCCACTCCGTGGATCGCATCCAGAGCCCTCTGCACCCGGGACTGCACCTCCAGACCCGGCGCCCTGTCCGCCCAACGGTTGACGAGTCGTGCAAACGCTCCGAGCAGAAAGTGCCCAGAGCCGCAGGTCGGGTCGATCAGCCGGAACCCCTCCAAAGGCCGCTCCAACAGAGCGGGTTCCATGGTCTGGTCGAGGATGAACTCCTCGACGAACTCCGGGGTTTGCAGCAGCGCGAACGTCTTCTTCGCGTAGTCCGAGAGGTCCTGATAGAGGTCGCCGAGGAAGCGCGTCGACAGCTGATCGTCAGTGAGGTCCCACACCAGGGAACCGGAAGCCTGCTCACGCCAGAAGGCCAGCAGTCGCTTGGCGGCTCGACCCGAGGGGGAGACCGACCACAATGGAGAGTGCGACTCAACGAGGTCTCGCGTCGCCTTCGTCGACCTGAGATGCTCGATCGCCTGCAGCAGCCATTCCCGGTCGTTGTGTTCTGGGTTCGCCCGGTAGTACGCGAGCTCGGCGTCCAGCGCCTCTTGACGACGTTCCGGGGGGCCAGCGATCCACACCGGTCCCAGCAGACGGTTGTCCTCGCAGAACCGAATGAACACCGTGGTCAGCACCCACGCTACCGCCGCTTGGGTGACCCGGTCATCGCGCCAGACCTGCCACGCCATTGAGGTGCGCTCCCGCTGAACCGCCTCGTGGTGCTCCTGTGCCCACACTGCCCGCACCTCGGGCTGTCCCTCGACCTGGTCGCGCAGGTCGTCCTCCAGCTCAATTACGAACTTCTTCAGCGCGGCCGTCAGGCCCGGGCTCACGGCCACTCTCACTCCTCCATTCGAGCGGCCGCGGTCAGGGCAGCCGCGGCATCGATCCAGTCGTTGTCCAGGGCGACGAACTGGTTCGGCGCCGCCAACGGCACCGGCCGTCCGTCGAGCAGTGGGCCGTGGTTCCCGCCGAGTTGCGGCACGACGAGCCAGACCGCGCGGCGGCGCGGGGCGGCCAGATCTGTCCATCGGGCGAGCAGGCCGACGTTGTTGTACCGGGCCAGAGGTGAGGCCTCGGTGAGCAGTACCGGAGCGTCGGGCTCCGCCTCGGCCAGGGCGGCCTCAACGGCTGCTTCGACGGTGGGCCATGAGCGGCGGACCAACTCATTCAGGCCCCGCCGAGCTCGGCTCGACTCGCCTTCGGCATCTGCTGCTCGCACGTGCTCCCACGACGGCCCGGTGGAGGTCGAGGTTGCGCGGAGGGCGTCGAGCAGCACGCCGGTGAGGTCGACGACCGTTGCACGGTAACGTGTCTCGGCCGAGGCCACGAGGCGCGCCAGCCTGTCGGCGCGTACGCCGAGGGCGAGGAAGGAGCGGCTGGCGATCGAGCTCTCCAACCGTGCTCCGAGCGCACCAGTCGTCCCGACCGGAGAGGTGTTCACCGCGTGGCTGGTCGGGCGGCGCGACTCCAGTCCTGTCGTCGCCGCACTGGACTCCCTCGCCCGGTAGACCCCGAGCCGGTCGTCGAAGGTCCACCCCAGACCGGCGTCCGCGACGAGTGCATCCAAAGTCGGTCGCTTGGGCAGCGACGCCACCGCCGGGAACCGGACGCGGACCCGTTCACGCACCTCGTCCGGGGCGAGCTGCTGCCCACCGCCGAAGCCCACGAACGCGAGTTCCAACGCCGCTCGCTGCGACAGGTCTCGATGGTGCAACTCACCGGCCCCAGACGACGCGGCGTGGGTCGACAGTGAGGCGGCCAGGCGCACCAGTCGAATCGGGTCACGCAGTCCGGCTGGTAGCGAACCGTCGGACGGCAGAGCGGCCTCCAGCCGCGCGCAGGCCCGTGCCGCCGGCACGACTGCCTGGACCGGGTCTCCGGCAGCGGCCACGAGTCGATCCGCCTCGGCGCCAAGGGGCTCGGCAACGTCGAGGAGCGTTTGGTCCCCGGCCACCAGCAAGGCGACCCCGGAGCGGCGGCGCAGCCACAACGACTCCCCCGCGCCGTCGGCGCGGCCGAGCGCGCGGCGCCGCTCAAGAGCGAACCGCAGCAACCCGCGGGCCAGCCGCCCGTCCGGGTGTTCCTGTGTGGCCAGCGACTCCAGCACGGTCGCGGTGAGCTCTGACAGGGTCGCGACAGCGCCGAGCTCGTCGAGCCGGCTCGTCACAGCCTCCGCGAGCCGGTCCAACAGCCCGCGCGCCGCGTCGTCGCCGGCCCACACCTCCTGCAGCGTCGCCAGGAGTTGCGTGGCTCGCTGCGGCGTCACGGGGTCGGGCAGGTTCGCTGCCAGCTGGGCTTGCGTCGCGAAGGCGTCCAGGTCGGTCCCGACACCGAGCACCAGCCGCACCATCGCTCCCCGGGCTGGGGACCGCGACGTCGTGATCGCGGCCAGCAGGACGTCTGCAGCATCTGTCGGCGTGGGGACACCGCCGCCGGGGGCAGCTGACCGCTGCTCGCCCAACCGCGCGCGCCATTGCTTGATCCGGGCGCTGATCTGCAGCCGAGTGGCGTTGGCGACCCCGGGCAATCGGGACAGCCGGACCGGGTCGACGGTGAGCAGCTCGCCCACCGTTGGCACCGCGTAGGGCTCCAGAGCCGACAGTGCCCGGGCAGTCAGCCCGGAGTCGCGCAGCGGCGTCGTCAAGGTTGCCCGGGCTGCCAGCTCGTCGTTCGTCGTGTCAGGCTCAGTGGTTGCGTCGTTGGCGAAGATGGCCAGCCAGGCGGAACGCATCGCGTCGGCCGTGTGGTGGCGACGCTTGGCGTCTCGAGCCAGGGCGGTACGGAAGAAGGCTGTCAGCCCTTCCGCTAGGGCGTGGTCGAACTGGGCGGGCTCGACCGAGGCTTCGTCCGGGATGGTAGCCGGGTCGGACTGCCCGTCCCCGTAGACCGGTGTCGCCCCTGTAGCCATCTCGAACAGCACCACCGCGGCGGCGTAGCGCTCTGCCGCGGAGTCGTACCGGTCCCGCGGACCGGTCAGGAACGGGTCGAGATACGGCGGGGTGCCGGCCGAGGTCGCTGACGCCGCGGCCCGGGTCAGGGAGAAGTCGAACAGCACGAGGTGCTTGGTCCGGTCGCCCCGGCTCTCTCGCACGCCCAGGTTCGACGGTTTGATGTCGCGGTGGTCGACGCCAGCCTTGTCGAGCGCGACGAGGCACTCCAACAGGTCTTGGCCGAAGCGATCGAGCAGGTCCAGAGAGAGGCGTTCCCGGGTGCGCAGGACGTCGCTCAGCGTCTGCGGTCCGGCGCTCTCGAGCAACAGGGCCCGCCGACCCCCGACGACGAGTGGGCCGTCGAGCACCTTGACGACCCCCGGCACGGTGAGCTTTCGCAGCACCGCCGCCTCATCGTCCAGCCGTGCCGCGGCGTCTTCGTTGAGTGCGACCTTCAGCACCCGCTCGGTGTCGCTCCCCTGGGCGAGCAGGTCGGTGACCAGCAGACCGACGGCCGTGGAGCCCTGACCGAGGCGGCGCTTCAGCTCGAACCGGCCGTCGAGGATGGCTCCCTGCACGGCGTCCAACGGGTCGGTCTCATCGACGTCCGTCGCGGACTCCCGTTCGGCGGCGGAGAGGTGAGCGAGAACCGTTGTGACGTCGGCGGTGCGCTGGGTGGGCGCCGGATGGGTGGCTTTGAGCATCAGGGAGCGCAGCGTGGAGGAGATCTGTGGCAGCTCGATCGCGGCGTCCAGACCCTGCTGCTCCTGCAGGCGCGTCTTCAACGCGAGAGCGTGTGGCGCAGGTTGAGTGCCGGTGAGCAGGTAGAACGCCAGCGCGCCGAGGCCGAACACGTCGAGCCGGATCCGATCGGCGCCGGCATTCCACGCCCCCTCGGGCGCGCGGAACACCTCGACGAGTTGGGGCTCGTCGTCGGCGGCTCGGGCGCCCACCACCGACGTGACTCCGGGGGCCGGCCTGGTGGCCGATGCGGCGTCCAGGGCTCCGGCCGCCTGCCAGTCGCCGACGCGGACCTTGACGTCGTGTGCTGTTCCGGGATCCTGGCGCACCCACACCGCCAGCGGCGACAGGGCGCGGTGCACGACCTTGTTGTTGTGCGCGTACTGCAGGGCCTCACCGACCTGCCGGATGATCGACAGTTGTGTCGTCAGCGGGATGCCTTGGGTCTGGCCCGCCAGGTACAGGTCGAGACGCTCCCAGTGCGGGTCGTACGGGTAGACCAGCCCGACGCCGAGCTCGGAGTCGACGACGTCACGCGGTCGCAGCAGGCCATCGTGTTGGAGCCGCGACATCACCTGGAACTCATGCGTGGCGATCGCGTGGGCCGCGGCATTTTCCTGCTGGCTCGCGCTCGGTGCGAACACCCGGAACCGGATGCGAGCGTGGTCAGTCGGCACCACACGGTGGGAAGCGAGCCAGTCCTGCCAGCCGTCACCTGAGTCAATCGCCTGATCCTGAATGACCCACGACCCCGCGTCACGTTCGCGGCGCTGGACCAGGCCGATACGCGCCATGAGTTCGACCAGAATGCGCTCCTGGTTGCGGCCGACCGACCTCCGGCCCGCCGCTTCCAACACGAGGGTAGAGATGCCCGGAAGGTTGCTGCGGTTCTCACCACCGTCCAGGCCGAACAGCCCGATCGCGCTGGCCTCACGCAGGGCTGACCGGAAGTCCGGATGGTGGAGGAACACCGACTCCTGGACGAACGGGACGACGTCCCTCTCATCAGGGATCGTGACCTTCTTCTCAGCAGCCCATATCCGCAGCTCGTCACGGAGCTTGGTCGCGAAGTACTGCGCCTTGCGGCGGGCGAGCTTGAGTGGGGAGTCCTCAGGGCGGCGTTGGTCTCGGGTCCACCGTTGGTCGTCCCCGCGCAGGGTTCCAGCGTAGAACTTCAGCTCGATCAGGTGGAGCTGTCCGCGGCCGAGAAGCAGCAGGTCAACCTCGTGCCAGCGGCCTCGCGAGTCGCGGAACTCGAAGTTCGACCAGGCCCGGAACGGTGTCTCGTCAGGCATGATCAATCGCACCAAGGCCAGACCATCAGCCTCGTGGGGGAACTGCGAGGGAGACACCTCGACCCAGCGATCGGACCCTGCGTGCACCACCCTGCTGGTCCCCCAAACGTCGCGCAACGGACTCTGCCCACCGCGCACCCGCGGCTGCCCCCGAGGCCAACATATCGGCCCCGTCGGCAGATACTCTGCGTTGACCCTTGATCAGCGCCAGCGAGTGGAGGGCGCCTTCGTGACGATGCGCCTCAACGAGGACCGAGTTCGCGGCCTCATGCTCGGGCTGCTCTTGGGTGACGCCTACGACACGACGAGCGGCGGGACGGCTCGCGTCCAAGGAACCTGCTTGGCGCAGCTCGCCTGCTTCACCCTCGAAGGACTCATCCGAGCGTCGGTCCGTTATGACCATAAGGGACTGTGCCACCCGCCATCGGTCGTTTGGCACGCCTGGTGCCGATGGGCCCACGTCCAAGGCCTCGGATCATCGTTCGCCGCTCACTGGGGCACCTCAGGTGACTGGCCGGACGGCTGGCTCAGCCAGGTACGTCCGTTGTCGATGCGACACGGCCGAGCCCCGGCAACCGTCGCTGCGCTGCGTCGCTCCTCGGTAGCACCCGCAGGCGCCGTCGGCAACAGCTCGGGGCATCACGCGCTTACGCGCAGCCTTCCAACCGCGATCTTCGCGTCCGAGCTGACAAATGCCGCCCAGATCGGCGCCGACCTGGCGGGGCTCACCCATGGCAGCCCCGACGCCGCATCGGCCGCCGCAGAGGGAGTTGATCTCGTTGCCAAGCTGCTGCACGGAGAAGGTGACCGGGTCGAGCTGCCACGCCAATCGTCCTCCGCACCACCAGGCACGGCAATGCACGCCCTGCACCACGGACGCATCGCTGCACATGCTGCCGATGACCTCGCCGATGCCATCCACCGCGCCCGCGCCCATGGACGAGGAGCGACAACGACAGCCGCGGCGCTCTACGGCGCGGCAAACGGGTTACGAAGCGTCCCGAGTGAGCTCGTGAACGACCTGGAGATCGCCTGGGTCGCCGACCAACTCGCCCAGGACGCCTACTCCCAAATCACCGCCAAACCCGGCGGAACGGAGTTCACAGCGGCGCCGGACCCGGTGTGGTGGAGTCGCTACCCAGGCTGGTAGACGTAGCAACAGCTGGCTCAGTCAACTACGAGCAGCGACAAGAGCCGTTGAAGCCGATCGGCGCTCCGCACGACGGGCAGCTGGCAAGGCGAGGCTCGCGGCGTCCCTCGTTCACCAGGCCCCGGCTCCCGGCTCGCTCCAGGTCGGGTCGAGCCGGGTCGATGGTCTTCGCCTGCCGGGGCGCTCGACGTGCCAGCACCCTCGAAGTCAACTTCGCCCACCAGGAGCGACGGCCGGCAACTTTCACGTCCTGCTCCGCGCCGCCAGACAGCGACGGCGACAGGTGCCCTCGACCCGAAGGAGGCGGCGGCGCAGGGTTGACTGCCTTGGGCGGCACGACGCTGCGGGCGAGGTCTTCACGAGCTACCGGGTACGCCCGACGTACCCCACTGGACGGGTGCGGTTCGCGCGCCGACGGCGCTTCCTTGGCCAGCGCCCGGGCGACCGCGGCCTTGGTAACGCCATCGAACCCTGCCTCTCTCAGCCTGAACGCCACTTGCGCTGGAGTCAGGTGGGGTTCATATGCACGGATGCGATGGGCAGCCATCTTGAGTTCGCCAGCGGTCATGGACCGCTTGTTTCGCCGTTTCCGCCGCCGGCCTTGTCCCGTGTCGCCAGCGCGATCGACCTCGCTCGGCACACCCGCCTTCCGATCGATCCACGAGGTGGTCGAGCGGTCAGGAGCATCGTCATTCGCCCAGTCATGCTTGGGTTCCATGCGCCCGTCGAGGTTCGCGTCGGCGTACCAGTCGTCAATCGATCCCGGGCTCATGCCTTCACCCCACCTGCGTGCGATTCACTCCTCGAATGGTCGTTCGTCAAGCCTCTCAGAGGAGTCCAGACGTCGAGCCCCGGATGGCCAATTGGCAACGCGGACAACCCCAACGGGCGTACGGGGGTGACGCGCCACCTCATGCATCGGTCGTCTCGCGGTCACCCTCGAGTGGCGCGCGAAGGGCTTGCTCGGTTGGGTTGCGCACCAGCAAAGGTATGAGGAGCAGCCCATAACCCTCGCTCGGCTCTGGCCGACAGTCTCTGTTGTGACGGCACGGGCAGCGGTGCCCTCAGCGGTGTGCTCTCGATCAAGCCAGCTGCGAGGCTGATGCGCCGGGCTGCTCATGTAGTGGACCTGCGAGACGGACTCGGCGTAGGCGCCTTCGAGGCGCCGGTAGGCGGTCTTGAGGGCGCTGCTCTTGTCCTGCGGCATCGGCGCCGGCGCCCAGACCGGCTTGCCGGCGTGCCAGGTGAGGGTCCCTTCGCCGACCTCCGCTGGGCCGCCTGCGACGAAGAGCTGATCGGCCTGGGCGAGGCGGTCCAGGGTCCCACGGCTCACGTACGCCGTGGACGCGACCAACATGGCGGGTCGATCGCGAGGGAGCTGCAGGTCGAACGGGCCAACACACAACACACGAACAGCACATGATCTTCATACCCCGAGGGGGTATACGATTTGATCATGCCTCTGACCTGCGGTTATATGGTCGGGACGGCGGGATTCGAACCCACGACCCCTTGACCCCCAGTCAAGTGCGCTACCAAGCTGCGCTACGTCCCGGTCGTGCCCGGCATCATCGAGCGGGCTTGACGATGCTAGCGCATGACGGACCCTCGTCTTCGACCGATATCCGCCGGGCAGCGCGCTCACCCCCCGCCAGAGCTACAGAGCACAGACACCCTGGTCGACAAAGACACTCGTGCCGTCCGAAGCGACCCCGACGAGCACCCGCGACGCCGTCGTGCCCGACACGGGCTCTGCCGCCGGAGAGCCACGACGCCAGCGGGTGCGACCGTGGCGCAGACTGCTGACCCTGGCCCTGCTGCTCGCCCTCGGGACGACGGCCGGCCTGTTCACCCTGGCCCTCAAGCGCTCGGCGCTCCAGGCCGTCGAGGCACAGAGCGATCTGCAACGGCTGGCCACGCAACTACACGAGCTGGACGGACAGGAGTGGCGGCTCCGGGCGGGGGACATGTCGGCGGATGACATGGCCTCGGCACTGAGCGTTACCGCCGCCGACATCCAGTACGGGTTGCACGATGCCGGTGGCGAAGGCCTGTCCCTGGGTGCTGTCACGCAGATCTCCGCAGCGTTCGGCGCCTACCACGAGGCACTCGACCGGCTCATCGCCCTGCAGCGCAACGACTCTCCCATTGCCGCCGTGCAGGTCGACGAGGACCTGGTCGACCCACGGTTCGACTCCCTGGACTCGATCCTCGAGCAGCACATCATCGCGCTCGGCGAGCGGGCAGCCCATCAGGGTCTGATCAGTGACCTGGGCATCCTGGCCACCATCGTGTCGCTCATGGGCACCTCGGCCTGGGTGCTCGAGCGCGGCGTACGCGCCGACGCCCGGCATCGGGCCGAACACGAGGCCGGGGAGCGCTATCGAGCATTGGTAGACCAATCATCCGACCTCGTCATGGTGGTCGATAGCGCCGGACAGCTCACCTTCAGCAGCCCCTCGACGACGCGGTTCCTCGACGACCATCTCGGTTCGGATCGGCGCGGGTCGACCTGGCTCGATCTGGTCCATCCGGACGATCTCGAGGCAGCCTAGGCCTGCCTCCGACTCGGCGCCGATCGGGCCGAGCGCGAGGGGATCGCCTGTCGGCTCGGCAGCGATGACCATTGGCGGGAGTACGAGATCACCGCCCAGGACCTCACCCACGAGCCCTCGGTCCAGGGCATCGTGCTCACGGCGCGCGACGTCACCGAGCGCCAGATGCTGCAGAACGCCCTGACGACTCAGGCGCTGCACGACGCCCTCACCGGGCTGCCGAACCGGGTGCTGCTCGCCCGTCGCTTCCAGGCCGCGCTGGCCGACGAACATGCTCCCGCCTCGGCGCTACTCCTGATCGACCTCGACCGGTTCAAGGACATCAACGACACCCTGGGCCACCATCTCGGTGACCTGCTGCTCACCCAGATCGGCCTTCGCCTGGCCGACACCGTTCACCCGGGCGACACCATCGCCCGCCTCGGCGGCGACGAGTTCGCCGTCCTGCTGCCCGGCGTCGAAACCCTCGACCTGGCCTGTGTGATCGCTCGGCGGACCCTCGACGCCCTCACCCAGCCGTTCCTGGTCGACGGCCTCGACCTCGAGGTCGAGGCGAGCATCGGCGTCGTCCTCGCAGGACTGCACGGGGACGATGCGACCACGCTGATGCAGCGCGCCGACGTCGCGATGTACGTCGCCAAGAACCGCGGCATCGGGATCTTCTCCTACGACCCGGACGCCGACCATCACCACCCCGATCGACTCGCCCTGCTCAGCGACCTGCGCCGCGGCCTGGACGCGGAGGAGCTGATCATCCATTTCCAGCCTCAGCTGCGTCTGGACACCGGAGAGCTGACGGGCGCCGAGGCCCTGGTGCGGTGGCAACACCCCGATCGTGGCCTGCTCTTCCCCGACACCTTCCTGCCGATGGCCGAGCACACCGGCCTGATCACCCCCCTCACCGATCGAGTGCTCACCCTCGCCGTCCGCCAGGCCCGCCGATGGCTGGACGCCGGCCACCCCATCCGGGTCTCGGTCAACCTCTCGCCGCGCAACCTGCTGGACGACGACCTGGTCGAACGTGTCGCCCTGCTTCTGGAACGGCACGCCCTACCCACCGAACTGCTGCTCCTCGAGGTCACCGAGTCGGCCATCATCAGCGAGCCGGTACGTGCCGCCGAGGTCCTGCGCCGCCTCACCGACCACGGCATCTCCATCGCCATCGACGACTTCGGCGTCGGCTACACCAGCCTGGCTCACCTGAAGAACCTGCCGCTACACGAGCTCAAGATCGACAAGTCCTTCATCATGACCATGAACCAGGACCGCAGCAACGACGTCATCGTGCGAGGCATGCTCGATCTGGGTCGCAACCTCGGTCTGCAGACCGTCGCCGAGGGCGTCGAGAACGCCGAGTCGATGGCCCTGCTGCACAGCTACGGCTGCGCCGTGGCCCAGGGGTACCACCTGGCTCGGCCACTGAACACCGAGGCATTCGATCGCTGGTGCGCCGAGGATCTACCCCGCCACCGTGCCGAGATCGCCGCGCTCGCCACAGCCCCGGACGACGTCCCCCCACCGATCGTCCGTGCCCACGGCACGTTCCTGCCCCCCACCCAACGACGTGGTCGACAGGGCGTCGACGGCTGAAACCGCTTCAGCGACGACGCTTCTCGCGGGGGCGCACCGAGACCTCGATCGGCGTCCCGGTGAACCCGAACTCCTCGCGCAGCCTCCGCTCGACGAAGCGTCGATAGCCCGCTTCGAGGAACCCGGTGGTGAACAACACGAATCGCGGCGGACGAGTCGCCGCCTGGGTGCCGAACAGGATGCGCGGCTGCTTGCCCCCACGCAGCGGGTGCGGGTGGGCTGCCACGATCTCGGCCAGCACCCCGTTCAGCCGCGAGGTCGGGACCCGCTGCTCCCACGAGGCCAGCGAGGTGTCGAGCGCCCTGGCCAAACGGTCCACGTGCCAACGGGTCTTGGCCGAGACGTTGACCCGGGGCGCCCACTGCACCTGCACCAGGTCGATCTCGAACTCACGCTCGAGGTAGCGACGACGCTCCTCGTCCACCAGGTCCCACTTGTTGTAGGCGAGTACCAGCCCTCGCCCGGCGTCGACCACCATCTGGATCACGCGGGTGTCCTGCTCGGTCAACGGCTCCGAGGCATCGAGCAGGACGACGGCGACCTCCGCCTTCTCGAGCGCCGCCCGGGTACGCAGCGAGGCGTAGAAGTCGGCCCCGTGCGACTGGTGCACCTTGCGGCGGATCCCGGCGGTGTCGACCACTCGCCACGGCCGCTGCCCGATCTCGACGATCTCGTCGACCGGGTCGCGCGTCGTCCCGGCGGTGGCATCGACCACCACCCGCTCGCGCCCCGCCAAAGCGTTGAGCAGCGAGGACTTCCCGACATTCGGGCGCCCCAGCAGCGCCACCCGGCGCAGCCCGTCCTGCTCCGCGCCGCCCACCGCCGAGACCTCCGGCAGCACCGCGAGGCAGGCGTCGAGCAGGTCGCCGCTGCCTCGGCCGTGCACGGCCGAGACCGGGTACGGCTCACCGAGTCCCAGGCTCCACAAGGTCGCGGCATCGGCCTCACCGCGCAGGTCGTCCACCTTGTTCGCGGCCAGTACGACGGGCTTCCCGCTGCGGCGCAACAGTTTCACCACGGCTTCGTCGGTGTCCGTGGCGCCGACCGTGGCATCGACGACGAACAACACCGCATCGGCCAGCTCGACGGCCAGCTCGGCCTGCTCGGCCACCCGTGCCGCCATCCCCCGGACGTCCCGCTCCCAGCCCCCGGTGTCCACCACCAGGAACGGGCGCCCTGCCCACTCCGCGGGATAGCTCACCCGGTCACGGGTCACGCCGGGAACATCCTCGACGACCGCCTCGCGCCGGCCCAGGATCCGGTTCACCAGTGTCGATTTGCCCACGTTCGGGCGGCCGACCACGGCGAGCACCGGCAATGGCCCCGCGCTCTGTTCAGCCCCCCCGGCGTCCTCGCCCTCGGCGAGCAGCGCGCGGTCCTCCTCAGACAGGTCGTACTCGTCCAGTCCGGCGAGCAAAGCCCGCCCGACATCCGGCTCAGTCATCCCACACTCACGTTTCCACACACACTCAGCACGGCCTCGACCGTCTGATCGAAGGTCAGTCCCGAGGAATCCAGTTCCAGCACGCCGTCCGCCGCGGTGTGAAAGCTCGACACCGTCGCGTCGTCGGCGTCGCGGCGCACCACCACGTCCCGCATCGAGGCCACCGCCTCGGCGCTGGCCTCACCGTGCACCTCGCGCGCCCGGCGCGCCAGCCGGGCCGCCTCACTCGCGGTCAACAGCAGCCGGACGTCGGCGTCCGGGGCCACCACCGTGGTGATGTCGCGCCCCTCGGCCACGATCCCGCTGCCGTCGGCCCGGGCCGCGTCGATGATCTCGCGCTGGCGGCGGCGCAGATCGGCCCGCACCCCCAGGTTGGTCGCCACGGCGCTGACCGCCGCCGAGATCCGGTGCTCGCGGATCGCCTCGGTCACCTCCACCAGCCGACCCCCGCGCCGGACGGCGATGCGCTCCAGGTCCGGGTCGGTCGAGAGGTCGAGGTCGAGCGCCACCGTGTGGGCGGTCACCACAGCCTGCGCGGCGTCGTCCGAAGCGGTGTGGAGCCCGGCGGCGAGCACCGACCAGCACACCGCGCGGTACATCGCCCCGGTGTCCAGGTAGCGCAGGCCCAGCCGGCGCGCCACCTCGCGCGAGACGCTCGACTTGCCCGAGCCAGAGGGTCCGTCGATAGCGACGACCAGTCCGGCGCGGCGCGGTACGGCGGCGTCGGCAGGCACTTTCAACCTCCGGAAGACAACTCGGGAACGGTGGCAGACCACCGGGGAACGGCGCCCCAGACTATCTCGCCGGGCGGCGACCGATGTCCCGCCCGGGTTGCGGACGGCGCCTCACCCGGCGGGGGCGCGGCGTCCGGCGCGGTGTACCCAGAACCCGACCCAGCCGCTGCCGACCAGGGCGACCACCCCGGTCGCCACCACGGCGGTGGCCAGCGGCGCCAGCGCAGCCAACCCGCCGAGCAGCAGCGGCCCGCCCACGCCGCCCACCTCACCGCAGGTGCGCCAGGCCCCCAGGAACTGGGACCGGCCCCGCGTCGGCGCCGCATCGGCACCCAGCGTCATGACGATGCCCGAGCCCAGACCGTTGCCGATCCCGATCACCAGCGCGACGGCCTGCACCGTGACCGCGCCGTGGGCCAGCGGCAACAGGCAGAACCCCAGCGCCATCACCGCGACACACGACCAGCCCACCCAGAACCGCCCGTAGCGGTCCATGATCCAGCCCGCTGGGTAGAACAGCAGCAGTTCGATCGCCGAGGACACCCCGACGATCAGCGAGATCACCTCGGCGTCGAGGCCGACGTGTTCGGCCCACAGCGGCACCAGCGCTGCGCGCACGGCACGGGTGCCCGAGATCACCACCACCGAGGTGCCCAGGGTGAACAGGACGCCGCGATGCGCACCGAGCACCTCGATCATGCGGACGCCGGCGTGCTCGGCTCGAGCCGGGGCGCTCAGGTCGGGCAGGGTCAGCGTCAGCGCCGCCGCCGCGAGGGAGGCGACCGCTGCCAGCAGGAACGGCGCGCGGATCCCCCACCGATCGATCAGGACGGCGCCCAGCAGCGGGCCGACCACGGCGCCGATGCGGTGCACGCCGCCCAGGGTCGACAAGGCCCGCGCCCGATGCGCGGCCGGCACCAGATCGATCATGTATCCCTGCCGGGCCAACAGGAACGCGGTCCAGGCGATGTTGCTGACCAGCGCCGTGACCATGAACAACGGCAGGTTCCCGGCCAGAGCCATGATCGTCATCGCCGTGGCGTCGATCACCCCGGCCCCGACCAGGGTGCGCCGCTCCCCGATGCGATCCACCAGGGAACCCGCCGGCAGCGAGGCGATCAGTGGCCCGAGCCCGGCCAACCCGATCATCAACGCGGCGAGTTGGACGCTGGCCCCGAGGTGACGAGCCAGCAACGGCAGCACCGGCAGGGTGGCGCCGTACCCGATCGCGGCCAGCGCCGAGGGGCCGTACGCCGTCAGCGCGATCGAGCGCAACCGGAAGTCGGTGGACACGATCACCGATTCTCCCTCGCCCCGCCTTCAACCTCAGCCCCCAGCCCTCAGCCCCCAGCCCCCAGCCCCCGGCCCCCGGCCCATGATCACCGTTGGATCGCACTTTCCCACCGCCTAGCCGGAGCAAACTGCGATCCAACGGTGATCATGGGTCGCGGGGTTAGGTTGCTCGACGTGACCGTCCTCAACGTCCACGGCCAACCCCTCGGCGACCCGCTCGAGGCATGGTCCGGCTGCTCTGCGCCGGTGCCGGTCCGATTACAGGGGCGCTACGTCGTCCTCGAACCGCTCACCGGCGACCACGCCGACGACCTGTTCGCCACGCTGGCCGACCCAACTGACACTGCGCTGTGGACCTACCGCAACGACGAACCACCCCCGAACGTCGCACAGCTGCGCCAACGCTTGGCCGCCGCCCCGGCGGGGTGGGTGAGCCTGGCGATCCGCCCCCTGGACGACGCCGCGCAGCCGGGCGCGGCGTCCGGCATGGCCTCGTGGCTGCGCGCCGACCCAGCGAACGGCGCGGTCGAGATCGGCTCGATCCTGTTCGGCCGGACCCTGCAGCGCACCCGGGCCGCGACCGAGGCGATGTACCTGATGGCGCGGCACATATTCGACGACCTCGGCTACCGGCGCTACGAGTGGAAGTGCGACAGCCGCAACGAGCCGTCGCGGCTGGCCGCGTTGCGCCTGGGGTTTCGTTACGAGGGGCGGTTCCGCCAGCACCTGGTCTACAAGGGACGCAACCGCGACACGGACTGGTTCGCACTGACCGATGCCGACTGGCCGCCGCTGCGCGCCGCCTACGAACGCTGGCTCGATCCCGCGAACTTCATCGGCGGCGTCCAGCAGGTCGCGTTGTCGACGCTGACCACCCCGACCCGGACACATGCCCGACCCCCACCCCATGCCCGGACCCCACCGCATGATCACCGTTGGGTCGCACTTTCCCACCGCCGAGCCGGAGCAAACTGCGATCTAACGGTGATCATGGGCGGGAGGTCTTCGGAGGTCCCGAGCGCAACGGCTCAGGACACGACCTGCCAACCGCGATCGGCCAGCGCCCGCTCCAACGCCTCGCCCGCCGACGGCAGCACCGACAGGTCGACCAGACCCACGGCACGGCCGGGGGCATGCTCCAGCGCCAGCTCTTCGATGTTCACCCCGGCATCGCCGATGTCGGCGAACAACCGGGCCAGTGACCCGGGTTCGTCCGGGATCGCCACCGTGATCGTGGCGAACACCATCGGTCGCGTCCCGTGCTTGCCTGGTAGCCGCTCACGCCCGGACCGTCCCGCCGCGACCGCTCGGGCGATGTCGGCCCGCGCCCCACGGGCGGGGTGCCCCTCCCGCTCGGCGGCCAACGCCGCCAACGCCGCGAGCACGCCGTCCAGGTCGTCACGGACGGCGGACAGCACCTCGGTCACCGGCCCCGCGTTGGCTGCCAAGATCTGCGCCCACAGCGTGGGGTCACTACCCGCGATCCGGGTCACGTCGCGCAGGCCCTGACCGGCGATGGCCACCGCGGCGTCCGGCGCCTGCTGCAACCGACCGGCCACCAGGCTGGCCATCACCTGCGGCGTGTGGGAGACGAGCGCCACCGCTTCGTCGTGCTCGGCCGCCGACATGGTCACCACGCTGGCGCCCACCGTCGACGCCAGCCACCGGACGGCGTCCACCCGCCGCGACTCGTTCTTCGGCGTCGGACAGATCACCCACGGCCGGCCCAGGAACAGATCGCCGCGCGCCGCGACGGCCCCCGAACGCTCCCGACCCGCCATCGGGTGCCCCCCGACGTAGCGCGCGGCGTCCCCGCCACCGGCCAGGACGGCGTCCAGCACGCTGGCCTTCACGCTGGCGACATCGGTCACCGTCGCCTGCGGGTGACGGGCCAGCTCGGCGAGCACCACCTGCGCCACGACGTCCGGTGGGGCGGCCACCACCACCAGGTCGGGATCGAACTCACCGGTGTCGATCTCACCGGCGCCCAGGTCACGGGCCAGTGCCAGCGCCGTCGGTGAGGGATCGGCGAGCAGCACCCGTACCCCGGCTCCGCTGAGGCACAACGCGACGCTGGTGCCGAGCAGGCCGGTGCCGACCACCCGCACCGTGTTCACGCGACCCAGCCTAGTGCGGTGTGGGTGGGGGCTGTCCCCCGCCGCGAATCGGGGGTGGGCACCCTGGTTCGCCAGACGCCCCCGCACCAGGCTCATGGGACATGAGAGTCCATCACCGAGTTCGTCTGGGAACCCTCGCCACATTCCTCGCCGCGGTCCTCGCGAGTCAGTCCGCCCCGCTCGCCGCGGCGGTCTCGGCCCCGGTGGTCTCGCCCCGGCCGGCGACCTCGGCATCGGAGGATCCCGTGGTCCGCGCCCTCGAAACGCAGCTGGACGCCGGCGCCACCCTGCCGGCCGCCTACGCCGTGCTGGACGGCGACCAGACCTACTTCGGTGGCCGCCAGGGAGCCGGGCCGGACACCCCGTTCGTGATCGGCTCGGTGAGCAAGTCGTTCACGGCGTTGGCCACGATGGTGGCCGTCGCGCGAGGACAGGTCGACCTGGATGCCCCCGTGGTGCGCTACCTGCCCGAGTTCCGTCTGGCGGACGGCGCTCGCACCCCACGGGTTCTGGTGCGGCACCTGCTGAACCACACCTCCGGCCTCGACCTCACCGACTGTGACCCGCACGCCACAGACCTTGCCGGACGCGTACGTCAGCTGCGGTCGATCACGCCGACAGCCGAACCAGGGCAACGTTTCGCGTACTGCAACGTCGGCTACGCCGTCCTGGCGCGCCTGCTCGAGCAGGTCGAGGGACGGCCCTTCCCCGAGGTGCTGCGTGCCGACGTGCTGCAACCCCTGGGTCTGACCCGCACGTTCACCGACGGCGCGACCGCCCGCGCCGCGGGCATGGCCGAGGGCCACACCACGATCCTGGGATTCCCCGTGACCCGGCCCGAGACGGGCTTCGAGTCCGCCCTGGCCGACGGCTACGTGATCTCGACCGCGCGCGATCTGGCCACCTACACCCGATTCCAGCTGGGGGACGGCGCCACCGCCGACGGCGCCCGGCTGCTGCCCACTGAGCTGATGACCACCATGCATCGCGGCACCATCGAGGTACCCGACCATGCCGGCACCGAGCTCGAGTCCTACGCCATGGGGTGGTTCAGCGGCACCAGGTCGGGACGACGCGTGGTCACCCACAGCGGAACGACCGACCGCTATCACGCCGACATCGTGATGATCCCGGCCGAGCAGCGCGCCGTGGTCGATCTCGTGGCGGGGCAATGGCTCTCGAACGCCGCGGCGACCGGCAGCGGTGCCACCGCGGTGCTGGTGGGCGAATCACCACACGTCGCTCAGGGGTACCGGATCGCGACGGCGGTGCTGTGGGCGGGCCTGGTCACCCTCGTGATCACGATCGTCGGCTCGCGCCGACGGGCCCGGACCCGTCGACGCACCGGACGCCGTCCGGCGCTGTGGACCCTGATGTTCTGGCCCGTCGCGGCGGTGACCCTCGCCGCCGTCTTCGCCCTACCGGCGATCCAGCAGACGGGCTCGCTGCTGAACTCCGTGCGGTTCGGCTGGGAGGCCGCGCCGGACGCCCTGGTGCTCGAGCTCGCGTGGCCGCTGACCCTGCTCTGGATCGGCGTCCGGGCGCTGCGGGATCGCCGCGCCCGGACCATCCCTCACAGGTCGACGGCCGCCATCAGGGTGCCCAGTTCGGCGCCCGAGATCACCCGGTGACGTCCGGTCCGCAGGTCACCGAGGCGGATCGGGCCGATCTGCGTGCGCACCAGCTGCAACACCGGGAACCCGGCGGCCTCCATCAACCGGCGGATCACCCGGTTGCGACCGTCGTGCAGCACCAACTCGATCAGCGCGTGGCCCGGCCGGGCGTCGACCACCCGGAACGAGTCGACCGTGGCCGGCCCGTCGTCGAGCTCGATGCCGGCGAGCAATCGCCGGCCGAGGTCGCGCGGCACGGTGCTGCCGGTGACCGCGATCTCGACCAGATAGGTCTTGGGCACCTCATAGCTCGGGTGGGCCAGCCGGTTGGCCAGCTCACCGTCGTTGGTCAACAGGATCAGGCCCTCGGAGTCGACGTCGAGTCGGCCGATGTGGAACAGCCGCTCCTCGCGCCCCGTGATCAGGTCGGCCAACGTGGCCCGCTCTTGCGCGTCGCTCATCGCCGACAGGACGCCGACCGGCTTGTTCAGCGCCAACGTCACCAACGACTCGTCGAGCTGGACCCGCAGTCCGTCGACGTGGATCACGGCACGGCGCGGGTCCACCCGCACCCCCAGTTCGGTGACGACCTGACCGTCGACCTCGACCCGCCCGTCGGTGATCAGCTCCTCGCAGGCCCGGCGCGAGCCCAGACCTGCCTGGGCCAGCACCTTCTGCAACCGCACGCCGTCCGGGTCGTGCACGTCGAGTGCGGGCTGCGAGGGAGAGGTGCGCACCCGCACCGCCCGCCGCGGCCCGCCGAAACCGGCCGGAGCACTGCGCTTGGTGCCCTTACCGCCCTGGCTTGCGGAGGGCGATCCGCTCTTCGGGCCGAATCCGCCCTGCGTGCCGGCGGGCTTACCCGACCCCGCAGGCCTGTCCGATCGCGAGGTCTTGTCCGACCGCGAGGTCTTGTCGGAACGCGTGGGCTTGTCCGAGCGCGAGGTCTTGTCGGAACGCGCGGGCTTGCCGGAGCGCGAGGGCTTGCCGGAACGTCCCGACCCACCGCTGCTCCCGCCGGCGCCGCGGCGTCCGGGCGGGGTCATGCCGTCCCCCCGACACCGAGCTCGTCGAGGGCGTCCACCTCGGGCAGGAACGGGGCCAGCGCCGGCAGTTCCTCGATCGAGGCCAGGCCGAGCCGCTGCAGGAAGTAGGTCGTCGTCCGGTAGAGCACCGCGGTGGTCTCGCTGTCGTGCCCGGCCTCCTCGACCAGGCCGCGGGTCAGCAGGGTGCGCATCACGGCGTCGACGTTCACGCCGCGGATCGCGCCGACCCGTGCCCGGCTGACCGGTTGGCGGTAGGCGACGATGGCCAGCGTCTCGAGCGCGGCCTGGGTGAGCTTGGCGGTCTGACCGTCGAGCATGAACTTCTCGACGGCAGGGGCGTAGGCCGTACGGCTGTAGATCCGCCAGCCCCCGGCCACGTGACGCAGTTCGAACCCCCGGCCGGCGGCGTCGTAGTCGGCGGCCAGGTCGGCCAGCAAGACCTCGACGGTGTCGGTGGTCAATCCGAGCGCTGACGCCAGGGCCACCTCGCTCACCGGATCCTCGACCACCATGAGCACCGCCTCGATGGCACCGCGGGCACCTGACGGCATGGTGTCCAGATCCAGCTCGATCTGCCCGGCGTCCGGCGCGGTGGTGACGCTGAGCGACAGCTCTGCTTCATCAGGTGGTAGCTGCGAAACGTCGGTCAGGACGTCGGTCGATGCACTCATGTGGCACTCTCCCCGTCGACCCGGCCCGCGGCGGCGCCAGGGGTCTCGGTCGAATCGGTGCGGTCTGTCGAATCGGTGCTGTCGGTGGCCGCGGTGGGTTCCCCGGTGTCGGCAGCCAGACCATTGTCGGCCACCGCGGCACCCTCGGCGCCGCCGTAGTCGTCGAAGTCCCGCTCCAGGTCGACGTCCTCCCGGTCGCCGCCGGTCCAGCGGATGGTGAGCTCACCCAACGGTGCTGCCTGGTCGAAGGCCACCACACCCTCGCGGAACAGCTCCAGCAACGCCAGAAAGCGGGCCACGACCACCAGGGTCGAGTCGGCGTCAGCCGCCACGGTACGAAAACTCGTCGAGCCGTGACGGCGCAACCGGTCGACGATCATCGCGGCCTGCTCCCGCACGCTGACGTGTGGTGCGTGCAGGTGTTCGAGGCCCACGGTCGGCGCCGGCTTGGGTCGTAGTGCGGTCGCCGCAATGGCCGCGAACGCCTCCGGGCTGATACCGAACACCAGCTCGGGAAGCAGTTGGGCGAACTGCGGCTCGATGCCTGTCGAGCGGGGGTGACGGGTCGCCTCGGCGGCGATGCGCTGGGCGAAGGTCGCGGCGACGTCCTTGAACGCCCGGTACTGCAACAACCGGGCGAACAGCAGGTCGCGGGCCTCGAGCAGGGCCAGGTCCTCGTCGTCCTCGACCTCGGCTGCGGGCAGCAACCGTGCCGCCTTCAGGTCCAGCAGCGTGGCCGCCACGAGCAGGAACTCGCTGGTCTCGCCGAGATCCCAGTCGGTACCGCGCTGCCGGATCCAGCCCAGGAACTCGTCGGTGACCTCGGCCAGCGCGATCTCGGTGACATCGAGCTTGTGCTTGGCGATCAGCCCGAGCAGCAGGTCGAAGGGGCCTTCGAAGTTGTCGAGGTGCACCTCGAAGGCCGAGCCGCGTCCGGGCAGCACTCCACCCGGGGTGTCCGGTGTGGGCTGCGGCGGAGCTGACTCGACGGCGTCGACGGAAGGTTCCAGCGTGATCACACTAGGCGGCATCGCCGCGCGCGATGAGCTCGCGGGCGAGCAGACGGTAGGCGTAGGCCCCTGCATGGGACGCCGCGTACGTCGTGATCGGTTCGGCTGCCACCGAGGCGTCCGGGAACTTCACGGTACGTCCGATGACGGTGTGGAACACCTGGTCGCCGAACGCCTCGACCACCCGGGCGACGACCTCGCGGCTGTGCAGGGTGCGCGGGTCGTACATGGTGGCCAGGATGCCGTCGATCTCGAGACCGGGGTTGAGCCGGTCCTTGACCTTCTCGATGGTCTCGACCAGCAGGGCGACCCCGCGCAGCGCGAAGAACTCGCACTCCAGCGGGATCACGACGCCGTGCGAGGCCGTCAGTGCGTTGACGGTGAGCAGGCCCAGCGAGGGCTGGCAGTCGATGAGGATGACGTCGTAGTCGTCGACGATGGGGCGCAGCACCCGCGACAGCACCTGCTCGCGCGCGACCTCGCCCACCAGCTGCACCTCGGCAGCGGACAGGTCGATGTTGGCGGGCAGCAGGTCGATGTTCGGCACGTTCGAGGGACGGATGACGTCGCGGACGGCGGTGCTGCGATCCATCAGCAGGCTGTAGACGGTCTTGTCCAGCTCGTGCGGGTTGATCCCGAGCCCGACCGAGAGCGCGCCCTGCGGGTCGAAGTCGACCAGCAGCGTGCGGCGTCCGTATTCGGCGAGTGCGGCACCCAGGTTGATCGTGGACGTGGTCTTACCGACCCCGCCCTTCTGGTTGCACATGGCGATGATCCGCGCCGGCCCGTGGGTGGTCAGCGTGGGGGGCTCCGGAAAGGCCGGCATCGGCCGCCCTGTGGGGCCCATCCCGCCGGCGGCGAGGCCCTCGAGACCCTCCGGGACGTCGAGGACCACCGTGAGTCCGTCCTGCGTCTGGTTGATCACGACCTCAATCCTTCCGTGCAACTCGCGGCGGCCTCGCGCCCGGCGGCGTCGAGGCCCACGTCGGAGGTCGGCGTGACGGCAGTCCCGGCGCGAATACCACAATCCTCCCCCGCGTCGGGCTCGGACACCGCGAGGCTAACCGGCGCGTCGCGCCGCGCTCAACCACAAGATCCACACCCGTCACACCAGCCCCACCCGCCCCACAATCCCCGAGCCGGCACCATCACGCTCATCCGCGCCGAGCGCGATGTCACGTTGCGCTCGCCAGACGAGCGTGATGTCACATTGCGCTCATTTCGGATGAGTCGCGCGGCCCCCGCATCGACCGGGCTGGTCAGGCCAGGGCGCGGGGGTGGGTGGCGGCGTAGACCTCGCGCAGGGTGTCCGCGGTGACCAGGGTGTAGATCTGGGTGGTGGCCACCGAGGCATGACCGAGCAGTTCCTGCACCACCCGGACGTCGGCGCCGCCCTCGAGCAGGTGGGTCGCGAACGAGTGCCGCAACGTGTGCGGCGAGACGTGGGCCGCCAGGCCGGCGCGCTCGGCCGCGGCCTGCAGCGCCGTCCACACGCTCTGTCGTGACAACCGCCCACCGCGCAGGTTGAGGAACACCGCCGGCGTGCCGCGCCCCCGCCGGGCCAGATCCGGACGCACCTGCACCAGATAGGCCTCCAGCGCGCGGACGGCGTAGCTGCCGATCGGCACCACCCGCTCCTTGGACCCCTTGCCCCGCAGCCGGGCCAGCCCGTCGTCCAGATCGAGGTCGTCGAGGTCGAGCCCGACCACCTCGCTGATCCGGGCGCCACTGCCATAGAGCACCTCGAGGACGGCGCGATCACGCACCGCGCCCTGGGTGCCCCCCACCGAGGCCGCCTCGAGCAGCCGCTCGACGTCGTCCAGCGCGATCGCCTTGGGCAGCCGCCGGGGCTGGCTGGGCGGCCGGACGGCGGCGGCCGGGTCGAGCGCGCACACGCCCTCCAGCACCAGGAACCGGTGCCATCCCCGGACGGCGACCACGGCGCGGGCCGCCGAACTCGCCGTCAGCGGCGCTCCGCCGTCCGACCCGGTCCGCACGGCCACCAGGAAGGCACTGACGTGCTGCTCGCGAACCTGCTCGATCGCGGTCAGGCCGAGCACGCTCAGATGAGCCAGGTACCGGTCCAGGTCACGGCGGTAGGCGGCCAGGGTGTTGACCGCCAGTCCCCGTTCGACCTGCAGGTGGTCCAGGTACCCGCGCAGGGCGGCCACCAGCGCTGCGGGCACGGCGGCCGGTACCGGATCGGGCACGGGCTCATCGCCTCCCACCCCGAGGGGAGACGAGCCGGCCACCTCGACGACAGACATCTCGTCCGCAGTCTGGCACGCAGCACCACCCGCCGGGACGCTCCCCCGCCCGAACGGACCGGACCCATCCGCCTAGCGGTTCGCGGGGTGCTCCGGCCAGGGCGCATCCGTCGGACGCAACGTCGTCCAGCCCGCATCCCGCGCGGTGCACGCCGCCAGGATGCCGATGACGGCGGCCGGGTTGTGGATCCGCCCCGCCAGCACGGCGTCGCGGGCCTCGTCGAGCGGGATCCAGCGCACCGGCATGTCGATCTCTTCGGCGGTGCGCTCGTGCCGTTCGTGCTCGGGCACCGCCCGGACGTCGCGGGCCAGGAAGCAGCGCAACGCCTCGTTCATGCCGCCCGGTGAGTTGAACCAGTCGATCAACACGTCCCAGCGATCGGCGAGCAGATCGGCCTCCTCGGCCAGCTCGCGCTGCGCCGCCAGCACCGGTGGTTCGCCCGCGACGTCCAGCAGGCCCGCCGGTGGCTCCCACAGCGCCATCTGCACCGGGTGGCGGTACTGGCGCAGCAGCAGCACCCGCTCGTCGGCGTCCAGCGCGATGACGCACACCGCACCCGGGTGGTCGATGTACTCCCGGCGAACCACCCCGCCGGGGCCCAGGTCGACGGTGTCGCGCACCACGTCCCAGATCAGTCCCTCGTGCACCAGTTCACGCCGCTGCACCGGCCGATCCACCAGGACGTCGTGCAGCGGCACCACGGGCTCGGTCGGCGCCGCAGGCTCCACCCATTCGCCCGCGCTCACCGGGTGGCGGTCAGGTCGACGTCCACCTCGAGCAACCGGCCGGCCGCCTGCCGGGCCAGTGCGGCTCCGATCAACCCCGCGAACAGCGGGTGGGCCCGGTCGGGCCGGGACTTGAACTCGGGATGAGCCTGCGTGGCGACGTAGTACGGGTGCACCTCGGCGGGCAGCTCGATGAACTCGACGAGCTCGCGGTCCGGTGAGGCGCCCGACACGACCAGCCCGGCCGCCTCGAGCTGCGCCCGGTAGGAGTTGTTCACCTCGTAGCGGTGACGGTGGCGCTCGGTGACCTTCTCGCTGCCGTAGGCCTGCGCGACGATCGACCCGCTCGTCAGCACGGCCGGGTAGGAACCGAGCCGCATCGTGCCGCCGAGGTCGCCCCCGCCGTCCACGATCGACTTCTGCTCCTCCATGGTGGCGATCACCGGGTGCGCGGCGTCCGGGTCGAACTCACTGCTGCTGGCGCCGTCGAGGCCGGCCACGTGCCGCGCGAACTCGATCACCATGCACTGCAGGCCCAGGCACAACCCGAGGGTCGGGATCTGGTTCTCCCGCGCCCAGCGCAGCGCGCCGACCTTGCCCTCGATGCCCCGCACGCCGAACCCGCCCGGTACGCACACGGCGTCCACACCGTCGAGCATGCGGCGCGCACCCTCGGGCGTCTCGCAGGTGTCGGAGGCGACCCAGCGGATCTCGACCTTGGCGTCGCGGTCGAATCCGCCGGCGCGCAGTGCCTCGGTGACCGACAGGTAGGCATCCGGCAGATCGACGTACTTACCGACCAGGGCCACCTCGACCCGATGGGCGGGACGGTGCACCCGGCGCAGCAGTTCGTCCCAGTCGCGCCAGTCCACGTCGCGGAACGACAACCCGAGCCGGCGCACCACGTAGGCGTCCAGGCCCTCACGGTGCAACACCTTGGGGATGTCGTAGATGGACGGCGCGTCGACGGCGGCCACCACGGCCTCGGTGTCCACGTCGCAGAACAACCCGATCTTGCGCTTCACCCCGGCAGGGATCTCGCGGTCGGCGCGGCAGACGATCGCATCGGGCTGGATACCGATGCTGCGCAACGCGGCCACCGAGTGCTGCGTGGGCTTGGTCTTCAGTTCGCCGGACGGCGCCAGGTAGGGGATCAACGAGACGTGGACGAAGAACACGTTGTCGCGGCCCAGGTCGTGGCGGACCTGGCGGGCGGCCTCGAGGAACGGCAGCGACTCGATGTCGCCGACGGTGCCGCCGATCTCGGTGATGATCACGTCCGGCGAGCCCTCGGCCCCGACCTGGGTCGCCTGGGCCCGCATCCGGGCCTTGATCTCGTTGGTGATGTGCGGGATCACCTGCACGGTGTCGCCGAGGTACTCCCCCCGGCGTTCCTTGGCGATCACCGTCGAGTAGACCTGACCGGTGGTGACGTTGGCCGAGGAGTCGAGCTCGACGTCCAGGAACCGTTCGTAGTGCCCGATGTCCAGGTCGGTCTCGGTGCCGTCCTCGGTGACGAAGACCTCGCCGTGCTGGAACGGGTTCATCGTGCCCGGGTCGACATTGATGTACGGGTCGAGCTTCTGCATCACCACCCGCAGCCCGCGACCACGCAACAGATGCCCCAGGCTCGAGGCTGTCAGTCCCTTGCCCAGGGACGACGCCACACCACCGGTGACGAAGATGTGTTTGGTCGGTGAGGAGGCAGAGCCTCCGGAAGGCCGCGGGACCGAGTCAGATATGCGCTGCGCCACGGGATTCGAGGCTATCAGTGATGAGCCGGTGATAAACCCGCATCGCCTGCGCCAGCGCGTCGTCCTGCGTGGGCAGTGTCACCGCTCGCTCACGGGCACGTTCTCGCAGGTCACGGGCACGCTCAGGGTCGGTTACGGCGATCCGCACGGCGCCGGCGAGCTGTTCGGCATCACCCGGACGGACCAGCAGCGCCGCCTCGCCGAGCACCTCGGCGGTGCCGCCGGCGTCGGTGGCCACGATCGCCGCTCCTGCCGCGAGCGCCTCCTGGACGATCAGCGGCTGTCCCTCCCACAGACTCGGCACCACCACGATGTCGGCCGCCACGAGCAGCGCCGGGACGTCGTCCCGCACCCCGAGCAGGCTCACCGGCAGCGTGCGGGCGGTGATCTGCGCCGCGAGCTCGTCGTGCAGCGGTCCATCGCCGACGACGACCCAGCGCACCGGCAGCTCGCGCAGCCACGCGGCGGCCTCCAGCAGGACGCCGAGGCCCTTCTGCGGCGCCAGCCGGCCGACGGTCAGGGCTAATCGTTCGTCCGGACCCACCCCGAGCTCGAGCCGCAGCCGGGCGGCGACCTCGGCGCGTTCTGCCGACGGCACCGGGTGCAGCGGGCTCGGCACCAGCGCCCGGTCGACCCGGCGGGCCCCCAGCCCCCGCAGCCGGGCCACCAGATCGCCCGAGACGGCGAGGACGACGGCCGCCCGCCGGGCCACCAGGCGTTCGAGCAGCCTGTAGATCAGCCCGGCGAACCCGGCGGCCGGCGGTGCGTTGTGCACCGTGACCACCACGGGGACGCCGCGCGCAGCCAGCACGGCCAGCGCCCCCGCCCGGATGCCGTGGGCGTGGATCACCGCGGCGCCGCGGGTCAACGCGGTGAGTCGCCGGATGCCGTCCAGATCTCGAACCGGGTCGGGCCGCTCCCCCACGGCGAGTTCTCGAGTCTCCAAACCCGTTGCGGCATAGCCGAAGGCGTCCAAGGTCTCGCTCGGGCCGATCACCACCACCGAACGGCCTGCACCCGACAGCCCCGTAGCCAGGGCCAGCACGTGACGCCCGATGCCGCCGGCCGAGATCCCCAGCAGCTGCACGATCGAACCGGCCGGCACGACGGCGTCGTCGCCCAGGGCGGCGGCGTTCCGACTGCCCGGGCCGGCCGGCGGCACCCCCAGCAGATCGGTGGCCACCAGCAGCGCGGCCACGGCATACAGGAGGCCGGCGACCGAGGTCGCCACCACGGCAGCCAGGACGGCGCCGAGGGGTCCGCCGTCCCACACCCCGACCAGCCACCGGGCCAGAGCCCAGCCCAGCCCGCCGGCGAGGGTTGCGGCCGGAACCAGGACCAGACCGGCGCGGGCGAGGCCGGCGGTGGCCGCGACCGAGGCCCGACGCCGCAGCACGCCGAGCAGCACTGCGGCCCCCACGGCCGTGCCCAGGCTCTGGCCACCGGTGAGGGCGATGACCGCGCCGTCGGGTGAGGTGATCAGCAGACCGGCCGCCGCCAGGACGACGGCCGCGAGCCACCCGGTGGAGGTGCCGACGGCGGCCGCCCGGGGCGCCCCCACCGCGTACAGGGTGCGCCCGATGAACATGACCAGCGCCAGCGCCACCAACCCGGGCGCACCGACGAGCACCGCCTCACTCATCGAGGTGACCCGGCCCTTGTCGAGGCGGGTGAACAGCGCGGCCATGGCCGGGGCGCTCGCGGCCAGCAGCGCTGCGGCGCCCGCCCCGGCGATGAGCACCAGCCGGATCGAGCGCGCCGACAGGTCCGTGAACGCCGCGCCCGGTGAGGCGGCCCTCCCCTGCTCGGAACGCCGCTCGATACTCCCCTGCCCGGTACTTCCCTCGGCGGCACGGGCCAGCCGCGGGAACAAGGCCGTGATCAGCGGCGCCACCAGCACCGCGTACGGCAACACCGTCACGGCCTGCGCGAAGCCGAAGGTGACCACGGTCCCGGAGTTGCCACCGTGATTGGCCAACACCACGGCGGCGAGCTGAAACCCCTGCTGTGCCAGCACGGCCAGCACCCCGGCACCGGCCAGCGCTGCGGTGCGCCGCGCCGTCCCCGAGGGAAAGGTCCACGTCGGACGCAACCGGAACCCGCTGCGATACACCGGGATCAGCAACGGAAGCGTCATCGCGGCCACCCCGGCCGTGGTGCCCCAGGTGAGCACCGCGAAGGCACCGTCCGACAACGCCGCATCGGTTCGGGACGCCGGGGCGTCGCCGACCATGACGTCGTAGACGACGTAGGCCGCGATCACCACCACGCTCGACAGCACCGGGGCGAAGGCCGGCCAGGCGAAGCGGCCGCGGGCCTGCAACACCCCGGCCAGCACGGCACCGACGCCGTAGAGCAGTACCTGGGGGGCGAACACCACGAGCATCGCGGCGGTCTGTTCACGTTGCCCTTCACAGAGCCCGCCCGAGACCAGTACCTCGGCCATCGGCCGGGCGAGCAGGGCCAAGACCGCCGTCAACGGAACCAGCAGGGTCACCGTCCAGGTCAGCACCGCACCGGCCAGCCGCTCGGCCTGAGCGGGTCGGTCGGGCAACAACGGCGCCAGCAACGGGATCACCGTCGCCGACAACGCACCGCCGGCAGCCACCTCGAACAGCACGGTCGGCACCAGGTTCGCGGTGTTGTACGTACCACCGACACAGGCCGCCCCGACCGTGGACGAGAACACCAGGGTCCGCGCGAAGCCGGTCAGCCGCGACAACACGGTGAGCACCGAGATCAGCGCCGCCGAGGCCGCCAGACCGACGAACAGCCGGCGTGTGGTCATCGAGAACTCACCGCGGACGACGTCCCCACGCGTCCAGCTCACGCAACCCCGGCGTGGACTCGATCACCTTCGTGAAGCTGACCTTCTCACTGGCCAGGGTCAGCCCGACCAACCCACCGAGCACCAGGGTCCGAGTGGGTCGCGAGGCACCGGCCACCACCGCGGTGCCGATCAGGGCACCGAGAGCGTTGGCCCCACAATCACCGAGCATGGCCCGCTCACCCAGGTCCTCGGGCAGCAGGGCCACCGCGGTGCCGGTCAACGCCGCCGACACCGCCCCGGCCGGCCCTGTCACGGCGACAGCCCCGAGACCTTGCAGCAGAACGACTTTGAGCGCCCGACCAGGGCGCAGGTCGAGCAGGTTGATCAGGTTGGCCGCACCCGCGATGGTGGCGGCGGCAGTGGCCACGTCGAGCGTGCGAGCCAGCGGGCCTCCCGCGGACGGGCGTTCGCGTACCGCCAACCCGCCCGCGATCAGTCCCGCAGCACCGATGCCGGCAATCTTGAGCGCCCCGGTGGTGATCTCCCCTCGACGCAGTGCCCCGAGGTGGCCACGCAGTCCCTTGGAGCTGCCCCGCTCACCCAGGTCGTCGAGCAGACCGAAGGCGCCGGCGCCCAGACCGGCGACCACCCCGGCGAGCCGCAGCCGAGCCGGCACACCGGGCGCCACGACGAGCGCCGCCACCGTGGCGACCGTGGCGGCCGGACCCTCCAACAGCGTGATCGGCTCACCCCGATGATTGGTCCGCTGCCACCGCTGCTGACCCCCCGGGGGTGCGGCCCGCAGCCGAGTCCAGGCCACCCGGGCCACGGCAGCCGCGCCGGTGGCGACGGCCAGGCGTCCCGCCCAGGCGGCGGGGCGCTCGCTCACGAGGCGACCTGCTCTGCCACGCTCACCGCGGGCATCACCGCGGCAGCGCCACGACCGAAGCCGTAGGCGTTGCCGTCGCCTCGCCCCTGCTCGGACAGGGCATGGATGGTGGTGACGTCACCCATCGGGCTGCCGGCGGTGTCGACGGTCGACACCTGTCGGGTGTCCTGCTTCTGGGCCCGCAGCACTGCCAGCGCTCCACCGTCCAGGGCCGAGGACGCCGGGCCGAACAGCACGACCCCACCACCGGCCCGATCCAGCGTGAGCGAGAGATCCACCCAATCACGCACCGGGTCGGCGCCGCTGGGGCTCGGACTGGGCGCCACAGGGTCGGTGGCCACCGGCGGGGCGAGCACCACCGCCAGATCGGCGCGTCCGGTCACCTTCTCGCGGACGGCGACCAATCCCTGCTGCGAGAACGCGTTCAGGACCTGGCCGCCCACCGGGTCCGGGTCGCCGGTCTCCAGCGGGTTGGCCGTCACGAGGCAGCGCGCCAGCAGGTCCTGCAAATCCGCCCGGATGTCGGTGCCACCGCGGCTGGGCGTGGCGTTCTTGGCGCCGGCGCTCGGCCGCGGCGTCCCCGAACCCGACGATCGTGTGGCCTGCTGCGCAGGAGCGGTGAGCACCTTGGACCATTCGCGCACCACGGTGGCACGGGCCTGGCTGCGATCGGGTGCCGACCAGGTCGTCTTGATCTCCACGCGGCCGGTGACCTCGGCCCCGGCCGCCTTGAGGGCGGTGGTCAGGGGGTCGACCAGCTCGTTCTGAGCTCCCGGCAACGACACCAGGACGACGTGACGACCCGACAGCCGCCCGGTCACCAGCAGCGGCGTCACCTGCGTGGCGAAGGCGTCACGGTTCTTCACCCCTGCCTCGGCGATGTCCTTGTCCGAACGCAGCTGCCTCTTCTCCTCGGCCAGCTGGTCGACCCGAGCACTCAGCTGATCGGCGATCTGGCCCCGCAACGGGCCGGCACCGAGCACGATCCCGACCGCGAGGGCGATGAACACCGAGACCAGCGAGACCACGTGGTACCTGAAATCGATCATGCCATCCGCTCACTCGTGTGCTCAGCCCAGGCCTCCGGCGGAGCGTCGGTGACCAGCGAGCGCACGAAGGCCCACAGATCGTCCAACCACTCCCCGATCAGTTGGTAGAACAGTTGCCCGCCCGGCGTGGCATACAGCGCCACCCCCACGGCCAGCAGACCGGCCAGCAGCAGGACGCCGAGCTGGCCGTTGCTGATCCGTTGCCGGTACAGCCGCGACACCCCCTTGGCATCGACCAGCTTGCCGCCGACGCGCAGCCGCGTCAGCCAGGTGCTGGCCATGCCCGCACGGCCCTTGTCCAGGAACTCCACCAGGGTGTTGTGCGTGCCGACCGCGACGATCACCGAGGCACCGCGATCGTCGGCGAGCAGCATCGCGACGTCCTCGCTGGTGCCCGTGGCCGAGAACACGACCGGCTCGATCCCGAGCGCCGTGACCCGGTCCAGCCCCGGCGCCCGGCCGTCGCGATAGGCGTGGACCACGATCTCGGCGCCACACCTCAGCGCCCGGTCGGTCACCGAGTCCATGTCGCCGACGATGATGTCCGGGGTGTAGCCCCCTTCGAGAATCGCGTCCGCGCCGCCGTCCACCCCGATCAGAACCGGCCGGTTCTCCCGGATGTAGGGCCGCAGCGTGGCCAGGTCCTCCTTGTAGTGATACCCCCGGACGACGATGAGCACCGCCCGCCCGTCCAGCGGGGTGCGGATCTCGGGCACGCCGATGCCGTCCAGCAGCAAGCCCCGTTCGCGCTGCAGGTAGTCCATGGTGTTGGCCACGAACGACTCCAACTGGACGGCGAGCCCGGCCCGGGCCTCCTCCATCAGGGCAGCGATGGTGTCCTCGTCGTGCACCAGGCCCTTGGCCACGACCTGCTCGTCCCGGTGGAGGATCCCGTCGAAGACCCGCACCTGATCGCCCTCGTGCACGACCTCGAACAGGTCCTCGCCGACCGAGTCGATCAGCGGGATCCCGGCCGCCAGCAACGTGGCCGGCCCGATGTTGGGGTAACGCCCCGAGATGCTGGCCGAGGCGTTGATCACCGCTGCCGGACGGCAGGCGACCAGGGCATCGGCCGAGACCTTGTCCAGATCCATGTGGTCGATCACGGCGATCTCGCCGGGGCGCAGCCGCTTGGTGAGGTTCTTGGTGCGTCGATCCACCCGCACCCGACCAGTGACCCCCGGGCCGCTCTGCGTCCCCGAGGACCTGCCTGCCAGGAGCCTCCTCACCCCACGATCGTGCCACGTTCTGCTCGCCGGTCGGACCGGAGGGTGTGCTCCGGTGTGTGCTCGGCCCGCGCCGTGGCCAGCAATTCCTCCGCATGGGCGCGGGCGCTGCCCGAGTCGGCCATGCCTCCGAGCATCCGGGCCAGCTCACGAACCCGTCCCGCTTCGTCCAGCAGCGTGACGCCGCTCTCGGTGACCTCACCGGTCACGGCCTTGGTCACCACGAGGTGACGGTCGGCGAAAGCTGCCACCTGAGGCAGGTGGGTGACCACCAGGACCTGGGCGCTGCGCGCCAATCGCCCCAGGCGCCGGCCGATGCCGAGCGCAGCCTGCCCCCCGACCCCCGCGTCCACCTCGTCGAAGACGAAGGTGGGCACCGGGTCAACCCCACCGAGCACCACCTCGAGCCCCAGCATCACCCGCGAGAGCTCACCGCCCGAGGCGCCCTTGGCCAACGGGCGAGCAGGAGCCCCCGGATGGGGCAACAACAACAGTTCGACCTCGTCCACCCCGTCGGCGACGGCAGCCAGCAGCCGCGCAGGCGCCGTACTCGACACCGGGTCAGCGGCCTTGCCCTTGCCCGATCCCTTGCCCGGTCCCTTGCCTGATCCCCCGCCCGATCCCTTGTCGCCTTTGCCGTGGCGAACCGGGAGGTCGGGGACGGCGAGTCCGTCCTCGTCGGGACGTTGGCGCACCTCGACCACCAGTTCGGCGTGCGGCATGGCCAGCTCGGTCAGTTCCTCGCTCACCGCCGTCCCCAGACGGGCCGCGGCCTCGAGCCGGGCTCGACTCAATCGGGCTGCCAGTTCCCCCAGCTCGCGGCGCAGGGTCTCGCGCTCGGCGTCCAGGGCGAGCGAGCGGTCCTCGTCACCCTCCAGCTCGAGCAACCGCAGCCCTGAGGCCCGCGCCCACTCGAGGACGGCGTCGACGTCCGGCCCGTAGGCCCGGGTCAGTGCGCCGAGCTCGGCACGACGGCTCTCGACCGCGGCCAACCGGGTCGGATCAGCCTCCAGCCGGTCCGAGTAGGACGCGCAGTCGCCGGCCACCTCGGCCACCAGCATGCTCACCTCGCGAAGCCGGTCCGCCAACGCGGCCAAGGCGGCATCGTGATCGCGCACCTGGTCGAGGGCTTGGCGGGCCCGGGTCAGCAGGGCCAGCGCGTCCGGCTCGTCGAGGGAGAGGTCGTCGCGCCCGGTCAGCGCGGCCTGGGCCGTGGACGACGCCGCGCGCAGTTCCTCGGCGTGCCCGAGCCGTTCGGACTCGGCGCGCAGGTCGACGTCCTCACCCGGGCGCGGGTCGACTCGCTCGACCTCGGCCAGGCCCAGCCGCAACAACTCGGCCTCCTGCGCTCGCTCCCGGGTCTGGGTGCGGATGGCGTGCAACTCGGCCTCGACCACCCGGAGCCGGTTCCACCGGGTGCGGTACTCGGCCGACAGCTCGCTCACCTCGGCACCGGCGAAGCGGTCGAGCATCTGGCGTTGGCGCACCGCCGACCGCAACCGCAGCTGCTCACTCTGGCCGTGTACGGCGATCAGGTCCTCGGCCAACTCCGAGATCAGCGCCACGGGGGCGGCGCGGCCCCCGACATGGCTGCGGCTTCGACCCTCGGCGCCCACGGTGCGCGAGACGATCAGTTCGGCCGTGCCGTCCACCAGCTCATCGAGCTCGCCACCGGCCTCGCGAACCCGCTCGGCGATCGTGCCCGTGGCCTCCACCAGAATCCGGCCCTCGACCAGCGCACTGGCCTGGCCGGTCCGCACCGCTCCCGGGTCGGCGCGCCCGCC
This sequence comes from Kineosporiaceae bacterium, assembly GCA_016713225.1. NCBI lineage: Bacteria > Bacillati > Actinomycetota > Actinomycetes > Kineosporiales > Kineosporiaceae > Kineosporiaceae bacterium. The sequence goes on from JADJPO010000003.1 coordinate 1,038,085, forward strand.
GAACAGCAGGCCCAGCCCGGTGACCACCATGGTCTTGCCGGCGCCGGTCTCGCCGGTGACCACGGTCAGGCCCGGCCCGAACTCGAGCACCGCCTCACCGATCACACCGAGGCCGCGAAGGCGCATCTCCTGCAACACGGGGACAGCCTAGGCACTCGGGGGCCGCCCGAGGCGGTTACCCACACCCCGGGGCCGCCCTTCGGCGCCGATGAGACTCGTCCGGGGGGCTATTCGTGCTCGTGCCGGCTGCGGCCGCGCCATCCGTGGACCGGCAGACCGAACTTGGCCACCAGCCGGTTGGCGAAGGGTGGCCGGGCCAACCGGGCCAGGCGTACCGGCAGCGGCGAGCGACGGACCTCCACCCGCGAGCCGGTGGGTAGGTCGAGACTGCGCCGGCCGTCGCACCAGAGAACCGCTGTGCCCGGCGAGACGATCTCGACCGCAGGTACCGAGTTGGGCGCCACCACCAAGGGCCGCGCGAAGAGGGCGTGGGCGCTGATCGGCACCAGCAGCAGCGCCTCGACCTCGGGCCACACCACCGGGCCACCAGCCGAGAACGCATAAGCCGTCGAGCCGGTCGGCGTGGCGAGAACGACTCCGTCGCAACCGAATTCGGTGACCGGGCGGCCGTCCACCTCGAGCACGACCTCGATCATGTGCCGCCGGTCGGCCTTCTCGATGCTGGCCTCGTTGACCGCCCAGGTCTGCGCCAACACCTGATCGCCGAGCATCACCTGGACGTCGAGGGTCATCCGTTCCTCGACCTCGTAGCGGCGCTCGGCGATCCGCAGCACGGTGTCGTGCAGGTCGTCTCGTTCGGCCTCGGCCAGGAATCCGACGTGGCCGATGTTGATCCCCAGCAACGGGACGTCGCTGCCCCGCACCAGCTCGGCCGCGCGCAGGATCGTCCCGTCGCCGCCGAGCACCACCACCAGTTCGGCGCCGTCCAACGGCTGGTCGGGGTCGGCCAGTTCGATGACCCGGCGCGCGGCGTCCCCCAGGGCGCTCGCCTCGGGCTCGGGCATGATCGGGCTCAGCCCGGCGCGGCCGAGCAGGGTCACCAGTTCCTCCGCCACCCGCACCGCCGTGGGGCGTCCGGTGTGCGCGAGCACGAGTACCCGACGGTCTCCGCGGCTCACTGTGGTCCCTCCTCGACGGCGCGCAGCAGATCAGCCTCGCGCAGCGGTTCGGCTCCGGCAACCAGCCAGAGAAAGTACTCCACGTTGCCGCTGGGTCCGGGCAAGGGGCTGGCGCACACGCCGCGCACCCCGAGACCGAGATCGGTTGCCGCCTCGGCGACGCTGCGCACGGCATCGGCCCGGTCCACGGCCGAGCGGACGACGCCGCCCTGCGGCAACCGCTCCCGACCCACCTCGAACTGCGGCTTGACCATCAGCACCAGGTCGGCCCCGGGCTCACTCACCCGAACCAGCGGCTCGAGCACCAGACGCAACGAGATGAACGACAGGTCGGCGACCACCAGATCCGGCGCAAAGGGCAGCTGAGCACGGGTCAGTTCGCGAACATTGGTGCGGTCGAGAACGCTGACCCGTTCGTCCTGCTGCAGCGACCAGACGAGCTGGCCATATCCGACGTCGACCGCAATGACGTGTGCAGCACCGCGACGCAGCAGCACATCCGTGAAGCCACCCGTGCTGGCACCGGCATCCAGACATCGCCGACCCACGACGTCGATCCCGGCGAAGGCGTCGAGGGCACCGGTCAACTTGTGGCCGCCGCGACTCGCGAAATCCGGTGTGCCCTCGACCTCACGCACCACGATGGCGGCCGCCGGATCAACCTGGGTCGCGACCTTGCCGGCCACCTGCCCGGCGAGGACCACGCGCCCCGCGGCGACGAGCTCGTCGGCGTGGGCGCGAGATCGCGCGAGCCCGCGCCGCACCAGCTCGACGTCCAGCCGCCGCCGCTGGGCCACGAGGTCAGCCCTCGACGTCGGCGAGGCGGTTCTGCAGGGTGCGGTGCACCGCTTCGATCACGGGGAGCTGGTCCTCCAGGGAGATGGCCGAGGCCCTGGCCAGCTCTCGCATCATCTCGTTCAGGCCTTCGTCGTCAGTGCCGGGTACCTCGGGTGTGACCGGGTCCACCGCATTCACCTCGGGCTCCCGACCGCCCTCATCCATGATCATTCGAGGCTCCTTCCCGTTGCCTCGATCACGCTATCGCGCCCAGGCTGCCGCGGTCTCGAAGCGGCGGCAGGCGGTCCACACGTCGTCGCTCGACGGTGGCTTCGACACGCCTGTCCGCGCATCGCGCCACGCCCAGGCAGCGCCACAGGCAGCGCGCAGCAGGTCCACCGGGTCGGTGCCGATGCTGCGGACCACCAGGGTGGCGTCATCGTCCTCGCCGGCCGACTCGACCGCCACCGTCGCCTCACGGCAGCGGGCGGTGACTCCACCGGTGGTCTGGACGTCCACCGCGGGATGAGGGTGCAGCAGGCCGGACAGATCCGCAGCAAGGTAGGTCGGTCGTTGTGACGGTGGCGCAGCGACCAGATCACCGACCCCGCTGACCCCGGTCATCACGGCCAATCCGGGCATGCCGGCGGCACGCGCGCCCTCGAGGTCGGTGTCCAGCCGGTCGCCGACCGCCACCGGGGCGGCGGCCCCGTATCGCTTCACGGCGTCGAGAAACGGCTCCGGCTGCGGCTTGCCGGCCACCAGGTCCGGACGACGCCCGCCGGCGGTCGCCACCGCTGCCACCAGTGAGCCGTTACCGGGAGCCGGTCCGAACGGAGTCGGCACGGTGAGATCCAGATTCGTTGCGAGCCAAGGCAATCCAGCCCGGACGGCGCGGGTCCCCTCGGCCAGCAGCCGCCAGGTCAGATCGGGGTTGAATCCCTGCGCGACGGCGTCCGGGGTGTCGTCCATCGTGGCCACCGGCACCAGACCCTGCTCGGTCAATGCCACCCGTAACCCCTCGCCCCCGATCACCAGCACCCGGGACCCGGCCGGTAAGCGCTCGGCGAGCAGCGCCGCCCCGACCTGAGCCGAGGTGAGCACCTCGCTCACGTCGACGGTGATCGAGAGCCGCCGCAGGTGATCGGCGACGGTGTCGGGTGTGCGGCTGGCGTTGTTGGTCAGGTAGCAGAGCCGCATGCCCGCGGCCTGGACGCCGGCGATCGCCTCCGGTGCACCGGGTACCGGGTCCGGCCCCACATAGACGACACCGTCGAGGTCGACCACGGCCAGGTCGTGGATCTCGCACAGCGGTCGCTCACTCGCCTCGAGCCCACTCACTGCGGTTCCTCCAGCAGGTCCAGGAAGTCACCGTCGGAGTCCTCGTCACCGACCAGATCCGAGTCGGCGGACGGCGCGTCGTCCGAGGGATGCAGGTCATCGTCGAGAGCATCCTCCAGCGACAGGCCCGCTCGCTCTGCCCAGGTCGCCGCCTCCTCGGTGCGACCGACCGCAGCCAGCGCCCGGGCATACGCCAGCTGGAGCCGCACCAGCCACTCCTCGCCACCCGTACTCTGCAGCTCGGGGATCTGGAGCGTGATCACGGCAGCCTCGAGCTGGCCCAGATCGGCGCGTGCCCCGGCGGTGACGATCCGCAGTTCCATCTGATCGGCATGGCTCAGTCGCGCCGCCTCGGGCGATGCGGCCAGGGCAAGTGCCCGTTCGGGGCGACCGAGCCCTCGCTCGCAGTCCGCCATCACCGCCAGGTGCGCTGAAGAACCCGTGAGCCGGCGCAGGGTGCGCAGCTCGGCCAACGCCTGGCCATAGCGACCGGTGTGATACGCCGCCAGACCCGTGGCCTCACGCACCACACTGATCCGCGCACCTCGCCCCCGGGCGGCGAGGGCATGTTCCCAGGCCAGCTCGGGGTCCTCGTCCAACAGCCTGCCGACCATGACCAGATGCCGGGCCACGATGACGGACCCGTGGGTGCCCAGGCTCGACAACTCGGCCCGCACCTCACGGTCGAGCTCCTTGCCGGTGACCTCGTCTGGTACCGGCGGTCCCACCGGTACCGACGGCCTGCGCACCTCGGACGACGGCCGTTCCCCGGGCCGGCGGGAAGCGTCACCCTCGAACCGCTTGCGTGGCGCATCACCGTCGAACCGTTTGCGCGGCAAGGCTTCCCGTTCCGCTCGGGGGCCGCCGGTCAAACCGCCGCGCGACGGGCCGCTGCTCCGTGGCGGCCGGCCTTCACGTCGAGGATCCTCGCGACGAGGCCCACCGCCGGACGCTCCGCGCGACGGCGCCCCGGTACGTGGTGGGCGCTCTCCCGGCCCTCGCGCGTCACGACGGTCGTCGCCTCGTGGCGAGCTGTCGCGTCGGGGACCCCCGAACCCCGGGGGCCGGCCACCGCTGGCGTCACCGCGCGGACGATCGCTCGAAGGTCGCCCACCTGATCCCGCTGGACGACCGCTTGCTCCGGGCGGACGCCCACCTGTTCCGGTCGGACGCCCGCTCGCCGAGGGCCGTCCGCGGCTTCCCTGCCTCGGGCCGGCGCTCCATCGTTCACCGGTCGACCCGGCTCCCGAACGTCCACCACTGCCGGACGGACGAGCACCACCAGGTCGGCCACCCTCGGCACCAGGGCGTCCCCCGGTTCCGCTGGCACGGCCTCCTGCGCTGCCGGGACGGCCCCCCGCGCTGTTGGGTCGGCCGCCCGCGCTGTTGGGTCGACCCCCCGAGCTGCTCGGGCGTCCGCCCGCTGCGCTCGACCGGCCACCGGCGCCGCTCGCTCGCCCATTGCCCGCATATCCGCCACGGCCACCGGAATCACTCGGCCGTCCCGTGCCCGACGACCCGGTACCTCCGCCGGAGCGAGGAGCGCCGCGCCCGACAGAACGCCCACTCGACGGTCTCCGGCGATCGTCTCCGCGCTCGTTGTCGTCGTCGGCCATGTGACTCCCTCTCAGTGGTTCCAGGACTCTCTCACAACGGCCGGGGAACACCGTCGGCAAAACACCGATGGCGGTCACCCTCACGGGTGACCGCCATCGTGAAAGATGTCCGGCGGCGTCCTACTCTCCCACCCGGTCCCCCGGGCAGTACCATCGGCGCAGGCGGGCTTAGCTTCCGGGTTCGGAATGGAGCCGGGCGTTTCCCCGCCGCTATGGCCGCCGAAACACTATGGAGATGTCGTCGGATATACCGACCGCACCTCGGGAACCGCACAGTGGACGCGAGCAAGTCTGTTGACAAGTTATCGGCTTATTAGTACCGGTCAGCTTCATGTGTCTTTTGTCCACACTTCCACATCCGGCCTATCAACCCAGTAGTCTAGCTGGGAGCCTCTCGGGGTAAACCCCATGGAAACCTCATCTTGAAGCGAGCTTCCCGCTTAGATGCCTTCAGCGGTTATCCCTTCCGAACGTAGCTAATCAGCGGTGCTCTTGGCAGAACAACTGACACACCAGAGGTTCGTCCGTCCCGGTCCTCTCGTACTAAGGACAGCCCTTCTCAAGTTTCCTGCGCGCGCAGCGGATAGGGACCGAACTGTCTCACGACGTTCTAAACCCAGCTCGCGTACCGCTTTAATGGGCGAACAGCCCAACCCTTGGGACCGACTCCAGCCCCAGGATGCGACGAGCCGACATCGAGGTGCCAAACCATGCCGTCGATATGGACTCTTGGGCAAGATCAGCCTGTTATCCCCGGGGTACCTTTTATCCGTTGAGCGACCGCGTTTCCACGAACCACGGCCGGATCACTAGTCCCGACTTTCGTCCCTGCTCGACATGTCTGTCTCACAGTCAAGCTCCCTTGTGCACTTGCACTCGACACCTGATTGCCAACCAGGCTGAGGGAACCTTTGGGCGCCTCCGTTACATTTTGGGAGGCAACCGCCCCAGTTAAACTACCCACCAGGCACTGTCCCTGATCCGGATTACGGACCGAAGTTAGACATCCAGAACGACCAGAGTGGTATTTCAACGTTGACTCCACCGACACTGGCGTGACGATTTCACAGTCTCCCACCTATCCTACACAAGCCGTTCCGAACACCAATACCAAGCTGTAGTAAAGGTCCCGGGGTCTTTTCGTCCTGCTGCGCGTAACGAGCATCTTTACTCGTAGTGCAATTTCGCCGAGTTCACGGTTGAGACAGCGGAGAAGTCGTTACGCCATTCGTGCAGGTCGGAACTTACCCGACAAGGAATTTCGCTACCTTAGGATGGTTATAGTTACCACCGCCGTTTACTGGCGCTTAAGTTCTGAGCTTCGCCGTGAGGCTAACCCGTCCCCTTAACGTTCCAGCACCGGGCAGGCGTCAGTCCGTATACATCGTCTTGCGACTTAGCACGGACCTGTGTTTTTAGTAAACAGTCGCTTCTCCCTGGTCTCTGCGGCCTTCAAGAGCTAGCCGGCTAGCGGCTTCACTCCTCAGGCCCCCCTTCTCCCGAAGTTACGGGGGCATTTTGCCGAGTTCCTTAACCATGATTCGCTCGATCGCCTTGGTATTCTCTACCTGACCACCTGAGTCGGTTTAGGGTACGGGCGGCTCGAACCTCGCTAGAGGCTTTTCTTGGCAGCATAGGATCACCCTGCTTCCCGCATTCGCGGTCACCATCAGGTCTCAGGCTCATGAGATGCGGATTTGCCTACATCTCGCCCTACACCCTTGGACGTGGACTACCATCGCCACGCGGTGGCTACCTTCCTGCGTCACCCCATTGCTTACCTAGTACTAGGTCGGTTCACGCGCTCCACGTAGGCCGGTCCGAAGACCAATCCACGCTTCAAGCGTTTAGCATCACCAGATTCAGTATTGGCGGTTCTTTGCCGGTACGGGAATATCAACCCGTTGTCCATCGACTACGCCTGTCGGCCTCGCCTTAGGTCCCGACTTACCCAGGGCGGATTAGCCTGGCCCTGGAACCCTTGGTCATTCGGCGGACGGGTTTCTCACCCGTCTTTCGCTACTCATGCCTGCATTCTCACTCGTGTGGCGTCCACGGCTGGGTCACCCCGCCGCTTCACTCGCCACACGACGCTCCCCTACCCATCCACACGCCTGGATCCGAAGACCTGGCTATTGCGTGAATGACACAGCTTCGGCGGTGTGCTTGAGCCCCGCTACATTGTCGGCGCGGAATCACTTGACCAGTGAGCTATTACGCACTCTTTAAAGGGTGGCTGCTTCTAAGCCAACCTCCTGGTTGTCTGTGCAACTCCACATCCTTTCCCACTTAGCACACGCTTGGGGGCCTTAGCTGGTGTTCTGGGCTGTTTCCCTTTCGACTACGGAGCTTATCCCCCGCAGTCTCACTGCCACGCTCTCACTTACCGGCATTCGGAGTTTGGCTGACGTCAGTAACCTTGTAGGGCCCATTAGCCATCCAGTAGCTCTACCTCCGGCAAGAAACACGTGACGCTGCACCTAAATGCATTTCGGGGAGAACCAGCTATCACGGAGTTTGATTGGCCTTTCACCCCTACCCACAGCTCATCCCCCAGGTTTTCAACCCTGGTGGGTTCGGTCCTCCACGCGGTCTTACCCGCGCTTCAACCTGGCCATGGGTAGATCACTCCGCTTCGGGTCTAGAGCATGCGACTCATTCGCCCTATTCGGACTCGCTTTCGCTACGGCTTCCCCACACGGGTTAACCTCGCCACGTACCACTAACTCGCAGGCTCATTCTTCAAAAGGCACGCCGTCACCCCGCTAGGAGGCTCCGACGGATTGTAGGCACGCGGTTTCAGGTACTATTTCACTCCCCTCCCGGGGTACTTTTCACCTTTCCCTCACGGTACTTGTCCGCTATCGGTCACCAGGGAGTATTTAGGCTTAGGGGGTGGTCCCCCCAGATTCGCACGGGATTTCTCGGGCCCCGTGCTACTTGGGAACACATCTAGGAGTTCGCGCCATTTCGTCTACGGGGGTGTCACCCACTGTGCCAGACCTTTCCAGGTCCTTCGACTATGACGCGAATTTTTGACTCCTTATCAAGACGGCAGTCCTGATGAGATGGTCCCACGACCCCGAACGCGCAACGCCTGCCGGCTATCACACGCGCTCGGTTTAGCCTCTTCCGCTTTCGCTCGCCACTACTAACGGAATCGCGGTTGCTTTCTCCTCCTGCGGGTACTGAGATGTTTCACTTCCCCGCGTTCCCTCCGCATACCCTATGTGTTCAGGTATGGGTGACTGGGCTTGCCCCCAGCCGGGTTTCCCCATTCGGAAATCCTCGAATCACAGCTCGGTTGTCAGCTCCTCGAGGCTTATCGCAGACTCCTACGTCCTTCTTCGGCTCCTGGTGCCAAGGCATCCACCGTGTGCCCTTAAAAACTTGACCACAGATAATAAGATGCTCGCGTCCACTGTGCAGTTCTCAAGCTACGGGCGGAAATCCTGGCCCCGTGATCGGCGCCTGCTCGCCCATGCGAGTGGTTCGTCCGAAGGCCGGTCCGCGCAACCGGTCAGAACGACCGGGCGTAGAGGTGAAGAGGCATGTGCCCGTTCCCTCAGGACCCAACAGTGTGCCAGGCCATCGTCTGCGATCCGGGGAGGTTCCTATCCGCAAGCGGATGTACTGACCCATGAATCGAATTCGATGGCCAACTAGTCGATGTTCCACCCTTGAGCAACCACCTCGGAACGTTCGCCCGAGTTGTGGCTCTGGACGCTGCGAACAGCGCCAGGTGCTCCTTAGAAAGGAGGTGATCCAGCCGCACCTTCCGGTACGGCTACCTTGTTACGACTTCGTCCCAATCGCCAGTCCCACCTTCGACGGCTCCCTCCACAAGGGTTGGGCCACCGGCTTCGGGTGTTACCGACTTTCGTGACGTGACGGGCGGTGTGTACAAGGCCCGGGAACGTATTCACCGCAGCGTTGCTGATCTGCGATTACTAGCGACTCCGACTTCACGGGGTCGAGTTGCAGACCCCGATCCGAACTGAGACCAGCTTTTTGGGATTCGCTCCACCTTACGGTCTCGCAGCCCTTTGTACTGGCCATTGTAGCATGCGTGAAGCCCAAGACATAAGGGGCATGATGATTTGACCTCATCCCTACCTTCCTCCGAGTTGACCCCGGCAGTCTCCTATGAGTCCCCGCCATTACGCGCTGGCAACATAGAACAAGGGTTGCGCTCGTTGCGGGACTTAACCCAACATCTCACGACACGAGCTGACGACAACCATGCACCACCTGTGAGAGGCCCTTACGGACCCGACATCTCTGCCGGATTACCTCTCATGTCAAGCCTTGGTAAGGTTCTTCGCGTTGCATCGAATTAATCCGCATGCTCCGCCGCTTGTGCGGGCCCCCGTCAATTCCTTTGAGTTTTAGCCTTGCGGCCGTACTCCCCAGGCGGGGCGCTTAATGCGTTAGCTGCGGCACGGAACTCGTGGAAAGAGCCCCACACCTAGCGCCCAACGTTTACGGCATGGACTACCAGGGTATCTAATCCTGTTCGCTCCCCATGCTTTCGCTCCTCAGCGTCAGTTACGGCCCAGAGACCCGCCTTCGCCACCGGTGTTCCTCCTGATATCTGCGCATTTCACCGCTACACCAGGAATTCCAGTCTCCCCTACCGCACTCTAGTCTGCCCGTACCCACTGCAGGCCCGGGGTTAAGCCCCGAGTTTTCACAGCAGACGCGACAGACCGCCTACGAGCTCTTTACGCCCAATAATTCCGGACAACGCTTGCACCCTACGTATTACCGCGGCTGCTGGCACGTAGTTAGCCGGTGCTTCTTCTGCAGGTACCGTCACTTTCGCTTCTTCCCTGCTGAAAGAGGTTTACAACCCGAAGGCCTTCGTCCCTCACGCGGCGTCGCTGCGTCAGGCTTTCGCCCATTGCGCAATATTCCCCACTGCTGCCTCCCGTAGGAGTCTGGGCCGTGTCTCAGTCCCAGTGTGGCCGGTCGCCCTCTCAGGCCGGCTACCCGTCGTCGCCTTGGTGGGCCGTTACCCCACCAACAAGCTGATAGGCCGCGAGCCCATCCCCAACCGATAAATCTTTCCAAGCACATCGGATGCCCGAGTGCTTCATATCCGGTATTAGCTCCGGTTTCCCGGAGTTATCCCAGAGTTGGGGGCAGGTTGCTCACGTGTTACTCACCCGTTCGCCACTGATCCCCCTCCGAAGAGGGTTCACCGTTCGACTTGCATGTGTTAAGCACGCCGCCAGCGTTCGTCCTGAGCCAGGATCAAACTCTCCGTTGATGTCTTATACGGCGTCGGTGCACGCACCGGCGCCGACATCTCGAAGTTGGTCCCGAAGGACCTGATCTGGCTGAGCAGATGAACTCTAGCTCATCTATCTCTACCAAAGGAATCGTTCACGAGTTAGTATCGAACGGACCCGAAGGGACCGACCGCCACCACCTCGCGACGAGGTTATTTGGCATCGACTTTTGGCACACTGTTGAGTTCTCAAGGAGCGGACGCGCACCGATTATTGGACCTTTCGGTCTGTTTTCGGGGCAACCCTTCAAGCTTAGGTCTTCCGCGTTCCCCGGTCAAATCGGCCTTGCGGCTGATCGGAGAGGCTTGGAAGAGCCGCCCCACACCTTCGAAACACTCGCTGTAGCGAGTGCCTTGGAGGCTAGGGGGTCACCCTGCGGGACCGGCCACTTGGTGTCCGTTTCTCCCTGTCGGGCTGACATCGAGAACAGTACGGAGCAGCCGATGCAGAGTCAAATCGGGGGGTCAAGAGCCTTCTGACCTGCACAGATGCCCCTGAGTGAGCGCAACTACGGGGGGTCACAGGCCTGTTTCGGGCGGAGATGAGACCTGCATCACGCGCCACGTCGTGCCGTCACTCCCCCACGTTGATCACAGCGAGTGACCGGCGTCCGCGCCGGAGCACGGCCCAACGCCCGTGCAACAGGTCTCCGACACCGAGCGTGGCGTCCTCGCTCATCACCTTGACGTTGTTCAGGTACGCACCCCCCTCGCCGATGGCCCGACGTCCGGCGGACTTGCTCGCGACCAGGCCGCTGGCCGCCAGAAGATCCACGATCAAGTGCTCCCCGGCCGGGACCGTCGCTCCCGGGAGCTCGCGCAGGGCGTCCCCCAAGGTGGCGGCGTCCAGGCTCGTCAGATCCCCCCGCCCGAACAACGCCTGACCGGCGGCCTCCACCCGGTGCGCGACCTCGGCCCCGTGCACCAGTGTGGTCACATCCCGGGCGAGTGCCCGTTGTGCCTCGCGCGCCTGTGGCCGTTCGGCCACCGCCCGTTCCAGGTCGGCGATCTCGTCACGATCGCGATCGCTGAAGATCCGCAGCAAGGTCGCCACCGACGCGTCCTCGATGTTGAGGAAGTACTGGAAGAACGCGTACGGCGAGGTCATGTCCGGCGACAGCCAGATGGCGTTGCCCTCCGACTTGCCGAACTTGGTTCCCGAGGAGTCGGTGAGCAGCGGCGTCGACAGGGCGTCGACCGAGACACCCTCGGCCCGGTGCACCAGATCGACTCCTGCCGTCAGGTTCCCCCACTGATCGGAGCCGCCGGTCTGCAGCACGCACCCGTACTTCCGGTACAGGTGCAGGAAGTCCAGGGCTTGCAACAGCTGGTAGCTGAATTCGGTGTAGGAGATCCCCTCACGGCTGGTCAGCCGGGCCGAGACGGCCTCCTTGCGGATCATCTGATTCACCCGGAAGTGCTTGCCGATGTCCCGCAGGAAGTCCAACGCCGACAGCGGCGCCGTCCACTCGAGGTTGTCCACCAGCAGAGCCGGGTTGGCTCCGTCGAAGTCGAGGAACGGCTGCACCAGTGCCTTGATCCGGGCGACGTTGTCGGCGGTCTGTTCCTTGGTCTTCAGCACCCGCTCGGCCGTGGGCTTGGGATCTCCGATCAGTCCGGTCGAGCCCCCCACCAGGCAGATCACCCGGTGGCCCGCACGCTGCAGCAGTCGAAGCACCACCAACTGCACCAGGTTGCCGAAGTGCAGGCTGGGCGCGGTCGGGTCGAAGCCGCAGTACACCGTGACCGGACCACCGGCCAGCGCCCGGCGCACCGCCTCCTCGTCCGTCATCTGTGCCACCAGGCCCCGCCAGAACAGGTCCTCCAGCACGTCGGCCCGAGCCGCCACCTCGATCGGGGTTTCACTCACCGTCTCGCCTGGTCCTCTCGTGTCGTCCGCCCGGCCACACCCGCACCGGGTCTGTCCGACATCCTGCCGGATACGGTTCGGGTCACGTGCCGGTGGTCAGGCTCGTCCCCGATCTCGCCAGCGGGCCACGATGTGCGCCCGCCGCCGCGACATTCGCGCCCACACCGCCTGCTGAAACGCCAGCGTGGCCCATCCCGCCAGGCCCATCCCCACGAGATTCACGGTCAACTGCAGCAGGCTGCCCCAGGCCTCGTGGCCGACTCCGAAGGCCGCGGCCAGCGCCACGTTGCCGGCGGCGGGGATGGTCGTGACCGAGATGAACACCCCGGACAGTCCGCCGAGTCGTGCCGAGGTCAGCGAGAGAACGCCGGCCGCTGCGGCGATCAGTGCCACCACCAGCGACCAGCGGTCCGGTGAGTAGACGAAGCCGGTGCCGGGTCTCGGGCCGGTCACTGCTTCGATCTCGATCCAGCCCGCCGCCCGGGCTGCCCACGCGGCGAGCGTGGTCAACACCATCGAGATCGCGAATCCGGCCGCCAAGGTGCGCGCGGCCATCCGCAGCAGGGTCCAGCGCCGCCGCACCAGGGACAGCCCGAGGGCAGCCACCGCACCGAACTCGGGCCCGAGCACCATGGCGCCGATCACCAGGATCTGGGAATCCAGCACGATGGCGATCGCTGCCAGCACCGTGGCCAGCGTCATGAAACTGAGGTAGGTCCAGTTGAGTTCGCTGTCCTCGTAGGCGCGCTGGGTGACCTCCGCCCAGACCACCGCATCAGCGCTGCTGCCCGGCGCGAGGCGTTCGGCGGCGTAGGCATCGGCCGACAGCCAGGTCGGCACGGACTCGATGTGCACGGTGCCTTCATGCTGGACGCCGAGCGCGCGCAACGCGTCCAGCACATCGTTGGCGGCCTCCCGGGCGACGTCGGCCGTGACGAGATCTCCGCTGGGGCGTATCGCGGCGCCCCGGACGACGACCAGAGCGCTGACTGCCGGGTCGGAGGCGAGCCGTTGCAGGACATCGTCGGTCAGGCGCGCGGGGGCGGTGACGGTGAGACGCAGCACGATCGTCAGTCTGGAGCAGCGGACGGGTCGGCCACACGGCACATCGCCGAGGCGGTGGTGGTTCGGCTGGCCCGGCGGGAGCGAACGACGCCCGGGCGATACCCCGAGACGGTCGGCTCGCCGTCCAGCCAGAAGCGCCACGGATACCGCGCGGCGTCGCCACCGGGGCCGCTGACCCCGACCCGAGGACCGGTGCGCAGCGCCGCGTCGAGTGCGGGCTGCGCGCCGTCCGGGGGTCGCTCGAGCCAGATCCGGGGCTCGCCGGCACACAGGTCGTGGCCGTCGTGGGACCCGTCCAGCCCGAGCGCCCGGGTGAGCCGTGCCGGTCCACGGGCGAGGTCACGATCAGGCGGTGGCGCGCCGTCCGGACGGCTGCGGCGTCCCCGGGCCAGCGGCAGGCCGGTGACGATCTCGCCCGCGCGCAGCAGCACCGCCCCCGCGGAGCCGTCCGGGCCACAGACCACGTTGGCGCACCAGTGCATGCCGTAGGTGAAGTAGACGTAGAGATGCCCGGGCGGCCCGAACATGACCGTGGTGCGTGGGGTCCGACCGCGGAACGCGTGGGAACCGGGATCCTCGCCCTGACCGGCGTAAGCCTCGACCTCGGTCAGCCGGACCGCGACGCGTCCCTGGGCACTCTCGTGCACCAGGACGGCGCCGAGCAGGTGGGGGGCGACCTCGAGTGAGGTGGCCTGCACGGCGGCGCGCGGGACCCGGAGCATCCGAGGGGGCGGCATCGGACGATGCTGGCACACTCGCGCGGGTGAGAGTTGGCGTGCAGTTGCCCGAAGTCGAGTACGAGATCTCGTTCCCGGACCTGATCGCGCTCGCCCGCCAGGTGGAACAGGCCGGGTTCGACGCCATCTGGCTGGGCGACCACCTGCTCTACGACCTGCCCGTCGGGCCTCGCGGACCATGGGAGTGCTGGACCAGTCTGGCCGCGCTGGCGGCCAGCACCGAGCGGGTGCGGCTCGGCCCGCTGGTGGCCGCCACGAGCTTTCACGCTCCGGCGATGCTGGCCAAGATGGCCGCCACGGTGGACGCGATCAGCGGTGGGCGGTTGGTGCTCGGGCTCGGCGCAGGCTGGAACCGGCGCGAGTATGCGGCGTTCGGCTTTCCGTACGACGCCCGGGTGGGCCGGTTCGAGGAGGCGTTCACCATCGTGCGCACTCTGCTGGCCGAAGGGGCCATCGATCATCGGGGCACGTACTACACCGCCGAGGACGCCGTGCTGCACCCGCGCTCGCCGCGTCCCGGTGGGCCGCCGCTGATGATCGGCTCGATCGGTCCACGGATGCAGGCGATCACGCTGCCGTACGTGGCGTCCTGGAACGTGTGGTGGAGCGACTTCGGCAACACTCCCGAGGGCTTCGCCGAGGTGAAAGCCGTTGTGGACGAGCGGATTGCGACCATCGGACGAACCGGCGAGATCGAGGCGAGCTGCGCCGTCCATGTTCGATTGCCCGGTGGCGTGGGGCGGCAGATGGGCGATTACCCGGCCGATCGGGGCCGGCCACTGGAAGGCACGCCGGACGAGCTCGCCGATCAGCTGGCGGGCTTCGCCGCAGTGGGCGCGGACGAGATCCAGCTGGTGGTCGACCCGATCGTGCCGGCCGGCATCGACGCCCTCGGTGAGACCCTGCAGCTGCTGCGGTCGCGTCGGCACTAGGGTGCCTCGTCGTGGAGGCAGAGCGGCACGGCAGGACCCATCGGCTCGAACTCGGTGACCAGACGCTGCGGGAATGGACCGCGACGGTGCTGGACGCCGTCCCGGACGGGATCGTGCTGGACCGCAGCGCGTTCTACCCAGGCGGGGGCGGGCAGCCGCCGGACCACGGCGTGCTGCTCTGGGGTGGGGTACAGACCCGCATCGTGGGCACCCGCAAGGGTGACGAGCTCTACCTGCTGCCGGCCGAGGGCGATCCGTTGCCGCCGGTCGGGACGGCTGTCACCGGTGCCGTCGAGCAGGCGCGGCGGACGGCGCTGATGCGCACCCACTCGGGGCTGCACCTGCTCTCGGGCGTGGTGTTCCGCGACTTCGGAGCGCTGGTCACCGGAGGCAACATGGAGCCGCTGGAGGCTCGGATGGACTTCAACCTGCCGAGCGTTCCCGAGGGCTTCCGCGACGCTGTGGCCGCCGCCTGCGCGGCCGAGGTCGCCGCCGACCGGGCGATCACCACCACGACGCTGCCACGCGAACAGGCCTTCGCCGACTACCCCGACCTGATCCGTACCGCCACGAACCTGCTACCCGACGACCTCGAGGTGGTACGGATCGTCGACATCGCCGGCCTGGACACCCAGGCGGACGCCGGCACGCACGTCGCGTCGACGTCCCAGATCGGTGGCCTGGAGATCGTCAAGATCGAGAACAAGGGCAAGGGCTTCCGCCGGCTGCGGGTCCGCATCACCGGCTGAGGCAAGCCCAGCCGGCCGAGACCCCCACCCCCACCCCAACCTGCTCATGCTCCGCAGGTGACGCGTTGAACCCGGATTCGAGGCTGAAAACGCGTCACTGGCGGAGCATGAGCGGTCAGCTGCGGAGCATGAGCGGGTTTGTCAGGGGTTGGTTTGCGCCCAGGTGAGGAGGGTGGACAGGCGGGTTCGGAGATTGGCGCGTTGTTCGTCGACTCTCACCGGGGCGGTGCCGCCGTGGGTGTCGCGGCTGGCCAGGGAGCCGGCGACGTTCAGCACCTCGCGGACGGCGGGGGTCAGGTGGGGGGAGATCGCCGCCAGGGCGGCGTCGTCCAGGTCGTGCAGTTCGATCCCCCGCTGCTCGCAGGCGCGGACGCACGCGCCCGCGATCTCGTGCGCTTCCCGGAACGGGACCCGTTGCCGCACCAGCCATTCGGCGATGTCGGTGGCCAGGGAGAACCCGGCCGGGGCGAGCGCTGCGAGACGTTCCAGGTCGAACCGGGCGGTGGCGATCATGCCGCTGAACGCCGGCAGCACCAGCAGCAGCTGGGTGATCGAGTCGATCACCGGCTCCTTGTCCTCCTGCA
This sequence comes from Kineosporiaceae bacterium, assembly GCA_016713225.1. Classification (NCBI taxonomy): domain Bacteria; kingdom Bacillati; phylum Actinomycetota; class Actinomycetes; order Kineosporiales; family Kineosporiaceae; species Kineosporiaceae bacterium. The sequence continues at coordinate 1,054,188 of JADJPO010000003.1, forward strand.
GGTCGCGGTTGTAGGCCAGCGGCAGCGCCTTGAGGGTGGCCATCAGGCCGGCCAGGTTGCCGATCAGACGACCCGACTTACCGCGAGCCAGCTCGGCGACGTCCGGGTTCTTCTTCTGCGGCATGATCGAGGACCCGGTGGCGTAGGCGTCGTCCAGCACCAGGAATCCGAACTCGGCGGTGGAGTAGAGCACCACCTCCTCGGCGATCCGGGAGACGTCGACCCCGATCATCGCCAGCACGAACGCCAGCTCGGCGACGACGTCGCGGCTGGCGGTGCCGTCGATCGAGTTGTCGCAGGCCCGGCTGAACCCGAGCTCGCGGGCCACCGCCATCGGGTCGAGGCCGAGCGAGGATCCGGCCAGGGCTCCCCCGCCGTACGGCGAGGCGTCGGCCCGGCGGTCCCAGTCGACCAGCCGCTCGACGTCGCGGGCCAGGGCATGGGCGTGGGCCTGCAGGTGGTGGGCCAGCAGCACCGGCTGGGCGTGCTGCAGATGGGTGCGACCGGGCATCGGGGCCGTGGGGTGTGCTGCGGCCTGCCCGACCAGGGCGTTGGCCAGGTCCAGGGTGGCGACGGCGACGGCGCGAGCCTGGTCACGCAGGTACATCCGGTAGAGCGTGGCCACCTGGTCGTTGCGCGAGCGTCCGGCCCGCAGCCGGCCGCCGAGGTCGGCGCCGACGCGCTCGATCAGGCCGCGTTCGAGCGCGGTGTGCACGTCCTCGTCGGCCGGGGTGCCGACGAAACGGCCCGCCTCGATGTCGGCGCCGAGGGCGTCCAACCCGGCGATCATCGCGGTCAGCTCAGCCTCTGTCAGCAGCCCGGCGGCGTGCAGCACCCGGGCGTGGGCACGCGAGCCGGCCAGGTCGTACGGGGCCAGCACCCAGTCGAAGTGCACGGACGCCGACAGTGCCTCCAGGGCCGCCGCCGGACCACCCTCGAACCGGCCACCCCACAACTTGACCGGCCCACCGGCCGGTACCGGCTCGCTCGGGCCGGAAGCGTCGAGGGTCGGGGCCTGCGTCACGGGAGGATCCTCCTGGTCATACGTCGGGGTCATGCGCGAGGTCACGCGTCCAGATCGGCCCGGCCGCTGCGGGCCAGGTCGAGGAACCGGGCAGCGACCGCGTCACCGCCGAGCGGCTCCCGGGTCACCACCAAGATGGTGTCATCCCCCGCGATGGTGCCCAGCACCGACGGCAGATAGGAGCTGTCGATGGCCGAGGCGAGGAATTGGGCCGCACCGGGCGGGGTGCGCAACACCACGAGGTTGGCCGACGCCTCGGCGGTGACCAGCACTTCGGCACAGACCCGGGCCAACCGCGCGTCCAGCACCTCCTGCGACAGGCCCGCCTGCGGCGTCCGGTCACCGCCCTCGCCCGGGACGGCGTAGACCAGTCCCCCACCCGGGTAGCGCACCTTGATCGCGCCGAGCTCGACCAGATCGCGCGACAACGTGGCCTGGGTGACCACGACGTCGTGGGCGGTGAGCAACTCGGCCAGTTCGACCTGGGAACGCACCGGGTGACGGCGCAGCAGATCGACGATGGTGTGGTGCCGCGCCGCCTTGGTGGGGGCACTGCGTCCGAGCTGCGAGGGGGTGTCGAGGGACATCGCCGGCCTCCTAGGTGGCGGACGCGAGGCCGCGGGACGCGGCATCGTGCACGGCGTCGAGCACCGGGCCGAGGGTGGCGATGAAGCTGTCGGCCTGGTCCGTGGTGAGGATCAACGGCGGCGCCAGCCGGATGGTGTCCGGCGCCACCGGGTTGACGATGACGCCGCGGGTGAGCAGCTCGCCGGCGACGTCGGCGGCCACGGGGGCACTGAGCTGAATGCCGATCAACAGGCCCGCCCCCCGGCTGCCGGTGATCAGTGGGTGGGCCATCCGGTCGACCTCGGCCCGCAGGTGTTCACCGACGACGGTGGCGTTGTGCAGCAAGCCGTCCCGTTCGATGACGTGCAGCGTGGCCAGCGCCGCTGCGGCCGCCAACGGGTTCCCGCCGAAGGTGGTGCCGTGGCTGCCCGGGCCGAGCAGGCTTGCCGCCTCACCGCACGCGATGACCGCACCGATGGGGACGCCGCCACCGAGGCCCTTGGCCAGCGTCACGACGTCCGGCTGGAGGGGCTCCGCAGTGACATCGGGATCCGTGCCGAGCACCAGCGGGTTCTGGTGGGCGAACCAGGTTCCGGTGCGTCCGGCGCCGGTCTGCACCTCGTCGAGCACCAGCAGCGCACCGGCGTCCCGGGTGATCCGGCGCGCCTGCGCCAGGTATCCCGGCGGCGGCATGCGCACCCCCGCCTCGCCCTGGATCGGCTCCAGGACGACGGCCGCGACCTGCGGCGTCACTGCCTCGGCCAGCGCCGCGGCGTCCCCGAACGGCACGTGGACGACGCCGCCGGGCAGCGGCTCGAACGGCTCGCGGTAGGCCGGTTTGTGAGTCAACGCCAGCGCACCCATGCTGCGGCCGTGGAAGGCGCCCTCCGCGGCGACCACGCCGACCCGCTCGCCGGGCGGGGCCAGCCGACGGGTCAGCTTGAAGGCCGCCTCGGTGGCCTCCGTGCCCGAGTTGGTGAAGAACACCCGAGCGCCCTCGGGAGCACCCATCAGGTCGAGCAGTCGCTCGGCGAGGTTGATCTGCGGCACGTTGGCGAAGAAGTTCGAGACGTGGCCCACCGTGGCCAGTTGGGCGGTGACGGCCGAGGTGTAGAACGGATGGGCATGGCCGAGGGCGTTGACCGCGATGCCCCCGAGCAGGTCGAGGTAGCGGTTGCCGTCGGCGTCCCAGACGTAGCAGCCCTCACCACGCACCAACACCCGGGACGGCGTGCCGAAGGTGTTCATGACCGCGGCGCGATAGCGGTCGGTCAGGCCGCTGCCGATCGGGCCGACCGTGGAGAGGGCTGTGGTGTGGGCTGACGCCTGCGGCGCGTTCGCCACGTCGCCGGTCACGGCAGCACCATCGTTCCGACGCCTTCGGGGGTGAACACCTCGAGCAGCACACTGTGCTCGACGCGGCCGTCGATGACACTCGCCGCCGGGACGCCGCCCTCGACGGCGCGCAGGCAGGCCTCCATCTTGGGCACCATGCCCGATTGCAGGCCGGGCAGCATCGTGGCGAGCTCCTTCGCGGTGATCTCGGTGAGCAGCGAGTCGCGGTCGGGCCAGTTGGCGTAGACCCCCTCGACGTCGGTCAGCACGACCAGCTTGCGGGCCTGCAATGCGATCGCCAGGGCAGCGGCAGCGGTGTCGGCGTTGACGTTGAGCACCTGGCCGTCCTCGTCGGGCGCGACCGTCGAGACCACCGGGACGCGGCCGGCCTCGATCAGGTCGAGCACCGCGGCCGGGTCGACGTCGACCACGTCACCGACCAGGCCGACGTCCACCTCGGTGCCGTCGACCACGGCGCCACGGCGGCGGGCGGTGAACATGCCGGCGTCCTCGCCCGACAACCCGACCGCGCGAGCCCCGGCACCGTTGATCAAGCCGACCAGCTCGCGACCGACCTGGCCGACCAGCACCATACGGACGACATCCATCGCCTCGGGTGAGGTGACCCGCAGCCCACCGCGGAACTCGCTCGCGATGCCGAGCCGGTCGAGCATGTTCGAGATCTGCGGGCCGCCACCGTGCACCACCACCGGCTTGAGCCCGGCCGAGCGCAGAAAGGCGATGTCCTCGGCGAACGCCTGCTTGAGGGTGTCGTCGATCATGGCGTTGCCGCCGTACTTGACCACGACGATCGCGCCGTGGAAGCGCTGCAGCCAGGGCAGCGCCTCGATCAGCACGTGGGCCTTGTGCTGGGCGGACAGGGAACGCAGGGGGCTCATCGGGGGCTCTCTCTGTGATGGTCAGGAGGAGTAGGCGCTGTTCTCGTGGACGTAGTCGTGGGTCAGGTCGTTGGTCCAGACCGTGGCGGTCGCCTCACCCGCGTGCAGGTCGATGAGCACGCGCACCTCGCGGCCGGACAGGTCGACCAGCTCGCGGTCGTCGCCGACGCCGGCGGCCTTGCACACCTGGATGCCGTTCATGGACACGTCGAGGGTCAGCGGGTTGAAGGCTGCGGACGTCGTGCCGACCGCGGCGAGGACGCGGCCCCAGTTGGGGTCCTTGCCGAACACCGCAGCCTTGAACAGGTTGCTGCGGGTGACCGCGCGGGCCACCTCGACGGCGTCGTCCTCGGTGGCGGCGTTGACCACCTCGACCGCGATGTCGTGGCTCGCGCCCTCGGCGTCACCGATCAGACGGCGGGCCAGGTCGGCGCAGACGTCACGCAGCGTCTCGGTGAACTCCTCGGCGCCGGGCCGGGTGCCGCCGGCGCCGCTGGCCAGCAGCAGCACGGTGTCGTTGGTGGACATGCAGCCGTCGGAGTCGATGCGGTCGAACGTGGTGCGTACCGCCTCGCGCAGCGCGGCATCGGCGGTCTCGGCGTCCAGGTCGGCATCGGTGGTGATCACCACGAGCATGGTGGCCAGGCCGGGGGCGAGCATGCCGGCGCCCTTGGCCATGCCGCCGACGGTCCACGGGGCGATCGGACCGTTCGGACCAGTGCCGGCCACGGTGCGCTCGGAGGTCTTGGCGACGGTGTCGGTGGTCATGATCGCCTCGGCCGCATCGGCACCGGCGCTCGGACCGGCCGCCAGGGCGAGCACGGCCGTGTCGATGCCGGCGAGCACCTGCGGCATCGGCAGCCGGACGCCGATCAGCCCGGTCGAGCAGACCGCGACATCGCCGGGGGCGATGCCGAGTCGCTCGGCCACGTGCTCGGCGGTGTGATGGGTGTCGGCGAAGCCCTCGGGTCCGGTGCAGGCGTTGGCTCCGCCGGAGTTGAGCACCACGGCGTCCACCCGGCCGTCGGCCAGGACCTGGCGGGACCAGACCACGGGCGCGGCCTGGACCCGGTTGGACGTGAACACGGCCGCCGCGACCCGGGAGGGACCGTCGTTGACGACCAGGGCGACATCCCGGGCACCGGTCGACTTCAGCCCGGCCACGACGCCGGCGGCGCGGAAGCCCTGCGACGCGGTGACGCCACACACCTGCTCGACCCCGGGGGCCATCGCCGGCCGAGCCGCCGCGCCGGGCACGGGGGCGCTCATTCGTCGTCCCCTCGTCCGGGATACACCGCGACGGGGGTGTCGATCACCTCGTACCCCGCGGCGCGCCAGACGGCGCCCGCGGTCGGCACGCTCGCGGCGTCCAGCAGCACCCAGTCGGTGTCGTAGGTGGACACCGTCAGCACCGGGATCCCCGCGTCCGCCAGGGGTTTGAGCAACGCGACCAGGATGCCCACCTGGGCGAACTCGAGCACCTGGTCGACCACGACGGCCACGAACGGCCCCTGGACGGCTCCGGGCAGGTCGTCCGGCAGCGAGGTCGTGGGGCAGATGACACTGGTCTCGTTCTCGGTGCGGGTGATGCTGCACAGCGGCCCCCCGACGGCCCAGTCGGGGTGAGGGGCGTCCGGCGGCATCCGAACCAGGGCAACCGACTGAGCATTCACCAGCAGGCGCATGAGCGGGGGTCCTTCCGAGAGGAAGCAGACGTCAGGGGGCCAGGCCTGCGACGGGCAGGCCGAGGGTCTCGGGCAGGCCGAGCGCCAGGTTGGTGGACTGCACCGCACCGCCGGCTGTTCCCTTGGTCAGATTGTCGATCGCCGCCGTGACCACCACCCGACGCGTCCGCGGGTCGAGGGCCACCTGCAAGTGAACCGTGTTGGCCCCCAGGGTATCTGCGGTACGCGGCCAGCGCCCGGAGGGCAACACCGTGACGAACGGTTCGCCCGCGTAGGCCTTCTGCCAGACCTCACGCACGATCTCGGAATCGATCACACCGTCGTCGGCGCCGGAGGCCAGGCGCGCGGTGCAGGTGGCCAAGATGCCGCGCGCCATCGGCGCCAGGGTCGGGGTGAAGGAGACCTGCACCGGCCCGGCGGCCGCCAGTGCCAGGTTCTGCTCCATCTCCGGGGTGTGCCGGTGGACGCCACCGACGCCGTAAGGCGACATCGAGCCCATGACCTCGCTGCCGATCAAGTTGGGCCGCAACGACTTCCCGGCACCGGAGGTACCGCTGGCCGCCACGACGACCACGTCGGGATCGAGCAGTCCGGCGACGAAGCCCGGCGCCAGGGCCAGGCTCACGGCGGTCGGGTAACAGCCCGGGACGGCGATGCGCCGGACGCCGCGTAACTGCTCGCGCTGCCGGGACCCGTCGGCGAGCACCAACTCGGGCAAACCGTAGGCCCAGGACCCTGCGTGGTCACCACCGTAGAACTCGGCCCAGGCAGCCGGGTCGACCAGTCGATGGTCGGCGCCACAATCGACCACCAGCGTGTCGTCCGGCAGCTGGGCCGCCAGCTCGGCGCTGGCGCCGTGAGGTAGGGCCAGGAAGACCACGTCGTGCCCGGCCAGCGTGGCGGCCGTGGTCGGCTCGATCACCCGGTCGGCCAGCATCGGCAGGTGCGGCTGGTGTTCGCCGAGCCGGCTGCCCGCGCTGGTCGAGGCGGTCAACGCCCCGAGCTCGACCTCCGGGTGCGAGACCAGCAACCGGAGCAGCTCACCACCTGCGTAGCCACTGGCCCCAGCGACCGCCACCCTCACCGACATGACGCATGAGCATACACAGTGATGCATGAACATGCAGTCACGCTGGCCGAGCCCACCAGCGGTCGACGGGACCAGGCGCTCCTCAAGTGCCCACCCGGGGTGGTCGATGCGCAAGCGTGTCCACGCCCTCGTCGGCGGCCCACCTCGCTCAGGGGCGGCCGATCCCGCAGCAGTCCCCCACGGCCGCTGCCGCCGCGCCACCCGCCGGCGCGTCCCCGGTCACGCCCGGCCAGGCACACCGGGACATGGTGGCCGTGCTGCGTGCGGTGGCGAGTGTCGTCCGCGGTCAGGATCAGGCCCTCACGACCATCGGGTGCGCGCTGTTCAGCGGCGGCCACGCCGTGATCGAGGATCGCCCCGGCAGCGGCAAGACCACGATGGCCAAAGCATTCGCCGCCACGGTGGGCGGTGATTTCGCGCGGGTGCAGGCCACCGCCGATCTGCTGCCGGCCGACATCAGCGGGTCGTCGATGTGGCAGGGCCACGACGTCGCCGGCGGCCGATTCGTCTTCGTCCCCGGACCGCTGTTCGCCACGGTGGTGCTGGTCGACGAACTGAACCGGATGCCGCCCCGCACCCAGTCGGCGTTCCTGGAGGCCATGGACGAGGGTGCCGTCACCGTCGACGGGGTGCGGCACCGGCTGCCCGAACCGTTCTTCCTGATCGCCACGCAGAACCCCGCCGAGCATCACGGCACCTACGCCGTGCCGCAGGCCCAGCTCGATCGGTTCGCGGTGGCGGTGCGCCTGGCCCCGCTGTCGGGTGCCACCGAACTGCGGGTGATCCGCGACCAGCTGGGCGGCCCGAGCGTCGAGCGGCTCGGCACCGTGATCGACCCGGCAGGTCTGTGGCGGATCCAGCAGGCGGTACGCCACGTCCACGTCGCGGATGCCGTGCTCGATTACGGCGCACGGCTTGCCGCTGCCACCCGCGGCCGGCAGCACCGGGCGCAGGGCGCCGGTACCCGGGCCGCCATCTCGCTGTTGCGCGTGGCCCAGGCCCATGCCCTGATCGGCGGCCGCGATCACGTCACACCGGACGACATCAAGGCGGTCGCCGTCGACGCCCTGGCGCATCGAGTCGGCCCGGTGGACGGGGACGACACCACGGCGTCCGACCCCCACGCCCTGGTGCGGGACGCCCTGGCGCGTACCCCGATCCATCCGTGACGGGACCGGGCATGACGGTGCGCGTCGACACCTGGCAGCTCCGGCGCAGCCGGCGGGTGGTGACGGGGATCACCATCGCTGCTGTGGTGATCGGGTTCGCGGCGGTGCGGGTGGGCAATCGCTGGCTCGTCGGCGTGGCCGGCGCCCTGGTCGCCGTCGCCCTCTCGGCAATCTGGCCGACGGGGCGCCCTCGTCTCGAGGCCGAGCTGCACGGGCCGCAGCGCACCGCTGTCGGCGACACGGTGCAGCACGAGCTCGTGCTCCGTGGACCCGGCCGGGAGATCGACCGACTCACCGTGGGGGTGGTCCAACCCGGGCTCTCCTCGGTGCTGATCAGCATCGTGGGGCTGCCTGCTCGGGGCGCCCTCACCGTGCCGATCACACGGACCGCCTGCCGACGCACCGTTGCCGACGTCGCGCAACTGGTCGTCACCGTCGGCACCGAGCTCAACCAGGTCACCTTCCGCCAGGACGTGCCCTTCCCGGCGCCGCTGGTCGTGCACCCGCGTCGGGTCCCCGCTCCCGCCGAGCCGACCGGCCCGCCGCCGTCGGGCCGCGGTGGCGAGCTGCTGGGGGTGCGTGCGTTCCGCAGCGGCGATGCCCCACGGGCGATCCACTGGCGGGCCAGCGCCCGTCACGGCGAGTTGATCGTGGCCGAGCGAGGAGCCGACGAGCCACCACCGGCACTGGTTCTGGTCATCGGCCGCCCGAGCACCGAGGACGACGAGCAGATCCTGGCCCTGGCCTCGGCTCTCGCCGGTCGACGGATCGCCACCGGCGAACCGGTCCAGGTGCTCGCCTGGCACGGGACCCGCTGCCTGACGGCCCCTTCGGGCTCGGTGACCGCCTCGGCGGACTGGTTCGCCGCCCTGGCCGAGCCGAGCGTGCCCCGTGTCGAGGCCGTGCTGGCCAGAACCGGGGACGCCGCGAGCCTCACCATCGCCGCGAGCAGTCAGACCCCGCCGGTCTGGGTGCACCAGCTGACCACCCGGCTGGCCGCCCGCGGGACAGTGCCGTCCTGGTTGAGGGCAGAGCCGTCGTGAACGACCGGGAGCTGGCCTGCGGCTGGGCGGCCACCGCGTCGACCGCGACGGTGATTCTCGCCTGCGGCCTGGCCACGCCGCGATGGTGGCTCGCCGCGATGGTCTTCCTGACGCTGGCCACCGCCATCACCCGCGCTGCAACGCACACCACCACCGGCTGTGCCCGGGTCGTGGTGGCACTGCGCGTGATCGTGTTGTGCGTCGTCCTCGGTCTGCTGGTGACCCTGTTGGCGTCCCGCTCGCTGGCCATGGCGAGCCTGTTCTACCTGGGCATCGCACCGCTGCTGGGCACGGAGTCGCTGCTCGTGCTCGTCGGGTGCGCGCTGGTCTTCGTCCCGGTCGCGGACCCGACGCAGCCGTACAGCGTGCTCGCGCGCGCGGTGTACGTGGCCACGTGGGCGTTGGTGCTGCTCACCGCGGTCGTGCGGGCCTCGCATCGGCTCCGGACGCCGATCGCGGGGTACGCCACCCTCTACACCGCGGGGCAGCAGGTGTCGGTGTCACGCGCAGCTCGTCGACCCCTGGGCTGGGCGCTGGCCGGCGCGCTGGTGGCAGCCGCGGTGGTGCCGCTCGGCCCACCACGGCCGGTGGGCCTGCCTGCCAGCGAGAGGTCGGACGGCGTCGCTGGAGGGACGGCGGAGACGGCCCGTATCGACCTGGCCGCCGTCGGGGACGTCGATCTCGGCGTGCGGGGCGAGCCACGCACCGACCCGGTCGCCGTGGTACCTGCCGACAGCCCGCAGTATTGGAGGAGCGGCCTGCTGAGCGGATACGACGGGCGACTGCTCACGCGCAGGACACCGTCGGACGGTGACGCGCCGACTCTGCAGACCCTGCTACCGAACACCGACGACGGGCGCACCGTCATCGTGCCTCACCCTGAGGGTTCGGTGGACGCCGACCCCGCTGGACCGGCGGTCACGTATCGCGTGCAGCCCGTCGAGCAGACCGGTGGCGTGACCGTGATCGCGCCCGGAACCCTACGCTCGGTGACCCCGGCGGCGCCGGCGCGCCTGCTTTACGACGATCAGGTCGTGGTGGTGTTCTCCGCCGAGGCTCATCTGGTCACCGCCGTCCCGACTCCCGACCTCGACGACGTGACCGCCGCTGTATCGCAGCCGCCCTCGACGCCGACCGCACTGCTCGCGACGGACGACCGATGGCTGGCGCTACCGAACACCGTGAGTTCACGCACCCGCGACCTGGCCCGGCAGATCACGGCGGGAATCCAGGATCGGAGGCAGGCCGTCGCGGCGATCAGGAGGTATCTGACCAGCCAGTACGCCTACGACCTGCAGGCGCCGGTGCCGCCCGAGGGCCAGGACAGCGTCGACTTCTTCCTGTTCGACTCCCACCGCGGCTACTGCGTGCACTTCGCGGCGGCGGAACTGGTGTTGCTTCGCTCGCTCGGCATCCCCGCCCGGGTGGCGACCGGCTATCTGGGCGGACACCAGGACGCCGACCAGCCGGGCAACCGGGTGATCACGGCCGACCGCGGTCACGCCTGGACCGAGGCCTACCTGCCCCAGGCCGGGTGGGTGCGCAGCGACGCGACTCCCGCCGGTGCGGTCGACGCGACGGCCGCGGCGGGGTCGACCTGGCCCACGCCGTGGAGCTGGCTGTTCGCGGGCTGGCTCGTGGCCGCTGCAGCCGGCTGGACGGTCCGTCGTCGGCTTCGCGCCTGGTGGCGGCGCCTGCGGCGCACCAGCCGCCGGCCCGATCCGAGCGACCACCCGGCCCCTCCGCACCCCGTCCCGTCACGCGACCCCGAACTGGAACAGGCCTACGACCGTCTCGAGCAGGCGCTCGCGCAGACCTCGCTACCTCACGCGCCGACCGAGACCCTCACCGAGCTGGCGGTCCGACTACCGCAGGCCCGAAACGGTCTGGGCGTGCTCTCCCGATCGCGGTACGACGCCCACGAGCTCAGCCCCCAGGACCGGACGACGGCCGTGGCGACGCTCGACGAGACGGTCCGGGCGCTCCGCGCCGCTACCCGCGGAGCACCGCCCCGCACCGGCGTGTGGCCGCTGCGACGGCGGCGTCCCGGACGCCTGCGGTCTCGGCTGCGGTGAGGGTGCGGTCGCCCGCCCGCATCCGCAACGAGAACGCGAGCGACTTCTTGCCCTCGCCCACCTGCGGCCCGACGTAGACGTCGAACAGCCGGACGCTCTCGAGCAGGTCGCCCCCGCCCTGGGTCAGGGCCGCGGACACCTCCCCGGCCGGGATGGCCTCGTCGACCGTCAGCGCGACGTCCTCCTTGGCGACCGGGTAGGTCGAGATCGGCACGGCCCGCCGGATGCCCACCGAGGCGGCGATCACGGTGTCCAGGTCGAGTTCGGCGGCGCAGGTGCGGGCCGGCAGGCCCAGTGCGCCGAGCACCGTCGGGTGCAGCTCCCCTGCGTGCCCGACGGTGACGCCGTCCAGGCTCAGCCGGGCGCAGCGGCCGGGATGCCACGGGGCGTGGACGTCGGCGCTCACCGCGAGCTCGACGCCGACCGTGCGGCCGACCAGCAGCGCCGCCTCGACCGCATCGGCCCAGTCGGCCGCGCGCGCCGGGCCGGTCCACCCGGCCGGACGCCGGTTACCGGTCAGGGCCAGCGCGACGTGGCGCGGCTGGGGCGGCACCGCATCGCGCAGCGCGGCCAGGTTCTGCTCCGAGGGGCGCATCGCCAGCGGCAACCGCGGGGCGACCCCGAGGGTCTCACCGGGCCGGGTGACCATGCCGAGCTCGAACAGCGCCAGGTCGGTGGTCCCGCGGGAGATGTTGCGGCGCAACGCCTCCAGCAGCGTCGGCAGCAGCCAGGTGCGCAACAGCGGCGCCTCGTCCGAGAGCGGGTTGGCCAGCCGGACGGCGCGCCGGCGGGCATCGTCGGCCGGCAGACCGAACACGTCGTCCGCCGCCGGGGAGACGAACGGGTAGGTCAGCACCTCGACCAGGCCGTGCTCGGCGAGCGATCGGGCCACGCTGCGGCGCGAGCGCTGCTCGTGCGTCAGTCCTCGCCCGGGCGGCGCGATCGGCAACACCGATGGAATGGCGTCGTAGCCGCGCAGCCGGGCGACCTCCTCGACCAGGTCGACGCCCCGGCGCAGGTCGGGCCGCCAACTCGGCGCCTGCACCGTCAGGACCGCGGCTGCATCATCCCGGGAGACCTGGCAACCGATGGTCTCGAGCGAGGCCACCACCTGCTCGGCGGTGTAGTCGACCCCGACGATCCGGGCCGGCAGGTCGGCGGCCATCACGATGGGCGCCACCGGAACCCGCACATCGGCATCCGTGGTGGCACCGATCGTGACCTGCTCGCCACCGCCGTAGGTGACCAGCAGCCGGACGGCGAGCTCCGCCGCCCGGTCGGCCAGGTCGTGGTCGACCCCGCGCTCGAACCGGCGGCTGGCCTCGGTGGACAGCTTGTGCCGCCGTGCGGTGCGCGCCACGGTGATCGGGTCGAAGTGAGCCGCCTCGATCAGGACGTCGGTGGTCTGCTCGGTGACCTCGCTGCTCGCACCGCCCATCACGCCGGCCAGGGCCAGCACCCGCTCGCCGCCGGTGTCGGTGATCAGCAGGTCCTCGGCGTCCAGTGGGCGATCGACGTCGTCCAGGGTGGTCAGCCGCTCACCCGCACGGGCGCGGCGCACCACGATCGGGGCCACCAGGCCGTTCAGATCGAAGGCGTGCAGCGGCTGGCCGACGGCCAGCATCACGTAGTTGGTGACGTCGACGGCCAGCGAGATGGCCCGCATGCCGGACTGTTCCAGCCGGCGCTGCATCCAGGCCGGCGACGCTCCGGAGGCATTGACGCCCCGCACGATGCGCGCGACGTACCGGTCGCACCCGGCCACACCCCGGATCGGGGCGTCGTCCGCCAACCGGACGGCGAACCCGTCGTCGTCCGGCTTCGGCACCTCGATCAGCGCCGGGTCGGTGAAGGCGGCGCCGGTGGCGTGGGAGTACTCGCGCGCGACACCCCGGATGCTGAGCGCGTAGCCGCGGTCGGGGGTGACGTTGACCTCGACGGTCTCCTCCCCCAGGCCGAGCAGCGCGATGGCGTCCGAACCCACCTCGGCATCCCCGTGATCCCACTCGACCAGCCGGATGATGCCGCCGTGCTCGGTGCCCAGGCCCAGTTCGGCGGCCGAGCAGATCATGCCGTCGCTGACGTGGCCGTAGGTCTTGCGGGCGGTGATGGTGAACCCACCCGGGACGACGGGCAGCACCGCGCCCGGCAGGCTCACCACGACCAGGTCACCGGCGAGGAAGTTGTGCGCGCCGCAGACGATGCCCCGGGGCGTGCTCGCGCCGTCCGGACCGGCGGTGTTGTGCGCGCCGACATCGACCTGGCACCAGCGGATGACCTTGCCGTTCTTCTGCGGCTCGTCGGCGAACTCGACCACCCGGCCGACCACCAACGGTCCACCGACGCCACCACCGTGGACGCCCTCTTCCTCGAGGCCGACGCTGACCAGCGCCGCCGCGACCTGGGTGCCGCGCACGCCGTCGGGCAGCGCGACGTACTCGCCCATCCAGGGCAGGGGAACGCGCATCAGACACTCATTCCGTAGTGCAGGCTGAACCGGGCGTCGCCCTCGACCATGTCGCGCATGTCGGCGATGCCGTGGCGGAACATCAGTGTGCGCTCGAGGCCCATGCCGAAGGCGAACCCGCTGTAGCGCTCGGGGTCGATGCCACAGGCCAGCAGCACGTTCGGGTTGACCATGCCGCAGCCGCCCCATTCGATCCACCCGGTGCCGCCGCAGGTGCGACAGGCCGGGTCGGGGCCGGACGGCCCGAACGGGCCGGGGCAGACGAAGCAGCCGAGGTCGAACTCGGCGCTCGGCTCGGTGAACGGGAAGAACGAGGGTCGCCACCGGGTCACCGCGTCGGGGCCGAACATGGCCCGCGCGAAGTGATCCAGCGTGCCGCGCAGGTTGGCCATGGTCAGGCCCTCGTCGACGGCCAGCCCCTCGACCTGATGGAACACCGGGGTGTGCGTGGCGTCGAGCTCGTCGGTGCGGAAGGTCTTCCCGGGCACGCAGACGTACACCGGGACGCCGCGGTCGAGCAGCGAGCGGGCCTGCACCGGTGAGGTGTGGGTGCGCAGCACCAGACCGCTGGACGGCGGGTCGACGAAGAACGTGTCCTGCATCTGGCGTGCCGGGTGGTCGGGATCGAAGTTGAGGGCATCGAAGTTGAACCACTCCGCCTCGAGCTCGGGGCCCTCGGCGACCTCCCAGCCCATCGCCACGAACACGTCCGCGATCCGCTCGGAGATCGACTCCAGCGGGTGCCGTGCGCCGCGCGTCGTCCGCTCGGCCGGCAGCGTGACGTCGACCGTCTCCTCGACGAGCACCCGGGCATCGCGCTCGGCCTCGAGGACGACGGTGCGCTGCGCCAGCGCCTGGTTCACCCGGCCCCGGGCGGTACCGACCCGCTGGCCGGCGTCCTTGCGGGCAGCCGGCGGCAGGGCACCGATCTCACGATTGGCCAGCGCCAGCGGACTGCGATCGCCCGCGACGGCGAGGCGGACCTGCTTGAGCGTGTCGAGGTCGGTGGCACCGTCGATGGCGGCGAGTGCCCACAGGACCTGCCGGTCCAGTTCCTCGGGGCTCAACGCCGCGACCTCGACCGGATCGAAACTCTTGTTCGGTGCAGACATGTCCATCCACGTTCAGGCTCGGTGACGGATCCGCGAGAGGACCCTGCTCGAGTCTGTCAGATGGGCACCGGCACCCGCGCACAGGTATTCCGCGTCCCCCGGAGTCTCGATCAGACCACCGAGCGGTCGGCGCTGCCCGGCCAGTCGAACAGCGCCCAGCCGTCGGCGTCGGCCCGCAGCTCGGCCGGCACACAGTTGGGGACGAACCGCGCCCGGGCCAGGTCGTTCGGCACGTTGTCGGCCAGGCGGGGCAGCGTCAGGGACATGACTCCGCCGTGGCTGATCACGACGACGGTCTCGCCGCGGTGGGCATCGGCGATCGTTGCCAGCGCGTCCTCGACCCGATCGATCACGCGCAGGCCGGTCTCCCCACCCGGGATCCCCACCTCGAGGTCACCGTCCAGCCATGCCTCGAAGACCTGCTGGGGACGGGGATCGGTGTACGGCACCCCGGCCAGCTCGCCCACCGAGAACTCCTGCAGCCCGGCAACAACGGTCAGCCCCACGCCGAGTGTCTGCGCCAGGATGCTGCCGGTGGCCTCGGCCCGGGTCATGGAGCTGGCGTACACCGCCGCCACCCGCCGGGTGCGCACCGCCTCGGCCAGCGCCTGGGCCTGCGACCGGCCGGTCGTGGTCAACCGGCCACCGTCGTCGGTGAGCACTCCGTGCACCGGGTACTCGGCGTCGCCGTGTCGGGCGACCAGCAGGGTGGCCGGGCACTGCAGATCGCTCATGCGAGGTGAATCTACGCCGCCGTCCGGGGGACGGCGCGGCCTGAAATCCGCGTGCCGGAGCGAGATCGGCGTCCTACCGTCGAGTCATGTCGACCCCACCGAGCTTCGAGCTCACCCTCCCTGACGTCCGCTGGCACGCCAGCTGGCTGGAGGCTGCCGCCGAGTTCGCGGCCACCGGTGAGTTCCCGCACGGTTCGGGCCTGACCCCGGACGGCAAGCAACCCCTCGCGGGCATGCCCGCGTGGCGTCCGGGCGAGCTCGCCGATCCGGCCCGCTTCGCGGCGTTCGTGACCGATCTTCGCAGCCTGACCGACCCGGACGTCGTGCGCCCGCTCGGGCTGGTGCCCGACACCAAGTTGTGGATCACTGACGGCGATCGATATCTGGGCGCGGTATCGCTTCGACACGAGCTGAACGACTTCTTGCTGCAGACCGGCGGCCACATCGGCTACAGCGTGCGCCCGACCAGCCGCCGCAGGGGGTTGGCCACAGCGGCGTTGCGTGGGGCGCTCGAGCGGGCCGCGGCGGCACCGTTGAGCCTCACCCGGGTGCTGCTCACCTGCGAGGAGGGCAATGCCGCCTCGGCAGGCGTGATCGAACGCTGTGGCGGCGTCCTGGAGGACGTGCGCGGCACCATGCGGCGCTACTGGATCACCGTGAGCCCGGATGAGAAGGCTCCAACGCTTCGGCCCGACGCCGGGTCCCGCGCCTAGAGTGGCGATCGGGGGCCGGTTCGGCCCGGACGGACCACGGAGGGGCGGCGCGTGCAGGATTCCACGACGCGCCGGGCGCGACGGGTCGATGCTCGCGCCGAGCTGCCCACGCCCTGGTGGCCCGTTCTGCTCATCGCGGCGATCGGCGGCGCACTGCGACTGGTGGGGCTGGGGCGCGAGAGCCTGTGGGTCGACGAGGGCTACACCGCCTCGCTGATCCGGCTCGACCCAGTGGCCTACATCGACAATGTGCTGCACACGATCCGCAACATCCTGCCGCCGTTGTACTTCGCGCTCATGCACTACTGGACCTCGATCGCCGGGACGTCGGAGGTCGCGCTGCGGCTGCCGTCCGCCGTGGCCGGCACGGTCGCGATCGTGCTGATCCACCGGTTCGCGCTGGTGACCGTCGGCCGGCGGGCAGCGGTGATCGCCGCTGTGCTGCTGGCCTTCTCGCCGTTCCACCTGTGGTTCTCGCAGGAGGCGCGGCCCTACGAACTGCTCGCGCTGCTGTATCTGGGCTCGCTGTACCTGCTGGTGACGGTGCTGTCCGGCCCGCGCTCCATCGGACCGGTGATCGGCCTGGGCGTGGTCGATGCCCTGATGCTCTACACCCATCACCACGCCACGATGTTGATCGCCGCTCAGGTCGTGTACGTCGTGGCCCGAACAGTGTCGGGAACCCTCGACCGAATGGCGATCCGGCGCTGGGTGACGGCGAGCGCGCTCGGCGCGGTGCTGTCCATCCCGTGGGTGCTGCTGTTCCTGAACCAACTCGGCAAGGTGAACGAGTTCCCGTGGCTGACCCGGCCGACCCCGACCACGCTCTACCGCGTGCTGGTGACCTTCGCCGGCTCCGGCACCGGCCTGGCCTGTTTCGTGGTCCTGTTGCTGGCCGGTGGCTTGGCACGCTCCCGCCTGGCCAGGCCGGAGGCGGGACAGCAGGTGCTGCTGCTCTGGGTCGCGTTGGCGATACCGCTGCTGGGCACGTTCACCTACGCGGTGTTGTTCGCCCCGGTGTTCGGGGCCAAGTACGTGATCGCGACCTCGCTGCCGCTGCTGGTCCTGGTGGCGGACGGCGCCTCGCAGCTGGGCGATCTGGTCGCCGGTGTGGCGCGGCGCGGCGTCCCCGATCTGCCCGTGGCGGCGATGGTGGCGGGCCTGGCGACGCTGGTCACGGTCTCGGCCATGGCCCCGACGGTGTACGCGCACCTGAGCCGGATCGAGAAGGAGCAGTGGCGCGAGGTGGCGGCCTGGGTCGAGGCCGATTCAGCACCCGGTGACCTGGTGTTGTTCAACGCCGGCTACACCCTCGCCAGCGGGTTCGACAGCTATGCCCACCGCACCGACCTGGACAAGCGCCCGTTCCCCCTGGACAGCGCCGACTTCGCGACCGTTCCCGATCCGACCCAGCTCGCCACCCTGGCGACACTCACCGCCGGTCGACGCCACGCCTGGGTGGTCTACTCCCAGACCCACGACGCGAACCTGACGATCGCCGAGGCGTTGAGCGCCTTGTCCGCCGAGACGGTCTGCCACGACTACGTCGGGGTCTCGGCGTGCCGATACACCCTCACCGGGTGAGTCCCGCGCGCGCCGTGATCCGCGCACCACGCAGGTGCGACCCTCTCAGGAGATCGCGGCGCGAACCAGCTCGACAACCCTCGCCTCGACGACGGGGGTCCAGGCCGTGAGCGCGTACGAACTCGGCCACATGTCGCCGTCGTCCAGGTGCGCAGCGTCCTGGAACCCGAGGGTCGAGTACCGATAGTTGAACTTGCCCGAGTCCTGGAAGAACAGCACGACCTTGCCGTCCGCATTCGCATAGGCAGGCATGCCGTACCAGGTCTTCGGCACCAGCTGCGGTGCGGTCGTGGTCACCGCCACGTGCACGCGCTCGGCGAGAGCGCGATCCGGCGGCGCCATCTTCTCGATGCTGTCCAGCACCGCCTGCAGCCCATCGGCCCGTTTGGCGCCCTTCTTGCCCTCGGCGCGCAGTTCGGCGGCGCGCTCCTTCATCGCGGCGCGCTCCTCGGCACTGAATCCGTCGGACCGGGTCTCGACCTGCTCGGTGGCCATCAGCGGCGTCCTCTCAACGATCGGGCTTCGGTTGGGGTACCGAACCTTTCGCCGCAAGGCTAAGCACGAGTGCATCGTCGTGCTTCTCGATTCCTGACCGGATCGGGGTCAGCGTGCGGAAGCGAGCCAGGCCCGCCCGCTGCACCAGGTAGCGACTCATGCCCACCAACGTGGCCACGGTGTACCGAACGCCCTTGCGCCAGCCGATCTGGGACGACTCCGGCGTGTACACGGTGGGTACCGGGACGTCCCCGATGCGCAACCCCTGGTACGCCGCCGCGATCAAGAGCTGCGAGTCGAACCCGAAGTCGTCCGTGAAGGTCTCGATCGGCAACGACCGCAACGCTCGCGCCGAGTAGGCCCGCATGCCGCTGTGGAAGTCGCCCAGGTTCTGGCCCAACACCAGATTCTCGAGCCCGGTGAGCAGGCGGTTGACCAGGTACTTGCTCACCGGCATCCCGCCGGCCAGGGTCTCACGCCGCGAACGCACCCGATTGCCGAGCACGATGTCGCAGATGCCCAGTTCGATGGGACGCACCAACGCCTCGATCATGCGCGGTTCGTACTGACCGTCCGGGTGCAGCATCACCACGATGCCCGCGCCGCGCTCCAACGCCGCGGCGTAGCCGGTCTTCTGGCTGCCGCCATACCCTCGGTTGCGCTCGTGCCGCACTGTGGTCAGCCCCAGCTCGGCGCTGAGCCGACAGGTGTCGTCGGCGCTGGCGTCGTCCACCAACAGCAGCGTGCCCTCGTAGGCCGGCGGCACCGCCACCACCGTGTCGGCCAACGTGCGTGCGGCGTTGTAGGCGGGCAGCACCACCAGGACGCCGGAGCCTCGGCTCGGCGTGGCCATCGCGCCCTCCTCACGTCCCAGGCAGGCCCTGGGATCACCCGACCACTGTGACCCAACAGTGGGGCGCGCGCGTTAGCGGGGGATTAGAGGTTCGTCATCCCGTCCGGCGCTGAACTCGAGCGGTGGCATAGAGGCAGACCGTGGCGGCGGTGGCCAGGTTGAGGCTCTCGGCCCGGCCGTGCACCGGAACCCGCACCACGGCGTCCGCCAGGGCTCGATCGGCCTCGGGGAGTCCCCAGGCCTCGTTGCCGAACAGCCAGGCGACCCGCCCGGCCAGCAGTCCGGCCGGACCGTCGTCCTGCAGTTCGTCCAGGTCGAGTGCCCCGGCGCCATCGGCGGCCACGACGACCAAACCGGCAGCGTGCAGGCCGGCGACCGCCTCGGCGAGCGGTACGCCGGTCACCACCGGCAGGTGGAACAGACTGCCCGCGGTGGAGCGGACACACTTCGGGTTGTGAACATCGACGCTCGAGTCGGTGAGGATCACGGCGTCCGCGCCGGCGGCGTCCGCGGCACGGATCACGGTGCCGGCATTGCCCGGGTCGCGCACCTGCGCCAGGACGGCGACCAACCGAGGCCGGCGCTCGATCACCGTGGCCAGCGGTGCATCGATCAGTCGGCAGACCGCGATGATGCCTTGCGGCGTCACGGTGTCGGTCATGGCCGCCAGCACCTCGGGTGCGACCCGGACGGCGCGCAGCCCAGCGTCGTCCAGCCCGGCAACGATGTCGGGGTGTCGGTCGAGCGCCTGGTCGGTGGCATACACCGCCTGGACGACGGGCGCGGCACCCGGGGCACCCGGGGCACCGAGCGCACGGTCACGATGGGCGAGGACCGCCTCGCGCACCGATTGCGGTCCCTCGGCGACGAACGCGCCCTCGCGCAGACGCGCCGAGCGCCCGGTCAGCCGGCGCACCGCCTTCACCCGGTCGGACCGGGGACTGGTCGGCGCGCCGGTGCCCGGGCGCTCGGGGTGCTGCGATGCCGTTCGGTCAGCGGAGGCCGACACGTCAGGCGGCGCTCGCCGAGGTGTCGGCGGGCAGTGCCTTCTTGGCCACGTCCACCAGGGTGGTGAAGGCCGCCGCGTCGTTCACCGCGAGCTCGGCCAGCATGCGCCGGTCGACCTCGACACCAGCGGCCTTCAGGCCCTGGATGAGCCGGTTGTACGTCAGGCCATTGGCTCGGGACGCGGCGTTGATCCGCTGGATCCAGAGCCGGCGGAAGTCACCCTTGCGGGCCCGACGGTCGCGGTAGGCATACCCGAGCGAGTGGGTGACCTGTTCCTTGGCCTTGCGGTAGAGCCGCGACCGCTGGCCACGGTAGCCACTGGCCCGCTCGAGAACTTCCCGGCGCTTCTTCTGGGCGTTGACCGCCCGCTTCACGCGTGCCACGTGAGTCCTCCTTCGTCAGCGACCGAGCAGTCGCTTGATCGCCTTGTTGTCGTTCGCGGAGACCTCGACGTCGGCCGCGAGGCGGCGGGTCCGGATGGAGGACTTGCCCTCCAGCAGGTGACGACGGTTGGCCTGCTCACGCATGAGCTTGCCGGAGCCGGTCGCCCGGAACCGCTTCTTCGCACCGCTGTGCGTCTTCATCTTCGGCATGGCTGCCGTCTCTCCTCGTGCGTGGTTGCCCGGCCGGGGGGACCGGTGGGGTGGGGCTGTACCGGCTAGCCGGCGTTCGCCTCGTCGGTGGGCTGGGCCTGGACCTCGGGTGCCTGAGCATCCGCGGCCTCGACCTCGTCGCGCCGGCGGCGCGGGTCGGCTCGCTCGGCCCGGGCTTCCGCCTTGGCCTCGGCCTTCTTCTTGTGCGGTCCGATGACCATGATCATGTTTCGGCCGTCACGCATCGGCATCGACTCGACGTAGCCGTACTCGGCCACGTCGGCGGCCATACGCTGCAGCAGCCGTTCGCCCATCTCGGGGCGGGACTGCTCACGACCACGGAACATGATCATGACCTTGACCTTGTCACCGGCCTTGAGGAACCGCTCGACATGGCCCTTCTTGGTGCCGTAGTCGTGCGGGTCGATCTTCAGCCGGAGACGAATCTCCTTGAGCACCGTGTGCGTCTGGTTGCGGCGCGCCTCACGGGCCTTCATGTCGGCTTCGTACTTGAACTTGCCGAAGTCCATGAGCTTGCAGACCGGGGGGCGGGCCTGCGGCGCGACCTCGACCAGGTCGAGATCGGATTCCGCGGCCAGGGTCAGCGCCTGCTCGATACGCACGATGCCGACCTGCTCCCCGTTGGGGCCGACCAGCCGCACCTCGGGGACGCGGATGCGGTCGTTGATCCGGGGCTCGCTGATGTGCTGCTCCTTCGCTGCCGTCGCGACAACCACCGGCAAAGGGAAAGGCTCCCCATGGCGGGCGCGCCGGGGAGCCTCGAACGTCCTCGATCGGACGACGCCACCAGGACGTCACCGGCCCCACCGCGAACGGTGGAGCAAGGACCAGAACCCGTCATCCGTGAGGACGATCAGGTGGGAGGGATCTCCACTTTGCGCACCGGGCAACGAGCACCCGGTCGGTCGATCGCCAAGACTACCAGCCGTAGCACGATGTCCCGAATGCACCCTCTCCGGAATCCGTGATCATGCAATCCGTGCACGCCGACCACGGTCTGACCGGCGGCGGCGCGCGGAGCGGGCGTGCACGGATTGCATGATCACGGAGGGTTCCTCAGCGACCGTCGTCGGTGAGGCCGGCGCGGCGCAGGGCATCGGCCATCGCCGTGTTGACCGGGGCCGGAGCCGGGCGGTCGCGGCGCTGTCCCGCACCACGTTCGGCACCACGCTGACCACCGCTGCCGCCACCGCCGGGACGCGGCCCGCGACGTCCGCCGTCCGGAGTCGGTTTGGTCCGGTCGGCGGGCTTGGTCCGGTCGGCGGGCTTGGTCCGGTCGGCGGGCTTGCTCCGCTCGGCGGGCTTGGTCCGGTCGGCGGGCTTGCTCCGATCGGCACGCTCGGGGCGCTGACCCCGGGCAGAGCGGGTCGCGCCCACCTCGTCGTCCAAGCGCAAGGTGAGCGAGATGCGCGCGCGGGGCACGTCGACGTCCATCACCTTGACCGTGACCACGTCGCCGGGCTTGACCACCTCACGCGGGTCGGACACGAAGTCGCGCGACATCGCCGAGACGTGCACCAGGCCGTCCTGATGCACGCCGACGTCGACGAAGGCGCCGAAGGCCGCCACGTTGGTGACCACGCCCTCGAGCACCAGGCCCGGGGTCAGGTCGGCGATCTTCTCGACGCCCTCCGCGAAGGTGGCCGTGCGGAAGGCCGGGCGCGGGTCGCGGCCGGGTTTGTCCAGTTCGGTGAGGATGTCGGTGATCGTCGGCAGGCCGAACTGCTCGTCGGCGAACTCGACCGCACTCACCCGTCGTAACAGCGCCCCGTTGCCGATCAGCGCCTGCACGTCTCCCCCGGCGACCGATGCCGCGATCTTGCGGACCACGGGGTAGGCCTCCGGGTGTACCGAGGACGCATCGAGCACCTCTTCGCCGTCGCGGATCCGCAGGAAGCCGGCGCACTGCTCGAACGCCTTGGGCCCGAGCCGGGGCACCGCCCGCAGCGACTCACGAGACCGGAACGGCCCGTTGCCGTCACGGTGCTCGACGATGGCAGCGGCCAGCGACTCGCTGATGCCGGACACCCGGCGCAGCAGCGGCACCGATGCGGTGTTCACCTCGACGCCGACCGCGTTCACGGCGTCCTCGACCACGGCGTCCAGTGAACGCGACAACCGGCCCTCGGTGATGTCGTGCTGGTACTGGCCGACCCCGATCGACTTGGGGTCGATCTTGACCAGCTCGGCCAGCGGATCCTGCAGACGGCGGGCGATCGAGACCGCGCCGCGCAGCGAGACGTCCAGGTCGGGCAGCTCGGCGGAGGCGTAGGCCGAGGCCGAGTAGACCGAGGCGCCGGCCTCGCTGACCATCACCTTGGTGACCTTCAGCTGCGGGTTGGCCGCGATCAGCTCGGCCGCCAACTTGTCGGTCTCGCGTGAGCCGGTGCCGTTGCCGATCGCGAGCAGCTCGACATCGAACCGGGCGGCCAGCGCGGCCAGTTCGGCCAGCGCGGCGTCCCAGCGGCGATGCGGTACGTGCGGGTAGATGGTGTGGGTGGCCACCACCTTGCCGGTGGCATCGACCACCGCGACCTTGACCCCCGTCCGCAATCCGGGGTCGAGCCCCATGGTGGCGCGGCCCCCCGCCGGAGCGGCCAGCAGCAGGTCGTGCAGGTTGCCCGCGAAGACCCGGATCGCCTCGTCCTCGGCGGCCTGGCGCAGCCGGGAACGCAGGTCGACGTCGAGGTGCACGCTGATGCGGGTGCGCCAGGCCCAGCGCACGGTGTCGGCCAGCCAGCGATGGCCGGGACCCTCACCCGACGGGACGTCGAACGCGGCCGCGATCCGGCGTTCGAACCGGGAGCTGTCCTTGCGGCCGGTGATCGGATCGGCCTCGGCGTCCGGGTCGTGGTCGATCTCGAGGCTGAGCATGTCCTCCTTCTCGCCCCGGAACATGGCCAGGATGCGATGCGAGGGAAGGGTTCTCAGTGGTTCGGAGGCCTCGAAGTAGTCGGCGAACTTGGCGCCCGCCTCCTGCTTGCCCTCGCGCACGCGAGAGGCCAACTGGCCGCGTTGCCAGACGTCCTCACGCAGTGCGCCGACCAGGTCGGCGTCCTCGGAGAAACGTTCGATCAGGATCGCCCGCGCGCCGTCCAACGCGGCGGTGGCGTCGGCGACGCCACGCTCGGCGTCCACATAGGCGGCTGCCACCTGCGCCGGGTCACCGGACGGGTCGGCGAGCAGCGTCTGGGCCAGCGGCTCGAGCCCCGCCTCGCGCGCGATCTGGGCCTTGGTGCGCCGTTTGGGCTTGTAGGGCAGGTAGACGTCCTCGAGTCGGGCCTTGGTGTCGGCGCCCAGGATCTGCGCGGCCAGCTCGGCGGTGAGCTTGCCCTGCTCCTTCACCGACTCGTAGACCGCTGCCCGGCGCTCTTCGAGTTCACGTAGGTAGCCGAGGCGTTCGTCCAGGGTGCGCAGCTGCGCGTCGTCCAGACCCTCGGTGACCTCCTTGCGGTACCGGGCGATGAACGGCACCGTCGCGCCGTCGGCCAGCAGGGCGACCGTGGCGACCACCTGTGCCGGGCGGACACCGAGGTCGTCGGCGATCCGTTGCGCGATGGAGGCCGTGACCGCCGTGGGCGAGGGCAACTGCGGGATGCTCACATGCGAGATCCTAGGAGGCATGACCGACACCACCGACCATCGGGCCGACCACTCGGCCACAACGGACGGTGTTGAACCGGTCGCGCTGTGGGTCGGGGACAGCTTCACCGACGGCGAGGGTGCCCGGGGATGGCTGCACGGTCGAGCAGCGGGCCGGGAGCGGACCTACCCGGCGCTGGTGAGCGCCGCGCTGGCGTGGCGGTGCGTGGTCGATGCCCAGTGCGGCACGGGTTTCGTCAATCCCGGCTGGCTCGCCTCACCGGACTACGCGCCGCTGATCGCCCGGTTGCCGGGCGTCGTCCGGCAGCACCCCCGGATCGACATCGTGATCGTGGACGCCGGCCGCAACGACGCCGAGTCCGGCCTCGACGCGATCCGGGACGCCGCCGCGCGGTATCTGGACGCCGCCCGCGCCGCCTGGCCGGACGCCGAGGTGATCGTTCTCGCGCCGACGCTGCTGGAGGCCGACCAACCGGCCGAATACCGGCGGATCGGCGAGCTGCTACGGGAGCTGGCGCGGGTGGTCGACCCGTCGACCGATGAGGGGTTCGTCCAGGCGTGCCGGGCGCTGGATCGCTGGAAGCTGGTGTGTGAGGACGGGTTTCACCCGAGTGTGGCCGGTCAGGCGCTGTACGCCGAGGTGCTGACACGCCTGATCGGCGATCAGCGCCGCTGATCGGCCGTTACCGGACGCAATTCGAGGGACTCGGCTCGTTCGGCGAGCAGCGGGACGCCGGCCAGGTGCTCGGACACGTCGGCGAGTACGGCCTGCAACCCGGGCGTGTCCAGCCCCGGGGCGAGGACCAGCACCACGGCGAGTTCGCTGCGTCGTCCGGGTTCGAGCCGGACCTCGTGCACCACGATGAGCGGGCTCAGGGCCGAACGGACGGCGTCCGCCAGCTCGGCGTCGTCCGAGGGTGGGCTCCAAGCGCGGCCCTGGGCGATCGCCCACAGCGGCGGGCGCCGGACGACGAACGTGTGGGGCGAACCGGCGTCGATCACCATGACGTCGCAGTCCTCGTCCACCGCCGACAGAGCGGCGCGGGCGGCCTCGACCGGCACCGGGCGTGCGGCGGCGTCCCAGGTGGCCATGGCGGCCACGCTGGTGAAGGCGGGCAGCCCGCGGACGCCTCCGGGGCCGGCCAGCAACGGGATCGAGGCCTCGGCGCCGGCGTCACCGCGAATGTGATCGGGCATCGGGTGGCCCTCGCCGACCCTGGCCACGATCGGCACGAGGAGGCGCGCGGGGGCCAGCGCGGCCATCACGTGCTGCTCACGCACGGGGCCGACGGGGTCAGCGGCATGGCCGATCAGCGCGGCGAGTAGCGCCGGGTCGGCCTCGCCGGGATCCCCCGCGAACGGCTGCGGAGTGAGATCGCGACCCGCCCAGGGAACGCCGAGCGAGTCGGTGGGTCCCTCGCCGTGCCGGCCGGGGCGCGGGCCGATGTGCTGGTGTCCGTGTCCGTGTCCGTGTCCGTTGCCGTACCCGTGGCCGGTCACGGCCGGCCGGCCACGTCCAGCGCCTGCTCCAGCGTGAACGCCTGCGCGTACAGGGCCTTGCCGACGATTGCCCCCTCGACGCCCTCCCCGACCAGGGCGCGCAGGGCGACCAGATCGTCCAGGCTCGAGATGCCACCGCTGGCGACCACCGGGCGGTCGGTGCGGGCGCAGACCTCGCGCAACAGCTCGACGTTGGGGCCGCGCAACGTGCCGTCCTTGGTGACATCGGTGACCACGTAGCGGGCACAGCCGTCGGCGTCCAGGCGGGCCAGGGTCTGCCAGAGGTCGCCGCCCTCACGGGTCCAGCCGCGGGCGGCGAGCGTGGTGCCCCGGACGTCGAGGCCCACGGCGACGCGGTCGCCGTACTTCGCGATGGCCGTGCGGGTCCAGTCCGGGTCCTCGAGCGCAGCGGTGCCCAGGTTGACCCGGGCGCAACCGGTGGCCATCGCCGCCTGCAGTGAGGCGTCGTCCCGGATGCCACCGCTCATCTCGACCTTGACGTCGAGCGCCGTGACGACCGCCGCGAGCAGGTCACGATTCGAGCCTCGTCCGAACGCGGCGTCCAGGTCGACCAGGTGGATCCACTCGGCGCCGGCCTCTTGCCAGGCCAGGGCCGCCGAGAGCGGGTCGCCGTACGAGGTCTCGCTGCCGGCCTCACCCTGGACCAGTCGCACCGCCTGCCCTCCGGACACGTCCACGGCGGGCAACAGTTCGAGTCGGGCGGTCACGGCTGGGGCTCCTCGGTTGCAGGCTCGGTGGTGGGAGAGGCGCTCGGGTCGGTCTGCATCTCGTCGTAGATGTCACCGCGGCGGCTCCACAGGAAATAGATCACCAGCAGAGCGAGCAGCCCGCCGACCAGCACGCCGCGCCACGTCCAACTGAGCCGGACCCACCCGGCGACCAGCCCGAGCGCGAGGGCGCTGCCGAGCGTGGTGGCGAGTTTCGGACTGCGCCGCCGGGTGCTGGTGGTCCGGCGGCGGGTGGTGCGACGCGCGGTCGTGGAGCGCCGAGTGGTGGATCGGCGCGTGCTGGTGGTGCGTCTGCGGGTGACCACGACGGAAACGCTATCCGAGGGCGGTGACAGCCGGGGCGATCAGGTCGGTTTTCGGTCGACAGTCCGTACCGGCACACCGGTGGTGTGCACGGATTGCATGATCACGGGGGGTTTGTGCACGGATTGCATGATCACGGGAGAGTGGTGACCCAGTTTCGCAAGAGGTGGGCGCCGGCGTCCCCCGACTTCTCGGGGTGGAACTGCGTGGCCGACAGCGGTCCGTTCTCGACCGCCGCCACGAATGGCACCCCGTGCTCGGCCCAGGTCACCGCCGGCGGCGTGAAATGGGTGACGTCGCTCGCCTCGAACTCCCAGCGTTGCACGCCGTAGGAGTGCACGAAGTAGAACCGCTGGTCCTGCACCCCGGCGAACAGCACGGTGTCCTGGGGCGGGGTCACCGTGTTCCACCCCATGTGCGGAACCACTTGCGCCGGAAGCCGTTCCACGACTCCGGGCCACTCCCCCAGGCCCTCGACCAGGCCGTGCTCGGTCGAGGGTTCGGTGGACCGTTCGAACATCACCTGCAACCCGACGCAGATCCCGAGGACCGGCCGCCCCCCGGCCAGGCGCCGGTCGACGATCTGATCACCGCGTACCGCACGCAGCCCCGCCGCCACCGCGGCGAACGCCCCCACCCCGGGCACCACCAGGCCGTCACAGTTCTCGGCGGCCCGCCGGTCGGCGGTCAGTTCCACCTGCGCGCCCACACGTTCGAGCGCTCGCACCGCCGAGCGCACGTTGCCCGAGCCGTAGTCGAGGACGACGACCCGGCGTCCGGTCACAGCGCACCCTTGGTGCTCGGCACGCCGCTCACCCGCGGGTCACGCTCCACCGCCACGCGCAGCGCTCGGGCCACCGCCTTGAACTGGGCCTCGACGATGTGGTGCGGGTCGCGACCGGCCAGCACCCGCACGTGCAGCGCGATCCCGGCGGTCGACGCCAGGGTCTCGAACACGTGCCGGGTCAACGAGCCGACATACGACCCACCGATGATCACGTACTGCTGCCCCTCGGGTTCACCGGTGTGCACGCAGTACGGCCGCCCCGACACGTCGACCACGGCCTGCACCAGGGCCTCGTCCAACGGCACCATCGCGTCGGCGAATCGCCGGATGCCCACCTTGTCGCCGAGCGCCTGGCGCAGCGCCTGACCGAGCACGATCGCGACGTCCTCGACGGTGTGGTGGGCATCGACCTCGACATCCCCGGTCGCCGTCACGCTCAGGTCGATCAGTGAGTGCTTGGCCAACGACGTCAGCATGTGGTCGTAGAAGCCCACCCCGGTGCTCACCTGCGCCCGACCGGTGCCGTCCAGGTCGATCTCGACACTGACCTTCGACTCGCTCGTCGCCCGGTCGATCCGGGCGGTCCGTGCGTTCACGTCAACTCCTCGGCTCGGCGCTGCCGCCGGCCCCGGCCACAACCTCGGCCAGCGCCGTCAGGAACGCGGTGGTCTCGTGCTCGGTCCCCGCGGTCACCCGCAGATGATGGGCGATCCCCATGTCCCGAATCAGGACGCCGCGCTCCACCAGCCCCTGCCAGGTCGCCTTCTCGTCGTCCAGGCCACCGAACAGGACGAAGTTGGCGTCACTCGGCACCGGCCGTAGGCCGAGGGTCGGCAGTGTCTCGACGATCCGATCCCGCTGGGTCTTGATCGCCTCGACGGTCGACAACAACTGATCCGCATGACCCAACGCTGCCCTCGCGGCGGCCTGGGTGAGCGAGGACAGGTGGTAGGGCAGGCGCACCAACCGGAACGCATCGCACAGGGCGGGGTGCGCGGCGAGGTAACCCAGTCGCGCCCCGGCCAGGGCGAAGGCCTTGCTCATGGTGCGGCTCACGATCAACCGTCCGCCGGCGGGGTGCTCGTCGAGCAGGCTCAGCGCACTGGGGGTGCCGGCACGGGCGAACTCGGCATAGGCCTCGTCCACCACGACCAGGCCGTGGCCCGAGGCGTGCACCTCGTCGAGCACCGCGGCCACGACGGCCAGGTCGAGCGCCGTCCCGGTCGGATTGTTCGGTGAGACCAGGAACACCAGGTCGGGCCGCACCGCGCGCACCTGCGCCACCGCCTGATCGCGGCTCAGGTCGAAGTCGCGGGCGCCGTCCGGCCGTTCGCTGCCGCGGGTGCCGTCGACCCACCCCGTCGCGGTGACCGAGGCGATGATCGGGTGCATCGAGTAGGCCGGGGTGAACCCAAGCGCGGTACGCCCCGGCCCGCCGAAGGCCTGGAAGATGTGCTGCAGCACCTCGTTGCTGCCGTTGCCCGCCCAGACCTGCTTGGCCGCGACCACGCGGTGGGTCACCGAGGCGAGGTAGGCCGCCAGGGCTTCACGCAGCGCGGTGAACTCACGGTCCGGGTACCGGTTGAGCGTTCCCGCCACCTCGGCGACCTCGGCCACGATCGAGGCCACCACGGCCGGCGGCACCGGGTAGCTGTTCTCATTGGTGTTCAACCGCACCGCGACATCCCATTGCGGTGCGCCGTACGGGGTCTTGCCCCGCAGGTCATCCCGCAGCGGCAGGTCGTCCAGGGTGAGCTCGGGCACGAGCGAGGAGGTCATCGGCAGCTTTCTCGGCAGGGGGTCGGTACCACGGTCAGCGTGGACAACGGGGTCACGACAATCGCGCCCGGACGGCATCACCGTGAGCGGGCAGGTCCTCGGCAGCGGACAGCGCCAGCACGTGCGGGGCGACCTCGGCCAGCGCGGCCGCGTCGTAGTCGATCACCTGGACGCCGCGCAGGAACGCGAACACGCTCAGCCCGCTGGAGTGCACGGCGCTGCCGGCGGTGGGCAGGACATGGTTCGATCCGGCGCAGTAGTCCCCCAGGCTCACCGGTGCGTGGGCCCCGACGAAGATCGCACCGGCGTTGCGCACCCGGGCAGCCACCGCGGCGGCGTCCCGGGTCTGGATCTCGAGGTGTTCGGCGGCGTAGGCGTCGACCACGGCCAGGCCCGCGTCGAGATCGTCCACCAGCACGATGGCCGACTGCTCGCCCGACAGCGCGGTGCCCACCCGCTCGAGGTGCTTGGTCGCGGAGACCTGACGCTCGAGTTCGACCTCGACGGCGTCGGCGAGCGCCGGGGAGTCGGTGACCAGCACCGAGGCGGCCAGGGTGTCGTGCTCGGCCTGACTGATCAGATCGGACGCCACGTGCGCGGCGTCCGCGCTCTCGTCGGCCAGGACCAGGATCTCGGTCGGCCCGGCCTCGGCGTCGATCCCGACGAGTCCGCGCAGCAATCGCTTGGCCGCCACCACGTAGATGTTGCCCGGCCCCGTGATCACGTCGACCGGCTCACACGCCCAGCCACCCTCGGCGTCCCGGGCGCCGTGGGCGAACATCGCCACCGCCTGGGCACCCCCGGCGCAGTACACCTCGGCCACGCCCAGCAGCGCGCACGCGGCCAGGATCGTCGGGTGTGGCAGTCCGGCGAACCCGGGTGGGTTGTCACGCTGGGCGGGACTGGTCACGGCCACCTGCTCGACCCCGGCCTCCTGGGCCGGGACGACGTTCATCACCACGCTGCTCGGGTAGACCGCCAGGCCGCCGGGCACGTACAACCCCACTCGGCCGACCGGGAGCCAGCGGTGCGTGACCGACCCGCCGGGTACCACCTGCGTGGAGTGTCCCGACGGCAGCTGGGCCCGGTGGACGCGGCGAGCCCGGTCGATGGCCTCGCGCAGACCGGCGACCACCGCGTCGTCCATCGAGTCGAGCGCCCGCTGCAGCGCCTCGTCGGGCACCCGCACCCGCTCCGGACGCACCCCGTCGAACCGTTCGGTGTGGTCGAGCACCGCCACCTCACCGCGATCACGCACGTCGTCACAGATCGGGCGGACCGCCTCCAGGGCATGGTCGACATCGAAGGCTGCCCGGGGCACGACGCCCCGCAGCTCCCGGCTTCGCAGGGTGCGGCCACGCAGATCGAGTCGGCGAATCACCCGCAAAGTCTACGAGGCCCGCTCGCCGGCGACATCAGCGACGCCGTCCGACCACCCGGGACGGCTTCGGACCGCCTCGGCACCGTTCGGGGGCAGCGGTCACCGGCCCTCGCCGCATAGCCTGGACCTCGTGCCGGTTCGCCTCCCGTTGTTCCCGCTCGGCTCCGTCCTGGTGCCGGGCCTGGTGCTGCCGCTGCACATCTTCGAGGAGCGCTACCGGGTGCTGGTCAACGCGCTGCTGGCGCTGCCGGACGGCGCCTTCCGCCAGTTCGGCGTGATCACCATCCGGTCGGGGGTCGAGGCAGGCGAACCGCACCCGGAGCTCTACGAGGTGGGGTGCTCGGCCGAGTTGCGCGAGGTGACGCCGTACTCGGACGGACGATTCGACATCATCTCGGTGGGCGAGTCGCGTTTTCGACTACTCGGCATCGACGATCAGGCGGACACGCCGTACCTGACCGGTCTGGTCGAGTTCCTCCCGGAGCCGGACGGCGAGGACGACGTCGAGCCGTTGCGGCTGCGGGTGGTCGACCGATTCGCCGAGTATCGGCGCCGGCTGCAGGTGGAGGTCACCGAGTTGCCGGACGACCCCCGAGTGGTCAGCTATCTCGTCGCCGCGGCCATGGTGCTCGACCTGCCCGAACGGCAGTACCTGTTGGAGCAGCCGACCACGGCGCATCGGCTACGAGCCGAGGCCGAGTTGTTGCGCCGCGAGGGCAGCCTGGTCGATGCGTTCCGCGCACTGCCCGCCGTCGATCTGCTCAGCGAGCCACCGGGTCAGAACTGATGGCGCGCCGCACCCGGGCCGCCGGCGCAGCGACCCCGGCGCTCGCCGTCCTGACCGCCGCCGGGGTGCCGCACACGGTGCGCGCCTACGACCACGACACGACGGCGCACGCCCGCGGACTCGCCTACGGGCTGGAGGCCGCTCGAGCACTCGGGGTACCGCCGGAGCGGGTGTTCAAGACCCTGCTGGCCGAGGTGGACGGCCGGTTGACCGTGGCCATCGTCCCGGTCACCCAGCAGCTCGATCTCAAGGCTCTCGCCGCGGCGTCCGGGGGCAAGAAGGCCGTGATGGCCGACCCGGCGATGGCCGAGCGCACCACCGGGTACGTCGTCGGCGGGATCAGCCCGTTGGGCCAACGCAAGCGGTTGCCGACCGTGCTGGACGCCTCGGCCGGCGACCACGCGGCGATCCTGGTCAGCGCCGGACGCCGCGGCCTGGACGTCGAGCTGGCAGCCGCCGACCTCACCGCGCTGACCGGCGCGGTCCTGGCGCCGATCGGTACCGCCTGATCCGACTCGATGATCCGACTCGATGATCCCACTCGATGATCCCACTCAAGCCGGTTCGGCAGGCGTGGCCACCGAGAACCGGTGGGTGTGGATGCCGTAGTACTGCCACACCCGAGTCGAGGTGACCCCGGGGACGGCCCGGATGCGGTCGTTGACCACCGCGAGCAGCTCGTCGGATGTCCGGCAGACCACCTCGGCCAACAGGTCGTGTTCACCACTGGTGAGCACCTGATAGATCACGTTCTCGATCGTCGCGATCCCGTCGGCGACCTCCCGGACATCACCCTGCGTGGTGATCGCGACCATGGCCTGCACCGGGAACCCCAAGGCCGCGGGGTCGCTGACCCCGACCACCTGGAGCACCCCGAGGTCGATCAACCGGTGCACCCGTAGCCGCACCGCCGGTGCGGACAGCTCCACCTGCGGCGCCAGCGCGGCATAGGACGACCGTCCGTCCCGTGCCAGCAGGTCCAGCAGCTGGACGTCGATCGCGTCCAGCGTCACCGGCCCCGACGATGCATCGGCGTCCTGACGATTCACGTTTCCCCCCACGACTCCCCCCTCGGTGTTCCGTCGTGGGCCTATCCCAGCAGGATTGCCACGGCCTCGGCGAACAGTTGTGTGTGTCGCTCGACATCTGCCGCGGTGGTGACAGGGCACATCAGCGCCATGTTGTGGAACGGGGTGATCAGCACACCCCGATTGATCATGAACAGGTGCAGGAACTCGTCCAGCTCGTCGTCGGCGCCGGCGGCCGACTCGGTCCCGGTCCGCGGGGCAGGCGAGGCGAAGCGATACTCCGAGCGGGCGCCCAGCTGACTGACCGACCAGGCCACACCGGTCGCATCCAGCGTTGCCTGAACCCCCTCGGTGAACGCCGTGGCGAGCTCGATCATGTGCTCGAAGGCCTGCTCGGTCAACACGTGCCCGAGCGTGGCGCGCATCGCCGCCAGACTCAGCGCGTTGCCCGCCAGGGTGCCACCGACCCCTCCGACATCGACCAGGTCGGCGTCGCGGTGCGCACCGATGCGCTCGGCCACCTCACGGGTGATGCCGTACGCCCCGGAGGGGATGCCGCCCCCGATCGACTTGCCGATCACGAAGATGTCGGGATGCAGGCCCCAGGCGGCCGTTGCGCCGCCGGCGCCTGCCGAGAAGGTGTGGGTCTCGTCGATCATCAGCAGGGTGCCGGTGGCCTGGCACAGTTCGTGCACCCGGTCGAGGAACCCCGGCTCGGGCAGCACGATGCCGATGTTGGTCAGCGCCGGCTCCATGAGCACCGCGGCGACATCGCCGTGGGCCAACTCGCGGGCCAGCGCCTCGGCATCGTTGAACTCGACCACGCGAGTCGTCTCGTGCAGCGGCACCGGCGGAGCCACGTTGCCGGGGCGCGCCACCGCACGGCCGTCCGGACCCGGAACGGCGAAGATCTCGTCCACCGAGCCGTGATAGCAGTAGGAGAAGACCAGGATCTTGTTGCGGCCGGTGGCCAACCGGGCCAGGCGGACCGCCCAGCGATTGGCGTCGGTGGCGCTGAGCGTGAACGACCAGAGCGGCAACCCGAAGCGGCGGGCCAACTCGGCACCCACCCACTCGGCGTCCTCGGTGGGCAACATGGTGGTGATGCCGCCCTGCTCGGCCAATCGGCGGTGCACTGCTGCGATCGTCGCCGCGGGGCTGTGCCCGGCCATCGCGCCGGTGTCACCGAGCGCGAAGTCGATGTAGGTGTGACCGTCGACGTCGGTGAGGCGATTGCCCTCGGCCCGATCGAGATACAGCGGGAAGCCGCCGCTCCATTTGTTCATCCAGGTCATCGGCACCCGCCCGAACAGGTGCCCTGCCGAGGCGAACAACTCCGCGGAGCGCGGGTTGGATGCGGCGTAGGTCGCACGCTCGGCATCGATCAGCGTGGTGAGCCGGGCACGGTCGATGACCGCCGCGGTGGGCGAGGATGCAGAATGGGCCATGACCCGATGGTAATACAGGATCGGATCCGCAGATAGAAAGGATCTTTCTTTTCAGTCGCCCAAAGCACTCTTGGCATGCTTTTCGCTCGCGCGCTCGGAGGTGTCCGATCGGAAGATCAACTCCAGGGTGGCCGAGATCGCGGCACCCAGAGCAGTCACCACCGGCCACACCACAGTCGCACCCCAGGCCGACAACCGCGGCCCACCCAGAACGATCGACACCCCGACCGCGAGCCCGGCCGCCAGCCACGAACCGGCCAGCACGACCGCCAGCCGGGCGGCCGGCCTCGATCCGGGACGACGCCATACCGCCGCTGCCGTCACGGCACCGGCCAGCGCCGTGATCAGCGCAAAACTGCCGTCCACCGAGGCAGCATGCTCGACCTCGTCGCTGGCAGCGATCGCCCGGGGAACCACGACGTGCCAGATCAGGCCTGCGACCACACCGGCCGGCACCAGCCAGACCAACTCGAAACCCAGCGGCCGCGGGCGCGGGTGCCCGGGCGACAGCACGGCAGGCGGCCGCGCCTCGGACAGGATGGCATCCCGTCGGGGAGAATCGCGCACCCGCTCACCCTAGACGTGCGGTCGCTCACGTGCCGAGCGGGCCGCTCGCCCCAGAGGTGCCCGGGCACGCCGTCCCGGCCGGTCGAAGCGTTAGGTGCGGTTAAGGCCCAGATCAGACCGACTTTGGCGCCCGCCGCCTAGGTTCGATCCCGAGTCGAGGACATCGACCGGTTGCCCCCGCGCATCAGCAGCCTGCGTCCTCGACGAGCCGCCGTCGACCCCAGCTCGGCGGCGGCCCCGACCGGCCCCGGCACCCCCCTCCGGGGCCGGTCGGGTTCTCGATGCATGGAGGAGAATCGTATGAAGCGTCGTTGGATGGTCCCGGCCACGGGTGCTGCGGCACTCATCGCCTCGGTGGTGATGGCCACTCCTGCTTCGGCCCATGGGTACGTGAACACGCCACCGAGCCGCCAGGCCATGTGCGCCCAGGGCCGCATCGCCTGTGGCGCCGTGAAGTACGAGCCGCAGAGCGTCGAAGGCCCCAAGGGACAGATCAACTGCAGCGGCGGCAAGTCGGCCTGGGCCGAGCTCGACGACAACAGCCGGAGCTGGCCGGTGACCTCGGTGGGCTCCTCGGTCAACTTCTCGTGGATCCTCACCGCACCCCACCGCACCGCCAGCTGGGACTACTTCGTGGACGGCAAGCTGGTCACGAGCATCAACGGCGGCAACAACCTCCCGGGTAGCCAGGTCACCCACACGGTCAACCTGAGCGCCTACCCCGGACGGCACACGGTGCTGGCGCGTTGGTCGGTCGGCGACACGACGAACGCGTTCTACAACTGCGTCGACCTGCAGATCGGTAGCGGCGGGTCGACCACCCCGCCCGCGACCACCCCACCGGCCACGAAGCCGCCGGTCACCACGGCGCCCCCGACCACGCCCCCGACCACGAAGCCGCCGGTCACCACGGCGCCTCCCACGACGAAGCCACCGGTCACCACGGCGCCTCCCACGACGAAGCCACCGGTCACCACGCCGCCTGCCCCAGGTACCACCACACCGCGGCCGCCGAGCAGCACCAGGCCCCGCCCGCCGTCCGGGCCGGTCAAGCCCACCAGGAGTGGGCATCACCATGGCACCCCCACCGGAGCCCACACCACCTGGCGTCCCCGAGTGCGCTACCACGTCGGTGACGAGGTCATCTTCAACGGGGTCCGCTACGTGGCACTCATGAACCACACCTCGTTCCCCGGGTGGGAGCCTCCCTTCGTGCGCTGCCTCTGGCAGAGGCTCTGATGATTCGTCCGTCACGCGCGCCGGCGTGGGCCCGTTCGGCCCGCGCCGGCGCGCTGGTGCTCGTGGCCTCGCTCGCCCTGGGTGGTTGCGGTCTGTTCGGGGGCGAGACCTCGGGCTCATCGGCGTCGAGTGCCGAGGCAGGTGCCGTCAATCAGACCGACGTGATCTTCGCGCAGCAGATGACGGTCGACCTGGAGCAGGCCGACCAGGTGCTGCGCCTGGCTGCGGGCCGGGCCACCACCGAGGAGGTGCTCACGCTCGCCGCCGCGATCCAGGCCACCCAGGCCGAGGAGCGTCAGACCCTGCAGACGCTGCAGTCCGGCTGGGCCAGCGTGCCGAGCGTGAGCGTCACCCGCAACGCTTACCAGATCGATGCTGCCACCATGACCCAGCTCCAGACGCTGTCCGGAGCCGAGTTCGAGCAGGTCTTCCTGACCGTCCTGGTGGCCATGCAGCGCAAGACCATCGAGCTCGCCCAGGTGGAGGCCTCTCGGGGCCAGGACGCCGCCACCCGTGCCCTCGCCAGCCGCGTCGTGCAGTCACGGACCGCCGAGGTGGACTACTCGTTGGGGCTGCTCGAGGCGTCCTGACCTGTCCGTGATCCAGCCCACGCGGGGAGGGGTCCCAACAGATCAGGTGGCGCGCGGCACGGTCGGCATCGCCAGGGTGATCTCGGCGCCGCCGAGCCGGCTGCGACCGATCAGCAGCTGCCCGCCGGTGGTCTGTGCCACCCGGGTGACGATGTCCAGGCCGAGCCCACTCGACCCGGCGCCGCTCGCACCGCGCCGCACGGCCCGCTCGGGCTCGCGAATGCCCGGCCCGGCGTCGCCGACCACGAGTTCGGTGCGTACGCCGACCCGCAGCACGACCTCGAAGGCACATCCCTCGGGAGTGTGCAGGAAGACGTTGCCCACCAACGCATCCACCACGGCCTGCAGGTCGGCCTGACGCACCGGCACGTCGACCCGCTGGACGCTGCGCGGCAGGGCCAGGGTCCAGCCCCGGCCCTGGTCCTCGGCCAGAGCACCCCAGAAATCCAGCCGTTCGCGCAGCACCGCCATGGCATCGCACTCGGGGGGTGAGGCCGGGCGAGGGCTCTGCCGGGCCTCGTGGATGATGGCATCGACCTCCTCCTGGAGCTTGGTGGTCAGCGCCCGGACCTGATCCCCGGTGACCCCCGAGCCCAGCGAACGGCCTGCCAGCACCAGGCCGGCCAAGGGGGTCCGCAACCGGTGTGACAGGTCGGCCATGAGTTCGCGCTCGGCCACCAGCAGATCGCCGACCCGGTCGGCCATGAGGTTGAAGGCGCGGGCCGCGGCCGCCAGCTCCTCGGGCCCTTCCGGCAACACCCTGACCGCCAGATCCCCCGACCCGAGGCGGTTGGAGGCGGCCTGCAACCGGCCCGCCGAACGCACCACCCGGGCCGCCAGGCGGTCGGCCAACGCGATGGACGCCGCCACCAGGGCCAGCGCGAAGACCGTCAGACTCACCCGCGCCCTGGTCACCCCGCGTTCGAGGACGGCGTCCGGGATGTCGATCTCGACCACGGCCATCCGACCGCCACTGAGGGCAACGGGCTGCAGCACAGCCATTCCCCCGTGGGTCGGGACGGTGGCGGGTGCCCCCGACCGCATCGCCTCGAGGGCGGCGACCCGGGGCGCAGCCGGCTGCAGCTCGGCTCTGGTGACGACGTGCTCGATCTCGGCCTTCTGGGCCACCAACCCGGCCCTGGGTAGATAGACCGAGATGATCCCCGAGGCCTCGGCACCGGCCACCAGAGAGGCGACGTAGTCGACCGACTGGCTCACGGCCAACACCGAACCGGTGACCATGGCACTGCGATAGGCCTCCGCCACGGCCCGCTCGCGAACCGAGTCGCCCACCAGGACGAGCAGAGGGACGAGGAAGGCGATCGCCACCAACCCGGTGACCGATGCGGAGATCCAGGCGAGTGAGCGTCTCACTCAGGCGCCGCCAGCCGGACCCCCACGCCTCGGACGGTATGGATGTAGCGGGGCTCGGAGGCCGATTCACCCAGTTTGCGGCGCAGCCACGAGACATGCACGTCGATGGTCTGGTCCTGTCCGTAGGCCTGTTCCCACACCTCGGTGAGCAGTTCGCGGCGGGTGACCACCTGGTCGGGGCGGGCCGCCAGATAGGCCAGCAGGTCGAACTCTCGCCGGGTCAGGTGGATCGACTGGCCGGCCAGGCTGACCTCTCGCCGGCCGGTGTCGACCCGAAGGTCACCGACCAGGATCAGGGGGTCGGGTTCGGGCCGGTGTGAGCGGCGCAGCACCGCGGTGATCCTGGCGTTCAACTGGTCGCTCGAGAACGGTTTGGTCAGGTAGTCGTCGGCCCCGGCGAGCAACAGGGCGACGACCTCCTCGTCCCGGTCGCGGCTGGAGGCGATGACCACCGGGACGTCCTGATTCAGCGCCCGCATCATCTTCAACGCCTGAGCGCCATCCAGATCGGGCAGGTTCAGGTCCAGGATCACCAACTCGGGAGGGTGCGCGCTGAACTCGCGAAGCGCCTCCAACGCATTCGGGGTACTGCGCACCACATGACCGCGGCCGGCCAGGTCGTGCACCAGAGCGGTTCGGAGCAGAGAATCGTCCTCGACCAGGAGCAGCGCTGCCACGTCGACATCGTATTGGGTCGATAATGGCCAGCGTGCATCGTGTGCTGCGGTACGTCCTCGGATGGCTCGCCGCCGCCTCGGCGCTGGTGTGGATCTCGTCCCAGGTGATCAGCAGCACCGTCTACCCGGACGGCGACGGCCGCGAGGCGGCCCTGCGCGGGGGGGCGCTGGTGGCCGCTGACGCCTCACAGTCCACCACCCTCCCCCCACCCCCGAGCACCTCACCCGCGGTGTCACCGTCCGCGCCGACGCCTTCCCAGGTCTCCCCCACCGGCACCCGGCCGACCACGGCGCCGGCCCGCACGTCGCCCCCGACCCGCCCGACCAGTGGTCCCGGCGGCACGATCACCATGGAGACCACCGTCATCGCCCCCGGGCACACGGTCACCCGCTGGTCGAGTTCATCCAGCCGCCGGGTCACCTCCACCACAACGCGCACGACGAGCTCGTCGATCTCCCGCGTGGTCCGCACCCTGGGCGGCCAGGTGGTCTTGCGGATCTATGCCGACCACGCCGAAGTGCTCTCGGCCACCCCTGCTCTCGGCTACAGCGTGAGGTCCTGGGAACAGACCGAGTGGCTGCGGGTGGACTTCACCGACGGTGAGCGGACCTCGTCGGTCATCGTGACCTGGAACGACGGGCCGCCCTTCATCCAGGTGATCGACCAGTAACCGGATCGGGCCGGCCGGGGTGTCCCGGCCGGCCCGAATTCCGGTTGTCTCAGGTGCGGTGGACCACGCCTGAGCCTGTGACCTCGGCCCGTGACCTCAGCCCTTGGCGGTGAGCCGCAGGACGTAGGACGCCGTGTGGTCCTGGTCCCAGGTGGCCGACATACCGAACGCCTGCAGCGGTGCCAGGTCGGCGGCGTCCTCGGCAGGCAGCTCCCCGCCGAACGCGGTGATCGCCCGGGCGATGTCCACGTAGAGCACCGCAGTGGCGCCCTCGGCCTTGGGCACTGCGGTGCGGAACGTCGGCGACGACGCCAGGGTGCCGTTGTCGGCCAGCCCCGTGATCGCAGGCCCCCACTGCCAGGTGTAACCGGTCGCGGTGCGCCTGGGGGCCTGGTCGACGCCCTGATCCGACAGCGCCGCGGTGGCCCGGTCGAGCACCTGATCGAGGTCGGCCGCCGAGCTGTCCACCCGGACGCCGACCGAAGGGTCGGCGCTGGTACCGGCCACGATCAGAGCGAACTGCTCACCCAGCAGGGCCTTCAGGTCACCGGGCAGCTTCAACCCGGTCTGCTCCTCGAGATCGGCCGTCGTCAGCTTGTCGCCACCCTGAACCGAGTTCGCCTGGTCGACGATGTCCTGCCACGAGGCAGCAACCTGATCGCCCAGACCACCCAAGGCCAGGACGCCGACCACGTCAGCGGGCGCCTGGAGCCTGACCGGGCTCCCCTTCACCTTCGGCATCATCGCGCCGCCCAGCTCACGGAACGACCCGGCCAATTCCAGCGCGTCGTCGTCGAACCGCAGCACGCTCATGCCGTGGCCCGTCGCGGACGAGGCGCCAGACCCGGGCAGGAGGCCGGCCGAGGGCGTCAGCGCGCGCTGGACGTCGTCCATACCGGCCAGATCGACCCACATCGCCGCGATGCCCGCATCGCCCACGGCCTTGCTGTCATCGGCGTAGGCCGGACGCTCGGACAGCGGGGCGGACTGCGCCGCCGTCGCCGCGGCCGAGGCGTGCGCCTGGGTGTCCGACATGATCACCCATTCGCCCTCGCCCGCCAGCCCGACCGGCTTCCCGTCGACGCCGTCGAGCTTCGACAGGCTGGTCTTGGCCTTGGCCTGGTCGGTGACCTGCAGCGCGATCACCACGGTGGGTTCCTCGCCACCGGCATCCGGGGGCAGCAGAGCCACCCCGGCCCGCTGACCGAGCCACTGCTCGACCTCGGCCCAGGCCGGAGCGCCCTTCTCGTCCTGGGAGATCTGCTCGTACACCCACTTGCGCGGGTCCTTGTCGGCCACGTCCCAATCCAAGTCCTTGGACTTGGGGAACTTCTGAGCGAACCGCAGTGCGGCCAGCTTCTGCGACGCCGACGGGTCGAGGTCGACCATCATCGCCGCCACGGCGGTGCCGGGCAGGTGAGCGTCGGCACGCTCGCCCTGGCCTCCCACGGCCGCATATGCCAGGTAGCCGCCGGCGGCGAGCACCCCGGCCCCGACGACCCCGGCCACGATGCCCGCGGTCCGGCCTCGGCTGCGACGCCCGGACGGCGGGGACGGCGCATAGCTGCCGGGAAGGACCTCGGTACTGCCCGGCTGGGCGTAGCCACCGGGCTGGGCGTAGCCGGCCGGTGGGGGCGGGTACCCGCCCTGCTGCGGGTAGGTGGGTGGCGGCGACGGCGGGTAGGGCGAGGCCCCCTCGCCCGGATGGGTGGAGTCGAACGACACGATGTCCCCTCGAGTGGATGGATCAACAGTTCTGCGGCTCGCCCGGTCTGCCGGGATTGCGGCGATCACACACTGGCACAGCCGTGAGGTGGTCGACGCTCGCCTTCGCCAGATCTCCACATCGGCACACCGGGTGGAGCGGCTGAGCCGTCAGAGCAGGAATCGCCCGCTCACACCAGGCACTGCGGCCCGAGCAACGCCTTCAGGTCGCCGAACAGGGCCGGGGACGGCGTCACCCGGAGGGCGTCGTCCAGCCGCATCACCGTGGCCTTGCCGGTGCGGGTCAACTTGAGGTGCACCTCGGTGCTGCCCGGATGGGTGGCCAGCACGTCCTTGAGCCGCTCCACGGTGGGTGGCGTGCAGCGCGCGACCGGCAGCGAGACCACCACCGGCCCGTGGTCACCGTCGGCCAGCAACTCGGGGAGCCTGAGCTCCTGGGCATAGATGGTGGGAACGTCGTCGCGCCGGTTCAGGCGCCCCTTGACCACCACCACCAGGTCTTCGGCGAGCACGTGCGACACGGTCAGGTACGACTGCGGGAAGAACAGGACCTCGATCGCGCCGTCCAGGTCCTCGACCGTGGCGATCGCCCAGGCATTGCCGTTCTTGGTCAGCTTGCGCTGTACCGAACTGATCATTCCCGCGATGGTGATCCCGGCGCCGTCCGGTCGGGAGTCGTCGGCGTTCAGGGCGGCGATGGAGCAGTCGGACTCCCGGGACAGGATGTGTTCCAGACCGAACAACGGGTGATCCGAGACATACAGCCCGAGCATCTCGCGCTCGTTGGACAACAACGTCTGCTTGTCCCACTCGATGTCGGGCACCGGCGGCAGCATCGACTCGGCCGGGCCGTCGTCGTCCATGCCGCCGAAGAGGGAGAACTGACCGCGGTCCTCCTGGCGCTTGTCCGACACGACCGCCTCGACGGCGGGCTCGTGCACCTTGACCATGCCGAACCGCGGTTCGTTCAGTGAGTCGAAGGCCCCACCCTTGATCAGCGACTCGACGGTGCGCTTGTTGCAGACCACCAACGGGACCTTGCGCAGGAAGTCGTGGAACGAGGTGTAGGCGCCCCGCTCGGCCCGCGTCGTGACGACGGCATCGACCACGTTGGCCCCGACATTGCGGATCGCGGTCAGGCCGAATCGGATGTCCTCACCGACCGGGGTGAAGTCGGCGGCCGAGGAGTTCACGTCCGGCGGCAAGACCTTGATGCCCATACGGCGGCACTCGTTCAGGTACAGCGCCGACTTGTCCTTGTCGTCGCGCACGCTGGTGAGCAGCGCGGCCATGTACTCGCAGGGGTAGTTGGCCTTGAGGTAGGCGGTCCAGTAGGAGACCAGTCCGTAGCCGGCGGTGTGGGCCTTGTTGAAGGCGTAGTCCGAGAACGGGACCAAGATGTCCCACAGCGTCTTGATCGCCGCATCGGAGTACCCGTTGGCCTTCATGCCCGCGTTGAAACCCTCGAACTCCTTGTCGAGGATCTCGCGCTTCTTCTTGCCCATCGCCCGACGCAGCAGGTCTGCCTTGCCGAGCGAGTACCCGGCCACCTTCTGCGCGATCGCCATGACCTGTTCCTGGTAGACGATCAGGCCGTAGGTGGTGTCGAGGATCTCGGACAGGGACTCGGCCAGCTCGGGGTGGATCGGCGTGATCGGCTGCAGGCCGTTCTTGCGCAGCGCGTAGTTGGTGTGTGAGTTGGCGCCCATCGGCCCGGGCCGGTACAGCGCCAGGACGGCGGAGATGTCCTCGAAGTGGTCCGGGCGCATCTGGCGCAGCAGGGTGCGCATCGGCCCGCCGTCCAGCTGGAACACCCCGAGGGTGTCACCGGCGGCGAGCAGCTCGTAGGTCGCCTTGTCGTCGAGGGTGGTCGAGAGCTCGTCGAGGTCGACGGCGTCCTTGCCGTTGGCGATCACGTTCTTCAACGCGTCGTCGATCACGGTCAGGTTGCGCAGGCCCAGGAAGTCCATCTTCAGCAGGCCGAGCGTCTCGCAGGTCGGGTAGTCGAGTTGCGTGATGATCGCGCCGTCCTGCTCGCGGCGCATGATCGGCACGTGGTCGATCAGCGGCTCGCTGGACATGATCACGCCCGCGGCGTGGACCCCCCACTGCCGCTTGAGTCCCTCGAGGCCCCGGGCGGTCTCGACCACCTTCTGCACCTCGGGATCCGAGGCGTGCAGCTCGCGGAACTCCCCCGCCTCGCTGTAGCGAGGGTGCTCGGGGTCGAAGATGCCCGTCAGCGGGATGTCCTTGCCCATCACCGCAGGCGGCATGGCCTTGGTGAGCCGCTCCCCCATCGAGAACGGATAGCCCAGCACCCGGGAGGCGTCCTTCAGGGCCTGCTTGGCCTTGATCGTGCCGTAGGTGACGATCTGGGCGACGCGCTCCTCGCCGTAGCGCTCGGTCACGTACCGGATGACCTCACCCCGGCGACGTTCGTCGAAGTCGACGTCGACGTCGGGCATCGAGACGCGCTCGGGGTTGAGGAACCGCTCGAAGATCAGCCCGTGGGGCAGCGGATCGAGATCGGTGATCCCGGTGGCATAGGCGGCGAGCGAGCCGGCTGCCGAGCCACGCCCCGGCCCGACCCGGATGCCCTGCTCCTTGGCCCAGTTGATGAAGTCGGCCACCACCAGGAAGTAGCCCGGGAAGCCCATCTGGCAGATGACGTCGACCTCGAAGTCGGCCTGCTTGCGCACGTCGTCCGGGATGCCGCGCGGGTAACGACGGTGCAGGCCCCGCTCGACCTCCTTGACGAACCAGGACTGCTCGTTCTCACCCTCGGGCACCGGGAAGCGCGGCATCAGGTTGGCGCCCTCGGTGAACGTGACGTTGCACCGTTCGGCGATCTCGAGGGTGTTGTCGCACGCCTGCGGCAGCTCGCGCCACAGGTGGCGCATCTCCTCGGGGCTCTTGAGGTAGAAGTCGTCGGCGTCGAACTTGAACCGCTTCGGGTCGGCCAGGTTGGACCCTGACTGCACACAGAGCAGGACGGCGTGTGCCTGGGCGTCCTCGGCCCGGGTGTAGTGCAG
Organism: Kineosporiaceae bacterium; assembly: GCA_016713225.1. Lineage (NCBI taxonomy): Bacteria > Bacillati > Actinomycetota > Actinomycetes > Kineosporiales > Kineosporiaceae > Kineosporiaceae bacterium. The sequence continues at coordinate 1,097,895 of JADJPO010000003.1, forward strand.
GTCGTTGGAGGCGACCAAGGGCAGGTCGAGCTCCTTGGCCAGGCGCAACAGGTCCTGCTGGACGACCCGTTCGATGTCGAGGCCGTGGTCCATCAACTCGCAGTAGAAGTTGCCGGCACCGAAGATGTCGCGGAACTCGGCGGCAGCCTCGACCGCCTCGCGATACTGCCCCAGACGCAGCCTGGTCTGGACCTCACCGGACGGGCAGCCGGTGGTCGCGATCAGACCCGTGCCGTAGGTCTGCAGCAGGTCGCGGTCCATGCGGGGCTTGTAGAAGTGGCCCTCGAGGCTGGCCAGCGACCCCATCCGGAACAGGTTGTGCATGCCTTGGGTGGTCTCGGCCCACATCGTCATGTGGGTGTAGGCACCGCCACCGGAGACATCGTCCCGGCTGCCGTCGCCCCACCGCACCCGGGTGCGGTCGAACCGGCTGGTACCCGGGGTGAGGTAGGCCTCGAGCCCGATGATCGGCTTGACCCCGTGCTTGGTCCCCTTCTTCCAGAATTCGTAGGCACCGAACAAGAACCCGTGGTCCGTGGTCGCCGCCGCGGGCATCCCCATCCGCTTGGCCTCGACGAACAGGTCGTCGATCTTCGCGGCACCATCGAGCATCGAGTACTCGGTGTGATTGTGCAGGTGCACGAACGAGGCGGCTGACGCCATGAGTCGAACCTCCCTCACCCGGGCCTACGAGAACAGACGAGCAACGCCAGAGCCGCGCCGGCCCGGGGAAGTGCCCGCTACGAGCGACGGGCTGGGTGGCGTGGTGCCCGGTCAGTCTAGGTGGCGGGTCCGACAACTCCTCCGGCAACTCGCAGACGGCCCGCCGCGGCGTGGGACAGGTCACCCGACGTGATCGCACGTGGCCGAGCGAGCCAGCACGATCGAATCCCACTAGCATCGCTGCCGAGTGGACGCCCGACACGGGCGCCCTGGCTGGGGAGGTAGACGCGATGGGGCTGTTCGACATGGTCCGTGGCGAGTTCATCGACATCATCGAGTGGTTGGACGACTCGCGCGACACCATCGTGTGGCGCTTCCCGCGTCACGACAACGAGATCAAGATGGGCGCCCAGCTCGTCGTCCGCGAGTCCCAGACCGCGGTGTTCGTCAACGAAGGCCAGATCGCCGACTCCTTCGGCCCCGGTACCCACACCCTGCAGACCCAGAACATGCCTGTCCTGAGCACCCTCAAGGGCTGGAAGTACGGCTTCGAGTCACCGTTCAAGGCCGAGGTGTACTTCGTCAACACCCGCCAGTTCACCGACCTCAAGTGGGGCACCCAGAACCCGGTGATCGTGCGCGATCCGGAGTTCGGCATGGTGCGACTGCGGGCGTTCGGCGCCTACTCGATGCGGATCACCGATGCCGCGAAGCTGCTGCGCGAGCTGGCCGGCACCGACCCGCAGTTCCGGACCGAGGAGGTCTCGGAGTTCTTGCGGCAGATGATCGTCGGCAAGCTCGGGACGGCGCTGGCCACCGCCGGGGTGTCGATGATCGACCTCGCCGCACAGCAGCAGGTCATCGGCCAGCGCATCGCCGGGATCCTGTCCGAGGACCTGGCCAACGTCGGCATCACCATCCCGACCTTCATCATCGAGAACATCTCGGTGCCCGAGGAGGTACAGGCCGCCATCGACAAGCGCACCCAGATGGGCGTGGTCGGCGACCTCGATCGGTACACGAAGTTCCAGACCGCTGAGGCCATCGAGGACGCCGCCCAGAACCCGGGCGGCGGCGGAGCCGCCGGGATCGGCCTGGGGATGGGTATGGCCGTCGGCCAGCAGATGGCCGAGCAACTCCGCGCCGGTAGCGCGCCGACCCCAGCCCCGACCCCGACCCCGGCGCCGGCCCCGGCCCCGGCCGCTCCCCCGCCGATGCCGGTGACGCACTGGTTCCTGGGCGTCGAGGGTCAGCAGCACGGGCCGTTCACCGGGCCGGAACTGCCGGCCAAGGTCGGCGAGGGACTGCTCACCCCGAACACGCTGGTCTGGACCGCGGGAATGGAGCAGTGGCAGCCGGCGCGCGAGATCATCGCCCTGGCCCCGGTGCTGTCCATCGCCCCGCCACCGCTGCCCCCGGCAGCACCCGTTGCAGCGCCCGGGCCCGCTGTCGAGTCCGCCCCCGAGCCGACGGCTCCGGCCGCACCGACGGCTCCGGCCGCACCGTCTGCTCCGGCTGCACCCTCTGCGCCGGCCGCCGACCCCTACGCGCCGCGCCACGAACCCCCGCAGTAGCCTGCGGTCCGGCGGAGCGCCGGGCTCGGTGCGACCCAGAGGAACAGCGGGAGGGAACGGGTGAACCAGGGAAACCGGCTGGACCGGGAGACAGCCGAGCCCACCGACGGGCCGCCGAGTGCCGCGCCGGTCGGGGTACGGACCTTCCCGTGCCAGCAGTGCGGCGCCCGGTTGGAATACGCACCCGGGGCCGGCGCCCTGCAGTGCCCGTACTGCGGCGCCGAGCAGGGCGTCGTCGCCGTGGACGAGGCCGTCGACGAGCACGACTTCGTCGCCTGGCAGTCCTCGCCGATCAAGCCGACCGGTCATCTCGGCGCTCATCTGCTCAGCTGCCCCAAGTGCTCCGCGCAACTCGAGACCGATCAGCTGTCGACCATCTGCCAGTTCTGTGGCACCCCGATCGTGGCCGACGTCAACCCGAGCGAGCAGATCGTGCCGGAAGGTGTCGTCCCGTTCGCCGTCGATCGGCAGGGTGCCCAGAGCGCCGTCCGGGCCTGGGCGGGCTCTCGGCTCTTCGCCCCCAACCGGCTCAAGAAGGTCAGCACCACCGAGCGGTTGATGGGCACCTATCTGCCGCACTGGACGTTCGATGCGGCCACCAGTACCCACTACTCGGGGATGCGGGGCGAGCACTACTTCGAGACCCAGCACGTGACGGTGATGGTCGACGGCAGACCACAACAGCAGACCCGCCAGGTGATGAAGACCCGCTGGTGGCCCGCCTCGGGTCAGGTCGCCCGCGACTTCGACGACGTCCTGGTCGTGGCCTCGACCCAGCTCGAGCCGGATCAGATCGCCAGGCTCTCGCCCTGGGCGCTCGAGGGGGCCAGGCCATACCAGCAGGAGTACCTGTCCGGGTACCAGACGTTGCGTTACGACGTGCAGCCCGACCAGGGCCTCGAGGCCGCCAAGCAACAGATGCGGACGGTGATCCTCGACGACTGCCGTTCGGACATCGGCGGCGACGAGCAGCAGGTGCACTCCATGGACACCCGCTACGCGGACCTGATGTTCAAGTTGATGCTGCTGCCGGTCTGGGTGGCGGCCTACCTCTACGCCGGCAAGACCTACCAGGTGTTCGTCAACGCCTACACCGGGCAGGTGATCGGGGAACGGCCCTACAGCATCCCCAAGATCGTGGCAGCCGTGGTGGCCGGCCTGATCGTGCTCGCCGTCCTGGTCTACCTGTTCAGCCAGCAGCAGACCTCGACCGCCTGAGGCGCGCAGCATCCCCGGTGATCATGCAATCCGTGCACGGGCACAGAAGCCGTGGATCCGGTCGTCGTGCCCAGACTCGGCTCCCCGCACCGTGCGCCTATCCGGCCGAGAGCACCTGCAGTGCGCCGGCCAGATCGGGCGGGTACTCGCTGCGGAACTCGACCCACTCACCGGTGGCCGGGTGCTCGAATCCCAGCCGGACGGCGTGCAGCCACTGCCGGTTCAGCCCGAGCCGCTTGGCCAGTACCGGATCGGCACCGTAGGTGAGATCGCCCGCGCACGGGTGGCGCAGGGCCGAGAAGTGCACCCGGATCTGATGGGTTCGACCGGTCTCGAGGTGGACCTCGACCAGGGACGCCGCGCGGAACGCCTCGATCACCTCGTAGTGGGTGATGCTCGGTTTGCCCGAGGCCACCACGGCCCAGCGATGGTCCTGGGTCGGATGCCTCCCGATCGGGGCGTCGATGGTGCCGGTCAGCGGGTCGGGGTGACCCTGCACCACGGCGTGATAGACCTTGTCGACGGTGCGATCACGAAAGGCCTGCTTGAGGCGGCTGTAGGCACTCTCGCTCTTGGTGACCACCATCAATCCGCTGGTACCCACGTCGAGCCGGTGCACCACCCCTTGTCGCTCGGCCGCCCCGGACGTCGCGATCCGATACCCGGACGCCGCCAGCGCACCGACCACGGTCGGTCCCTGCCAGCCCGGGCTGGGGTGCGCCGCCACGCCGACGGGTTTGTCCACCACCACGATGTCGTCGTCGTCGTGGATCACCCCCATGCCCTCGACGGGGGTGGCGATCACGGCCGGTTCGACCGAACGCACCTCGGGCAGGTCGACCTCCAGCCAGGCATCGGCCATCAGCCGGTCGGACTTGCCCACCGTGCGGCCGTCGACGCTCACAGCGCCGGTGGCCGCCAGCTCGGCGGCCGCGGTGCGGGAGATGCCCAGCAGCCGCGCCAACCCGGCGTCCACGCGTTCGCCGGCCAACCCATCGGGCACCGGGAGTGCGCGGTGATCAGCCATCGGTCGAGGCACCGTTCGTCGCGTCGTCCTCGGCCACGGAATCGGCCACCGACTCGGCCTCGGCTGCGGCGCCCTGTTGCCGGCCCTCCAGCGGGATGTTCAGGACGCCCAGCAGTGCGATCAGTACGGCCGCGCTGACGATGCACGAATCGGCGACGTTGAACACCGGGAAGTCCATGAACGGGAACCGCAGATACTCGATGAAGTCCACGACATGGCCGCGCCCGAACCCCGGTTCGCGCAGCAGCCGGTCGGTCAGGTTGCCCGACAGCCCGCCCAGCAGCAGGCCCAGGGCGATCGCCCAGGGCAGACTGTGCAGCCGTCGCGCGGTGTGCACGATCACCGCGGCCACCACCACGGCGATCAGCGTGAACACCCAGGTGCTGCCGGTGCCCAGCGAGAACGCAGCGCCCGAGTTGCGCAACAGTCGCAGTTGCAGCCACCCGTCGATCACACTCACCGGCTCGCCCGGGGTCAGCCGATCGACCACCAGCACCTTGGACAGCTGGTCCAGACCGAGGACGACGACCGCCACGCCGACGAGCACCATGATCAACCGGGGACGCAGGGCAGGGGCCGGACGGGGTTCCACGAGGGGCAAGCCTGCCACGTCCGAGCCGCGGCCGCCGTCAGGGGCAGTCACTCGGCCTTTCCCTGCTCGCGGGAGGATCACGAGGTGGGCCGGCAGACGCCCGCGTCAGCGACGCTCCTGAGCCTGCTTACAGCTCATGCACATGGTCGCGCGGGGAAACGCCTGCAACCGCAACTTGCCCACCGACAGGCCACACGACTCGCAGATCCCGTAACTGCCGTCGCCGATGCGCGCCAGCGCATGCTCGGTCTGGAACAACGCCTGGCGGGTGGTGGACAGCAAGGTCATGCCCTGCTCTCGTTCGAACGTCTTCGAGCCGGTGTCCGCCTGGTCGTCCCCGGCGCCGTCGCCGCTGTCACGCAGCACGTCGGTGATGCCACCCTGGATCGTCACGAGTTCATCGCTCAGGCGGGCGAGCTCGGCCTCCAGTTCGGTGCGCACCTCTGCCAGCTCGGACGGCGTCCACGGCGTCTCGTCCTCGCGAACCGCCAGCCGGATCTCGGGCTCCGCCGCCGATGCAGCCTGGGTCGCCGGTCCAGCCACCTCACCGGGGGTGGTCCGCTTCGGCGCCACCTTCTTCGCTCTCGAGGCCGGTGCTGGTCGCGAGGCCTTCGCAGCCGGAACGCTCTTCCCGGCCGGTGGCGCTGTCACGGCCGTGGTCTTCTTGGCGGGCGGTGTCTTCTTGGCGGGCGTGACCTTCGTGGCCATTGCCTTCTTGGCCACCGTTGTCTTCTTGGCAACAGTCTTCTTGGCCGCCGGGGCCTTCGCGGCCGTTGTCTTCTTGGCCGGCGTGGCCTTCGTGGCAGGCGGCGCTTTCTTGGCAGGCGGCGTCACCTTTCGGGGCACCGCCTTCTGGGCCGCCGGCTTTCGAGCCGGCATGGCCCTCTCGCCGGACTCGGGGGACGCCGCCGGGACACTCCGGCGCGAGGTGGTTCGCCTCGTCACGCTGCTGACCGCGGCGGCCGCCTTGGCCACGCCCTGCGACACGGCCTTCGTCGCTCGGGCCGAGGCCTTCGCGGCGGGTGCCGACGGTGCGGCAGGCTTCTCGGCCGCACCCTGCTGGACGGCGGCTTGCGTGCTCGCCGTCGCGCCCTTGTCGGCTCTGCGCCCAGCCGATGAACGCACCGCAGCCACTGCCCGTCGGGCAGCGCCGGAGAGCGACGTGCGCTCTGCCATGGCAGGCCTCCTCGATCCGCGTCATCGACGGTCTGCGAAGAATAGATTCCCGCAGTGGTGGCCTCAATTCACCACGCCCGGTTCCGTCGATACTCGATCATGCCGCGAATCCCGTTTCGGGGCATCATTCAGGCTGAATCGAGCAGTTCTCGCCACCGCTGGGCGAGCCGATCGTCGTCACCCTCGACGTCGACGATCTTGGTTCGGCTGCGTTCACCCGACACCAACCGGACGGCGCGCGGACGCACGCCGAAGGCCTCGGCAACGGCAGACAGGGCCGCCTGCGTGGCGCGGCCATCCACAGCGGGTGAGTTCACGGCGACCACGAGGGCGCCCTCGCGTTGCCCACCCACGCCGGCCCGCGAGCTACCCGGCTTGACCCTGATCGTCAGGCGCACGATCACTCACCGTACCGACGCGTCGTCCGGCGCACGACAACGGCGGTGGGCAACCCTCTCCCGCAAGGGTCGCCCACCGCCGTCGGTGACGCAGATACTCCGGGGATCAGCCCCGGTCGCCGAAGGGGAAGCTCTGAGCCGGCTCCGGCGTGGGCTCGCTGTAGGTGCCGCGGCTCGGCAGCGGCCCGTTGTACGTGGCACCACCACCGTTGCTGTTGCCGGCGCCGGCAGCCGCCGCGAGGGAGGCCTGCGGACCGCGGTTCGGTACCACGGCCGCCTTGGCTTCGAGCTCGCGCAGCTGGCCTCGAGGTAGGACTTGAGGCGGCTGCGGTACTCGCGCTCGAACGCTCGCAGTTCGTCGATCTTGCGCTCCAGCAGCGAACGCTCCTGCTCCAGCGAACCGAGGGTCTGACGCTGCTTCTCCTCGGCCTCGCGGACCAGGCGCTGCGCGTGTTCACGGGCCTCGTTCACGATGCGGTCACGCTGCTGCTCACCGTTGCGCACGTACTCGTCGTGCAGCTTCTGAGCCAGCGCCAGCATGCCGGCAGCGGCCTCGGGACCCTGGCCCTGGGCGGCGACCGCCTCGAGCTGGGCCGAGGCACGCATCGGCTCGGGAGCCATCACCGGCTGCGGCACCGGTACCGGCACGGGGGCCGGTGGCGGAGGCATGACGGCAGCGGCAACCGTGGGCGGCGCCTCGGGCTCGGGGGCCGCCTCACGCGCCACGGAGGCGCGGGACAACTCGCTCACCCGGCGCTCGCAGGCACCCAGCTTGTTGCGCATGTCTTCGTTTTCCTCGGTGAGGCGGCGAAGTTCATTCACCACCTCGTCCAGGAAGTCGTCGACCTCGTCCTGGTCGTATCCCTCGCGGAACTTCGTCGCTTGGAATCGCTTGTTGACTACGTCCTCGGGAGTCAGAGCCATGTGGTCACCTCGCGGGAGAGACGGTCGGTGGTTCGGCGTCGCCGTGTCACCGTATCGGATGCCTGGGTCAGACGACGAACCCCATGGCCAGCCCCGGACTTGTACGAGCTGGTGGCTGCCACGGGGCAGATCGTACTCGAAACGTTACTGAGGCAGCGCCCGCCACAGGATGAGCACGACGGCGAACAGCAACATGAAGGACAGGTCCAACTGAACGGACCCCAACCGAAGGGGAGGAATCACCCGACGTAACGCCTTCAGCGGCGGGTCTGTGACGGTGAACACTGTCTCGGCCACCACCAGCACCGGCCCACGAGGCCGCCAGTCCCGCGCGAACGCCTGGATCCACTCGAAGATCAGACGCCCGATCAGCGCGATCAGGAACAGGAAGACCACCAGACTGGGCAGCCCGATCAGCAAGTCCACAGCGATCCGTTCTCCAGGGGTTTCATCCCTGCGATCATCTCGAGGGGGTTCATCCCGCCATCATCGGCGATCCACTCGCCAACGGCGAGTGCGACACCACAACGCGAAGCCTTGTGGTGTCGCAGTCTTGACCTTGACCTTGTCCCTTGACCTCGACATGGCTCTCACCCAACCCAAAGCACCCCACGGGGTTCCGGGGGGTACACGGGGGGCGGAGCCCCCTGTGGGTGTCAGCTCTGGTTGAAGAAGGTCCGCTCCGGAACCTTGACCTTCTCGGCCTGGGCCACCTCGACGTGCGCCGGCGAGAGCAGGAAGACCTTGTTCGTCACCCGCTCGATGGAGCCGTGGAGACCGAAGATCAGACCAGCCGCGAAGTCGACCAGCCGCTTGGCGTCGGAGTCGTCCATGTCGCTGAGGTTCATGATCACCGGGGTACCCGAGCGGAAGGCCTCACCGATCGTCTTGGCCTCGTTGTAGGTGCGCGGGTGGATCGTCGTGATCCGGTGCAGGTCGGTGGACGCCGCCGCCGAGGACACGACGCGACTCAGCTGACCGCGGATCGGCGTCACGGGTGCGCGACGCTCCTCGAGATGCTCGACATCGCGGGGGCGGCGGGCGGGCTCGTCGTCGTGCGACTCGGCCGGCGATTCGTCGTCCGGGAAGTCCTCGTCGACGTCGTAGCCGTCGTAGCGCTCCTCGTCCTCGGCCAAACCGAGGTAGACCATGGTCTTGCGCAATGCGCCGGCCATCGCTACTCCCTGCATCGACTTTGTCTTCCCCGTCACCGTGACACACAGCCACGGCCACCCTGAGTTGCGACGTTACCCGAGGGGTGGGCGCGGACCGAGCACCGCGCTGCCGACACGCAGGTGTGTCGCACCCTCGGTCACCGCGGCCTCCAGGTCACCACTCATGCCGGCAGAGATCATGACGGCGGCGGGATGAACCTGCCGCAACCGCTCGGACACCTCTCGCAGAGCGGCGAAGGCGGCACTGGGATCCACCCCCAGCGGTGCCACGGCCATCAGCCCGGCCAGACCGAGGTGAGGGGCGGCGGCGATCCGGTCGGCCACCTCGGGAACCTGCGGTACCGGCGTCCCGCCGCGGGTCGGATCGCCGTCCAGACTCACCTGCACCAGGCAGTCGAGCCGGCGACCGGACGCCGCCGCGCCCCGATCGAGGGCATCGACCAGGCCGAGGCGATCCACCGAATGGACCACGTCGGCGTAGCCGGCCACGTGCCGGGCCTTGTTCGACTGCAGTCGCCCGATGAAGTGCCACCGCAGCGGCGGACGATCAGCGCCGACCGGCAGCACGGCGGCCGAGACGTCGCGATGCTTGGCCCCCGCCTCCTGGTCGCGGCTCTCCCCCACGTCACGCACCCCGAGCGCGGCCAGGCGGACGACGTCCGCGGCCGGGTAGGTCTTCGTCACCACGATCACGTGGACCTCGGACGGCTCACGCCCGGCTGTCGCGCACGCGGCCAGGATCCGCTGCTGCACGACAGCCAGACCGGTGGCGAGTTCGCGGGTTCGGGCATCCGGCTCGGCCAGGGCGTCGGACGAGGGCTGACCGGTGTTCATGCCAGCAGTCGTACCACGCCGGCGAAGCGTCCGGTGGTGGTGCTGCGCCGGTAAGAGAAGGAGTCCTCGTCCTCGAGCGTGCAGCCCCCTACGGTCATCACCTCGACCCCGCGCCGGGAGAGCACCTGGTGGCAGCCCGCCCGCAGATCCAGCGACGCCGTGCCCCAGGTGGTGGTGGCGTACACGGCCGGCAGTTGGGCTGCGCTCTCGGCCCGCATCGACTCGGGGACCTCGTAGCAGCACGGCCCGGCCGCCGGCCCCAACCCCGCCCGAATCCGACCGAGGTCGGCACCGGCGCGCACCATCTCGTCCAGGACGGCGTCCAGGACACCGGCGAGCAGTCCGACCCGACCGGCGTGGGCGGCGCCGATCACCCCGGCGCTCGGGTCGGCCAGGAGCACCGGCACACAATCGGCCACCAGGACGCCGAGCGCGACCTGGGCATCGGCGGTCACCAGGGCGTCCCCGCCGCTCTCGACGGCGATGTCGGTGTGGAGCACATCCCGTGCCCGGATGGTGGCATGGTCCACGCGATGGACAGCGACCCCGTGCACCTGACGGACGAAGACCACCGGCGCCCCGAACTCGCGCGCGAGCCGGGCACGGTTGGCTGCCACCGCCGCCGGGTCATCCCCCACGTGCTGGGCGAGGTCGAACTCGGCATACGCCCCGCGGGAGGCGCCCGGCGTCCGTCGTGTGAAGGCGGCCCGCACACCGGGACCGAGATCGATGCCGAGCAGGTGCACCTACTTCAGGAAGTCCGGCACATCGAGGTCGTCGTCGAGCACGACCGGTCGCGCGGCAGCACGCACCGGACGCTCGTGAGACAGGTCCACCGACCGGGTGGGCTCGGGCGCCGGAGCGGGCGCCGGAGCGGGCGCGGCGACCGGGGCCGGGTTCGCCGCCGGTGCCGGTGGCTGTGAGCCGAGCGGCGCGGCCGAGGACGAGCCGTTGCCCTGATAGTTGCCCAACGGAGGCAGCTCGCTCGTCGGCGCGCCGGAGGACGAGCCCACGGTCGAGGGGAGTACCGCACTGTGTACCGGAGCCGCGACGGTCGGCGCCCCGATCGGACGCTCGCCGAACGGCTCGGCGTCCAGCGGCTGCGGGCGCAGCGACGGACTCACCAGAGCGGGAGCGGGATCGGCGAGCTGGCGTCCGGGCGGAAAGGAGTCGGTGCGCGGTAGATCCAAACTCCCCAGGGAGGTCGACGCGGCGGCCGGAGCAGTACTGCGCCCGGAGACCTGACCCAGCGCCCGCTCGTCCCGGCGCCGGGTCGGGGTGCCGCCGTCGAACCCGGCCGCGATCACGGTGACCCGCACCTCGTCGCCGAGGGCGTCGTCGATGACAGCACCGAAGATGATGTTGGCCTCGGGGTGAGCGGCCTCCTGCACGAGTCGGGCGGCCTCGTTGATCTCGAACAATCCGAGGTCGGAACCACCCTGGATGGACAGCAGCACGCCGTGCGCGCCGTCCACGCTCGCCTCGAGCAGCGGCGAGGAGATCGCGGTCTCGGCCGCCTGGATGGCGCGGTCCTCGCCGCGGGCCGAGCCGATTCCCATCAGCGCGCTGCCGGCGCCCTGCATGACCGACTTCACGTCGGCGAAGTCGAGGTTGATCAGGCCCGGGGTCGTGATCAGGTCGGTGATGCCCTGCACACCGGAGAGCAGCACCTGGTCGGCCGAGCGGAACGCGTCCAGCACGCTGACGTGCCGGTCGCTGATCGACAGCAGCCGGTCGTTGGGGATGGTGATGAGGGTGTCGACCTCTTCACGCAGCGAGGTGATGCCCGAGTCGGCCTGGGACGCACGGCGGCGGCCCTCGAAGGTGAACGGCCGGGTGACGACTCCTATGGTCAACGCACCCAGACCTCGAGCGATGCGCGCGACCACCGGGGCGCCCCCGGTGCCGGTGCCGCCGCCCTCGCCGGCCGTGACGAAGACCATGTCGGCGCCCTTGAGCACCTCTTCGATCTCGTCCGCGTGATCCTCGGCAGCCTTGCGGCCCACCTCCGGGTCGGCGCCGGCGCCGAGGCCGCGGGTGAGCTCACGGCCGACGTCGAGCTTGACGTCGGCATCGCTCATCAGCAACGCCTGGGCATCGGTGTTGATGGCGATGAACTCGACGCCCTTCAGCCCGACCTCGATCATGCGGTTGACGGCGTTCACGCCGCCACCGCCGATGCCGACGACCTTGATGACGGCAAGGTAGTTCTGCGGTGCTGCCACGTCGGGTACCTCTCGCTCGCGGATCGTGGACCCGTAAGTCCCCCGTGATCGAGATCCTCCTGTCGGGACCTCGACCAAAGTCTCACCCTCAGGTAGAGGGTTATAGTTATGTCAACTTCCTACTGCTCAGTGACCGTACGGGCGCCCTCGAGGCGATTCAACGACCGTGGGGGTGTGTCGACCGAGCCGCGTCACGAACCCGCGCCACAGAGGGCATCGCGCACCCGCCGACGCCGGGGGGGGGGGGGGGGGGGGGGGGGGGGGGGGGGGGCGGCAGCCTGGGTGACGTCATGATGTGCAGGACGCTGGGGGCGCGGCCAGGTCCAGGCGGTGCAGGGGCGGGGGCGCCGGCGGCGGCGGGGGGGGCCCGGGGGGGGGGGGGCGCGGGGGGGGGGGGGGGGGCGGCGGGGGGGGGGGGGGGGGGGGGGCCCGCGGGGCCGGGGGGCGGCCGGCGGGCCGGCCGGGCGGGCGGGGGGGGGGCGGGGGGCGGGCGGGGGGGGGGGGGGGGGCGGGGGGGCGGGCGGTCGGGGGGGGCGCGGGGGGGGGGGGCCGGGGCGGGGGGGGGGCCCGGGGCGGGGCGGGGGCGGGGGGCGGGGGGCGGGGGGGGGGGGGGGGGGGGGGGGGGGGGGGGGGGGGGGGGGGGGGGGGGGGGGGGCGGGGGCGGGGGGGGGGGGGGGGGGGGGGGGGGGGGGGGGGGGGGGGGGGGGGGGGGGGGGGGGGGGGCGCCGGGGATCTGGGGGATCGGGGGGGGGGGGCGGCACGGCCTGCAGATCACCGAGGGTTCAGCGGGGCCGAGGGTTCAGCGGGGCCGAGGGTTCAGCGGGGTAGGACCGCGGCGTCACGCACCGTGGCGCGCGAAACCGACGGCGTCGACGGCGCGCTCACGTCGTAGACCGCGGCATCCGCGTTCGAGGTCACCAGCGCCCGCAGCACATCCAGCTTGAGCTCGCCCTGGTCCGCACCGCCCCAGACCACCCGCGCCCCGTTGCGCAACACGAACCACACGCCGTCCGGTGAGGTGGCCCCCAGCGTGCGCACCTGAGCGTTGACCTCGGTCGGCAACCCGGCCTGGACGTCGAGCGCGGCGGCCAACGCGGCGGCGCCGGCCTTCGCGACGTCGACATCGAGATAGGGCAGCGCGTCAGGCCGGCTCGACACCGACTCGACATCGACGCCGTCACGATCGACCAGCCGATACCCCGCCCCTCCCCCACCCGCGGGGACGGCGGCCACGGGAACCCGCTCGACCACCTCGACCCGCACCGTCTGCGGCCATCGCCGGGTGATCTTGGTCTCGCGGACCAAGGGGATGGCCGCCACCCGGCGGGCCACCGCCGAGGGATCGAGCAACACCATCGGACGGCCGATCTCGGCGTCCACCACCTGGTGCACCGCGACGCCGTTCACCCGCTGCAACGAGTTCACCGTCACCTGGGTGACCTTCAGCCACGGCGAGAACAGGGCCAGCCACCCCAGGGCGCCCAGCAACGCCACCGCGGCGATGCCCACGGCCCACCGGCGTCGGCGACGCGAGGCGACCTTGGCGGCGAACCGCTCGGCCGTACCCGAGGACGCCGCGCGACGAGGCGGCGCACTCGGCGTCCGGCGACGGGGAGCCGCGGTGGGGGCCGGGGTGCGCGCCATCAGGACCCCGGCTGGTCGGCTCGCTCTGCCCGGGCGGCCCACTCGCTCAGCAACCGCGGCCCCAGGGTGGTGACATCCCCGGCGCCCATGGTGATCACCAGGTCGCCGGATCGGGCCCGGTCGAGTGCCACCTGTCGGGCGTCGTCCAGGCTCGGGGCGAAGTGCACCCGCTGCGGCGGCAGTGGCACCTCGCGGGTGATCAGCTCGCCGGTGATGCCGGGTTCGGGGTCCTCGCGGGCCGCGTAGACATCGAGCACGATCACCTCGTCGGCCAACCCCAGGGCATGCCCGAAGGCAGTGGCGAAGATGCGGGTACGGCTGAACAGGTGCGGCTGGAAGATCACCACGATCCGCGAGCCCGCTCCCCCGTCGGCCAGGGTGGTGAGCGTGGTGCGAGCGCCGCGCAACGCGGCGGCCACCTCGGTGGGGTGATGCGAGTAGTCGTCGCGCACCTCGATCCCGGAGACGCGTCCCTTGAGCTCGAACCGGCGCCGGGTGCCGCCGAAGCCCGCCAGGCCGGCCGCGAGCCGGGCGGGTTCGCTGCCCAGCCGGCAACCCGCGAGCCAGGCGGCCGCGGCGTTCGCCGCGTTGTGCCGACCGGGCACCTGCAGTCGCAGCGGTCCGGTGCGGGGCAGCTCGCGCCCGGCCACCGACAACCCGGCGCGGGGTTGGAACGTGACCTCGATCCCCCCGTCGGCGGGGCGGACGTCCACCAGCCGGACGTCGCTGCCCTCGCGCTCGCCGTAACAGATGACCTCGACGTCCGAACGACGGCTGCGCACCGACTGCGACAACCGCAGCGCGCCGTCGTCGTCCGCGCTGCTCACCAGCGCTCCGCCCGGCACGATCCGATCGGCGAAGGCCTCGAAGGCGGCCTCGACCGCCTCGGCCGTGCCGTAGTGGTCCAAGTGGTCGGGCTCGACATTGGTGACGATGGCGACCGTCGGGCTGTACCGCAAGAAGGATTCGTCGGACTCGTCGGCCTCGGCGACGAACACATCCCCCGTGCCCTCGCGGGCACTGGCCCGGTCGGCGTCGGCACCGGTGAGTTCGCCGCCGATCGCGAACGAGGGGTCGGCGCCGGCAGCCTGCAGCGCCACGGTGAGCATGGAGGTGGTGGTGGTCTTGCCGTGGGTGCCGGCGACGGCGACGGCACGACGCCCCACCATCAGGCTGGCGAGCGCCTGGGAGCGGTGCAGGATGCGCAGGCCCCGCTCACGGGCCAGCGCCAACTCGGGGTTGGTCGCTCGGATCGCCGACGAGACCACCACGGTGTCGGCATCGCCCAGGTTGGCCGCCTCGTGGCCGATGCAGACCCGGGCGCCGAGCTCGCGCAGTCCATCGAGCACGACCGAGTCCCGGGCATCGCTGCCCGACACCCGCACGCCACGGGAGCACAGGATGCGAGCCAGGCCGGACATCCCGACCCCGCCCATGCCGATGAAGTGCACCGCGCCGAGCCGCTCGACCGGCTCGGCTGTCTCGGTTGTGGTGGCGGGCAGCTGCGTCATGCCGGGTCTCCTTCTCGCCGGGCCGGCCAGCCGGCCGCTGTCGCGACCAGGTCGGCCAGCTGCTCGTCGCCATCTCGAATCCCGAAACCCGCTGCTGCAGCTGCCATCTCGGTCAGCGCGGCCTGGTTCGACAGCAAGGGCACGATCTCACGGCGCACCCAGTCCGGGGTGCACGCAGCGTCCGCCACCAGCAGTCCACCGCCGGCCGAGACCACCGGCGCAGCGTTGAGGCGTTGTTCACCGTTGCCGATCGGCAGCGGCACGTAGACGGCCGGCAGCCCGATGGCGGTGAGTTCACACACCGTGCCGGCACCGGCTCGGCAGATCACCAGATCGGCGACGGCGAAGGCCAGGTCCATGCGGTCGAGGTACTCGCGCACCACGTAGTGCGGCTCGGGCTCGTGTCGCCACGGCTCGGGCAGGTCGACCTGTTTGCCCCGCCCGGACAGGTGCAGCACCTGATGTCCTGCCCCGAGCAGTTCGGGGGCGGCGGCGGCCAGGGTCTCGTTGAGGCGTTGCGCGCCCAGGCTGCCGCCGGTGACCAGCAGGGTGCGCCGCTCGGGCGACAGACCGAACTCGGCGAGCGCCTCCGGGCGCAACGCGCGGCGAGCCGCGGCGTCCAAGGAGGTGATCTGGCGCCGCAACGGCATGCCCAGCACCTGGACGCCGCGCAGCGGCGTGCCGGGAAAGGCACAGGCCACGTAGGGGGTGAACCGGGCGCCGAGCCGGTTGGCCAGGCCCGGTCGTGAGTTCGCCTCGTGCACCACGATCGGGACGCCGAGCCGGCGCGCGGCGATGTAGGCCGGCGCCGAGACATAGCCGCCGAATCCGACCACCACCTCGGCAGCAGAACCGGAGATCGCCTCGGCCGCAGCCTGATTGGCGGCCTTCAGCCGTACCGGCAGCCGGCCCAGGTCGCCGGACAGGCTGCGGGGCATCGGCACCCGGGGGACGATCGCCAACGGATAGCCGGCGGCCGGCACCAGCCGGGCCTCGAGGCCCTCGGCGGTGCCGAGCACGGTGATGGCGATGTCGGGGTCGCGACGGCGCAGGCAATCGGCCAAGGCGAGCAGCGGGGCGACGTGCCCGGCCGTTCCGCCACCGGCCAGCAACACCGAACGCACCGGGCGCTCCGACGGCGTCGGCGCTACGGCGGACCCGTCCGGACCGTCCGAACCGACTGAACCGGCTGAACCGGGATCGGTGCTCATCGTGCCCTCCCGCGCCGCCGGTTCACTGCGGTCGGGGCCGTGGTTCCTCGGCGCGAGAGCACGGACGCCGTTCGACCGGCGATGCGCGGACGTGCCGCGAGCGCCTCCGGGGCACCGGGCACCTGACGGGCGAACCCCAGCACCATGCCGAAGGCGATCATGACCGTCACCAGGGCCGAGCCGCCGCTGGAGACCAGCGGCAACGGCAGCCCGATCACCGGCAGCATGCCCAACACGGTGCCGATGTTGATGATGGCCTGGCCCAGTACCCAGGCCAGCACGCCACCGGTCGCGATCTTGACGAAGGTGTCGTCGCTGGCGATCACCAGCTTGAACAGGCCGATGCCGAGGGCCGCGAACAACGCGAGCACGGTCAGGGTGCCGATCAGGCCGAGCTCTTCGCCGATCACCGCGAAGATGAAGTCGTTGTGGGCTTGAGAGAGCCAGAGCCACTTCTCACGACCGGCCCCCAGGCCGACCCCCCACCAGCCCCCGGTGGCCAGGGCATAGCGGCTGTGGGTGGGCTGCCAGCAGGTGCTCAGGTACTCACAGGGCGTGTTGCCCAACCAGGTGTTGACCCGCTTCATGCGGTTCTCGCTGGTGGTCACCAACAGCGTGATCGCCAGGCCACCCAGCAGGCCGCCGACGGCGAACAACCGCAGCGGCACCCCGGCGGTGAACAACAGGGCGACCGTGATGGCGACCAGCACCAGGGCGGTGCCCAGGTCATTGCCCACCATCACCAGGGCGAGCAGGACCAACGCCCCCGGCACCACCGGGATCAGCGCGTGCGCAACCTGCCCGACCATGGCCTGCTTGCGCGCCAGCACGGCTGCCGCCCACACGATCAGCGCCAGCTTGGCCGCCTCGGACGGCTGGATCCCCACCGGACCGATGTACAACCAGTTGGTGTTACCGCCGGTGGTCCGCCCGAAGGCCGCCACGGCGATCAGCCCGAGCATCCCCACACCGAGGGCCGGCCAGGCCAGCGCCTTCAACTGCGACACCCGGATGCGCGAGGCGACGAACGCCAGAGGCAGACCGATGGCGGCGAAGATCGCCTGCTTGGCGAAGATGGCGTACGAGTCCTTCTGCGAGCCGCGCAACGCGGCGATGTTCGAACTCGACAACACCATGACCAGCCCGATGACGACCAGCGCGATGACCGAGCCCAGGATCAGGTAGTACGGCGCGAGCGGAGAGTCGAGCCGCGCCACCCAGGCACTGCGCCGGGTCAACGGGTGACCCCCGGGACGGCGTACCGTCGCGGAGCCCACGGGAGCCTGGCCCGCGACCACGCCTCAGCCCACCCGGCGCCGCACGGCGGCTGCGAAGGCGTCGCCGCGGTGGGAGTAGGAGACGAACTGGTCCATCGAGGCACAGGCCGGGGCGAGCAGCACGGTGTCACCAGGCGCCGCGAGCGCGGCCGCTCGGTCGACGACGGCGTCCATCAGGTGCTCGGCCAGGTGATCGGCGCCAGCAGACATCCCATCAGTTTCGTCCACGCTCACCGGATGCACGGGGACGTGCGGGGCGTGTCGGGCCAGCGCCTGCTCGATCAGGGGGGCATCGGCGCCGATCAGCACCACGGCGCGCAGCCGCTCGGCGTGCCGGGTGATCAGGTCGTCGAAGGTCGCCCCCTTCGCCAATCCGCCCGCCACCCAGACCACCGAATCGAAGGCGCGCAGCGCGGCGTCCGCCGCGTGGGGGTTGGTGGCCTTGGAGTCGTCGATCCAGCGCACCCCACCGGTCTCGGCGACCAGCGCGATCCGGTGAGCCTGCGGCCGGTAGCCGCGCAGCCCGTCGCGCACCGCGATCGCCGGGACGCCGTGCGCTCGGGCCAGCGCCGCGGCGGCCAGCGCATTGGCCACCCCGTGCGGGGCCAGCGTGCCGCCCGAGGCGGTACGGACGTCCTCGAGCGTGGCCAGCTCGGCGGCGCTGGTGCGCCGCTCCGCCACGAAGGCCCGATCACACAGGATGTCGTCCACCACGCCCAGCATCGACACCGCCGGCACGCCGAGGGTGAAGCCGATCGCGCGGCAGCCCTCGATCACCTCGGCGTCGCGCACCAGCTGCTCGGTGCGCTCGTCCAGCACGTTGTAGACGCAGGCGATCTCGGTGTTGGCGTACACCCGGCCCTTGTCGGCGGCGTAGGCCTCGAGCGAACCGTGCCAGTCGATGTGGTCGGGCGCGATGTTCAGGCAGGCGCTGGCCTGAGGCTGCACCGCGTGGGTCCAGTGCAACTGGAAACTCGACAACTCGACCGCGATCACCTCGTAGGGGTTCGGGTCGAGCACCGCCTCGATGATCGGGGTGCCGACGTTGCCCGCCGCGACGGCCCGCTTCCCGGCGGCGGTGAGCATGGCCTCGAGCATGGTGACGGTGGTGGTCTTGCCGTTGGTTCCGGTCAGGGTCAACCACGGCGCCGCGCCGCGCTCGGCCCGCATCCGCCAGGCCAGCTCGACCTCACCCCAGATCGGGACGCCGTGCGCCGCCGCCGTGGCCAGCACCGGGCTGGACGGCCGCCACCCGGGCGAGGTGACCACCAGGTCGAGGTGCTTCGGAGTGATGCGGTCGAGGATCTGCGCCGAGCTCGTCGTGCCGGCGCCGAGGCTCACCGTGGCGTCCAGCACCTCCAGGATCCGGGCTTTGTCGTGTTCGGCCTCACCGTCACGGTCGTCGACCACCAGCACCTGGGCATCTCGTTCGGCCAGGGCGGCGGCCGCCGCGAAACCGCTCACCCCCAGGCCCGCGATCAGGACGCGCAGCCCGGCCCAGTCGGCGTCCCGATGGGTCAGCGACTCGAGATCCGGTGCCACTACTGCGTCCCCACGACCCACTCGGCGTAGAACACCCCGAGGCCCAGGCCGCAGAACAGGCCGGCGATGATCCAGAACCGGATCACGATGGTGATCTCGTTCCAGCCCGCCAACTCGAAGTGGTGTTGCAGGGGAGCCATACGGAACACGCGTTTGCGGGTCATCTTGAAGTAGCCGACCTGGATCACCACCGACATCAGGATGATCACGAACAACCCACCGAGGATCACCAGCAACAGCTGGGTGCGGGTCAGGATCGCCAGGCCGGCGAGTGCCCCGCCCAGAGCCAGCGAGCCGGTGTCCCCCATGAAGATCTTGGCCGGTGAGGCGTTCCACCACAGGAACCCGAAGGTCGCCCCGAGCACGCACGCCGCGACCACGGCCAGATCGAGCGGGTCCCGCACGTCGTAACACAGGTTCGAGGCGGTGCGCGCGCAGGCCTGGTTCGACTGCCAGGTGCCGATCAACAGATACGACCCGGCGACCGCCACCGCGGCGCCACTGGCCAGACCGTCGAGGCCGTCGGTGAGATTCACCCCGTTGCTGGTCCCGGCGATCATGATCATCGCCCAGACCACGAAGAGCACCAGCCCGACCCCGGTGCCGGCGAAGGCCAGATCGATCGGCAGGTCACGGATGAACGAGATGTGGGTGGACGCCGGGGTGAACTCCAGGCCCGCCGGGGTCCGCTCACCGTTCGCCTGGGTCAGCGCGACCACTGCGAAGATGATGGCCACCACGGATTGTCCGAGCAGCTTGGGCACCGCCCGCAGCCCGAGGCTGCGCTGCTTGGAGATCTTGATGTAGTCGTCGAGCCAGCCGACGAACCCCAGACCCACCATGAGGAACAACACCAGCAACGCCGACAGGGTCGGGGTCCACATGGTGATCAGGTGGGCCAGCCCGTACCCGACCAGAGCGGCCGCGATGATCACGGCCCCACCCATGGTGGGAGTGCCGCGCTTGGTGTGGTGCGAGGTCGGTCCGTCGTCCCGGATGAACTGACCGTAGCCCCGGGCCACCAGGAACTTGATGTACAGGGGCGTTCCGAACAGGGAGCACACCATGGCGACCGCCGCCGCGATGACGACTGCCTTCACGCCCCGACCTCCCCGGCCTCGTGCCCCGACGGGCTTGCGGCCCGCAGGCCCGAGCCGTCCAGTGCCCGGGCGCCCCCGACATCCTGCCCCGCTGCCACCTCTGACCGCGGGAGCACGGCGATTTCGGGCGATTCGCGCAACGACCGGGCGAGGACGTCCAGGCCGATGGCCCGAGAAGCCTTGATCAAGACCACATCCCGCGCTCCCAGCCGACTGACCACCAGGTCACGGGCCGCGGCGATGTCGGGCACCGTGATCAGGTGCGGCGCCGTGCCGTACCGGAGGCCGCCCTCGCCCACGGCCACCACCTGGTCGACGCCCAGCTCGGCGGCGAGCGCCGTGATCCGTCGATGCTCGGTCGAGGTGTCGGGCCCCAGCTCGAGCATCTCGCCCAGCACGGCCCAGGCTCGGCCACCCACCGGTCGCATCGCCACCAGCGCCGCCAGTGCGGCGGCCATGGAGTCGGGGTTGGCGTTGTAGGCGTCGTCGACGATGACCGGGCCGGACTCACACCGGTGCACGCTCATCCGGCCACTACTGGTGGCCGTCGCCGCCGAGAGCAGCTCGGCGATGCGCCGCGCGGGCAGACCCAGCACGTGCGCGACAGCGGCCACCGCCAGGGCGTTGCCGACGTGGTGGGCACCGTGCACCTGCAACCTGACCCCGACCTCCACCTCGTCCTCGTCCGCCCCGGGACCCGACCCGGGCAGGCAGAGGGTGAAGGTGGCTCGGGCGGCCTCGTCCAGCCGGATGTCGCGCGCCCGGACCGGCGCGTCCGGCCGCCCCAGGGCGCTGAACCGGACGACGCGCGCCGTCGTCCGGTGCGCCATGGCGGCCACGTTCTCGTCGTCCGCGTTGAGCACCGCGACGCCCCCGGCCGCGGCCGCCGGCAACGCCTCGACCAACTCGCCCTTCGTGGCGGCCGTGGCTTCACGGCTGCCGAACACGCCGGCATGTGCCGCGCCGACGTTCAGCACCACCCCGATGGTGGGTCGGGTGATGTCACACAGGTAGCTGATGTTGCCCGGCATCCGGGCGCCCATCTCGCTGACCAGGTAGCGGGTCGAGGTGGTGCATCGCAACAGGGTCAGCGGCACCCCGATCTCGTTGTTGAACGAGTTGACCGGTGCCACCGTCTCGCCCGACCCGGCCAGCACCTGGGCCAGCAGGTCCTTGGTACTGGTCTTGCCGCTGGAGCCGGTCACGGCCACCACCGCCAACTCGCTCAGCCGGTCGCGCACCGCCCGGGCCAGCGCGCCGAGGGCGAGCTGAACGTCCTCCACCACCACGCAGGGGCCGGCCAGGTCGCGGGCTGCGAGCACCCCGGCCGCACCGGCGGCCAGCGCGGCCGAGGCGAAGGCGTGACCGTCGACGTGCTCGCCCGGCAGGGCCACGAACAGCGCCCCGGGCTGGACCGCCCGTGAGTCGATCACCACGGCCCCGGTGACCCTGGCCGCGCCATCGGTGCCCGGGCCCAGGTGGCCCGAGGTGGCCCGGGCCACCTCGGCCAGCGTCATCGGGATCATCGACCGGACTCCAGGACCTCGCGCAGCACCTGGCGATCGTCGAACGGGTGCACCTCGCTCACCCCGTCTCGCACGATCTCCTGACCGCGTTCGTGGCCCTTTCCGGCCACCAGCACGACGCCGGTGCCGGCATCGGTCCAGGCGAGCTCGACCGCGCGGACGATGGCGGCACGGCGATCGCCGATCTCGAGCACCTCGACCGCCGCGCTCGCCCGATCCCGGGCACCGGTGAGCACCGCGGCTCGGATGGCGGCCGGATCCTCCGACCGTGGGTTGTCGTCGGTGATCACGACCATGTCGGCCACGGCTGCCGCGGCGGCACCCATCATGGGCCGCTTCTCGCGGTCACGGTCACCCCCCGCGCCGAGCACCACCACGAGCGGTTTCGCGGTGGCGCGCAACGCCTCCAGGGCCGCCCGGACGGCGTCCGGGGTGTGCGCGTAGTCGACCACGGCCAGTGGTGCGCCGGGACGGCGCGTTGCGGCGTCCACCCGCTCCATCCGGCCCGGCACCGGGCCGGACCGGGCCACCGCGGCGACCGCATCGACCGGATCGACCGGGTAGGCCTCGGTGAGCATCGCCGCCGCGAGCACGGCATTGGCCAGGTTGAAGTCCCCCGGCAACGGCACCGGCAGCCTCACCTGCTGCTCCCGACCGTCATGGCGCACCTGCAGCTGCGCGACGG
The DNA here is from genome assembly GCA_016713225.1 of Kineosporiaceae bacterium. NCBI lineage: Bacteria > Bacillati > Actinomycetota > Actinomycetes > Kineosporiales > Kineosporiaceae > Kineosporiaceae bacterium. Next base: position 1,120,197 of record JADJPO010000003.1, read on the forward strand.
CGAGACCACCGCGGTGCTCGATCGAGAGAACCTGCCAATCGCAGGCGTCGCCGGCGGTGGGACGGGCACCGACCGTCACCAGCGGGACGCCGTCCGCCTGCACCCGTTCGGCCAGGCGCCGGCCCCAGTCGTCGTCGAGGCACACCACGGCCCGGTGGGCGTACGGCGGCGAGAACAGCACTGCCTTGGCCTCGAAGTACTCCGCCATGGTGCGGTGATAGTCGAGGTGATCGCGCGAGAGGTTGGTGTACCCCGCGACGTCGACGGTCAATCCGTCGACCCGGTGCTGAGCCAGGGCGTGACTCGAGATCTCCATCGAGCAGGCATCCACCCCGTGTTCGAGCATCACGGCGAGCAGCGCGTGCAGATCGGGCGCCTCGGGGGTGGTGCCGGTCGAGGGCACCACCTCGGTGTCGACCCGCAGCTCGACGGTGCCGATCAGCCCGGTGTGATACCCGAGGGTGCGCAGCGCACCGTCCAACAGGAAGGTGGTGGTGGTCTTGCCGTTGGTGCCGGTGACCCCGAAGGTGTGCAGCCGCTCGGCCGGGCGACCGTAGAGCCATGCCGCCAGGGCGCCGAGCCTGGCGCGCGGAGTCTCGACCGTGATCACCGGCAGGGTCACCCCCTGGGTCCTCACCCGGCGAGCGCCCTCGGCATCGGTCAACACCGCGACGGCGCCGGCACGCTGGGCCTCGCCGGCATAGTCGGCACCGTGCGCGCGGGCACCGGGCAGGGCGGCGTAGAGGTCACCCGGACGCACCGAGCGCGACCCCAGGCTGACCCCGGTGATCAGGACGTCGTCCTCATCAGTGCCCGTCGCCGGATCGACCTCAGGGCCTGTGGCCGGATCGACCTCCCGACCGACCTCCCGACCGACCTCGCGACCGATCTCGCGACCGATCTCGCGACCGATGAGGTCGGGCCGGGACACGGCCAGCTGAGCGGCCACCTCGGACAGGTGGCGGGGCGGGGTGTGGGAGGGGCGTGGTCCGCCGGGGATCGGCACGCTGCGAGGCTACCCGTCAGTGCCAGGTGGTCGGGATCTGCGGCGGCTTACCGGTGCTGGGTGTCACACGCTCGTGGGCCAGGGCATAGGTCATCAGGTCACGGAACAGGGGGGCGGCGACGTCACCGCCGTAGTGACCACGCTTCGGGTTCTGCACGATCACCGCGATCACCAGGGACGGGTTCTCGGCCGGGGCCATGCCGATGAAACTGGCCGTGTAGCCGCTGTAGCCGCCGTTGACGGCACGCTCCGCGGTACCGGTCTTGCCCGCGACCCGGTAGCCCGGCACCGCGGCCTTGACCGCGGTACCGCCCTCGACCACGACCCCCTCCATCATCTCTCGCATGGCCCGGGCGGTCTCGGCACTGAGCACCCGCACCGGTTCGCGGGCCGTGGTGGCGTGAAAGGTGCCGTCGGACGACGTGTGGCCGGCGACGATGGACGGCGGCATGCGCACGCCGTCGTTGGCGATGGTGGCGAACACCTGCGCCGACTGCAGGGCGTTGACCGACAGACCCTGACCGAACAGCACCGTGTAGCGCTGCGAGCCGTTCCAGTCGGCGGCAGGGGCCAGGATGCCGCCCGACTCGGGCAGGCCCACCCCGGTCTTGGCACCCAGGCCGAAGGCGCGCAGGTAGCGCTCCATGGTCGCCGGGGCGACCTTCTCGCCGAGCATGATCGTGCCGATGTTGCTCGACTTGGCCAGGACGCCTGCGGCCGTGAGCTTCTCGACCCCGTGCTCCTCGGCGTCGCGGAAGGTGCGGTCGGCCCGCTTCAGCCGGTTGGGCACGGTCACCTGGGTCAGCGGGGTGACCAGACCCTCCTGCAACGCCGCGGCGAGCGAGGCGACCTTCGAGGTCGAACCGGGTTCGAAGACGTCGAGCAGGGGACGGTTGCCGCGATCGGAGTCCGGTGCCTTGCCGGGGGCGTTCGGATTGAACGTGGGTGCGGTGGCCAGGGCCAGCACCTTGCCGGTCTCGGGGGCCAGGGCGACGATGCTGATCGACTCCGCATCGACCGCCTCGGCCTGGGCAGCCGCGAGCTGCTGCGCCTTCCACTGCAGGTCACGGTCGATGGTCAGCTGGACGCTGCCACCGTCACGCGGGTCGACCTCTTCGGTGTTGCCGGTGGGGATGCGGGTGCCGTCCAGCGCCCGCTCGTAGCTGAGCGACCCCGTGGTACCGGCCAGGACGTCGTCGAAGCCGCCCTCGACCCCGCCGTAGGACTTGCCGTCGGCCGCGACGAAGCCGAGCACGTTGGCGGCCAGGTCACCGGCCGGGTAGACCCGGCGACTGGCCTGCGGGGTGACCAGTCCGATGATCTTCAGCGCCCGGATCTGCCGGGCCACGTCGGGGGTGATCTCGTTGGCGATGATCGTGCCCTTGGACGTGCCGGTCAGCTTCGCGGTCAACGTGGGCACGCTCTGACGCAGGTACGGGGCGAGTTTGGCCGCCACCGCCGCGGCACCGCCGTTGTCGCTGTGCGACATCAACTGCTGGTCGACCAGGACGTCGCGCCGATCGACCGTGGCCGCCAACACCGCGCCCTGGGCATCGGTGATGTCACCACGGCGAGCCGGCAGGGTGACGTCGACGGTGCGCTTGGCCAGAGCCGTGGTGGCGACCGCGGACGCGTCCAGACCCTGCAACTGGATCAACCGGCCGCCGAACAGACTGAGCACGAACAGCATCGCGATCAGGCCGATGGACATCCGCCGGTTCGGATCCGCCGGGGGCCGGGGCGGCGCAGGCGGACGAGGTGGACGGGTGGGCCGGGCGGGCCGGGTGCTGCGGACGGGAGCGCCCTGGCCGGCAGAGCGTGCCCCACGAGTCGACGCGGCCGAACGGGTTGGCGCCGCGGCGCGGGTGCGCGGCGCAGCAGAGGTCTTGCGCGGCGCAGCAGAGGTCTTGCGCGGCGCAGCAGCCGCTTTGCGCGGCGCAGCGGTCTGACGCGGGGCAGCCGCCTTGCGCGGGGCAGCCGGTGGCCGCGGTGTCCGGGTCGAGGTGGGTGTGGCCATGGCTAGCCCGCTGCCGTCGGCTGGGCCACAGGCTTGCTCGTGGGTCGAGCCTTCGGCTTCGTGACCGGCTTCGTGACCGGCTTCGTCACCGGCTTCGTGACCGGCTTCGTGACCGGCTTCACGGCCGGGGTCTTGGTCTGGGCAGCGGTGCCGGCGGACTGCGCGGCGGCGGGTTTGGCCGATGGCGAGGTCGAGGACTGGGCTGCGTGCGGCACCATCGGAGCCGGCAACCCGGCGGCAGCCTTGGGCTCGCCCAGGACGACGCCGTCACTGCGGCGCACCACGGCAGCGTTGGGCGCGGGCACCATGCCGAGCCCGCGAGCTCGCGCCTCGAGGTTCTGCGGTGCCTGCAACGAGGCGATCTCCTCCTGCAGTGCCTGGCGCTGTTCGGTGAGTTCGGTGGTGTCCGCTCGCAGCTGGCCGAGCTGGTAGGCCCCGCGTCCCAGGCTCACGGTCATGACCAGAAGCCCGATCAGGCCCACGGCGAGCAGGCCGAGGCAGGCCGCAACCAGTCCGCCACGCGAACGCAGGTTCTCGGGAGTGGACACCAAGCGCAGCCGTGGTGCCGGCGGTCGGGTCGTCGTCCGGCTCGTCGCCGGACGCGCGACCGCGGCGCGCGCCGTCCGGATCGCCCCTGCGCTGCTCATGCTGCATCCCCCTCGGCCTTGCTCGTCACGACAGCCCTCATCACCAGGTGCCCGATCACGGCGTTCCCCCGCTCTGTCTGAACCGGACCCGCTCGGCAGCCCGCAGGCGCACCGACGCAGCGCGTGGGTTCACGGCCACCTCGTCGGCCTCGGCGGTCTCGGCGCCCTTGGTCAGCAGACGCAACGCCGGGGCGTGCTCGGGCAACTCGATCGGCAGGTCCGGCGGGGAGGTGCTGCGGGCCTGCTCGGCCAGTGCCCGCTTGACGATCCGGTCCTCGAGGGACTGGAACGACATGACCACGATCCGTCCGCCCAGGGCGAGCGCGTCCACCGCAGCGGGTACCGCCCGGGTGAGCACGTCGAGTTCGTGATTGACCTCGATCCGCAGGGCCTGGAAGGTGCGTTTGGCGGGGTTGCCGCCATGACGGCGGGTGGCCGCCGGGATCGCCTCGCGCACCAGCTCGACCAGCCGTGCGCTGGTGGAGAAGGGAAGGCGTTCCCGTTCGCGGGCAACCGATTCGGCGATCCGGCGGGCGAACCGCTCCTCGCCGTAGTCACGCAGGACCCGCGTCAGTTCGGCGACGGGGTAGGTGTTGAGGATGTCCGCCGCAGTGGCCCCGGCGGTGGGATCCATGCGCATGTCGAGTGGGGCATCGACCGAATACGCGAACCCGCGATCGACCTCGTCGAGCTGCATCGAGGAGACCCCGAGATCCATCAGGATGCCGTGCACCTGGCGGTGACCGAGCCGGTGCAGCACCTGCGGCAGTTCGTCGTGGACGGCATGCACGAGCTGGGTGCGCCCGGCGAAGGCCGCCAGCCGCTCCCCCGCCAGCGCGAGCGCCGCGGGGTCACGATCGATGCCGATGAGCGTGACGGTCGGGCACCGTTCGAGCAGCGCCAGGGCGTGACCGCCCATACCCAGGGTGGCATCGACCACCACGCTGCCGGGCTCTTCCAGGGCGGGGGCGAGCAGCGCGACGCAACGGTCGAGCAGCACCGACGTGTGCCGGTCCTGCGCGGGCGCGCCGTTGCTCATCTCGACCCTCTCGACCCTGGAACAGCCCCCGACCCGGATGGGCATCGGCGGTCAGGTCTCCATCCGCACCGACCGGGCGGCCTGACACCGGGGAAGGTGCATCAGGACACCCCGGGCGGCTGGAGACCTCACCGCCGATACAGCACGTGCGACTCAGAAGATCCCGGGGACCACCTCTTCGGCCTGATCGGCGAACGACGACTCCTGCTCGGACAGGTAGCTCTCCCACGCGGTGGCATCCCAGATCTCGATCCGGTCGCCGGCACCGATCACGGCACACTCGCGATCCAGACCGGCGTAGCCGCGCAACATCGAGGGCACCGTGATCCGGCCCTGCCGGTCGAGCACCTCGTCACTGGCTCCGGACAGGAACACCCGCAGGTAGTCCCGAGCCTGCTTGCTCGTGACGGGTGCCTGGCGCAACTGACCGGCGATGCGGGAGAACTCGGCGACCGGGAAGACGTACAGGCAGCGTTCCTGACCCCGGGTCACCACCACTCCGTCCTCCAGCTGCTCACGAAACTTCGCCGGCAGGATCAGCCGGCCCTTGTCGTCCAGTCGCGGGGTATGGGTGCCGAGGAACATGCGCCCCGCCCTCCCTGAGCCCCCACCGAGACCCACCCCGACCTTCCAGACGGCCCCACTCTACTCCACTTCCCTCCACCGTCAACGATGCGTTACCCCCGCCGTGTGTCCGCTCTTGCGACGACATCGCAGGTCACGGGCTTGATCTGGGATCTGACGCGCCCAACCCCGCCGTCCGATCCCGCGGCGAGGCGCGGGACCCACCTCGACCTCTCCGGCGCCCACGACTGCCGCTGAAACGGGGCATAACGGGGTGAAAGAGTCGCGTCGACCGGGATCCAGGCCATCGGTGGGAGAAAGTGGGGGGGCTGCCCGGGCGGTCACGGGCGGTCACCGGCGGGCCGGACGAACCGCCGACCAGGGCCGGCGGGCCGGGGAACCACTGCCGGAACGTGGCCCGACTGGGGCGAACCGGCCCACGTGTGTGAGCCTGGTGCGGCGTCGCCTGAGACACTGGCGCCGTGCACCGGCGCTGCGACGGTGTTCGCAGCAGGAGGAGGATCAGGTGACCATGACCAGCCCGCCCGGGGCGATGGCGGCTTCGATCGAGACGGCCCACCACGTCACGAGCACGATCCGGCAGGCGGTGGAGCGGGTGATCGACGGCAAGCCGGACGTCGTCCGGCTCGCGGTCACCGTGTTGATCGCCGAGGGACACCTGCTGCTCGAGGACGTGCCGGGTGTCGGCAAGACCATGCTCGCCAAGGCCCTGGCCCGATCGATCGGGTGCTCGGTGCGCCGGATCCAGTTCACCCCCGACCTGATGCCGAGCGACGTGACCGGCGTGAGCATCTACAACTCCGAGCGCGGGGACTTCGAGTTCAAGCCCGGCGCGGTGTTCTCCAACGTCGTGGTGGGCGATGAGATCAACCGGGCCAGCCCCAAGACCCAGTCCGCGCTGCTGGAGTGCATGGAAGAGCGCAATGTCACCGTCGACGGCACCACCTACCGGCTGCAGCCGCCGTTCATCGTGATCGCGACCCAGAACCCGATCGACATGGAGGGCACCTACCCGTTGCCCGAGGCCCAGCGCGACCGGTTCATGGCTCGGCTCTCGATGGGCTACCCCTCGGGCGCGGCCGAGCTCGAGATGCTCGACCGCCACGGTGCGCAGGACCCGCTCGAATCGCTGGCGCCCGTGGCCGACGCCGAGCTGATCCGCCAGCTCATCGCCACGGTGCGCGGCGTCTACACCGCAGACGCCATCAAGGAGTACGTGATCGCCCTGGTCCGGGCCACGCGCACCTCCCCCGATCTGCGCCTGGGTGCCTCCCCCCGCTCGGCGTTGCAGCTGTTGCGGGCGGCCAAGGCCTACGCCGTGACCGAGGGCCGCAACCACGTCCTGCCGGACGACGTCCAGGCGCTCGTGGTGCCGGTGCTCGCCCACCGTCTGCTGCCCAGCCCCGATGCCGCGATCCATCAGCGCACCCCCGAGGAGTCGCTGGCGACCCTGCTCAGCCAGGTACCCGTGCCCCGGGCGAGGGCCTGAACCGCTCGACAGCACAACCCCGAGGACGGCCCGATGAGGAGGGTGGCCCGATGACCTGGCTCCGAGCAGCCCTGGGTGGTCTCACCACCCGTGGGCGCGCGTTCCTGGCAGCCGGGGTGGCGGCAACGGCCTCGGCCTTCATCCTCGGCCAACGAGACCTGCTGCGCATCGGCGTCCTGCTGATCGTGCTGCCGGCAGCCTGTGCCCTGGTGATCGGCCGGGCGCAGCTGCGACTGGCCCTGACCCGCACCATCAGTCCGGCGCGGGTGGTCAGCGGCGACACTGCGCGGGTGCGGCTCGAACTCGAGAACCTCACCCGGCTGGTGACCCGGGTGCTGTTGGCCGAGGACACCATCCCCTATTCCCTGGGGCCCTCACCGCGGTTCGTGATGGCCCGGTTGCCCGGCGGACGACGCGCCGCCGTCACCTACTCGGTGCCCACTCAGACCCGGGGGCGCTACGAGATCGGCCCGTTGCGGTTGCAGATGTCCGACCCGTTCGGCCTGTGCGAGGTGACCCGCGCGTTCACCGCCACCGACCCGTTGATCGTGGTGCCGCGCACCTGGCCGCTGTCCGGCGCCCCCACGGGCGGCCACTGGGGTGGTAGCGGTGAGGCGATGCACGGCACGGCGGCGGCCAGCGGCGTCCACGACATCGCCATCCGCGAGTACCGCTACGGCGACGACCTGCGCCGGGTGCACTGGCGCTCGACCGCCCGGCGCGGCGAGCTCATGGTGCGTCGCGAAGAGCAGCCGCGACAGATGCGTGCCACCGTCCTGCTGGACAGCCGGGCGGACTCACATCGTGGCGACGGCCCGGCCAGCAGTTTCGAGTGGGCGGTCAGTGCCACCGCCTCGGTCGCCGTGCACCTGTCCGGCCTGCGTTACGGCGTCCGGTTGCTGACCGATGACCCAACGGCCACCTGGAGCTCGGCCAGTGGGGACTCCAGTACCGCAGCCCTGCTGGAGCGGCTGGCGTTGGCCGAGACCACCGACGACACCACGCTGGGCAGCTCGGTGGCCGCGCTGCAGAGTTCGCGCGGTGACGGGCTGATCGTGGCCGTGCTGGGCGACCTCGAACCCGACCTCGCCCATGCCCTGGCCCAGGTACGCCACCCCGGATCGTGCGCGGTGGCGATCCTGCTCGCCACCCCCCGGTGGTCACCGGGGCGTTCTGCCGCCGACGACGCCGGCAGCGACTCGCGCCGGGAGCGCGTCGCGGCCGTGTTGCGCACCGCAGGCTGGTCGGTGACCGAGGTCGACCCGTCGTCCGCGGTGCCGATGGTGTGGCAGCGCCTGATGGGTGCCTCGGCCGGTATCGGCCGGGCCGCGCCGACCGGCGTGGGTACCGGATCGGGAGGTCGGCGATGACCGCTCCGCTGCGCCTGGCCCTGGCCGCGCTGGTCGCCACACTGTTGGCGGCCACGACCCTGCGGCCCCTGTTCGCCGACCTGAGCTGGACGGCGCCCGTCCTGGTCGTCGTCCTGGTGTGCTCGCTGGTCGGCGTGGCGGTGCGTCAGCTCACGCCCATCTGGCCGCTGGCCGCGTTGGCACAGGCCGGTGCTCTGACGGTGACACTGACCGCGCTGTTCGCCCGGCGCCAGGCCGTGTTCGGCATCCTGCCCGGGCCCGAGGCCCTCGATCGCATGGGCACCCTGTTGACCGAGGGCAGCCAGGTGATCCGCACCGCCGGACCACCGGTGCCCGTCGGGGCGGGCATCGTGCTGCTGGCCACGCTGGGCATGGCGCTGGTGGCGTTCGCGGTCGACCTCGTGGCGGCGTCCCTGGAGCGCCCCGCAGCCGCCGGGCTGCCGCTGCTGGCGGTCTACTCGGTGCCGGCGGCGGTGTTGCCCCAGGGCGTTCCGTGGATCTACTTCCTGGTGGCAGCACTGGGGTACCTGATGTTGGTCACCGTCGACTGGGTCGATCGGGTGCATGCCTGGGGACGCGTGCTGGGTCACGGTCCGCACGAGCGCCGGGTGAACCTGGGCGGGCCGCTGAGCGGTGGACGACGCGTGGCCGCGATCTCGCTGGCTGTCGCGGTGCTGCTGCCGATGGTCACCCCCGGGGTCGACGAACGACTGTTGACCGGCGGCGACGGTGACGGCGAGGGCCGAGGCCGAGGCCAGATCAGCGTGGTCAACCCCATCCTGACGCTGCACCAGAACCTCACCTCGCGCAGCAACGACCCGGTGATCACGTACACCACCACGATGGCCTCCCCCGACCCGTTGCGGATCGCGACCGACGACACCTTCAGTGGCGAACGCTGGGCGCCCTCGACAGGGCCGATCAGCCGTAAGCAGAAGGTGCAGGACGGCCTGCCGTTCCCACCAGGGCTCAGCAGTCAGGTCAGCCGCCGGGACGAGACCACGAACATCGCGATCGGCAAGCTGAGCGAGACCTACCTGCCGCTGCCCTACCCGACCACCGTGGTCGAGATCGAGGGCCGGTGGCTGTACGAGAAGGCCTCGCTGAACGTCGTCGGCGACGGCCAGCGGACCGACGGGGTCTCGTACACCGCGCGGCACCTGTCCATCGAGCCCACCGCGGAGCAGCTCGCGGCGGCGCCGGCGCCTCCGCAAGACCTGCAGCGCACCTTCACGGCCCTGCCGAGCCTGCCGGCGCTGGTGCGTCAGACCGCACGCACCGTGGCCGGCACCGGCAGCCACTACGAACAGGCTCTGGCGATCCAGGACTACCTGCGGACCTCGGGCGGGTTCACCTACAGCGAGAAGATCTCGGGGCCGGAGGACGGCAGTGGCACCGAGGCGGTCACGGCCTTCCTGACCGGCAAGAAGGGGTACTGCGTCCAGTTCGCCTCGACGATGGCCGTGCTGTCGCGCACCCTCGGGATCCCCGCTCGGGTGGCGGTGGGCTTCCTGCCCGGCACCGCCAAGGGCGGCGGCCAGTACACGATCAGCCTGCAGGATGCTCATGCCTGGCCCGAGTTGTACTTCGAGAACGTCGGCTGGGTTCGGTTCGAACCGACCCCGGCCCGCCGGGCGCCATCCCTGCCGGGCTATGCCCAGACCGATCCGGTGGCCCCCAGCGCCCCGGAAGCCACGCCGAGCGCCTCGGTGTCGGCGAGCGCCTCGGCCGGACCCGCCTCGCGCGCGGCTCGGCCGGCGCCGGAGAGGCCCGAGACCTCCACCACGGCCACGGACACCTCCTGGTTCGACCGGATCCCGTGGCGGATCCTGGCCGCCCTGGCCTCGCTCGGCCTGCTGGCGGCCGCACCGTGGCTCGCCGGCCAGGTGATCCGACGGCGGCGGTGGTCGCGAGCCCGGACCCCGCAGCTGCGCGCCGAGGCCGCCTGGGACGACCTGCGCGACCGGTTGAGTGACCTGGGGGTGGTCTGGGCCAGGTCGTGGACGCCGCGCGCCCTGATGCACCGGCTCAGCCACGACCACACCCTGCCCGCCGAGGCACTGGCCGCTCTGGAGCGGCTGGTGCACGACATCGAGACCGCTCGATATGCGCCGCCGGACGCCGCGTCGGCACGCACCACCGACCAGGTGCGGGCCGACACCGATCGGGTGGTCGAGGCCGTCGGCGAGTTGGTCGGGCCTCAGGCAAGGCGCCGCGCCCGGTTGGTGCCGGCCTCGGGGATCGCCGTGTTCACCGGTTCGCGCCGGGCTCTCCGTCAGCAGTCGACCGGCGAGCAGGAGGGCGGTCTGCTGCGGGTGCAGCCGCGCCGTCCTCGGGATCGCCGGCCGCGCGAACGCGCCGGCTCCGGCGACCGTCGCTAGCTCTCGGTGATGCGGGGTGGGTGGGGGTGTCAGCGCTCGTCGCGCCGGCGGTCCCATCGCTGCTCCATGCGCTGCATGAAGGTGCCCTTGGATCCCTTGGACTTGCGACCCGCAGCCGGAGGCCGGACACCGCCGGTGGCGGTCACAACCCCTGTGGGGCCGCTGCGTCGTCGGGCTGAGAAGGCGAAGACCGTACCGCCCAGCATGGCGAGGAACCCGAGGACGCCGATCAGGACCATGCCCTTGGCCACGCCGAGCAGGAGCACCACCAGACCGATCACCACGGCCAGCAGGCCGATGATCAAGCGAGACAGGTATCCGTGACGGCGAGCGACACCGCGCATGGTGGAGGCGAACTTCGGATCCTCCGCATAGAGGGCGCGCTCCATCTGCTCCAGTAAGCGCTGCTCGTTATCGGAGAGCGGCACGACGACCTCCCAGGAACAGAACGCGCGGCAGGGTACAACGCGGCGAGGTCCAGGATAAGTCGGGTCGGCCCCTGACGAAACCCGCACTGGCCACTCTCGGCCCAGTGTCGGCCGCCGCAAGCGACAACTTTACCTGGGATTGCCCTACCAAGGGCCCGGATCCCGCGCGGAATAGTCCTCTCGGACCAGACTTGCCGGACGTACGGCCCCCTCCCCGAACCGGGCGCTGGCCTGGTCGACCGCCCGCTCGGCCTCCCGCCAGCCGTGCTCACGCTCGTCGAAGGCCAGCTGGTGATGCCCCTGGGTGGCCTCGGTCAGCCCCTCGAGCCGCACCCCCACCAGACGCAACCGGGCGCGATCGAGCCCGAGGCCCTCGTACAGCGCGCGGGCGGTGGCATGGACGACGCGGGCCACGTCGGTGTGCTCGGGCAGGGTGCGCGACCGAGTGAGCGTGGTGAAATCCGCGAACCGGATCTTGATCACCACGGTGCGGCCGATCATCCCGGCAGACCGGGACCGGGCAGCCACCTTCTCGGACAACCGCAGCAGCTCCCGCAGCACCACCTCGGGGTCGTCGACATCGCGCTCGAAGGTCTCCTCGGCGCCGATGCTCTTCTCCACCTGCTCCGGAACGACGGGCCGCGGGTCTCGCCCCCAGGACAGCTCGTGCAGCTGGGCCCCGACGGCGCCCAGCGCTCGTTCCAGGGTGTCCACGGGGTGTGCGCGATGTCGGCGACGGTGTGCAACCCGAGGCGCTTCAGACTCTCCTCCGTGCGCTCCCCCACGCCCCACAGCGCGCCGACCGGTAAGGCGTGCAGGTAGGGGACCGCCCGGTCGGCGGCCACCACCAGCACCCCGTCCGGTTTGGCGCGTCCGGAGGCCAGCTTGGCCACGAACTTGGTCGCCGCTACCCCGACCGAGCAGGTGATCCGTTGCTCATCGGCCACCCGGTCGCGGATCAACTGGGCGATCCGTGCCGGTCGGCCCAGGCGGCGGATCGCCCCCGAGACGTCGAGGAACGCCTCGTCCAGGCTCAACGGCTCGACCAGCGGCGTGATGGACCGGAAGATCTCCATGACGCCGCGCGAGACCTCGGCATAGCGGTGGTGATCGGGTTCGAGCACCACCGCCTGCGGGCAGATCCGCCGCGCCCGGCCGAGCGGCATCGCCGAGTGGACGCCGAACCGGCGGGCCTCGTACGTGGCCGACAGCACCACCGCTCGCCGGCCGCTGCCACCGACGATCATCGGCAGACCACGCAGCTCGGGCCGTTCGATCAGTTCGACCGAGGCGTAGAAGGCGTCCATGTCGACGTGCAGGATCGAGCAGTCGGCGTCGTCCGGCACCGCACCGAGGGCACCGGGGGCACTGGGGGAACCGGTGACACCGGGATCGGCAGCGGGTCTGTCCGGTCGCCCGGGTCGACCACCTCGATCGAGCTGGCGGCGACTCACGACCCGCCCCGAACGAACCTCACCGGGTCAGGGACGTTGAGCCACGACGTGCAGTTGCGCGGCGATGGCGGCGAGCTCGGAGTGGGAGAGGTGGTCACCGGCCGCCCGCTCCAGCTCGAGCAGCGCCGCCGCGGCGTCCGGGTCGGAGTCGACCAGCGCGCCCGGCAGCAGATCGGCGAACAACCGGACGCCGTGGATGGCCCGGATCGACAACCCGTCCAGCATCTCCAGCAGGGTCGAGCGGTCGAACCGGCGCGGCACGACGTCGTCGTCCGAGCCCTTCCCGGCAGGATCGTCCAGCAACCTCCGGGCGTCGTGGAACCGACCCGACAGTGCCCGCGCGAGAACGGCGCCGAGTCGTTGCGGCACCAGCAGGCTGAGCAGCCCCTCGGAGCGCAGGGTGGCCACAGCGTCGGCGAGGGCGGCCGAGGGGTCGTCGGTGTACTCCAGGGCGCCGTGACAGAGCACCAGATCGGCGCTCTCGGCCCCGAGCAGGCCGACCAGCTCACCGGCGTCCCCCTGCAGGGAACGGACCCGGCTGCCCGCGTCGGCCTCGGCGACGCGCCGCTGCAGTGCGGCCAACGCATCCGGGCTGGGGTCGACCACGGTGACCCGGTGACCGAGGGCGGCCAGCGGGACGGCGAATCCCCCGGTGCCACCGCCGACGTCGACCACGTCCAGCGGGCGACCGAGCGCCGCACTGCGTTCGGCGGCGAGGGCATCCAGCAGATCCCAGACCACCGCGGTCCGGACGGCGGTACGCGGGTCGGTACGCAGGCTCCAGCGGCGGGAGCGCGAGGGGTCGTCGGGCACGAGGCCCACCCTAGAGCGAGTTGGTTCATCGACCGCTGCTTCCCGGGCTGGAGTGCCACAGCTTGCGGTTCGGCGTCGAGCGTCCCGACGCGGTGCGCGCCTCGGGTGTGACGTCACCGTCCTCGGCCGCGACGACGCGCCGGGTGTCACGTACCTCGATGCCCGGGGTCTGCAGATCGGCGTAGGGCGACTGCACGTAGCCGGTGGGGTGAACCAGGATCCGGCGCAGGTGCGCGGTGCCCCCACCCATGCCGCCGGCCCGCTCGCGACGTCCGCCGATGCGGGGATCACGGTCACCGGACGGCAACCCGGTGGCGGCGTCCGAGGCGGCAGCGGCCTCCCACTCCTGCTCGGCCGTCCGCACGAACCCACCTCCGAAGGCCACTGCCGGTGGCCGGAACCCCTCCCGGTCGGCGTTCTCACCGGCGGGTGCGCCCGCACTGTCCGGGGTGGCCATCAGCTGTTCGACGGCCACCAGCCCGCCCTCGGTCCAGGCGTCCCAGAGCACCGGCAGCTCCCAGGCCCCGGTCGCTCGCAGCGAGACCCCGCGGTGCCCGGTGCGGCGCAGCACCCCCCGCACCACCAGCAACCAGGAGTGGAACACCGTGGCGGCATACGGCCCCTGGACGTCCTCGAAGAAGGTGGCGTCCACCGGGCCTGTGGTGTCGTCCAGCGTGAGGAAGACCACGCGCCGTCCGGATCGGATCGGGGGGGTCTGGGTGGCGACCTTGACCCCGGCGATCAGCAGTTCGGCACGGCTGCGCCGACTCAGCAGGTCACGCGATCGAGTCACCCCGAGCTCGGTCAGCAACGGGGTGTAGAAGTCGAGCACGTGCCGGCTGACGTCCAGCCCGAGGATCTCGAGCTCGGCCCGGGTGCGTTCGGCGCTGGTCATCTCGGGCAGCCCGGTGGGCCTGGTCTGATTCGGCGCATCGCCCAGGTCGAGGGTGAGCTGCACCTCGTGGTCGGCCACCGCCGGCGCCCGCCGCGGCGCCCGCGACTGGCTCGCCGCCGCCGCCCGTACGGCATCGGGCCGCTGACTGAAAGGGGAGCCGCGGCCGGGAACGGACGGGGCGTTCGCGGCAGCGACGTCAAGCGAAGCAGTCGCCGAGCGAACGGCCCGTCCGTTCCCGGCCGCGGCGGTCGACCTGCGCACCGAGCGGCTCCATCGGTCGAGTTCGGCGACCTGCAGCAACAGGTCGCGGCGGGTGAGCCGGTCGCGGCGACGAATCGGCAGGGCGGTGCCCAGGCCGTAGAGGGAATCGAACGCCCCGGCCAGCACCAGCCGCTCGACCACCGGGCGGCTGGTCGCGGCCCGGTGCCAGAAGTCGGCCAGGGTGGCGTACGGGCGGGCAGCGATGATCCGGCTGACCTCGGCCTGGGCGATCCCCTTCACCTCGGTCAGCGGCAACCGGATGCCGTACCCCCGTCCGTCCGGCAGGTCCTGGCCGGGGTGGGGAGCGTCGTCGGGATCGACCCGCTCGACCCGATAGGTGTCCTCGGAGGCATTGACGTCCAACGGCAGGACAGCGATGCCCAGATTGCGGGCGTCGTCCAGGATCAGGCGTTTGGGGTACATCCCCGGGTCATGGGTGAGCACCCCGGCCAGGAAGGCCGCGGGGTGATGGGTCTTGAGCCAGGCCGACTGGTAGGTGGGCAAGGCGAAGGCCGCGGCATGCGCGCGGCAGAACCCGAACGAGGCGAAAGCCTCCAACACCTGCCAGATCCGGGTGACGGTGGCCTCGTCGTACCCGCGGGAGAGCGCCTTGGGCACGAACCACTCCTTGACATGACCCTGACCGTCGCGCGAGCCCATGGCCCGTCGCACCTCGTCGGCCTCGGCCAGGCTGCACCCGGCGATCCGGGAGACGATCTGCAGCACCTGTTCGTGGAAGACCACCACACCACTGGTCTCGTGCAGTGCCTCCTCGAGGTCGGGGTGCAGGTAGCTGACCTGGTCCCAACCCTGCCGTGCCCGCAGGAACGGGTTGATCATG
Organism: Kineosporiaceae bacterium; assembly: GCA_016713225.1. Classification (NCBI taxonomy): domain Bacteria; kingdom Bacillati; phylum Actinomycetota; class Actinomycetes; order Kineosporiales; family Kineosporiaceae; species Kineosporiaceae bacterium. The sequence goes on from JADJPO010000003.1 coordinate 1,135,423, forward strand.
TCGGACTTCACCGGCCCGGGACGGAACAGCGAGATGTCGATCACGATGTCGGTGAAGGTCTGCGGGCCGAACCGGCCGATGAGCTCACGCTGCCCGGGCGACTCGATCTGGAAACACCCCAGGGTGTGCGCAGTACGGATCATGCGGAAGGTGGGCTCGTCGTCCAGCGGGACGGCGTCCAGCTCGATCCGATCGTGGTCGACTCGGTCGACCTCGCGTAGGGCGTAGGCCATCGCCGACTGCATCCGGATGCCGAGCACGTCGAGCTTGAGCAGGCCGAGCTCTTCGACGTCCTCCTTGTCGAACTGGCTCATCGGCAACCCCTGCCAGCTGGCCTCGACCGGGGTGCGGTCCAGCAGACCGGCATCGGACAGCAGCACCCCACAGGGGTGGAGCGCGACGTGACGGGGCAACCCGTCGAGCCGTTCGACCAGGTCGAACAGCAGGTCGAGCCGTGAGGAGTCCAGCCCGGCGGCGCGCAGTTCGGGCAGCTCGGTCAGGGCATCGCGTACGTCCCGCGCCCGGATGTGCGGAAACGCCGTGGCGATGGTGGCGACCTCCGCCTGCGGCATCCCCAGAGCGGCGCCGGCGTCCCGGATCGCGTGACGGACCCGATAGGTGTCCATCATCGAGACGCAACTCACCCGCTCGGCCCCGAACCGGTCGAGGATCTCGGCGTAGACCTCGTCCCGGCGAGCCGACTCGACGTCGATGTCGATGTCGGGTAGCTGCGCCCGCAACGGCGACAGGAACCGCTCCATCAACAGGTTGTGCCGGATCGGATCCACGCCGGAGATCCCCAGCAAGTGGTTGACCAGACTGCCTGCGCCCGATCCTCGGGCCGCCACCCGGACCCCGATCCCCCGGATGTCGTCGCAGACCATGGCAACGGTCAGGAAATAGGAGGCGTACCCGAGAGCCTCGATGGTGGCCAGTTCGGCCTCCAGCCGATCGGTGACGGTGTGCAGCAGGTCGGTTCCTGCGCCGCGATAGTGCTGGGAGATCGCGGCATCGCATCGCTTGTACAGCGCGGCCAGCGGATTCTCCGCCGGACCCAGGCCGAGCAGGTGGGTCTCGGGGAAGTGCACCGACCCGATGCCCAGGTCGGCGCGTGGGTCGAGTCGACAGCGTCGGGCGAGTGCCCGGGTGTCGGCCAGCAGCCGCGCCCCGGCGTCCGGTTCCCCGGCGGCCTGCGCGATCCGAGCGGCCAGCGCGGTCATCTCGGCCGGTGAGGCCAGATGTCCCTGGGTCGTGGTGCGGTCGAGGTGACGGGTGCCGAGCGGCACCAACCGGCGCGCGGCGTCCAGCACGTCAACGGTGATCGCACCGTCCGGCGTGGCGTGCCGGACGGCATTGCTCAACACCGCGGGCAGCCCGGCGTCACGGGCCAGCGCCAGCATCCGGGCGGCATGGGTGAGACTGCCGGGGGTCTGGGGCGGACCGTCGTGACAGACCACCTCGACGGCGAGGCCACCGGCGGGCAGAACGGCGACCCACTGGTCGAGCACTGCCCGTGCCAGGTCGAGGCGACGGGCCAGCACGGCCCGGCCCACCTCGGAGTCGGGACCGAGCAGCACCGTCAAGGCTGCCGGTGCCGTGAGCACCGTGGCGGGCGAGGCGAGCCGGGCGTGCTCGGCGATGAGGCCCGCAGTGCTCACCGGCCGGCCCCGTTCACCCCGCAGGTGGGTGGCCGAGACCAGGCGGCACAGCCGAGCCCAGCCCTCGCCGGAGAACCGCCCCTGCCGGGCGTCCGCCCCCAGCGCGAGCACGGTGACCCGGGGATGACGAGGGTCGACCTCGGCACCGCCCCGCACCGGGGTCCGACGCCGGGTGACGGGAGCAGCAGACGACCCGTTCCGGCGGGGCGGCACTCCGAGCTGCGGCCTCACCGACTCGACCGCGAGGTCCACTCCGAGCACGGGATCCAGGCCCATCCGCTGACAGGCCTGAGCGAACTTGACCGCGCCGTACAGACCATCGCGGTCGGTCAGCGCCAGGGCGGACATGCCGTGCTCGGCAGCCAGCTCGACCAGCGTGGCAGGGGTGGACGCGCCGTACCTCAGGGAGTAGCCGGAGGCCACGTGCAGGTGGGTGAACGGCACGTCGCCCCCTCAGGTGCAGATGGGCAGGGCCTCGGGCAGCACCGGGTACTGCGGCAGCCCGAGGATCCCCTCGACCACGTGCTGGAACGCCTCGGCGTCACGCAGCAGGTCGTCGGCCTCGCGCGGGGTGACCGCCGATGCCCGGCCGGACTCGATGGCGGCGCGCCGCCCCGCCGTCGCCTCGAAGAACGAGGCCCACTCGCCCAGCTCGGGCGCCACCCGGGGCAGCAGCTCCCAGACGCTGCGCGGACCACCACGGCTGCTGCGCCCCCGCACCGCGAGCACGGCCGCTGCAGCGCGCAGAGCTGCCAGATGGGCCGCGACGTACCGCTCCCCCGCCGTTCGGGCGGCACAAGCCTGCAACAGACCGGCTGACGAGCGATCGATCAGGGTGAGTGCACTCGAGGAGACCGGGGGCCTGCTCAGGGTGATGGCGGTCATGTCTGGTCCCTCCGTCGTGGCCCCGGCGGGTGCCGGGTCCGTGAGTCGATCCGTCTGGTGCTGCTCGTGCTGGTGCTGGTCGTGCTGGTGCTGCTCGTCCTGGGCCGGGTGACTCTCGGTACTGCTCCCCTCGTGCCCGTCCGGCACACCGGGGGCGGACATGACGGTCAGTCCGCGATGCGCAGCAGGCGCCACGCGCCGATGTCCGGCTGGATTCCGGTGTCGTGGCACAGGTCGTAGACCCCGACGAGCTCACTACCCCGCCGGCTGGCTTCCACACGCCAGACCTCGTACTCCTCGGCGAGCGGCAGGGAGGCGCCGAGGTCCAGCCCGCCGGACGTCGCCGGACCGGACCCGGTGAGTACCGCCCGGGCCGCCGGACCGGACCACCACGCCCGCCGCTCACGCCAGTGGCCGAGCACATCCCGCACCACATAGCGAGATCCTCGCCACCGGAAGGCAGCCGGCTGAGTGCCGACCACCCCCACGTGCACGTTCTCGATGAACCGACGCATGATCACTCCCCTGCTCACGGACTCGCTGGCGGCGAGCCGGACGACGTCCTGTCATCTCCGGGGAAGCGGAGCCGGTGGCCTCGGGCGGGAGTGCTTCCCCACACCCCACCCGAGGCACCGGGTGACCGATCCGTGACGGGGCGGGGTCGAGTCGCCCCGCCACGAATCAGTCGATCGAGCTGCCGGTTGACCCCCGCCTCCCGACGAGAACCAGCGCCCCGATCAACTTCTCGAACACGCGTTCGAATGACTCGACTCTACCTCGCGACGGGCGCATGTCAACGCCAACCGAACGATGGATTCGACAATCCCCCGAGTGACCCGGGCGTCGCCGGCGAGGCGTGTCACACGACCTGCCAATCGCCCCACCGGCCACACTCGTCACACCCCAAGACCCACCAAGCCCCACCCGCACTCCCCTCGATCACCCCCTCCACCCACCCGAACAAACGTCACCTCGGCGTTCTATAGTTACGGTTGACTTCACGTAACGTCAGTTCTTGGAGGCCACATGACGGTTCTCGACTGGCCGGCCCTGGGCCGTGAACTCCGGCCCTGGAGCTCGTCGCTGTCCGAGTTCGACCAGGTCGAGGTCGCCACGGTGCCCGCGATCGCCGTCCGGCCGGTGGTGCTGGCCCCGGCCACCACCGGCACCACCGCCGCCGCCCACGCCGCCGTACGCCTGCTCGACGACACCACCACCGTCGACCTGACGGCCCTGGCCGGGGCACTGTTGCGGTCGGAGTCGGTGGCCTCCTCCAAGATCGAGCACCTGGAGGCCAGCCAACGCGACCTCGGCATGGCCATGCTCCGGGGCGTGCCCGTGCACACCGCGGCAGCTCACGTGGCGGCCAATGTGCGCGCCATGACCGCCGCCGTGGCACCACCGCTGACCGATCTGCCGTATCACGTCGTCGATCTACTGCACATCCACCGGCTGCTGATGGAGGCCGATCCCTACGAGGGCGGCTGGGCCGGGCGGCTGCGCACCATGCAGAACTGGATCGGCGGCGGGGAGTTGACCCCGCACGGAGCCCTGTTCGTCCCGCCGGCGCCGGACCGCGTCCCCGGACTGGTCGATGATCTGGTGCGCTTCTGCAACCGCACCGATGTCGACCCGATCGCCCAGGCCGCCATCACCCATGCCCAGTTCGAGACCATCCACCCCTTCACAGATGGCAACGGGCGTACCGGGCGAGCCCTGGTGCACGTCGTCCTCCGCCGACGCGGGCTCACCCGACGCACCGTCGTCCCGGTCTCGACCGTGCTGCTGGCCGACGTCGAGGGGTACTTCACCGGCCTGGACGACTACCGTGCCGGACGACTGGACGCCTGGGTGACCCGGTTCGCCGCAGCCACCACGCGGGCCGCCTCGTCCGGGCTGCGGCTGGCCACCGACCTCGCGACATTGCGGGTGCGCTGGCACGAGAACACCAGGGCGCGCCGCGGGTCGGCCGTGGCGACACTGCTCGAGGCCCTGCTCAGCCAGCCCGTGGTCGACATCGACTCGCTGCGCGTGCTGACCGGGGGCGTCGCCGACAAGAACATCTACGCCGCGATCGGACGGCTCGAGACCGCCGGTGTGCTCACCGAGCTGTCCGGCGGTGGCCGCAACCGGGTCTGGGCCGCCGTCGGCGTCCTCGAACTGCTCGAACGACTGGAGAGCGAGCTGGGCCGACGCTCCCTCGGTCCTCGCCCCGTCAGTCCTCGACCCTGATGCCCAGCGCCGACGCCAGCGCCGGGGCGATGTCGAACAACTGACCATGATCGATCACCGCGCCGCGTAACCGCTCCCACCCGCGGGACAGCCGGATCGAGCTGCTGCGTAGGTCCACCCGGTCCAGCTCGGCCCGACTCAGGTCCACCGCCTCCAGTGTGCAGCGCTCGAACCGCACGTCGGTCAGCCGGGCATCGGCGAGATCCACCTCGCGCAACCGGCAGTCGACCAACTGCAGCTCCTGCCAGTGGGCCTGACGCAGGTTGACCCCGTCGAGCACGCACCCCCTCAGGGTCAGCCGGCGCCACGTCACGCCGAACAACTCGCACCCGGCCACCGAGCACTCGTCGAGCCGGCTGTTGTCCCAGCGGCTACGCCCGAGTGCAACGCCGATCATCCGGATGCCGGACACCCGGCAGTCCCGCCAGGTGGAGCGCTCCAGCCCGGTCCCGGTGAACCTGCCCGCGGTGATCTCGACGTCCAACAGCCGCATGCCGGATGCCGCCACCTCCCCGACGTCCAGGCCCGTCAGCCGCACGTCGTCCAGCTCACCGTCCGGCTGCCAGGCCGCGCCCGCCGCAGAGTTGTTCGCCGCAGTGGTCATGGACAGCATCCTGACGCACCACGGCTGCCATCGGTGCGCGGCAGACCATGGTCAACCAGGAGGCGGACAGGGCCGCTCTGCTCTAGGTTCGACACACGCAAGGATCGGGAGCAGCCGATGGCGCCCGGATCGAACCTCGATCGAGTTCGCCCGGTGCCATCGCCGCCACACCCCATCGACATCCCCACCGAGAGGAAGCCCGAGGACATGGGCCTGTTCGACAAGATCAAGGACGCGATCACCACGGATGACGCGGAGCGTGCCGAGAAGGCCAAGGAGGCCGCCGACGAGGCGCAGCAGGCCGCCCAGGAGGCTCAGGCCACCGCGGAGGCCGCCCGCAAGTCCGCCGAGGATCTGGCCGCCAAGGCCGACCCGGCAGCTGCAGCTGCAGCCGAGGCCGCTCACGAGGCCGAGGCGGCGGCCGCAGCCGCCGCGACCGCGGCCGCCACTCAGCGGGAGCTGGACGAGTCCATCGCCGCCAAGAAGGCCGAGGAGGCTGCCGCCGCGCATGCCGCCCACGAGGCACACGTCGCCCACGCGGCACACGCCGAGGCCGCCGCCGCGCCCACCACTCGGACCTACACCGTGGTCAAGGGCGACACCCTCAGCGAGATCGGCCAGAAGTTCGGGGTCGACTGGCGCGAGATCGCCAAGGTCAACCACATCGCCAACCCCGACCTGATCCACCCGGGCCAGGTCTTCACCATCCCGAACGACTGAGCTGACGCCCGAACGACGGAACTGACGCGAACGGGGCCGGGCCGGCACAACGGCCCGGCCCCGTTCGCCTACCCTCGCTGACATGACGATCCACGACCACCCCGCCGTCGCCCGGGTGCGCGACGCCCTCGATCGCGCCGGAGCCCACGGTGAGGTCGTCGTCCTCGATGATCACGCCCGGACCGCCGTGGCCGCCGCCGAGCAACTCGGCGTCCAGGTCGCCCAGATCGCCAATTCGCTGGTCTTCGCCGTACCGGACGCCGACGCGCCGGATGGTCGGCGTCCGATCCTGGTGCTCACCTCGGGCGCTCACCGGGTGGACACCGGCAAGGTGGCGGCCACCATCGGCGTGGCACGACTCGATCGGGCCGACGCCGACTTCGTGCGCGAGCGCACCGGATTCGTGATCGGCGGGGTCGCCCCCGTGGGGCATGCCGAACCGGTCCAGACCCTGGTCGATCGGGCATTGTCCGAGTATCAGCAGGTCTGGGCCGCCGCCGGACACGCTCGGACGGTCTTCCCCACCAGCTACGACGAGCTGGTGCGGATCACCGGTGGGACGCCGGTCGAGGTGGCCTGAATAGTGTCCCCGGTGCCTTCCCCGACGCCGACGACCTCGCCCACCGACATCGGTGCAGCCGTCGAACTGCTGAGCGGACCGCCGACCGAGGTCGCTCGCGGTCTGGCGATCACCCGCCTGGGACGAACCCCCGGCACCGCGCCGACAGTGCTGCTGATCCACGGCGTCGGCGCGGCACGGGTGGTCTGGGCACCCGTGCTGCCCGAGTTGGCCCGCCACTACGACGTCCTGGTGGTGGACCTGCCCGGCCACGGCGCCTCGACTTCCCTGGACGGCGCCGACCCGACCTGTCTGGCGGTGGGACGCCGGGTGGCCGCATCGTGCGCGGAGCTGGGCGTCGTCCGGCCACACCTGGTCGGCAACTCCTTGGGCGGCTGGATCGGACTCGAGATGGCCGCGGACGACGCCGCCGCCTCACTGGTTGCCCTGGCCCCGGCGGGACTGCGGATCCGTCCGGTCAGACCCAGCCCGGTGCTGCTGGCCAACCGAGCGTTGGCCCGGCGCACCGAGCGGATCGCCGGCGCCCTGATCGACAACGCCCTGATGCGCCGCCTCGTGTTCGCCACCGGCAGCAGCAACCCCGCCGCGCTGCACCCCGGCGTCGCCCGGGGCATGGTGCACGCGCTGGCACAGAGCACGGCGTACGAGGTGATGCTCGACGCCACGTCCCGGCGCCGGTTCGAGCGCAAGGCCCAGGTGCACGTGCCGACCGTGGTGGTGTTCGGCGATCGCGACCTGATCCTGCCGCCGGCGAACCAACGCCCCGAACTCGCGCCGGCCCATGCCGAGTGGCAACGCTGGGAACGCTGCGGCCACGCCCCGATGTGGGACCACCCGCAGCGCACCGTGGAGCTGATCCAGCACACCGTGGCCGCCGCGCCGCGCCGGCCGAACGATCCGGTCACCCAGGCGACCACGGAACCCGGCGAGGGTTGATGGACGTCCTGCCCTGGATCTTCAGCAGCGGATGGGCGAGCGGGCTCAACAGCTACGCCGTCGTCCTGTTGCTCGGGGTCTTCGGTCGGTTCTTCGGCGCCGACGGGGTACCGCCGGCGCTGCAGCGCACCGACGTGCTGATCGCGGCGGCGGTGCTGACCGCGATCGATCTGATCGCCGACAAGATCCCCTACCTCGATTCGGCCTGGGACACGGTGCACACCGTGATCAGACCGGGCATCGCAGCCGCCGTCGCAGCCCTCATCGCCGGTCAGGCCGGAACGTTGAACGAGGCCGTGGCCGCCGGCATCGCCGCGGTGACCGCGCTGGCCAGCCACACCGTCAAGGCGGGGATCCGGGCAGCGGTGAACACCTCCCCCGAGCCGGCCAGCAACCTGGTGATCAGTACCGCCGAGGACGCGACGGTGGCCGGCGTGGTCACCCTCGGGGTGCTGTACCCCTGGGCCGCGGCGGTGGTCGCCGGGGTTCTGCTGGTGATCGGCGCGCTGCTGGTGACCGTCCTGCTCCGGGTGATCCGCTCGTTCAGGGCGCGCCGACGAGCCCGGACGGTGGCCAGGGACCCCGACGCCGGGCACGATGTCTGACCATGGCCCGCGTCGTCGTCATCGGAGCCGGACTGGGCGGACTGACCTGCGCCGTCCGACTGGCCCTCCGCGGGCATCAGGTGGTGGTGTGTGAACAGGCCGACACGGTCGGCGGCAAGCTGGGTTGGTTCAGCCGCGACGGCTTCTCGTTCGACACCGGCCCGCAACTGCTGACCCTGCCGGCGGTGTACCGCGACCTGTTCGCGAACAGTGGCGCCCCGCTGGACGAGGTGCTGAACCTGCAGCCGGTCGACCCCGTGTACCACTTCCGGTTCGCCGACGGCGTGGAACTCGACCTGCCGAACGTGTCCCGGCCCCGTATCGCCGCCGCGTGGGACGACGCCCTGGGCGGGGGTGCCGGTGCGGATTGGACCTCCCTCGGCGAGCGCGCCGCCCGCATCTGGGATGCCGTCCGCGATCCGTTCCTGACCAGCCCCCAGGAGGGCCCGCTGGCGCTGGCGCAGCAGGCGCGGCGCAACGGTGACCTGCGCACCCTGGCACCGTGGCGGTCGCTGCGCGGGCTGGGTCGGCGCTATCTGCGCCACCCCCACCAGCGCATGGTGCTCGACCGATACGCCTCCTACGCAGCCTCCGACCCCCGCCGTGCGCCCGCCATCCTGGCCACCGCGGCGTTCGTGGAACAGTCCTTCGGCGCCTGGTACATCGCCGGCGGGGTCCGTGGCCTGGTCGAGGCACTCGCCGAGCGAGCGCGCGAGCGCGGCGTCCAGATCCGCACCGGGTCGGACGTGGTCGAGGTGCTGCTGGACTCGAGCGGCACGGCGCGCGGCGTCCGGCTGAGCGAGGGCGAACTGCTCGAGGCCGAGGTGGTGGTCGCCAACGCCGATGCCACCCACCTCTACCGCGATCTGGTGAGTGGGCAGGACGCCGAGCTGGCCCGGACGACGCTGCGCCGCATGGTGCCGTCGAGTTCGACCTTCACCGTCATGCTGGCACTGCGCGGGCGGCCCGGCCCCGGCTCGCACGCTACGGGAGGATCGGCGTGTGACGCCCACCTGCGGGTGCTGTTCCCGGATGACCCGGACGAGGAGTTCGACGCGGTCTTCGGCACCGGTGGGCACCGCCTGACCGGACCCCGTGCCGCCGAGAACCCGACGATCACGATCAGCGCGCCGGACGACACGGCGCTGCGCCCGGACGCCGACAGTGAGGCCTGGTTGGTACAGGTCGTCGCACCGCGGCACGTGGCGACCGGTGCCGAGGATCCCGCCGCCGGCTGGATCCTCGGCCGTCCTCGCGGAATCGATTGGGCAGCAACGGGTTTCGCCGACTCCTACGCCGACAAGGTGCTGGCGTTGATGGCGGCGCGGGGGGTGGACGTGCGCGAGCGGGTGATCTGGCGTGAGCTGCGCACCCCGGCCGACATCGAGCGCCGTACCCGCAGCGTGGGCGGTGCGCTGCACGGGCCGAGCAGCAACACCAACCGCTCGACCTTCGTACGACCGGCCAATCGATCCCCCGTGCCCGGGCTGTTCCTGGTCGGCGGGTCGTCCCATCCCGGCGGCGGCGTGCCGATGGTGGGGATGTCCGCCCAGATCGTGGCCGACCTCATCGGCGACGCCTGAGCGCGACGCAGCGGCCGACGAGGCCCACCCCCACCACGCCGATCCCGGCGAGCACCGAGCCGATCGGCAGCGAGAACGCCAGCACCAGGCACCCGACCAGCCCGGCCCCCTGCAGCGCGCGCGGCCACCGCCGGTCGGCGTCCGGCTGGGTGAGGGCCGACGCGTTGGCGATCGCGTAGTAGAGCAACACCCCGAACGAGGAGAATCCGATCGCTCCGCGCAGATCCACCGTCAGCACCAGTGCGCAGACCACCACGGCGAGAGCGATCTCGGCGTGATGCGGCACCCGGAACCGAGGGTGCACCGCAGCGCACCACGGCGGCAGGTCGCCCTCGCGCGCCATGGCCAGGGCGGTCCGGCCGATGCCGGCGATCAGGGCCAGGAGCGCACCCGAGGCGGCGAGGGCGGCACCCAGTCGCACCAACGGGGTCAGGGCCGAACGATCCGCCGCCTCCAGCACCGTGGTCAGCGGGGACGACGAGGCCGCCAGCGCCGGGGCACCCGCCACCACCAGGGCGGTCACGGCGATCACGGCGTACACAACGACGGTCGCCGCCAACGCGAGCGTGATCGCCCGCGGAATGGTGCGCCGCGGCTCACGCACCTCCTCACCCATGGTCGCGATGCGGGCATACCCGGCGAAGGCGAAGAAGAGCAACCCGCCCGACTGCAACACCCCGGACACCGAGGTGTTGGACCGCAACGGATTCGGCACGGCGTGGACGACGTCCGGTGCCGTGAGCGAAGCCACCACGACCACGGCCATCACGATCGCCGTCCCCCCCACCAGCACCCGGGTGAGCAGTGCGGTGCGGGTGATGCCGCGATAGTTCAACGCCGCCAGAGCGAGCACTACGGCGACCGCCACCAGGCGCTGTCGCCACAGCGGACCACCGACCGCGTAGGCGGCCACGGTCAACGCCATCGCGGCGCACGAGGCGGTCTTGCCGATGACGAACGCCCAGCCGGCAGCGAAGCCCCACCACGGCCCGAGCCGCTCCCGCCCGTAGACGTAGGTGCCACCCGAGGTCGGGTAGGCCGCCGCCAACTGGGCCGAGGAGGTGGCGTTGGCGTAGGCCACCGCGGCGGCGATGACCAGCCCGATCAGCAGCCCGGCGCCGGCGGCCCGAGCGGCCGGCGCCCAGACCGCGAACATCCCGGCACCCATCATCGATCCCATACCGATGACGACCGCGTCCGCGGTGCCGAGGCGTCGGGCCAGGGCAGGTTCGCTCACGGCTCCATCGTGACGGCTGGTCCGCCGCCTGCCCAGACCCGGTGCCGGCCCGGGTGCGGCACCGCCTAGGGTTGTCGCTCGTGCCGATCCCCGAGTTCATCGTGTCCCTGCGCGAGAAGATCGGCGGCCACCCGTTGTGGCTGTCGGGCGTGACCGCTGTCGTGCTGCACGACGATCAGGTACTGCTGGCGTTGCGCTCCGACACCCGGGAGTGGACCCCGGTCACCGGGATCATCGACCCCGCCGAGCAACCGGCCGACGCGGCGATCCGTGAGGTGGCCGAGGAGGCTGCGGTGCACGCCATCGCCGAGCGGCTGGTGATGGTGCACGTCACCGACCCGGTCGTCTACGCCAACGGCGACCGGGCGCAGTACCTCGATCTGGTGTTCCGGATGCGTTGGGTCAGCGGTGATCCCCACCCCGAGGACGGCGAGAACCTCGAGGCCCGTTGGTTTGCCCTCGACGATCTGCCCCCGATGGCGGCCACCATGAGGGTGAGAATCGAGGCCGCCCTGGACGACGAGCCCGCCGCGCGCTTCCTGGTCACCGGAGAGGCACTCACCACCGGGTGAACGCGCTACGGCACGTTCCCGGTCCGGAGGCCGTCCTCGGGTAGCAGGCCGAACACGTTGCCCTCCGGATCGGCGTAGTCGGGCGTCCCCCACGGCCGGTCCAGCACCGTGGCGCCGAGCGCTGCCAGCCGGTCCGGCTGGCCGTCCAGGGAGTCGACGGTGAACAGCAGTTTGACCGGCACGTCCTCGCGGGGCGCGGGCGGTGAGCCGAGCTCGAGCTCGGCCACCATCGCCGCAGGAACGGCATGCACCGCGAAGTCGGTGCCGTCCAGGTCGAACCGCGCCCATCGGCCGCCCTCGTCGACCTCGGCCCTCACGCCGAGCAATCCGCCGTAGAACCTCACCAGGCGGGGCAGATCCGTGGCGTAGAGCATGGCGGTGTGGATGCGCATGATCGTCACCCTACGACGCCGGTTAGGGTCACCCCATGTCCCGCATCGTCCGCCTGGTCGCGCTGTGTATCGGCCGAGACGGCGACGCGGCGCAGCGGTGGGACCACGCGTCGGTGCAGCGACTCCTGCGTCCCTCCCCGCCACGGGTACCGGGGCCGCACCGCCTCACCCTCGGCGACTTCTGGGCCGACTGCACCGACGGCGAGATCGACCTCGGAGCCAGCCAGGCGCTGGACTGGGTGGAACTGCCGTCCGGGCACGCGGCCTGGGACGCCATGGCCCACCAGGCACTCTCGGCCGCGTCCGACCGGCAGCTGACGGCCGCCGTCCAGCACCTCGTCGAGGCCTGCCTGCCCGCGCTGCCACCCGCCGACCTCGCCACGCTGGCCGCCGCGGACGCCGTCGTGGTGCTCACCACCCTCGACAGCCCGGTCTACTGGTGCCAGCCGATCACCCTGGCCGGCGGCCGGCGGGTGCTGGCGGCCTACCTGTCGACCCGGTGCAGCCACACCTCGATGGCCCACGAACTCGGCCACCTGCTGGCGGCCCGCCACTCGTTCGGACTGCCCACCGCCGGGGTCGGCACCGAGTACGGCAATCCCTACTGCATCATGAGCGCCCGGCGCTTCGGCGGGCGCTCCGGCCAGGTGATGCACCGCATCGACGATCCGCCGCTGCTGCCGGGCGCCCCGTTGTGGAACCAGGTCGGGCCGCGGCTGGCCCGGGCGACCTGGTGGGCCGACCACGACCCCGGCCACCCGATACGGACCACCGACACGGATGCGGTCTGCACGGTGGCCCTCGGCCAGGTGCCGGTGCCGATCCGGCTGGCTCACACCGCGGCGGAGGCCGGGCGGTGCCCCCGGCTGCTGGTGATCCCGATCGAACCCGGACGGCGCTGGCTCACCGCGGAGGTGCGTGGACCGGTGCCGTCCGGAGCAGGTGCGGCGCAGGCTGACTGGGACGGCGCGCTGGCCCTCGACCGGCTGGCACGGCCCGGCCGGACCGCCGACCGGGACACCGCCGACGCGGCCGGGGTGGTGCTGCACGAGGTGGTCGACGGCCGGGCGGTCTACCGCGACACCATTGCGCTACCCCCCTCGGGCGACACGGATTCGCTGCTGTTCACCGCGGGGCGGCAGGTCGCGGTGCAGGTGATCGGCTGGGCGCACGGTGTGGCGACCCTGCTGGTCGGCGATCAGCCGGCGCACCCGATGGCCTGGGCCGAGATCCGGCGCACCGACGGGGATGACGGCCGTGGCCGGTTCGTGGTGCAGCTGCACAGCGTGGGGTTCGACAGCCCGGTGTTCTCCTGGCACGTGGCAGGCCAGACCGTGGTGGCGCGCAATCGGCTCGGCGACCGCGCGGTCACCCGCATGACCGCACTACCCGGCGCGGCGCCGTCCGATCTGGGCATCGTGGTGGCCGAGGTCTGCTGGGACCAACTCACCCTCGACGTCACGCTGTGGCACGGCTCCCCCGGCCCGATCACCGTGCGCGTGGACGTGACCGAGTCCGCCGGGCTCGGCTCGGCGGCGGTCACCTCACGGCGGGCCGTCGACGAGCTGCTGGGCGCCACGGCCCGGGTGACGTCCACGATGTGCGCCGGCCCGGACGACGAGCCCGGGCTCGAACTGATCTGCACCGCCACCTGATCTCACATCAGCGCCCGTGGGACGGCGACGATCGGGCTGGGCGAACCAGCGGGCGTCAGGTCGACCACCTGTGAGCCCTCGTAAACCAGGACGGCGCGATGGCAGCTCTCCGAGTGACGAAGCGCAAAGTTGACCAGGCCATGGGTGTCACCCGGGCCGACCGTCCTCGATGCCTTGACCTCCACGGGCACGTACCGCCCGTCTGCATGCACCAAGAGCAGGTCGACCTCACGTTGGGTGCGCGTGTCCCGCCAGTGTCTGACCTCGACACGGTCCATGGATGCGTCCGCCTGGGCCATCAGATCGTGGGCCACCGCAGTCTCGGTGAGCGCGCCGAGCGCCGTGGCCGACAGCGGACTCAGTCGTGCCCGGGACGCCCAGGCGGCCAAGCCCACGTCGCTCGCGAAAACCCGGGGGTGGGCCGTCAGGACCCGGGACTCGACGGGACGATGCGCCTCCGCGCGACGCAGCAGAAATCCCGCCTCGAGTAGCTCGAGGTGAGACCTGACGGTCGGAGCTTGCATTCCCAAGTCGCTGGCAGCGCGGGCAAAGTTCACGATCTGCCCACTGTTGGCAGCGAAATAGCGGAATGTCCGGAGCAGGCGCCCGAGGTCGGCTCGGGTCTCCCCCACCCCCAACGGGAGTACGGCCTCCACATACGCGGCCATGGCCCGTTCCCAGTCAGCTACGGGTGCCGCGGTCAGCACACCGGCGATGCTGGGCAGCCCACCGCTCCACTCCCCGTTCGCGTTCGACAGACGCGTCGCTTCGGCCCGTAGGCCGATGGCCCACCCATCGGCGAAGGCACGTTCCACGCTGGTTGGTCCAGCAAGGTCATCGGTGCGCTCGGCGCGGGTCATCGATGAGAGGCGGAGTCGGACGGCGCGCCCGGCCAGGGGGTCGCTGCCCCCGAGCTGGTCACGCCCGAGTCGAGCGGAGCCGGTGATCAGGAACTGGCCGTTGGAGCGGCGCGCATCCACCTGTCGTTTGACCCACACCGTCAGCTCCGGCTCGAGTTGAGCCTCATCCAGCACACAGACCGCGGACTGCGAGTCGAGGAACCGATCGGGGTCGAGCCGCAGGAGTGCTCGGACATTCGGATCGGACAGGTCGATCCGAGGCGCCCAGCCATATCGGGTGATCAGGTCGTCACAGACGGTGGACTTTCCCGTGGCACGCCCCCCTTCCAGGATCACCACCGGAGCGAACTCCAGCGCGGACTCGATCACGGGGATGATCAATCTCGGGAGGAGTCGCGACATGCGATCAACGTATCATTCGACTGTCGAACATCTGAAAAAAAAGATGTTGAGAAACTCTTTTGCCTGGCTCAGGTCGCCAGGTGACGCCCGAGAAAGGCCAGCTGGTCGGGCAACCGGCGGCGCCAGTAGTCGCCGTCGTGCCCGCCGGGCTGGAAGCCTCCCTCGGGCCGCGGCGTCACGCCGGCCACGAACGCCCGGGCGGCCGCCAGGAACGGGTCTCCCAAGCCACAGTCCACCCGCAGCGGCACCCGGGCGATCGCCGTCCGGGCGCCGAAGACGTCTTCGCGCCGGAAGTCCTCGGCATCGTCGAACGCCCCCGGCGCGCTCTCGCCCGGCGAACGCCACAGCGCCGGTGAGCACGCCACCACCGCGGCCACCCGGGACGGCCCGAGCAGGCCCGCCAGCCGCAGTGCGCCGTAGCCGCCCATCGACCAGCCGAGCAGTCCCAGGCCGGAGGTCGTGCGCAACCCACGTCGCGCGAGCATCGGCAGGAACTCGTCGAGAACCGTTGCCGCAGAATCGGTTCCGTCATGTCGGGGGTGCCAGTACCCGTTGCCGCCCGCCACCGAGGCCACGGCGAACGGCGGCACGCCGGCAGCGATCGCGGCGGTCAGCAGCTCGGGCGCCCGCAGGCCGAGCAGCATGGTTTCGTCGGCACCGTGCCCGTGCAGCGCCACCACGACGGGCAACCCGGGACGGACGGCGCCGCCGCCCGGAGTGATCAGCACCCATCCCGCCCGAACCCCATTGCGGGCCACCGAGAAGAACGCACCGCGCTCGACGGACGCCGCCCCACTCACCGACCCGGTGCCCGCGGTCGGGCCACCGGGTTCGGGCGAGGGCGGGACGCCGTCCGGCAGCACCCGCTCGACCTGACGCCAGGCCCGCACCCGCCCCGGCAGGACATCGGTCTGCACCAGGGCCGCTGCACCACCGATCACGGCGACACCGCCGATCCCGCCCAGCAGTGCCCGTCGACTCAGCTCGGCCATGGCTCCACCCTCCTCCTCCCCCTTCGTCCGGGTCTCATCGGACAGGACGTCGACGAGGCGCCGGACGGTGACAGCCAGCCGGCCGACCGGATCGACGGTGTCCGGTCGGCGCATCCGAGCGCAGTAAAGTTTCCTTGACATGTTGACAAGGTCGCTTTACATTCGTTCGCATGACTCCCGAGAACCACCGAAGTCGCGTGGAACGCGCCGCCCGCAACGCCATCCTGATCGAGGGGCTGCCGGTGCTCCTGCTGGGCTCCGTCGCACTCACCCTGGGCAGCAAGCCCGGCCTCACCGGCGCCGCGGAGTGGACCTGGCTGGCCCTGACGATGAGCTTCGTGCTCGCCGTGGTCTGGGTGATGGTGCGCAACGTCCGACGCCAGGACGAGTATCTGCGCAAGCTCCAACTCGAGAGCATGGCGATCGCCTTCGCCTGCGTCCTGGTCGCGCTACAGATCGCGACGCTGCTCGACGCCACGGGGCGTGTTGCCCTACGCCTGACCATCGAGCCGATCATCATGGGCGGCATCGCGCTGTGGTTGCTGATCGCCGACCTGCGCACCCGCCTGCACCGATGAGGAACCGACTGCGCGAGTTGCGTGCCGCGCGGCAGTGGAGCCAAGCCGACCTCGCCGACCGGTGCGGGGTCTCGCGGCAGACCGTGAACGCGATCGAGACCGGCCGCTACGACCCGAGCCTGCCGCTCGCCTTCACCCTGTCCGCCGTGTTCGGCGAACCCATCGAGACACTGTTCAGCCCGGACGAGGCCGCGGTCAGGCAGACCTCGACCGGCCCGGACGGCGGCTGACCAGCACCCCGGCCACCAGCGCACCCAGGGTGCCCAGCGCTTCGTCCCCCAGGGTGTCGGTGTAGGCAGTGCCGAGCTCGGTGCCGTGGCGGATGAACGTATACCACTCCCCCAGCTCCCAGCCGATGGCCAGGATCGCGCCCAGGCCGGTCACCAGCGTGACCACCACCCAGCGCCGGCCGATGCCCTGGGTGATCAGCAGCCCGATCCCCGCACACAACAGCACCCAGTTGACGAAGTGATTGGCGTCGTCCCACCACCACACCCGGTCGTACAGGTCGAGGGTGTTCCCGGTGACGTCGATCAGGAACGGGGCGCCGACCAGCGCGAACGCGCCCCAGGGAATCGCCGCGGCCCCAGCCCCTGTGGAGGAGGCACCCGGCCGGCGATGCAGCAGCCACCACCAGGCCGGCACCACCAGCATCATCACCGGGTAGGCCACCAGCCGGGCACCGAAGGCCTTGCCCTCGAACTGCTCCAACCCGGGCACGAAGGTGGCCACGGCGAGCTGACCGACGGTGGCGACGAAGACGGCGACGGCCCAACGCATGCCCTGCATTGTCGTCCCCCAACGGACTCCACCCCCGGTGATCATGTAATCCGTGCACATTTCGTGCATCAATTGCATGATCACGGGGGGTTTGTGCACGGATTGCATGATCACCAAGGCGTGACATGCCCCGGTAACCGCCGCGGCAGCCACCCGGCAGATCACCGTCAGATAACGAGTCGGCATCCATCGCCACATGTCGGTTGTGTTTCTCGCCACGTCCTTCATAAGGTGTCCGACAGCGCTGTCAGACAGCGCTGTCGGAAACGGTTGCAGCAAGGAGGTGGCCCGAGTTGCTCGTCATCGGCGCGAACCTCACGATCGATCGCACCCTCACCCTCGAGCGGCTCGTCCCCGGCCACGTCATGCGGCCCCGCACCGCCATCCCCACCGGTGGCGGCAAGTCCGTCAACGTCTGTCGCGCCGCTCGCGCCCATGGCATTCGGCCGCGCCTGGTGGCCAACCTGCCGGGTCGGATGGGTGCCCTCGTGGGCGAGATGCTCGAGGCCGAGGGCCACGACGTGCGCCGGGTCGCCACCTCGGGTGAGATCCGCAGCGCCATCGTGATCATCGAGGACGACGGCCGCGCCACGGTGCTCAACGAGCCCGGTCCCGAGCTGACCGCCGCCGATCGTGAGGCCCTGCTCGCCGCCGTCGAGGACGAACTGGCCACCGCAGCGACTGCGGGCACCCCGCACCGGGTGGCCGTGGCCAGCGGCAGCCTGCCCCCCGGTGAACACGCCGCCGACCTGTATGCCGATCTGATCCGCCGGGTGCACGCGCACGGCGTGCCGATCGTGCTGGACGCCGCCCGCGCCGACCTGGCCCGGGCGCTCCCGGCCCACCCCGACGTGGTCACACCCAACCTGTCCGAGGCGCTGGCCGTGCTCACCGGACGCTCGGCCGGCGAGAGCGTCGAACCTGATGTGCCGGACGTGCGGGGTGCCGCCCTGGACGCCGCCCGGGGCCTGCGCGCCGCCGGAGCCGGGGCGGCCCTGGTCACCGTGGGACGCCACGGAGTCGCCGGCGCGCATCTGCCGGACGGGTCACCCACCGAGCAGACCTTCTGGATCACGGCCCCCAAGGTCACCGAGGTCAACCCGATCGGCGCGGGTGACTCCTTCGCTGCCGGCCTGGCTGCCGGACTGGACCGCGGCCTCGCCCTGCCCGAGGCCACCCGGTGGGCCGTGGCCACCGGCGCCGCATCCGTGGCCTCCGAGCTGGCCGGCGGTGTCGATCCGGCGCTGCTGGCGGCGTTGCTCGACAAGGTGGCGGCGACCCGATGAGCCGTCCGAGCCGGCCCACTCTGGCCGATGTCGCCCGCCGCGCCGGGGTGAGTCTCAAGACCGCCTCCCGCGCGGTGAACGGTGAGTACGGCGTGGCGCCGGCCACGGCGCAACGGGTCACCGACGCCGCTCGCGCGCTGGGCTTCCGGCCCAATCAGCTGGCCCGATCGCTGGCCGCCGGTGGCCCCAGCGCGGCGGTCGGACTGGTGATCTCCAGCGTGTCCGACCCGTTCATCGCCGCGGTGGTCGGCGCGGTGGAGGCGGTGCTCGCCCCACGCGACCTGCAGCTGATCACGGCCAGCCACCACGACGACCCCGACCGGCAGCGCCGTATCGTGCGCACCCTGGTCGAGCGCCGAGTGGACGCCCTGATCCTGATCCCCGCCCCCGGTGATGCGAGCTACCTGCTGCCCGAGATGGAGCACGGCCTGTTCGTGGTGGCCGTCGACCGACCGATCGACGGCGTCGAGGTCGACACCGGAGTCGTCGACAACGCCGCCGGGGCCGCCGAGGGCGTTCGCCGTTTGGTCGCTCGGGGCCACCGCCGGATCGCGCTGCTGGGCAACGACGAGCGTCTCTGGACCCTGCAACGCCGCTTCGACGGCTACCGCGCCGGCCTCGAGGCTGCCGGTCTGCCGTTCGACGCCGACCTGGTCGAGTTGAACTGCACCGACCCGAGCATCGCCGAGACCGCCATGCACCGATTGCTCGCCCTGCCCGAACCGCCCACCGCGGTGTTCGCCATCCAGCACATGGCCGGCCGGGGCACCATCCGTGCGCTGCGTGCGGCCGGGGTGAGCCTCGATCTGGCGGTCTTCGACGAGATGGTCGACACCGATCTGTTGGTCACCCCGCCGGTCGTCATCGTGGCCTCGGGTCCTGATCGGCTCGGCTCACTCGGTGCCGCGATGGTGATCGAGCGCCTCGACGGCCTGGCCGCCGCCCCGCGCTCGGTCGTGCTGCCGCCCCTGTTCCTCGACGAGGGGCAGACCTACCAGCCCCAACCGGCCCAAGTGGTCCCCGTCGTTCCCGTCGTCCCCGTCGTCCCCGCCCCTCCCGTGGCGGTGATCCCGTGAGCTCCAGGGCAGACGCCGCAGGTGTCGAGGTCGGCCTGGTCGGCATGGACGTCGGAACCACCCGGGTCAAGGCCGTGGCCTTCGACCTGAGTGGGCGACCGCTGCTCACCTCCGACGTGCCCACCCCCTGGCAGCACACCGCCGCCGGCGTCGAGATGGACGCCGCCGACCTCGCCGTCGCGATCCGCACCGTGGTGACCCGAGCCTGCGCGCCGCTGCGGCAGGTGGCCGGGCTCGGGGTGACCGGCATGGGCGAGTCCGGCATCCTCACCGTGGGAACCGGAGCCGACCCGGACGAGGCCGCGCTGGCACCCATCCGCGCCTGGCACGACCTGCGCGGGGACGTCGCAGCCATCGAGACCGCCGTCGGTCGGACGGCGTTCGAGTCGGCCATCGGTATGCCGCTCGACCCCCAGCCGTCCCTGCCCAAGGTGCTCACCCTGCGCGTCGATTACCCGGAATCGGCTGCCGCGCAACGGTTCTGGTCGGTGCCCGAATGGGCGGTACGGCTGCTCGGCGGTTCCCCCGGCAGCGAGCTGTCACTGGCCAGCCGCACCGGTCTGCTCGACGTCCTCGACGCCGCTCCCTGGGCCGGCGCGATCGAGCTGCTCGGCGCCGATCTGCTCGGCGAACCCCAGCCCGCCGGAACCTCCTGCGGCCAGGCCCTCGGCCTGGCCGAGGCCCCCCAATTGCGCGGCGCTGTCCTGGCCGTGGGCGGTCACGATCACCAGTGCGCCGCGTTGGCGGTGGGGGCCGCGCAGCACGGCACCCTGTTCGACTCGCTCGGCACCGCCGAAGCGCTGCTGCGGTTCGCCGACGCGACCACGATTCGGCGTGAGGCGATCCCGGCACTGACCGCCGCCGGACTCACCGTGGGACGCACCGTGGTCGCCGGCCAGGTGTGCATCCTGGCGGGGCTGCGCACCGGCATGGAGCTCGAGCGCGTGGTGGCCGCTCTGGGCGCCACGACCCGTGAGCTGCGCCGCGCCCTGGCCGGCCGCCCCGAGTGGGTCCACGCCGTCCAGCACGCGATCGACGGCGCCGCAACGGCTCTGGCGGCGATCGAAGTGGCCGCCGGGGAGTACTCCTCGGTGCTGGCCGCCGGCGGCTGGCTGCACGACCCGGTGGTGCTCGCCGCCAAGCAGGCCCAGTTGCCCGGGCTGCGCACCACCTCACTGGACGAGGCCGGCGCCGCGGGCGCCGCCTATCTGGCCGGCATCGCCGCCGGCCTGCTACCCCCGGTCGAGGACCTCGACGGTCCGCCGTGGGCGCTCACGCGCCACACCTCCCCCATCGACCCGATCACCCTCGCATCATCGAACAGAGAGGCTCCCCGATGACCACCCTGGATGCCATTGCCAACCCCGACGGCCGGTTCGCCGTCCTGGCCATGGATCAGCGGGCCAGTCTGCGCAAGATGCTGACCACCGCGGGACAGCCGGCCGAGGACGCCGACCTGACCGCTTTCAAGGTCGACGTGATCGGCGCCCTGTCGCCGCTCGCCTCGGGCGTGCTCACCGATGTCGAGTACGGCGTGGACGCCGTCCGCTCCGGCGGCGCGCTGGCCGACAGCGCCGGCCTGCTGATCGCCGCCGAGCCCGCGGACAAGGAGAAGGTCGGCGGCGAATACCGCACCACCCGCGACCCGGCCCGCAACGCCGCCTGGGTGGCCGACAACACCGGCGACGCCATGAAATTCCTTCTCTACTGGAACCCCGACCGCGCGGCCGACGAGCACGGCGACCTGGCCGAGATCGCACTCAGCGTCACCCGTGAGGTCGTGAAGGACTGCGCCGCAACGGGTATCCCCAGCGTCATCGAGCCGCTGGTCTCCTTCGCTCCCGGCCTCGAGCTGAGCAAGGAACAGAAGGAGGCGGCCGTCGTCCGGTCGGCCACCCGGTTGGCGACCCTCGACATGGACCTGCTCAAGCTGGAGTGGCCCGGCGACGCCGCGGCCTGCGCCACGGTGAGCGAGAACCTGGGCCGGGTGCCGTGGGCGGTGCTGTCCGCGGGCGTGGCCTACGAGCAGTTCCTGGAGCGGGCCACCATCGCCCTGGACGGCGGCGCCTGCGGTTTCATCGCCGGCCGCGCCATCTGGGGCGAGGCGGTCACCATGCCCGGCCCGGAGCGGCGCGCCTGGCTGGCCGAGATCGCCGTCCCCCGGTTGCGGGGTCTGGTCGACCTGCTCGACGGGCACGGACGGTCGTGGCGGCAGGTGCGTCCATGAGCGAGACGAGCGGCAGCACGAACGCGGTTCCCGCACTCGAGGCGCGCGCCATCGTCAAGTCCTTCGGGACCGTGCGCGCGCTGCGCGGAGCCTCGTTCCAGGCCCACCCGGGTGAGGTCACCGCGCTGGTCGGCGACAACGGCGCCGGCAAGTCGACCCTGATCAAGGTGCTCTCGGGGGTGTACTCCCCCGACGAGGGCGAGGTGCTGGTCGACGGCAAGCCGGTCAACATCTCCAGCCCTCAGGCCGCCTCGGCTCTGGGCATCGAGACGGTCTACCAGGACCTGGCCCTGGCCCCCGACCTGGACGCCGCCTCGAACGTGTTCCTGGGGCGCGAGATCCGCCGGTTCAAGGTGCTGCACGACCAGCCGGAGATGCGCAAGCGCACCGCGGCCAGCTTCGCCGAACTCGGCGTCGGCCTGGTGCAGGACCTGCGGGTGCCGGTCGCCTCGTTCTCCGGTGGGCAGCGTCAGTCGGTGGCCATCGCCCGCGCCGCGATGTGGGCCCGACACGTGATCATCATGGACGAGCCCACCGCCGCACTCGGGGTGATCCAGACCGCCAAGGTGCTGGAGTTGATCCACTCGGTGCGCGAACGCGGCCTGGCCGTGGTGTTCATCTCGCACAACCTGCCCCAGGTGATCGAGGTCGCCGACCGGATCGAGGTCATGCGGCTGGGTGCCCGCGTCGCGCGGTTCCGCCGGGGTGAGGCCGACGTCGAACGCCTGATCGCCTCGATCTCCGGGGCCTACGCCAACGAGGGGGTGGCCCAGTGAGCGAGACGACCGAGCCGGTCAAGCCGGTCAAGCCGACCAACAACACCGCCAAGGCGCTCGAGGCCGAGGTCGCGGCGGATGTCGCGGTCGCCGAGGAGGCACAGCCCTCCCGGCTGCGGCAACTCATCGGGACGCCGATCATGGCCACGTTGCTGTTCCTGGCCGTGTTGTTGGTGGGCTTCTCGATCCTGGCCCCGGGCAAGTTCGGCACCACGTCGAACCTGACCCTGCTGGCGCAGAACGTCGCCATCCTGACCGTGGCCAGCGTGGGGACGACGTTCATCATCGCCACCGCGGGCATCGACCTGTCGATCCCGAGCGGGATCATCCTGGGTGAGGTGTTCGCCGCCCAGGCCCTGAGCTGGATCACGGTCGGGGACGGCAAGGCGATCGACGTCCCGGCCGACCAGACCAAGGCCACGTACATCCTGGCCGCGCTGGCCGGTGCCCTGATCGGTGGGTTGCTGATCGGCGCCATCAACGGCGTCCTGGTGGCCTACATGCACATCCCCCCGATGCTGGCCACCCTGGGCACGCTCGGCGCCGGCCTCGGCGTGGCGCTGTTGCTCCGCAAGGGTGTCAACGTGGCCTCCTACGCCCTCAACCCGGTGGCCACCGGCAAGCTGATCCCCGGCATCCCCGGGCTGACCAACCTGGTGTTGATCGGCCTGATCGTGGTGCTCATCGGGTATGTCACGCTGCACTACTCGGTGTTCGGTCGGCACACGCTGGCGATCGGGTCCAGCGAGGAGGCGGCTCGCCGGGTGGGCCTGCGGGTCGAGCGCCACCTGCTGAAGGTCTACATGCTCGGTGGCCTGGCCAACGGGTTCGCCGGCTTCCTCTCGCTGGCCTACTTCTCCACCACCTCGGTGGGCGGTCACTCGACCGACAACCTGCAGGCGATCACCTCCGTCGCCCTGGGCGGCACCAGCCTGTTCGGCGGCGTGGCAACCATCATCGGCACGCTGATCGGGGTCTGGATCCCGGCGGTGTTGCAGAACGGCTTCATCATCACCGGCGTCAACCCCTATTGGCAGATGATCGCCGTCGGCATCGTCCTGGTCCTGGCCGTCTGGTCCGACCAGTTGCGACGCCGCTCCCAGAACCGGCGCTGAACCCCGGCGCCCAGCAAGAGCACGGCCCAGCTCCACAGCACCACACGCGGTTCAGATAAGACACCACAACAAAAGGAGTCACTGTGAAGACCACCCGGCTCATCGGTGCGTCGGCGGTCGCGATCGGCGCGCTCGTCCTGGCGGCCTGCGGCTCGTCCGACACCTCGTCCTCGGGCTCCACTTCGGCCGCCGGCGGGGCATCCTCGGCTGCCGGGGGCAGCGCGGGCAAGAAGATCACGCTCATGGTCGGCGTCAAGGGCGACCCGTTCTACATCTCCATGGAGTGCGGCGCGAAGGAGGCCGTCGCGGCGGCCGGCGCCACGCTCGACGTTCAGGGTCCGGACAAGTTCGACGCCACCCTGCAGAACCCGATGCTGGACGCCGTCGCGGCCTCCAAGCCGGACGCCCTGCTGGTGGCCCCGAACGACGCCAAGGCCTCGACTCCGTCGCTGAAGCGGATCCAGGACGCCGGCAGCAAGGTCGTGCTGGTCGACACCGCGGTGGAGGACACGACCATCGGCGTCTCCCGGATCGCCACGAACAACGAGCTCGGTGGCGAGAAGGCCGCCGAGGCGTTGCAGACCCTGGGCCTGAAGTCGGGCTCCAAGGTGCTGGTCATCTCGACCGACCCCGGCATCACCTCGGTCGACGCCCGCATCGCCGGGTTCAACAAGAAGGCCAAGGAGCTGGGCTTCGTCCTGGTCTCCGACGCGCAGTACTCGCACAACCAGGCCGCCGAGGGCGCCAAGGTGGTCTCCGCCGCTCTGGCGAAGGACGCCGACCTGGCGGGCGTGTTCGCCACCAACCTGTTCACCGCGCAGGGTGTGGCGACGGGCGTGAAGCAGGCCGGCAAGTCCGGCACGGTCAAGGTCGTCGGCTTCGACGCCGGTCCGGACCAGATGAAGCAGCTGGCCGCCGGTGACGTGCAGGCGCTCGTGGCCCAGAAGCCCTACGACATCGGCAAGCAGGGTGTCGAGCAGGCTCTGGCCTCACTGTCCGGTGGTTCGGTGACCGCCAAGATCGAGACCGAGTCCCTGGTCGTGACCAAGGACAACATGGCCGAGCCGGACGTCGCGAAGTACATCTACAAGGCTGGCTGCTGAGCCCGAGCCAAACCGGCTCATGCTCCTCAGCTGACGGCTCATGCTCCGTAGGGTTGCGGGTTCGGGCGCTTCACGGCCCCGAACCCGTACACCCGCGGAGCATGAGCCGGTTTAGGCTCCGGGTATGGCAGCTCTGGCGACCACGATCAGCGTGCTGGGAGCGGTCGCCCTGTTCGAGCCGGTCAACGGCTATCAGGTGCGCCGCGAGTTGCTCAGCTGGCAACTCGACCAGTGGGCACAGATCAAACCCGGCTCGATCTACTCGATGCTGGCCACGCTCACCCGCCAGGGGTACCTCGAGCGCCACGACATCTCGGACGACGGCCGCGCCGTCGCCGTCCACACCACCACCGTGGCGGGTCGCCACCGGCTCGCGCAGCTGCTCGACCGGGCGCTGACCGAGGCCGACCCGTTGTCCCCGTTGCCGTTTCACGTCGCCCTCATGATGGCCGGGCTGCTCCCCCGCGAGCAGGTGGCAGCCTGCCTGACCCGGCGGCTGGACAATCTGGCCGCCCTCGATCGCGACCTGGCGACCAAGCTCGACCTGATGACCTCCGGCGAGCGCACCCCACCGGACGTGATCGACGTCGTCCGACTCAGCCAGGACCTGACGCGCACCGAGATCGCCTGGGTGCAGCGGCGCCTGGCCGATCTCGAGGCAGGCCGGTTCAGCTTCGCCGGCGAGCCCATGACCTGGACGCCGGCCGCGGACGATCCGGGCCATCAGATGACGGCCGAGCGAGCGCGCTACCGGCGGCTGTTGGCGCTGCCCGACCCCGACGGGTGACTCCCCCAGGTCCGACGCACCGGCCTGCGCGCTCGACGCGACAGGCTCGCCAAGGCTTGCTACCGTGCGTGTATATTCAAACTTGAACATGAACTCGAATCGACCTTCACACGGTGTGAGGGCCTACACCGGAGTTCGTCCCCCACTCGTCCGCCGAGAGGATCTCCGTGATCACGACCCGATCACTCAGTCAGACCTTCCATACCCGCCGGGGCCGCGAGAAGGTCGACGTCGAGGCCGTGCGCGGCGTCGACCTGCACGTCGCCGAGGGCGAGATCGTCTCGTTCCTCGGCCCCAACGGCGCCGGCAAGACCACCACTTTGCGCATGCTCACCACCCTGCTGCGCCCGACCGCCGGCACGGCCACGGTCGCCGGCCACGACGTGCTCACCGAGGCGGTCGCCGTCCGGCGCAGCATCGGCTATGTGTCGCAGTCCGGCTCGACCAGCTCGGTGGCCCGGGCCGGCGAGGAGGTGATCGACCACGGCATGCTCTATGGCATCGATCGTGCTCGGGCCGAGCGTCGCGGGCGGGAACTCTTCGACCAGCTGGCTCTCGACGGGCTGTGGGATCGCCAACCCAAGTCGATGTCCGGCGGGCAACGTCGCCGACTCGACATCGCCATGGGTCTGATCCACGACCCGCGCCTGATCTTCCTCGACGAGCCGACAACCGGCCTGGACCCGCAGGCCCGGGTCAACCTGTGGCAGCACATCGCCGACCTGCGCGACCGGCTCGGCGCCACGATCTTCCTGACCACGCACTACCTCGACGAGGCCGACGCGCTGAGCGATCGGGTGATCGTGATCGACAACGGCCGGATCATCGCGGACGACACCCCGGAACGGCTCAAGCAGCAGGTCTCCGGCGATCTGGTCGACCTCGAGCTCGCCGACGTCGCGCAGGTGCCGCTGGCGGTCAAGCACCTGGAGAGTCACGGCGAGGTCGAGACCGACGGACGCCACGTGCGCGCCCGACTGCCACACGCCGGGGCCGTGGTGCCCTCACTGCTGCGTGACCTCGAGGCCGAGGCGATCACCCTGTCGCACCTCGAGATCCGGCGTCCGACGCTGGACGACGTGTTCCTGACCCTGACCGGCCGTTCGTTGCGAGAGGGGGCCTGAGCCATGCGCTTCGCCCGCGAGTCCTTCATCGTCTTCCGTCGCCAACTGCGCATGAACCTGCGCAACCCGGCCTGGGTGATCATCGGCCTGACCCAACCAGTGCTCTACCTGTTGCTGTTCGGGCCGTTGCTCAAACCCATGACCGCCCAGTTCGGCGCTCAGAACGCGTACACGTTCTTCGTGCCCGGCCTGCTGGTGCAACTCGGCGTGTTCGGTGCCTTCTTCGCCGGTTTCGGCCTGATCGCCGAGTGGCGTGAGGGCGTGGTCGAGGCCGAACGCGTCACCCCGGCCAGCCGCACGGCGCTGCTCGTCGGCCGGCTCAGCCGTGACTTGTTGCAGATCCTGGCCCAGGCGATCGTGTTGTGTGCGTTGGGATATGCCCTGGGCATGCGGGCCTCGGCCATCGGCTTGGTGATCGGCGTGCTGCTCACCGTGCTGCTGGGCGCGGCCTGCTCGGCGGCGTCCTACGCGGTGGCGTTGACCACCAAGAGCGAGGACGTCATGGCCCCGATCCTGAACTCGGTGCTGCTGCCGGTGCTGTTGCTCTCGGGCATCCTGCTGCCGATGACGCTCGGACCGGCGTGGCTGCAGAAGGTCAGCGACTACATGCCGATCAAACATGTGGTGGACGGCGTGCGGTCCTCGTTCGCGGGTGACCTCGCCTCGTCCAGCGTGATGTGGGGATCGGTGTGGGCCGTCGTCCTGACCGGTCTGGCCGTGTACTGGGGCACCAGCACGTTCCGCAAGGAGAACGCCTGATCGCCAGCCCCGGCACCACCCGCACCCCACCCAACCTGCTCATGCTCCGTGGGCGACGACTCATGCTCCGCAGCGGTCGCTCCACACGACCTGGACGGAGCATCGCGAGTCGGCTACGGAGTATGAGCAGGTTGGGTGGGTGAGGTCAGGCGACGGCCCACTGGACGGCGAGACTCACCTCGACACCCACGGCACCGGGTTCGACCCCGACGGACAGGTCGCGGGCCTTCTCGGCCCCGGCGGCCATGGCCATCATCGGCACCGGCATGAACCCGGACTGCTCGCCGATGGTGTGCACGCGCCCCAACGACACCCCGGCCAACTCGGCGAGTTGGGTGGCCCGGCGCTCGGCGTCCGCCCACGCCACCGCCCGGGCCCGCGAGCGCAGCGGCTCGTCGTCCTCGACCTCGAACCCGACGCTCTCGAGCCGCAGGTCATCGCCCCCGGCGCCCAACGCCTCGCCGAGCACCCGGCCGGCCGCGGCCAGGTCGCGCAGCGCGACCGCCATGCGGTGTTCACTGCGAAAACCCGTGGTCCGCGGCACCCCGCCACCGTCCCAGGTCTGCTCGGCCTGGATCGACAACCCGAGCGTGCTGGCATCGGCGGGTGCCACCCTGGCGGAGGCCAGCACGGCGCGAATCGCGGACGCGGCCTGCTCGCTGGCCGCCAGTGCCTCGGCCACCGAGGGCCGCAGTGCACTGGCGACCAGGTGCACCCGCATCACGTCCGGCGCCGCGCTCGCCCGTCCCACCCCCGACACGCTGATCAGCGAAAGACCTTGCAGGGCAACGAGTTCACTCATCGAGCCAGTGCTCCCAACTGATTGAAGACGTCGAGCGTCGCCGTCGAGCGGTTCAGAGTGTAGAAGTGCAGTCCGGGTGCACCGCCATCGAGCAGAGCGGCAGCCAACTCGGTGGCCAGTTCGACCCCGACCGCCCGCACCGCCGCGGCGTCCCCGGCCACCGCCTCCAGCCGGGCGATCACCGCGGGTGGCATCGGGGTGCCCGACAACTGCGCGAACCGGGTGATCTGGGCCAGGTTCGTCACCGGCATGATCCCGGGGATCACCGGGAGATCACAGCCCAAGGCCGAGAGCCGGTCGAGCAGGCCGAAGTAGGCCGCCGGGTCGAAGAAGAACTGGGTGATCGCGAAGTCGGCGCCGGCGTCGGCCTTGGCTCGCAGCACCCGGGCATCGTGGTCGAGGTCGGGACTCTCGGGATGCCCATCGGGGAAGGCCGCCACCCCGACATCGAAGCTGCCCAGTTCGCGCACCAGGCGCACCAGGTCCTCGGCGTGGTCGAGCCCCTCGGGGTGGGCCTGCCACGGCCGGCCCGGCCCGGCCGGCGGATCGCCGCGCAGCGCCATCACCGCGGGTACGCCGGCAGCGGCGTAGGCCCCGATCACCTGCCGCAGTTCCGCCCGCGAGGCCCCCACACACGTGAGATGCGCCATCGGCGTCAACGTGGTCTGCTCGGCGATCGCGGCGGTGACGCGGGTGGTGCGATCACGCGTCGAGCCGCCGGCGCCGTAGGTCACCGACACGAAGGTGGGAGCCAACGGCTCCAACCGGCGGATCGCCTCCCAGAGCACGGCTTCGGCGGCGTCGTCCCTGGGCGGGAAGAACTCGAACGAGAACGAGCGGACGCCGCGTGCGAGCTTCGGTGCGAGAGTCGCCATACGTCCAGCCTAGACATAGGCTGCCGACGTGCCCGAACGCCGACTGGACGCCCGAGCGCTCGAACCGGATGCAAGTCCGCTCGATGCCGAAGACCTGCGGTCTCGCGTGCACAAGGTGCTCGAGGAGTTCCTGGACCGTCAGGTCGGCACGCTGGAGGGGGTCTCCAGCGACTGCACCCTGATGGTCGAGTACATCGCCGACCTGATGCGCGGTGGCAAACGCCTGCGCCCGGCGTTCTGCTACTGGGGCTGGCGCGGTGCCGGCGGTGAGGACTGCGCCGACATCGTCACCACCGCCTCGGCGCTCGAGTTCTTCCAGGCCGCAGCGCTGATCCACGACGACGTGATGGACGACTCGGACACCCGGCGCGGCCTGCCGTCGGTGCACCGCAGGTTCGCGGCCCTCCACGCGGGCGCCGACTGGAGCGGGGACGGCGTCCGGTTCGGCCAGGCGGGGGCAATCCTCGCCGGTGATCTGTGCCTGGTCTGGAGCGACGAGCTCTTCGCGGCCGGTGGAC
Source organism: Kineosporiaceae bacterium (assembly GCA_016713225.1). Taxonomy (NCBI): domain Bacteria; kingdom Bacillati; phylum Actinomycetota; class Actinomycetes; order Kineosporiales; family Kineosporiaceae; species Kineosporiaceae bacterium. The sequence continues at coordinate 1,165,142 of JADJPO010000003.1, forward strand.
TGGTCGGCGACCACCCGGCTGGACGCCGTGGCCGCCAGGTCTTCGACCGGATGCGCACCGAGCTGATGGCCGGGCAGTATCTCGACATGCTCGAGCAGTCGAGCGCCACGCCGCGCGCCGTCGCGGCCAGGGACATCACCGACGCCGTGGAGCGCGCCCGGCGCGTGATCCACTACAAGAGCGCCAAGTACACGATCGAACAGCCCCTGCTGCTGGGCGGCGCCCTGGCCGGGGCGGACGAGACCCTGCTCGCCGCGTATGCCGCGTTCGGCCTACCCCTGGGTGAGGCGTTCCAGCTGCGCGACGACATCCTGGGGGTGTTCGGCGACCCCGAACGAACCGGCAAGCCGGCCGGTGACGACCTGCGGGAGGGCAAGCGCACCGTGTTGGTGGCCGCCGCCCGCGGCCGCGCCACCCCGGCTGCCGCAGCCACCCTCGAGCGGCTGCTCGGGGACACGACTCTGGACGCTGCCGGCGTCGAGACGGCCCGTACGATCCTGCAGGACTGCGGCGCGGTGTCCCACGTCGAGCAGCTGATCGACGAGCTGACCGACGGGGCACGGACGGCGTTGGCCGGCATCCCCGGCGACCAGCTGGCGCCCCATGCCCGGACCGTGCTCGAGGCACTGGTCGACGCAGCCACCGACCGCACCACCTGACGATGCGAACGGTCAGTGGTCCGACCGACCATGTGGTGATCGTCGGGGCGGGGTTGGCGGGCCTGTCCGCCGCCATGCGCCTGGCCGGCGCCGGACGGCGGGTCACCGTGGTCGAGCGCGAGGCGATCCCCGGCGGTCGCGCCGGGTTGATCGTCCGTGAGGCGCCGGACGGCGGCAGCTACCGGTTCGACACCGGCCCGACGGTGCTGACCATGCCCGAGCTGATCGAGGACTGCTTCGACGCCCTCGGTGAGTCGATGTCGTCCTGGCTCGACCTGCGCCCCCTCGAGCCCGCGTACCGGGCCCGGTTCGCCGACGGCAGCGCCCTGTCGGTGTTCGCCGACGTCGCCGCGATGACCGCCGAGATCGAGCGGGTCTGCGGGGCGCAGGAGGCCGCCGGGTTCGTCCGGTACGTCGAGGCCGTCAGCCGGATCTACCGCTACGAGATGCGCCACTTCGTCGACAAGGTGCTCGACACACCCTGGGGCATGCTGGCCGGCGGCGGCGCGGTGAACCTGGCCCGGCTGGTCGCCCTCGGCGGCTTGCGCCGGCTCGCGCCGTTCGTGGGCCAGTACCTGAAAGACCCTCGCACGCAACGGATGTACTCCTTTCAGGCACTGTATGCCGGGGTCTCGCCGCAGCAGGCCCTGGCCATCTACGCGGTGATCTCGTACATGGACTCGGTGGCCGGGGTGTTCACCGCCGCCGGCGGCATGCACGCACTGCCGCGCGCCATGGCGGACGCCGCGGCAGCCCACGGCGTCCAGTTCCGCTATGCCACGACCGTGACCCGGGTCGAGCACCGCGACGGCCGCGCCACCGCCGTGATCACGCAGGACGGCGAGCGGATCGCCGCCGATGTGGTGGTGCTCAACCCGGACCTGCCGATCGCCTACCGCGACCTGCTCGGCCACGAGCCCCGGCGGGTGCGACGACTGCGCTACTCGCCGTCCTGCTATCTGCTGCTGGCCGGCTCACGGGCGACCTACCCCGAGGCGGTGCGCTCGACGATGGCCCACCACACCATCGACTTCGGCGCGGCCTGGGACTCGGTGTTCGAGGACCTGACCGGCGGGCGGCTGATGAGCGACCCCTCGCTGCTGATCTCGACCCCGACCCTGTCGGACCCCTCGCTGGCTCCCCCGGGACGCCACATCCACTATGTCCTGGCCCCCACCCCGAACCTGGTACCCCCGGCCGGAACGGCACCGCTGGACTGGGAACGGCTGACCCCGATCTACCGCGAGCACCTGATGCGCACGCTCGAGGCCCGCGGGTACACGGGCTTCGCCGCGGGCATCGAGGTCGAGCACATCACCACCCCGGCCGATTGGCAGGCGCAGGGTATGGCGGCGGGCACCCCGTTCGCCGCGGCGCACACCTTCACCCAGACCGGGCCGTTCCGCCCGCACAACCTGTGGGGACGCAACGTGGTCTTCACCGGATCGGGTACCCAGCCGGGTGTGGGCGTGCCCATGGTGCTGATCTCGGGACGGCTCGCGGCAGAGCGGATCTGCGGCAAGGACCGTCGGTATCGGTCCCGGGCATGGCGCTGAGTCGGGCAGGATGGCGCCCGTGAGCAAGCGTGCCCTGGACGCGGCGGGGATCTCCGATCCCCAGTTGCGCGCGGACTACGAGACCTGTCGTCGGTTGAACCGCGATCACGGCCGTACCTACTACCTCTCGACCACGCTGCTCCCGCCGGAGAAGCGGCCCTACGTCTGGGCGCTCTACGGCTTCGCCCGGCGGGCCGACGAGTTCGTCGATGCCATGGCCGTGCCCGATGCCGTCGCCCTGATCGACTGGGGTCGCACCTTCCTCGACATCCTGGCCCCCGGAGCCGCGGTCGGCGCTGCCACATCCGGGTCGCCGTCCGGTTCGGCGGCACCCCACACCACCGACCCGGTGGCGCGCGCGATGGCCCACACCATGCGGCGCTGGTCGATCCCTCGGGCGCACGTCGAGGCGTTCCTCGAGTCCATGCAGATGGACCTCACCGTGAACGCCTACCCCACGTACACCGATCTCGAGCAGTACATGTACGGCTCGGCGGCCGTGATCGGGTTGCAGATGCTGCCGGTGCTCGAGCCCATGGCCCCCGAGGCGAGCGCTCGGGCACGGGCCCTCGGTGAGGCATTCCAGATGACCAACTTCATCCGCGATCTCGGCGAGGACCTGACCCTGCGAGGGCGGGTCTACCTGCCCGCCGAGGACCTGGAGGTGTTCGGCGTCAGCCGCGAGATCCTGGCCGCCGGCGTGATCACCCCCCCGGTGCGCGAACTGCTGCGGTTCGAGATCGACCGCACCCGGGCGCTCTACGCCTTCGCCGAGCCGGGGATCAACATGGTGCACCCCACCAGCCGAGACTGTCTGCGGACGGCGTTCCTGCTCTACCGGGGCATCCTCGACGAGGTCGAGGCGAACCACTATCAGGTGCTGACCCAGCGCGTCGCCGTCCCGCTGCGACGCCGGCTGCAGGTCGCCGCGCCCGCGTGGCGCCGAGCGCGCACCGCACGCCGCGAACAGCTGCGTTGGCAAGCAGCCTGATCAGACGGCCCGATCAGCTGGTTCTGATCAGGAGGCCCGATCGACGGGCCATCAGAAGGCCATGGCCTGTGCTCGTCGCCGGATCTCGGTCTTGCGACCGGAGCGCAGGGCATCCAGCGGCGAACCCGGCAGCGTCTCGTCCGGCGTGAGCAGCCAGCGCAACGCCTCACGGTCGTCGAAGCCGGCGTCGAACAGCACGGTGAGGGTGCCGGGCAGGTCCGAGAGCACCTGATCGTCGGCGAGCATGCCGGCCGGCACGCTGAGCGCCGGCGGTGACCCGCGGCGCACGGCCACCAGGAACCTGTCCTGAATCAGGCGACGGACCTTGACCACGTCCATCCCGAGACGCTCGGCGATGTCGGGAAGGGTCAGCCAGTCGGTCGTGAGGGCGTCGAGATCGTCCACGGGGACAAGCATGGCCGATCGACCGCACGGGTCAACTCACCGCACCCGACGACGGCGAACGCGTCGCACCCGCCGGCTCGGCCGAGCAGCGACCAGGGACCTCGGTCGTTCGGGGGACACACCGATCCGGTGGAGCCGTCACATCCCCCGATTCGCGACATCCCTGCGCTAGCTTCACAACGATCACACAGACACCAACTGTCACAGCAGTCACATCTGTCACCTTGGTTGCGGAAGGACCTTCCCGTGAGCGACGCGAGCACCCCGCCCGAGGCGGCGCCCACTCAGCCCACCTCCGGCGCCCTCCTGCGCTCGGCGCCGAGGCACGCCTGCCAGCCGGACGCCGCCCTCGAGGCCATGGTGCGCCGAGTGAAGCTGCCGGACGGCGCGCCGGCCGCGCTGCGGACCGCCGGGGTGCCGTTGCTGACGGCGGCCCTGGTCGCCACCGGCCAGGGCGCGGCGCACGCCACCCCCGAGATCTCCGCTGCCACCACCGCCGGGAGCTCGGCCGTGGCTGCCGGGCAGAGCGCGACGCAGGCCCCGGCACACCCGACCTATCGCGTCCGCGAGGGCGACACCCTGGCAGAGATCGCCCGGCGCACCGGGCTCAGCGTGCCTGCCCTGATCGAGGCCAACCACCTCTCGCCCACCGGGTTGATCCGGATCGGCCAGGTCCTGGTGCTCCCCGGGCTGAAGACCCCGGCGAGCGCCGCGGGACAGCCGGCCACGACCCACCCCGCCGGACGTACCGGCGGGACGATCTACCTGGTGCAACCGGGCGACACCGTGGCCGCCATCGCCGAGCACTTCGGGATCTCCCCCGCCTCGATCGTGCGCGCCAACAAGCTGGCCAATCCCTCGCGCATCCGGCCCGGACTGAAGCTGCGCCTGCCCGGGGTTCCCTCGCGCGCCCGCACCCACCCGGCGTCCCAGGGCAAGCCCGCCACGGCCGCCAACGCCGGGACCAACGCCGGGAACAAGGCCGGGTCGAAGACCCCCGCACCGACGCCCACCCGCCCCTACACCGTGAAGGCCGGCGACACGCTGATCGGGATCAGCCAGGCCCAGAAGGTGGCGCTGGAGGTACTCCTGAAGCTCAATGGCCTGACCCAGGCCAGTGTGATCCACCCCGACCAGGTGCTGCGACTGCCGGCGCCGCCCGCGCCGAAGGTGCCCGACACCTTCAACGGACGGAAGTACCCGGCCGCCGTCGCCCAGGCGGCCGCGGCCAACCGGGCCGAGCTGGCCAAGCGTGCGATGCCCACCCGCGCTCAGATGCGCCAGCTGGTCCAGGACACGGCCGCCGGGATGGGCGTCGACCCGGCCCTGGCCCTGGGTGTGGCCTGGCAGGAGTCCGGCTTCAACCCGCGGGTGGTCTCGCCGGCCAACGCCATCGGCACCATGCAGGTGATCCCCGGCACCGGGGTGTGGGCCTCCGACCTGGTCGGGCGCCGACTCGACCTGCTCAAACCCCAGGACAACGTCACCGCGGGCGTCGCCGTCCTGGCCGCCCTGCTCGCCCGGGCCAAGAACGAGGACGAGGCCATCGCCGGCTACTACCAGGGGCTGGCCTCGGTCCGCGCCCGCGGCATGTTCGAGGACACCAAGTCCTATGTCGCCAGCGTGCAGGCCCACCGCAAGCGTTTCGCCGCCGAACTCGGCAAGGGCTGACCCGGGCCTTTTGGGCAGTACCCGAGGGCTCGCCCCCCAGGTGTCCGTACACTCCCCCTGTGGACACGACGGTTCGCGATCCGCTGGTCGGGCGCCTGCTCGACGGGCGCTACCACGTGGTGTCCCGGATCGCCCGCGGTGGCATGGCCACGGTGTACCTCGCGGTGGATCGCCGGCTCGACCGCGAGGTCGCCCTGAAGGTGATGCATCCCCACCTGGGCGACGACCCCGACTTCGTCGAGCGGTTCGTGCACGAGGCCCGGTCCGCCGCCAAGCTGTCCCACCCCAATGTGGTCTCCGTCTTCGACCAGGGGGCCGACCACACCGAGGCCGGTGAGCTGCTCTACCTCGCGATGGAGCTGCTGCCCGGACGCACCCTGCGCGACGTGATCACCGAGCGGGGGGTACTCACCCCCCGCGAGTCGCTGACCGTGATCGAGCCGGTGCTGGACGCCCTGTCCGCCGCGCACCGCGCCGGCATCGTGCACCGCGACGTCAAGCCCGAGAACGTCATCCTCACCGACGAGGGCCGGGTCAAGGTGGCCGACTTCGGCCTGGCCAAGGCCCTGCACGGCGGGTCGACCCAGACCGGCGCCCTGATCGGCACCGTGGCCTACCTGGCGCCGGAGCAGGTCGCCCGCGGGGTGGCCGACGCCCGCAGCGACGTCTACAGCGCCGGGATCATGTTGTTCGAGATGCTGACCGGGCGACAACCGTTCGTCGGTGAGGTGCCGATGCAGGTGGCCTACCGCCACGTGCACGAGAGCGTGCCGCTGCCCTCCTCGGTGGTCCCGGCCCTGCCCACCGAGCTGGACGACGTCGTGATGGCGGCCGTGGCCCGCGACCCCGACGATCGCCCGGTCGACGCCGCCGACTGGCTGCAGGTCGTCCGCAGGGTGCACGCCCAGCTCTCATCGGAGGTGCTGGACGCCCGCCCGGTTCCCCCGACCCCCCTCGGAACCGGCATCCCGTCGACCCTGGGCGGCGCGCAGACCGAGATCGTGACCGGCGAGGCACTCTCGATCAGCACCGCACTGCCGGGCGCTCCCGCGCCCGCCAGCGGCCACAACCCCACGGCTCCGCTGCGCGGCCTGCGCACTCTGCGCGAGCGCAGTCGGCGGGAGGCCCGCGAACACGCCGAGGTGGACCACCGGTCCTCGACGGCGCGTACCGCGGCGGCCCAGGTGGCTCCCACCGCCGACGAGGTCGAGCTGCGAGTCCTGGCCCACCAACGCCGGCAACGGGGTCTGATGGGCCTGGCCGTCGTCCTGGCGATCACGGCGCTGCTCAGTGTCGGGAGCTGGTGGCTCGTGGCCGGACCGGGTGCGTTCACCCAGACCCCGCAGCTGGCCAACCTCACCCAGGCCGAGGCGAAGTCGGCGCTGGCCAAGCAGGAACTCGGCCTGAAGCTGGGGCAGGGCGAGTACAGCGAGACCGTGCCCAAGGACCATGTGCTGCGGACCGACCCCGGGGCGGGCCAGAAGGTCCGCAAGAAGGGCAACGTCACGCTGGTGCTCTCGCTCGGGACGGCGAACCGCACCGTGCCCAAACTCGTCGGCAAGAGCCGCGACGAGGCGCTGGCTGCCCTGACCCAGAACGGTCTGAAGGCGGGGCGGATCACCACCGAGTACAACGACCAGGCCCCCAAGGGGACCGTGATCGGCACCAAGCCGGGATCCGGCAACACGGTCAAGGCGGGCTCGGCGGTCGCGCTGTCCGTCAGCGACGGTCCGACCCCGGTCGACGTCCCGAACGTCGTGGAGCAATGGGTCGACAACGCTCGCCAGATGCTGGGCAACGCCGGGTTCGAGGTCGTGGTGGTCGAAGAGGACAACCCGGATGTCGATCCGGGCTTCGTCTTCGCGCAGGACCCGGCAGGCGGCAACGGCACCCAGGCGCCCCGAGGCTCCAAGGTGCAGATCAAGGTGTCCAAGGGCGCACAGGCCCAGGTACCCGACGTGGTGGGACGCAACTTCGAGGAGGCCAAGCAGATCCTCGAGGGCGCCGGCTTCCGTGTGGACCGTCAGCAAGTGTTCGGCGACTTCGGCGGCGATACCGTCCGCCGTCAGCAGCCCCGGGCCGGCACTCTGGCCCCGACGGGCAGCACGATCACCCTCTACGTGGTCTGAGTCGGTTCCAGAGCCGGTTCCAGAGGCGGTTCACTCCAGGTAGGAGTACCGCTCCTCCTGCCACGGGTCACCGTGGACGTGGTAGCCGCGTTCCTCCCAGAACCCTCGACGTGGCCCCCGGAGATACTCGATCCCCCGCAACCACTTCGGCCCTTTCCAGGCGTACAGGTGGGGCAGCACCAGCCGCAACGGGAAGCCCTGCTCGGGCCGCAGCGGCTCACCGTTCAGGTGCGTGGCGAGGATCGTCTGGTCGTGCGCCAGGTCCTCCAGCCGGACCGTGGCCGAGTAGCCGTACTCGGCCCAGGTCATCACGTGCGTCGTGCCGGGGGCGGGCGGGACGGCGGCCAACAGGGACTTGCCCAGCACACCGGCCCAGACCGAGCCGAGCACCGTCCAGCGCTTGACGCAGTGCATGTCCGCCAGCACCTCGTCCCGCGGCAACGTCGCGAACGCCTCGGCGTCCAGGTGATGGTCCTCGCCGTCGGCGGTCGACCCGTTCACGGTCAGCCGCCAGCTGTCGGGGCGATACCGCGGCACCGGGCCGTAGTGGGTGATCGGCATGGCAGCAACCAGCTTCTGCCCTGGTGGCAGAGCGGCGTCGGGCAGCCCACCCACGTCCGTCACGACGCCATCCTTGCACCTCACCGACCCCGGGTCGGAATCCCTGCGCGAGGCGGCAACCACAGCGACCACAGCGGCCACACGAACCCCACGGCCCCGCTCGGCACGCCGGCTCGGTGAGTCAGCGCTCGGTGAGACCCTCGGCAACCAGGAAGGCCATCTCGAGGGCCTGCTGGTGGTTCAGCCGCGGGTCACACAGGGTCTCGTAGCGACTGGCCAAGCCGTCCTCGTCGATGTGCTCGGCACCGCCCAGACACTCGGTGACGTCATCGCCGGTGAACTCGATGTGCAGACCGCCGGGGATCGTGCCGAGGGCGTTGTGCACCTCGAAGAAGCCCCGCACCTCGTCCATCACGTCCTCGAACCGGCGGGTCTTGTAGCCGGACGCCGCCTCGAAGGTGTTGCCGTGCATCGGGTCGCACACCCACAGCACGTGAGAGGCGGTCTCACCCATCCCCTCGATCAACCCGGGCAGCACGTCACGCACCTGCTGCGATCCCATCCGCGTGATGAACGTCAACCGGCCCGGCTCACGGTGCGGGTCGAGCCGTTCGGCCAACTCCAAGGCCTGGGCCGGCGTCGTGGTCGGGCCCAACTTGACCCCGATCGGGTTGCGGACCTTCGAGAGCAGGTCGACGTGGGCGCCGTCCATCTGCCGGGTGCGCTCACCGATCCAGACGAAGTGCGCCGAGACGTTGTACGGCGCCCCGGTGCGCGAGTCGATCCGGGTCAGCGGTCGCTCGTAGTCGAGCAGCAGCGCCTCGTGGCTGGAGTAGAAGTCGACCGTGCGCAGCGCGTCGAAGTCGCCGCCACAGGCCGCCATGAACCGCATCGCCCGGTCGATGTCACGGGCCATGTCCTCGTAGCGGGCGTTGGCCTGGTTGGCCACGAAACCGCGGTTCCACTCGTGGACGTGTCGCAGGTCCGCGAAACCACCCTTGGTGAACGCCCGGATCAGGTTCAGCGTGGCGCTGGCCGTGTGGTAGGCCCGCAGCAGCCGGCGCGGGTCCGGCGTCCGGTGCTCCGCCTCGAAGGCGTAGTCGTTGACCATGTCGCCGCGGTAGGCCGGCAGCTCGACGCCGGCGCGGGTCTCGGTGGGCTTGCTGCGCGGCTTGGCGTACTGCCCGGCCATGCGCCCGACCTTGACCACCGGCATGCTGGCGCCGTACGTGAGCACGACCGCCATCTGCAGCATCGTCTTGATCTTGTTGCGGATGCGGTCGGCGGTGGCGTCGGCGAAGGTCTCGGCACAGTCCCCGCCCTGCAGCAGGAACGCCTCGCCGCGTGCCGCGGCGGCCAGGCTGGCCTTGAGCTCGTCGCACTCGCCCGCGAAGACCAACGGCGGGTAGCTGGCCAGCTCGCGCCCCACGGCCTCGAGCGCGACCGCGTCCGGCCAGGTGGGTTGTTGCGCCGCGGGCAGCTCACGCCAGGTGTCCAGGGCGCTCAACAAGGCCTGCTCGGCGGATCCGACGGTCAGCTGATCGATGCTCGTACTCACCGGGCAAGCGTAGTCGGACCTCACGGCCGGGGTCGCCACAATCCCTGGGGCTGCCCGTCGTAGGGCGCGGTGACGGTGCCGACCAGCTCGTAGTCGGCCGGGAAGTGCCGCCCCACGACCACCGTGGCACCGTCGGTCAGCGCGTCGTCCTGACCGTGGGGCACCAGCAGCCAGGCACGGTTCCACACCGTGGCGTCCTCCTGGCGCAGCGCGTAGGCGGCCGACCCGGCCGGGTCGGTCCACCCGGGGAAGGCCGGCAGCAACACGGACGGCGCCCGCCCGCCCAGGATCAGCACGGACGCCGGGTGCCAGGTCAGGTCGAGCATCGGGGTGCCGGGGGCGAACCCACCCGTGATCCCGAGCCGGCGCAGGTCGTCGATCCAGGTGGCCGTGCTCGCGTCGACGAGGATCTCGGGGGTCCCCGCGACCACGGCCCGGGGCACCGTCTGCTGGCCGAGCAGGGCGATCCGGTACGGCGCCACGGCGCGGGTCATCGGTACCAGCACCGCACCCAGCAGCAGGGCACCGGCCACCAGCGACAGCACGGCGGCCTCCGCGGCGCCGTCCGGCAGGGCACTGACCCCGACCACGGCGGCGGCCAACAGCACCGGGAATCCACCGTGCAGCTGCGTGGCGTACTCGACGTTGGTCCCCACCGGGTAGACCACGCCCACCACCAGCAGCGCCAGACAGGCGGTTGCCGCCATGCCCGGACGACGGTCGGACGCGGTGGCGGCCTCGCCGTCGCGGGCATCGTCGGAACCGACCACCGCGGCCAGCCACCCCGACACGGCGACCACCACGGACGCCTCGGCCGCCACCACCAGGGGCGGGATCGACATCCCCAGGCCGGGGACCCCGCCGGGGTAGTGCCACAGCACCACCAGCAGGGTGACCCACCACACCACACCGTGGGCCAGGGCCGGCCACCAGCCCGGCGCCGGCACCCCACGCGCCCGGACGCCGCGGCGCGCCGTCCAGACAGCTCCTGCCACCCCCGCGAGCAGGGGCAGCAGGAGCAGGCTCAGGAACGGCTGCGGCCGGTCGACCAGGATGTTGCGCAGCCCGGCCCGAGCGATCGAGGTCAGCATGCCGGGCGCGTAGCGGCCGGGGTCGACCGCCGACAAGATGCCCGCCACCCGCTGATAGGTCGCCACGGTGAACGGCAGCGAGTGCACCAGGCTCACGTGCAGCAGGGCCACCAGCAGGGCCGTACCCAGTGTCGAGGCGGCGGCCACGCCCAGGGCACGTGCCGCGCTCCGGCGCCGCACCAGCGTGTACACCACGTGTCCGGCCACCACCACGAGCACCACCGCCACCGACGCCACGGCGGTGGTGGCTTTGCCGACGGCGGTGATGAACGCCCCGAGCGCCACCAGGGCACCTGCCACGACCGCAGCGGGGCCGGGGCGATCGAGTACCAGCACCTCGAGCAACCCCGCGGCCAGCAGCATCAGGCCGACCGCGGCGAACCAGTTGTAGCTCGGGGTACGCACGAAGACGGTGTAGTAACACAGCGCCGCGGCGACGACCGCCGGCGGGCACAGCGCGCGCAGGCCGGGCGACCACGGCCGACCTGCAGCGCCCTGCGAGACCCGCCGGACGGCACGGGCCAACACCAGCGCCGCCCCGATCAGGATCAGCGCCGCGAGCAGGCGCAGCCGGCCCAGGTCCTCACCGACCAGGCGCAACATCGGGCCGGAGTACCAGCCGAACACACCGTTGAACGCCTTGTCGGCGGCCCAGGGCTGGGCGGCCATCAGGTAGTGGCTCTCGTCCATGGCATCCAGGCCACGATCGGTGTCGGCCAGTACCGCGTGCAGGATCGGGACGTTCGCGGCCCAGGCCAGCGCCATGAGCCCGCGATGCCGCCAGCTCGGCTGCCGGTCCGACTGCCGGGCCGACTCCCGGGCCGACTGCCGGGAACGCTGCGCTCCCGGTCTGTGGGCCGCGCGAGCCACCCGGGCCGACCGTCCCGATGCTCCGCCCACCCGCCGGCCGCGCCCGCGGCGGACCGCTGGATCGGTCACCGAGTCGGGCACTCAGGCACTGCGCTCGACCGGGGGTTCACCATCCGAGGCACCCGAGTCGGCGGCGGCGGGGGCGTCCGGGGTTCCCAGGGCGTCCAGGCTGTCCAGGCTGTCCGTGGTGGCCGGGGCGTCCGGGGCGCCGGGAGTGCTCTCGCCGGACGTCGCCCCCTTGACCCGCTCGACCTTCTCGCTGACCCTCTCGACCCTCTCGCTGACCTTCTCGGCCATGGCGCTGGCGGCGGAGACCACCGAGCTGGGCTTGCTGCGCCGGGCCGCCGCGAGTCGCTCCTTCATGGTCGAGGCATAGACATCGACGTATTCCTGGCCCGACAGCTCCATCAGGGCATACATGATCTCGTCGGTGATCGAGCGCAGCACGAACCGGTCGTCCTGCATTCCCTCGTAGCGCGAGAAGTCGAGCGGCTCACCGATGACGATGCCGACCCGGCCCAGGTGCGGGATCTTGCGCCCGATCGGCTGCACCTTGTCGGTGCCGATCATCGCGACCGGCAGCACCGGGACCCCGGCCTCCAGGGCCATCCGGGCCACGCCGGTCTTGCCGCGGTAGAGCTTGCCGTCCAGTGAGCGGGTGCCCTCGGGGTAGATGCCGAGCAGGTCACCGCGGCGCAACACGCGCAGGCCAGTGGTGAGGGCACCCTCCGAGGCACTGCCACCGGACCGGTCGATGGGCAGCTGGCCGCTCAGGGTGAAGAAGGCCGCCTTGAGCCGTCCCTTGATCCCGTGACCGGTGAAGTAGTCGGCCTTGGCCAGGAACGTGACCCGGCGCGGCACCACCAGGGGCAGGAAGATCGAGTCGGAGAACGACAGGTGGTTGCTGGCCAGGATCGCCCCGCCGGCCTCGGGGACGTGGTGTTCCCCCTTGACCCAGGGCCGGAACACCGCGAAGAGGATCGGTCCGAGGAAGATCCGTTTGAGCAGCCAGTAGAACACCCGCTCCCACCATCCCCTCTGGACTCCCCCTGCTCAGAGGAGTGTGAGGGAAACTGTACGGGCCGAGATGCCCGGCGGTCCCCGGGAGCCGGTTCGGCCCCGGCGGAGATCGCCCAACGGCGACGGCTCGGCCACACCCTCGCGCTGACCGGTGGCCTCGTGTCACCATGGCCAGGCTGGTGCGGGGCGCGCCGGCGCGATTCGAGGAGAACCGAGTGGCCGTTCTGCCCGGTGCGGAGCCGCTCCACCACGACGGTGGGTCGGTCGGTGTCCTGCTCTGCCACGGTTTCACCGGATGTCCGCAGAGCCTGCGGCCCTGGGCGGAGTACCTGATCGCCGCGGGCCTCAGCGTGAGCCTGCCGCTGTTGCCCGGCCACGGCACCACCTGGCAGGACATGAACCGCAGCCGCTGGCCGGAGTGGTACGCCGCGGTGGACGTCGCGTTGACCTCCCTGCGCTCGCGGTGCGAGACCGTGGTGGTCGTCGGGTTGTCGATGGGCGGAGCGCTGGCCCTGCGGTTGGCCGAGCAGCGCGGGGACGACGTCGCGGGGCTGGTGCTGGTCAACCCCGCCGTCAAGCTGGAGGACCCCCGGCTCAAGATCTTGCCTGTGTTGCGGCATCTGCTGCCGTCGCTGCCGGGCGTCGGCAGTGACATCAAGAAGCCGGGCGTGACCGAACTGGCCTACGACCGCACCCCGCTGCACGCCCTGCACTCCATGGTGGCCATGTACCGCCTCGTCGCGGCGGATCTGTCGAGCGTGCGCCAGCCGCTCCTGCTGTTCCACTCCCCCGAGGACCATGTCGTGCCGGCGTCGAGTTCTGAGCTCATCCTGCGTTCGGTCGGTTCGGAGGACGTCACCGAGGTGATGTGCCACGACAGCTACCACGTGGCCACCCTCGACAACGACGCGGAGCGGATCTTCGCCGAGAGCCTGGCCTTCATCCAGCGGCTGACCACCGCCCCGAGCACGACCTGAAGGGGGTGACCATGACGACCGGCGATCCCGAGCGCGACGATGTCGACCCGAGCGGCGAGGCTCCTGCCAATGTGGGGCGTCCCGAGCTCAGCATCGACCCCGATCTGGATTTCGACGCCGCCTTCGCGGCGCTCGTCGCCCAGTTCTCCGCCCCCGACGCGCCGCTCCCGGCCGGGACGGCCGGCTCGACGGGCTCGGCAGAGTCTGCGGCAGCGCAGCGCTCCCCGGCCGCGATCGGCGGGGCGAGCACCGAGTCGGCGTATCCGGCCGAGCTCGACGAACACTTCGAGCCGCCCGAGCCACCGCCGCTGCCCCGCGGTGACCTCTACTCCCGGCTGGCCTGGTCCGGAGTGATCGGCGGCCCCACAGTGCTGCTGATCGCCGCGTTCCTGGGTGGCGATCTACCGTCCTACGCCATCGTCCTGGCCCTGACCGCCTTCGTGGGCGGGTTCGTCACCCTGGTGGCCCGGATGCCGGGCGACCGACCGGACGACCCCGATGACGGTGCCGTGGTCTGAGGCTCTCAGCGGGAGCCGAGGTCGACCACCACCGGCCAGTGGTCGCTGGCACGATGCACCAGTCGCTCGGGCACTCCTCCGTCGCCGTAGTCGCTGACCGGCAACGACCCACCCACCAGGACGGCATCGATCCGCCCGCCGGGTGAGCGTGCGGGGAAGGTCGCGGCGGCGTCCGGCGCCGGGTCGGACACCAGCTCGGAGAACGCCTGCCAGGCCGGCGAGCCGGGTGGTTCGTTGAAGTCGCCCGCCACCACGATGGTGTCGGCGCCGACGGCCCGGTCCATCAGCTCGGCCCGCACCCGGTGGGCATGATCGAGCCGGTCGGCCGGATGCAGCGGCAGGTGCACGCAGGCCAGCGCCAGACCTTCCACCGAGCCGGGTGTCGTGCTCGCCCGGGACGACGCGCGCAGGCGAGCGATCACCGCTCCGCGGGTGCGGGTGTACCAGTGCGCCACGGGTAAGGCGAGGGGTCGGACCTCGTCGACGGCGACCTGAGGCGCCACCAGCAGCGCGGTTCCCCCGGTGCCGCGCCCACCCGCGATGTGGCGCAGACCCGTGGCGCGCGCCAGCGCCGCGATGCGCAGCGCCGACCCGGGACGGCGCGGCGCCTCTTGCAGACAGACCACGTCCGGGGCCACCAGGCGCAGGACCGCCTGCACCGCCTGCACATCGCCGGTCAGGTCACGGATGTTCCAGCTGACCAGTCGCACGCCTGCGTCATCGCCCCTGATCAGCCCACGCGGGCGAGGTCGGCAGCCCCGACCAGCCCGGCCTCGGGCCCGAGCGCGGCGCGCACGATCCGCGGCTCAGGGCGGAACCCGCGGCCGGTGAGCACCCGGCGAAAGGAGTCACGTGCCGGCCGCAGCAGCAGCTCGCCGGCGTCCGAGACGCCACCGCCGATGACGAACATGCCCGGATCGAGGGCAGCGGCGAGATTGGCCAGGCCCACGCCGAGCCAGCGACCGACCTCTTCGAACAACTCGATCGCCAACGGGTCGCCGTCCCGGGCGGCCTCGGTGATCACGGGACCGACCAGCGCGTCGATGTCGCCGCCCACCCGCTCCATCATGGGCACGGCCACCGGCGAGCCGGCCCGGGCGAGCTCACGGGCCTCGCGCCCCAGCACGTTGCCCGAGGCGTACTGCTCCAGACAGCCCCGGTTACCGCACTCACACCGCTGTCCTTCGGGCACGACGATCATGTGCCCGAACTCCCCCGCCATGCCGTGCTTGCCCCGCTGCACTCGACCATCGAGCACGATCCCGCCGCCGATGCCGGTACCCAGGGTGACGCAGACCAAGTGGGTCTCGCCGCGCCCCGCACCGAAGCGCCACTCGGCCCAGGCCGCAGCGTTGGCATCGTTCTCGACCACCACCGGCAACGCCACCGCCTCGGCCACCGCAGCCCGCAGTGGTTCGTTGCGCCAGGCCAGGTGCGGGGCGAACAACACCCGCGAGCGGTCGGCGTCCACGAACCCCGCCGCACCGACGCCCACGGCGGCGATCTCATGGCTGGCGCGCAGCTCCTCGACCACCTCGACGATGGTGTTCTCGACCGCCTTGGGGTCGCGCGACGGGGTCAGTCGGCGTGCCCGGGCGAGCACCTGCCCTTGCGAATCCACCACTCCAGCAGCCACTTTGGTGCCGCCGATGTCGACGCCGATGGCCAACCGGTCGGGTAGCGACCTCACGGCACACGCGCCAGATCGGCGGCACCGATCAGTCCGGCGTCGTTGCCCAGCTCCGCCGCCACGATGCGCAGCCGCGGGCGGTGCTCGGCGCCGGTCAGATGCTCGGCGTAGGTCCTGCGGGCGGAGTCGAGCAGCAGGTCACCGGCCTGGCTCACCCCACCACCGATCACCACCAGGTCGGGGTCGAGGACGTCGGCCAGGTCCGCGATGCCCTCACCGAGCCATTGCCCCACCTCGGCCAGTGCCTGTCGTGCCACGGGGTCCTCCTGCCGGGCTGCCTCGGTGATCATCGTGCCCCGGATCTGCGCCGCATCCCCTCCGGCCAGGCCGAGCACCACCCGTGCGGCGGAGGGGTCGGCGGCGGCCAACTCTCGGGTGCGCCGCACCAACGCGCTGCCGGAGGCGTACTGCTCCCAGCAGCCCCGCTTGCCGCAGCCACACAGCAGGCCCCCTGGCACCATGCGCACGTGGCCGAACTCGCCGGCACCGCCGAAGGCGCCGCGCACCAGGTGGCCGTCGAGCACGATGCCACCGCCGAGCCCGGTCCCCACAGTGATCATCAAGACGTCCGCCGAGCCCCGTCCGGCCCCGAACCGCACTTCGCCCCACGCCGCCGCATTCGCATCGTTCTCGACCACCACGGGCAGTCCCACCCGGGCGCCGACGGTCTCGCGCAGGGGTCGGTGGCTCACCGCCAGATTCGGCGCGAAGCGCACCAGCGATCGCTTCTCGTCGACGAACCCGGCCACCGCCAACCCGACGGCCCTGACCACATGGCGGCCGGCCAGCTCGAGAACGGCATCGCCGATGCGTTGCTCCAACCCCTGCGGGTCGTGCGGGGGCGTGGGCAGCCGCAGCATCTCGATCACCGTGCCGTCCGCGGCCACCACACCTGCGGCGATCTTGGTGCCACCGACATCGACGCCGATCGCGGCGTCCGGCCGTTCGAGAGTCATGTGATCGTAATCCGTTCGGCCACAGGGATTTCCACGACGTCAGCGGCGTCGTCCGGCAGTGATCGAGCCTCTGGTTCCGACGGCGCTCCCGACTCTGCTCCCGAGGCGCGTCCCGATGCGCCGCGTGCGGCGTCCGGCACCGGGGAACTGGGCGGTGTGGTCGAGCCGGCGCTCGCCGAGCTGGGCATCGCCGCGAGCATCTCGCGGGCCGAATCGGCCAGCTCCGAGACGATGGTGCCCAGGTTGGCCACCACGTCCGGGCGCAGCAGCTTCACCACATCCAGCAACTGGCACACCGGGCAGGCCCGACAGGACGACGCCAAGGGGTCGCCGGCTGCCCGCCCGTCCGCCTCCTGGTCGACCTCCCGCTGGGCCGCCTCGACCGACTCGCGCAACGAGGCGACGAGCCGGGCGGCCTCGGCGGCCAGCGCGCGCGCGGCGTCCCGGGGGTTGTCGGGCAGGTCATGTTCGGTGGCATGGTCGGTGTCATGGTCGGTGTCATGGCTGCGGTCCGAGGCGTTCTCGTTCACGGTCACCCCCGCCACAACGCAGGATCGGGCTCGAAGTGCACGGTGAGAGCATGCTGGCCGGGGCCGTCGTCCACCAAACGGGCCCCGACGATCCGGCAGCGACGCAGCGCACTCGACAGTGTGATCACGCGAGGGTGGCCGCCCAGGCGCACCACCAGGTCATCCCCCAACCGGGCCGCCTCCAGGTCGTCACGGGTGGCCGAGGGCAGCTGCACGGTCAGCTCGAATCGGTTGCCGTCGCGGCCGACGGACACCGGCGCGGGACCGGGGATCGGCGCGACCAGCGCCGCCAGATCCGGCTGGACCAACGCGCCGAACGCCGTCAGGGCATCCGGGCCGAGCGGCCCCTCGGGCGAGGCCACCACCGGCAGGTGGTGCTCGGCCACACCTCGCGTGATGGCCTCGGCACAGCGGACGCCGTCCGATCGGTTCACCACGATCGCCTCGACCCGCAGGCCGTGCACCGCCAGCCGCGGCAGTGCCCGCTGCACCCGGCGTGCGGCCAGCCGACCCGGTGAGGTCACCACCCGCAGCGAGGTGGTCGGTTCTCCCCAGCGCTCGGACAGTACTGCGAGCAGGGCGACGGTCCGGTCGACGGCAGCGACGAACGGGTCGGCCGGCAACGTCATGGCGCGGTCGACCCGCCGTCCGACCGAGACCATGTAGCGGGCTGCGGTCGCCACGGCGTCGGCGGCGTCCAGCAGACGCAACGCCCGCTCGACCGGACCGAGATCGACCACCACGAGGTCGCGGTCGGCCCCTTCGGCCTCGAGCGCCCGAGCGAACGCGATCAGTACCGCCAGCTCGTCCACGCCGGGGATCCGGCCGGCAACGTCCGGCGGCACCGGGTCGAGCCCGAGCTGGTCCAGTAGGCCGTCGGCGTGTGCGACGCCGAGCAGTGCGGTGATCTCCGGCAGCCCGCCCAGAGCGCGCACCGGCAACAGCCCGGCGTCGAGCAGCCCGTCGTCCGCGGGGTCGCTCGACTCGTTGTCCGTCGTCCGGCTCGTCATGCGGCTCGTGGAGGACATCGCGCAACGCCTCGGCCGACTCGACCGTCCACAAGGCGGTCCGGACGCCGCCCCGAGCGGCGCGCAGGGCAACGGCCGCGGCCACGGTGGTGGTGCCCGAACCACCGGTGCCGGTGAACAGGAGCAGGCGCAAGGCTTATCCCTCGACCCGCTTCTTGAGCGCCCCCAGGGCGGTGTCGATGATCGTCTTCTCTGCCTTGCGGCGCAGCATGCCCAGCATGGGCATGCGCAGCTCGACCGACAATTGGTAGGTCACCTCGGTGTCACCATCGACCTCGCGCAGTCGATAGGCGCCGTCCATCGCCTTGAGCATGCCCGCCTGCACCAAGGTCCACGAGACCGTTCCGGAGCCGTCCTCGACGACGTTCCAGGTGTAGGCCAACGTGTAGGTGTCCTTGAGCGCCCCGGCGTCGAGGCTGAACCGGACCTGCTCGGCCCACCCACCGTCGTCCTCGGACAGCACCTCGGCGGCCCGCACCTCGCCGGTCCACTCGGGGTAGGCCTCGAAGTCGGCGATCACGTCGAGGACCTCGGCCGGAGCAGCAGCGACGACGATGCGCGACTCGGTGCGGTCGGCCATGATGTGCCCTCTCAGATCGGCTGCCCGCAGGCTACCCGGAGAGCACCTGACCGAGCACCCACATGCCGGTGAGCAGAGCCAGCAGCCCGACCACCGAGCCGATGGCGGCCAGCGCCACCTGGCGGGCCGGACCGTTGACGGAGCGGCCCAGTCCGGCGATCGGCCCGCCGGACTCCTGCGCGGCGAGCTCGCCCACGAGGCTGTCGAGCAGGTCCTCCGGCAGGCTGCCACCGGTGAGGGTGGCGGCGCTGACCGGCTCGGCGGCAGGCGGCACCGGGCGCGCAGGCGGCCCCGGGACGGGTTCGGAATGGTCGGCCACGGAATGGGCGGGCACGGACCGGGCGGGCACGGACCGGGCGGTCGAGGCCTGGTGATGCTGCGGCGTCAGCGACTGATGGCACAGGCCACACCAGACGGCGTCGGCGGGCACCCTGGCCCCGCAGGACGGACAACGAGGGGTCACCGCGCTGCCATCGGCCTCCTGATGGGTCGGCTTGAGCACGAACGAGCCCGAAACGAGCCGGAATCGGGTCCACCCGCAGCGGCGCACGAGCATGCCGGGGGATGCAATGATGCACGGCAGCGAGGAAGGGAGGGTGCGCGACCGTGGCTCGCCTGCTCGTGGTGTCTCGATCCATGGCCCTGGCCATGCGCCTGGCGGATGTTCATGAGGTCGTGGAGCATCCCGTCGAGGCCATCGACGACATCTCCCTGCACGGCGACATCGACGCCGTGGTGCTCGATGTCGGGGAGCCGCACTCCGCGATCCACGCCCTCGATCGGTTGCGTGCCTCGGGGGACACCGCGCCGGTGCTGATCGTCTCCGGCTATCAGCCGGCCTGGGCCAGCCTGGTCTCGGTGGATCTGCCGGACGTCGTCGTGGTGCCGTTGCCGATCACCCGAGCCGCCCTGCTCGAGGGGGTCTCCGAACTCACCGGACGACGGCCCGCGGCCCGGTCGGCCCCCCGCCCCGGGACCCCGCCCACCCCCGTGGGCTGGCGCGAGCCCCCCACCTGGACCCAGTCACCGGCGCATCCGACCCCCTCACCCGCCGCGGATCGTCCCCCCGGCTGGGGCGAGCTGGCGGCCTGGGCCCAGCCCACGTCCCGGCCGGCCGACGACACGGCAACCCCCGAGGAGCCTCTCGACGAGGACGCCGAGCCCGATTCGGGCTTCTCACCCGTCCGGGCCTCCTCGATCGATCCGGAGCTCACCGCGCGGCCCGTGGCGGACGAGGTCACCCTCGAGCCCCGGGAGCCGGGAGCCCCGCCGCCCGAACCGGCTGTCGCCGCCGCGTTGTCGCCGGCCGAGCAGGCGGACCTGGACTGGTTGCGGTTGTTGGCCCCACCCTCGGCCGAGACCTCGCCGCAGTCCCTCGGTGCGCCGCCGGACGATGTGGCGGCACCTTTCTCGCCACCCGTGCCGGCCGACGACCAGACCGACGACCCGGGCGACAGTGACGGTGAGTCCGTGCTCGACCAGCTGCCCGACCAGCTGCCCGACGAGCTGCCCGAGCTGCCCGACGAGGTGCCCGCGGACTGGTGGTACCGACCCACGGACGACGTGCGGGCCGGCGGCGACCTGCGGGACAGCGGAATTCGCGAGATCCCCGTCCGGCCACCGGAGCCGGTTCGGCCATCGGCCGCCGACAGCGATGCCCTGGTCCAGCCCCTGCTCGGGACGACCCCGGTGGGTGAGACCACCACCTCACCCACCTCACCCACCTCAGCCACCCCGTCCACCTCGCCACGACCTGCCTCGGAGCCCGGCGCCCACCGCCGCCGGGGTTCCGGCGGTTCGATCTGGATCCCCTGGCGGCGGCGCTCGTCGGCCCCGGCCGACGACGGCGCACCGGCGGAGCCGATGACACCGTGGCAGGCCCTGTCGCAGAGCGCGGACGCCGAACCCCTGGATGCCAGTCCGCTCGTCGCCGGTCCACTCGTCGCCGGTCCACTCGTCACCGAGCCCGCGGCGGGCGAGCATCCGAGCGAGGCGGAGGCGGACGACGAGCCACGCCTCGAACCCGTCGCGTTCACCGCGACCACCGAGCCGCCGAGGTTCGCGACGCCCACCGACTGGCCGTCCTTCACACCACCTGTCCTCCAGCCGCCGCCGCTGCCGCCGGTCTCGATCGAGCAGCCACCCCCGCTGCCGCAGCCGCCCCCGCTACCACCGGTGGAGCCTCCGGCCCAGAAGGCCACCACCACCTCGGCCACCACCCCCGTGGCCCGGGACACCGCATCACCCGACGCGACCACGCCGGACGCCGAGCCGCCGACGCTGCCCCGGCGCCCGATCATCGCGCCCGTGATGCCGCTCGGATCGACCGACACCCGGTCGCTGATCCTGCCGTACCGTGCGCCGGATGCCGCAGGACGCGTCGCGGACGACGCCGCCACCCCGGACGACTGGGCGGCGCAGAACTTCGACTGGTGGGGACCTCGCCCACGCGCCGTCCCCGTCGATCGCGTCTCGACCCCTGCCGAGGTCGCACCCGAGCCGAGCGCACCCGAGAACTCCACGCCCGAGGAACCCACCTCCGAGGACATGCGCTCCGTGGACATGGGCTCCGAGGACACCCGCGCCGACGACACGCGCTCCAAGGACATCGGCTCACAGGACATCGGCTTCGAGGAGACGAGCTCCGAGAACACCGCGCCGGAGAGCGTCTCGCCGCCGCAGGCAGCGCAGGAGAGCACGACGAGCTCGCCGACCATCGAGCCCGAACAGCCCCCCGCAGCCGAGGCGGACGAGACGGACGAGGCGGACGAGGCAGCCGAGCCGGTCACGGTCACGCCCGGCACGCCGGATGCCGAGGAGCCGGGGGCTCCCCCCGCGGTGCCCATGGCGTCCGCTGGGTCGGCGGCGCCCCCCATTCCGGTGGTCCACCCGATCGCCGAGCCGGCCCCGCCCGCGGCGCCGGCCGCTGCTCGGCTGCCGCTCGATGAGCAGGTGCGTCTGCCGGACGCCGCGGACGACACGGACGACACGGACGCCGCCCCCGAACCGGCGACCGACGAGGATCCCGAGGCTCCGACCCCCGAGATCGCCCGGCATCCGGTGGTGCCCGCAGCGCCTGCCTCCGGACCGCCACACGGCGTCGACCTGCGCAGCGACCCGCCGCCGAGCACCTCGGCGCCGACGGTGTTGTTGCCGGTGCTGGGCACGGTGGCCGCCACGCGTACCGTGCCGGCGCCGGCCCGGACCACGCGCGTGGGACCGTCGGGGCACCCGTTGGCCCCGGTCGTCACCACCTCACTGGTCAGCCTGGTTGCCCAGCTCACCGAACGCTCCGGCGACCTGTTCGGCGTCGCCGACACCGCTCAGGCGCTGGCCGACGAGATCGTCGAACGCGCCGAGGCCGATGCTGCCGCGGTGCTGGTGCCGGACGGCGGCGTGTGGCGGGTCAGCGGCGGCGTCGGGCTGAGACCGCTGGAGCGCCGGCTGGTGTTGGATGCCTCGCACTGGCTGATCTCCGAGATCGCCATGGGCGGCCGGGCACTCCTGGTCGAGGACGCCGACGGACTTCGGCCGAAACTGGCCGGGGCGCCGCTGGCGGCATGGCGTCATCTGCTCGCCGTCCCGGTTCCCGGGGTGCGAGCGGCCGTCGTCCTGGCCCGGGGGTACGAGGCCGGCCAGTTCGGCGAACCCGACCTCAACGCGGTGGTCGAGCCGATCCGAGACGGGGCCGCCCTGCTGCAGACCGCCCTGCAGATTCGCCACCTGGCGCGCCTGCTGGCGCCACTGCGTGAAATCGATTCGTCGCACTGAGTATCCAAGTTCACCCCTTCAGGGGGTGAGGTGTGGCAGATTACCCACGTGCGGGCACGGCGCTGGCGAGGGGTTGCCACCACTGCCACGTCCTGGGCGGTGGCGGGACGCCTGCTGACGATCGCCTTCGGCGCCGGGGTGACCGCGGCGGCCGGACGCCCACGTGCGGGCTTCGCGATCGCCGTTCTCTTCATCCCGGTCGCCGTGATCGGCACCCTGCCCCCCGGCGAGCGCCGCATGGAGCGGTGGCAGCCGGTGGCCGAGATCTTCGCGGCCGCCACGCTGGTCGCCGCGCTGGCGCCGTCCGGAGCGGCCTTCGTGCCGTATCTGATCGCCCCGCTGGTGCAGGCCGGATTGCGGGGCGGGCTGACCGTCGTCGCCACCGCCTTCACCACGGGCGCCGCGGCGCTGGGTGTGATCACCGCACTTCAACCGGCGATCGACGCCGGTGGGCCGTCGCTCACCCGACCGCTGGCCTGGCTGCCCCTGCTGGGCGCGGCAGGGGCCACCTCGGCCTGGGCTCGACGGGTGCTGCAGGTCGAGCGCCCCGTGATGGAGCCGGCCTACGCCGATGCCCACCGGCTGCTGTCCGAACTGAACCTGGTCGCCCGGCAGCTGAGCCTCGGCCTGGACCCTCACACGCTGGCCACCGCCCTCGTCGAGGAGCTGCAGGGTCTGGCCGTCGGCGCGCGCGCCACGGTGCTGGTGCGTTCGGCCGCCGGACGTTTCGTGCCGGTGGTCGGTGACCCGCCGAACCCGTTGACCGAGTCGGTCGTGCTCGACACCTGGGTCGCTGCCGATCTCGTGCGGCGCGGCCGCAGTGGGGTCACCGTGCTGGGGCTTCCGGTGCTGATGGGTGAGCGCGTGGTGGCCGTCGTGGTGCTGGCCGACGCCACCGGAGCCCAGTCCCTGGGCGATGACTCGGTGGCCGCCTGCCGGGCCTCGATCGCCCAGGCCGGGCCGCGCCTGGCCTCGGCCCTGCTGTTCGACGACGTCCGGCGGCTGGCCACGGTCGACGAGCGCCACCGGCTCGCCCGAGAGATCCACGACGGCATCGCGCAGGACATGGCCTCGGTGGGCTACCAGATCGACGACATCGCCAGCGACGCCCCCGCCGAGGTGGCGGCACGGCTGCACGCGCTGCGCGAACACCTGACCACCCTGGTGGCCGAGTTGCGCCTGAGCATCTTCGATCTGCGCGCCGGGGTGGACGAGGCCGTCGGGCTGGCCCGAACCCTGTCGGACTACGTACAGCGGGTGGCCACCCAGGCCGGTCTGGTGGTGCACCTGTCCACCGACGAGTCGCCCCACCGGTTGCCGCTGGCCACCGAGGTCGAATTGCTCCGCATGGTGCAAGAGGCCGTCACCAACGTGCGCCGTCATGCCGACGCCCACAACCTCTGGCTCACCGTCATGGTCGACCCGCCGAGAGCCCGGGTCACGGTGGCCGACGACGGGTGCGGCTTGTCGCCACCCCGTCCGGACAGCATGGGCATCACCGGCATGAAGGAACGTGCCACCCGGATCGGGGCCAATCTGACCGTGCGCGACCGGGACGAGAGCGATCCTGCGCTACCCGGCGCGAGCCGGTCCCGCGGAACCGTCGTGGACATCCTGCTCGAACCGAGCAGGGCCACTACCCGGAGTAATGTTGCGATCACGCATACGAGAGGTTCGCGGACATGACAGACTCGCCGAGCTGGGCTGGCCACTCGACCAAGGAGACAATGTGACGGGGGTGCAAGACCAGATCACCGTGCTCCTCGTGGATGATCATCAGCTGATTCGGGAGGGTCTGCGGCGGGCGTTCGACCGCGCCGGGGACGTCGAGGTGGTCGGTGAGGCGGGGACGGTGGCCGAGGCCGTCGACGCCCTGCACCGGCTGACGCCGGACGTGCTGGTCACCGACGTGAAACTGCCGGACGGCGACGGCATCGTCCTCGCCGAGAAGGCCCGCAAGTCCTCCCCCGCCCTCGGGGTGGTGGTGCTGACCATGTATGCAGGCGATGACAAGCTCTTCGCGGCCCTGGATGCCGGTGCCTCGGCCTTCGTCGGCAAGGACGCCCCTGCCGAGGAAGTGGTCGCTGCGGCACGGCACGCCGCCGCCAACCCCCGCGCCTTCACCGCCCGCGATCTGGCCGATGCCATGCAGCGCCGGATGAACGCCCCGACCGGGCCGAAGCTCTCCCCGCGGGAGCGCGAGGTGCTCGAGCTGCTGGTCGACGGCCTGGCGATCTCGCAGATCGCTCGCCGGCTCTACATCAGCGAGTCCACCGCCAAGACCCACGTGGCGAACATCTACGAGAAGCTCGGCGCCGGCAACCGGGCACAGGCGGTCATGGCCGCCGTCCGGCTCGGGTTGGTGGAGGGCCAGACGCTGTGAGTCGCCCGCTGCTGCGCCGGCCACGATCAGCCCGGCGGCCGAACGACCAGGGCGCCTCGGCCATCGAGTACGGGCTCATGGTGGCGGCGATCGCCGCCGTGGTCGTGGGCGTGGTGATCGGACTCAGTTCCATCGTGCAGGCCGCGGTCCGCTGAGGACCCACCTCGCCGCAGATCGCCGGGACCGCTCAGGATCGCCGCGGACCTAGGCTGTCCCCCGTGCCGGCCCCTCTCGCCCTCTCCTCGGGGATCATTCGACAGGTCGCGGGGGGCATCGCCCTGGCTGCGGCCACCGGGCTGTCCGCCTACAGCGTTGTCCGATACCGCCCGGCCATCGTGGCCGGGTACCTGGTGGCTGCCGTCGTGCTCGCCGCCGTCCTGGTCGGATCCCGCAGCACCCGCAGGTCGGCTGCGGGCCGCGACGGCGATGCGCGCTGGGGGCCGGCTGCTGCGCTGATCAGCTCAGGACTGATCACCTGGTGGGTGCCGGTCTTCAGTTACCTCCCCCCGGACGCCGCCGGCCGGGTCCGCTGGATCCTCGCCGGAGCGGGGGTGCTGGGCGGCCTGCTGGTGCTGATCCCCGCTGCCACCTGGACGCGGTGGACGCCGCACCGGGCCGCGAACGCCGCGCTGGGCCTGGCGATCACCGGGTATCTCGTCGCCACCGTGCTGCTGCTGCGCGGTGACCCCGCTCCCGAGATCGATGTCTGGTACACGCTGCAGGGCGCCGCCGACTCGCTGGCCCGGGGTCACAACATCTACCGCGAGGTCTGGGTCGGCCCACCCGGGGTGATGGCGGCCTTCACGTACCTGCCCTGGACGGCGCTGCTGCTCGCCCCCGGCAGGTGGCTCGCCGGTGACGTCCGGGTGGCGCTCGCGGCGATCACGGTGATGACCGCCCTCGTGGTGCGCGGAATGCACCGACCCGGCCGGGACCCTCGCGTCACGGCCGGCGCCGCGGCGTTGCTGCTCGTGGTGCCCGGCACCGCGACCCAGATCGAACAGGCCTGGACCGAGCCGTTGCTCGCGGCTTGCCTGGTGGTGGCCGCGCACGGAATCCTGGGCGGCCGATGGCTGCGCGCGATCCTCGCGCTGGCGATCGGGATGGCGTGCAAACAGCACCTGGTGCTGCTGTTGCCACTGCTGGCGGCCTGGCCACGCTTCGGTCTGCGCCGCACGGTGCTCACCGCCCTCGCCACCGGGGTCGCCGTGCTGCCCTGGTTCCTCGCCGACCCTGCCGCCATGTTCGAGGACACCGTCGCGGTGCTGGTGCGCTATCCGCCGATGCGTTTCGCGGACAGCCTCTACATCGCCGCGATCAACGAGTTCGGCTGGATGCCGCCGTTCTGGCTGACCGGAGTCGT
This sequence comes from Kineosporiaceae bacterium, assembly GCA_016713225.1. NCBI lineage: Bacteria > Bacillati > Actinomycetota > Actinomycetes > Kineosporiales > Kineosporiaceae > Kineosporiaceae bacterium. The sequence continues at coordinate 1,191,449 of JADJPO010000003.1, forward strand.
GGTGCTGGCGGTGATGGCCGCCGTCGCCGGCTACCTGCACCGGCACGACCCCGGCCCGGGCGAACTGCTCTGCTGGGCTGCGCTGGTGCTGTTGGTGGCCAACCTGGTGAACAAGCAGGCCTTCTACAACCAGTACTGGTTGGTGGCAGCCCTGGTGGCCGTGGGTTGGTCCGTGAACTCCGCGACCTCCGAGACCTCGGCGACCGCCGTGGCCCCGGACACCACCGCCCCGGTTACAGCCGAACGGCCTTGATGAGCCTGCCGTCGAGGCGGGCCGAGGCGATCCGGATGACGTCACCGGTGTGCGGCGCGTGGACCATGAGGCCCTTGCCCACGTAGATGCCCATGTGGTTGTAGCTGTTGAAGAACACCAGATCACCCGGCTTCAGGTTCGCCTGGGAGACCGAGACGCCCTCCCTGGCCTGCATCGCAGCGTTGTGCGGCAGTGAGATGCCGGCCTTGGCGTAGGCGGCCATGGCCAGCCCGCTGCAGTCATAGCTGCCCGGCCCCGATCCACCCCACCGATACGGCTTGCCGATCTGTGCGCAGGCGAAGTTCAACGCGGCACGGGCCTGGGCGTCCGTGGTGTCGATCCCCACGTCCTCGCAGTGCAGCAGACCCGTCGCGGGTACCTCGACACCGGCCTGCTCGATGGCGCGCTGATCGCCGGAGCCTCCCATCTGAGCGATCGCCCGGCGCTGGGTGCCATCCAACTGGGCGAGCAACCGGCGCGAGTCGGCCAGCTTGGACTCGATCTGCTTCTTCAGCGTCTGCAGGCGCTTGGTCTCGGCGACCAGCTGAGTCTTCTGGTGGCCCAGGTGGGCCTGGTCCTCGGCCAATCGACGCTGGGCAGCCACGAGGGCCGCCACGGCCTCGGCCTGGCGCTCGCTCAGGCTCGAGTGCAACCCACTCGCCGCGAACGCGGCATCCGGGTCATCGCTCAGCATGAGGCTGACCATCTCGAGGTCGCCGGCCTTGTACGTCTCGGCGGCGAGCCTGCCCAGACCCTGCCTGGCGATCTCCACCTGCCCGCGCTGTTGGGCCACTCGGGTGGTCGCCGCAGCGGTCATGACGTTGACACTGGCGAGCTTCTCACGGGCGCCGTTGTACTGCTCCGTGGCCGCCTCGACGTCATGCTGCAGGGTCTCGACCTGCTTCTGCACGGTCGCGAGATTCGGTTTGGGAGCGGCACTCGCCCCGGCCACCCCCAGGCCCAGAACCACGACGGCTGTCACCGCCGTTGCCATCCCCCGCCGCACAGTCAGGTGCAGGGACACTCGGCCATCGCTCCGTTCCTCCGAAGGCCCCCGGCGCCCGTTGGTTCGATCGTCGTGACCGGACCGTGACATCGAGGCGACACTAGCTGGTTCGGATCAGCGCGCCAAGACGGGTGCCAGGTGGTGGACGGAGGCTATCGAAAACGCCTGGTCACCAGGCCGAATCCTCAGCCGGTTGCCCGTCTCTTCACAGTCCCATCACGGTTGGTTGACGTTCGGCCACCAGGCACGAGGCGCAAAGGGGGCACGAGGCCCGAATCGGCCAACACCGCGATGGCGGCCCGCTCGGCGCCGTCCAACTCACCGTTGGCGGGCGCAGCCAACATCACGGTCACCACGCAGCTGCCACAGGCTGCTCCACGAACCTGGCAGGTGTCGCAATCGATGAGCACGGCAAGCCCTTTCTTCGTCCGAGCGACGCATCGTGAGCTCGCGTCACACCGGTGTTCGACCGGTGACGGGGACGCTAGGGGCCACCACCGACAAGTCCCCCGGAACCGCGGTCCCGGCACCCCCTCAACGGGATCCCAGCAGGCGGACCAGGGCGAGTGAGGCCACGGCTCGTGCCCCCGACCGGCTGACGCCGGAGACCACCTCGCCGTCGGTGCTCACCACCACCACGGGACGTCCCACCGGCTCGGACCGGACCAGCCGACGGATCAGCTCGTCGGCGTTCATCGGAGGGACCGAGAACAGCACCCGGACGCCGCGCACCGGCGGGGGCGGGCCGGCCGGGACGGCGTCCGAACCGTCGAAACAGCAGGTGATCTCGACCCCGGTGCGTGCGGCCAGCGCGGCCAGGCCGTCCAGCAACCGGCGGCGCTGCTCGGTCAGGGCCAACGCGGGATACCCGGTCTTGGTGACGTTGTAGCCGTCGATCACCAGGTGGGTCTGCGGCACCGTCAGCAGATCGGCCAGCAGACCCGGATCGGTCTGCGATCGGCCCCGCACCAGATCGTCGGATCCCCCGGACGTCGTGCGCTCGCCACCCGGGGCGGTCCGGGCCGCGAGCTGTTCGGCCACCACATCCGCTGGACGCACCCCGACAGGTGGCAGGGCGAGTTCGCGACGCAGCCCGCCGGCCGCCTCGATCACGGCGTCCAACAGCAGCCGTACCCGCGCGTCGTCCAGCGCCCGGTCCGCCCGAGCGGACTGGCGGGCAGCCTCGCCACGTTCCTGCGCCGCGGCCAGCTCCTCCCCGAGTCGGGTGACCTCGGCGGCCAACTGGTGCAGCCGCTCCTGATCCTGCTGCGCCTGATCGGCCTGGGCGGCCTCGACCGCGCGCACCTGAGCCCGGGCCCGATCGGCGTCCGAACGCGCCCGGCGCAACTCACGGCGCACCACGGCGAGCTCCTGCTCCCGCTCGGCAACGGCGGCGGTCACGGCATCCAGCTCGCGCTGCACCCGGTCACGTTCGGCTCGAGCCAGGGCCGTCTCTCGCTCGGCGGCCGCTGCCACCGCCTCGTGCGACCGGGTCCTGTGCCTGGCGTCCAACCGCTCACGCACCTCGCCGGCCAGCGCCTCCCAGCCCTCGGGACGCACCAGGAACAGTCCCACGAGCAGCTCGGGCAACACGGCGTCCTCGATCTCACCGCCCTCGGAGGTGGCCTCGGCCAGGCCACCCCGCACCACCAGGGCAGCCACCTCGGGCCGTTCACCGCGCCACGCCGCAGCCACCGCCTGCCGGAAGACCACCTCGGCGTCCAACGCCGTCCGGAGCGCTCCCGCACCGGCAACGGCTCGTCGCGCGGGGGCAAAGGCCCGTACCCGGCGCAACACCACCGGAACCCGATCGGGCTCCAGCTCACCGAGCACCCGAGCCGCCAGCACCAACATCCGCCGCTGGACCGCGTCGGGGAGCTCCGGATCGGTCATTCCGGCTGATCGGTGCGCGGGACGAGCTCGATCTGATCATCGCGGTCGCACCACCGGCAGCGCACCTGGTCGATCCGCTCGTCCAGCACGGTCTGTTCCTCGACCCGGCCCTGACCGGCGAGGTCGAGGTGCACGAACTCGCGCACCGTCGAGGTGCGGGTGACGTCGAAGCGGGTCAGGTTGCCGCAGGCACCACATCGCCAGCGAAGATCGGACACGTCGCGAGCCTACCCGCCGGATCGCCGGACGACGTGGCGGGGCATGGTTGTCGTACCCCACCCCTAGCGTCGGGGTCATGACCACGATCGACACCCACGCCGGGCTCCCGACGTGGCGTCCGGGCGCCCAGATCAGCCTCGACGAACTCGGCACCCCCCTGCACGAGACGACGTTCGTGGTGGTCGACCTCGAGACGACCGGGGGCAGCGCCGCCGAGCACGCCATCACCGAGATCGGAGCGGTCAAGGTGCGCGGCGGGCAGGTGCTCGGTGAGTTCCAGACGCTGGTCAACCCCGGTGAGCCGATTCCCGCCTTCATCTCGGTGCTCACCGGTATCACCAATCCGATGGTGGCCACGGCGCCGCGACTCGGGGCAGCGCTGGCGGCCTTCCTCGAGTTCCTGATCGGTGCGGACGCCGTGGTGGCTCACAACGCCGGCTTCGACACCACGTTCCTGAAGACGGCGTGCGCGGCGACCGGACGGGTGTGGCCGGCGCTGACGGTGATCGACACCGTGGGGCTCGCCCGTGCCGTGGTCCGGGGCGACGAGGCCCGCAATCACAAGCTGTCGACCCTGGCCCGGCTGTTCCGATCCCGGGTCGAGCCGAATCACCGGGCGCTCACCGATGCCCGGGCCACCGTCGACGTGCTGCACGCTCTCGTGGAGCGACTCGGGCCGCTGGGCGTGGCCAGCCTGGAGGAACTGGCCACCGTGAGCACGCGGGTTCCGGAGAAGACCCGCCGCAAGCGACACCTGGCCGACGACCTGCCGAACGCCCCCGGCGTGTACGTGTTCCGCGACGGCCGAGGGCGTCCGCTCTATGTCGGCACCTCGGTCGATGTCCGCACCCGGGTGCGGACGTACTTCACCGCCACCGAGAAGCGCACCCGGATGAGCGAGATGGTGGCGCTGGCCGAGTCGGTGACCGCGGTGGTCTGTGCCACGGCGCTCGAGGCGCGGGTGCGTGAGCTGCGTCTGATCGCCGAGCATGCCCCGCCCTACAACCGACGCTCCCGCTTCCCGCAGCGGGCACCGTGGATCAAGCTCACTGCCGAGGCCTTCCCCCGGCTGTCGGTCGTGCGCACGGTGATCCCGGACGGCGCGACCTATGTCGGGCCGTTCTCCTCACACCAGCAGGCCGAGCTCGCCGTCGCCGGGTTGCACGAGGCGATTCCGTTGCGCCAGTGCACCTCGCGCCTGCCTCGTCGCCCCTCGCCCTCGGCCCGCGCGTGCGTCCTCGCCGAGATCGGCCGGTGCGGGGCTCCGTGCATCGGGGGTCAGGACGTCGAGGCCTACCGCGCCGTGAGCGACCAGGCTGCGCAGGTACTCACCCGAGACGCCACCGCCGTGGTGACCCACCTGCTCGACCGCGCCACCGACCTGGCCTCGCAGGAGCGGTTCGAAGAAGCTGCCCGCCACCGTGATCGGTTGCTCGCGGTGGTCCGGGCGGTCTCACGCACCCAGCGGTTGGCCCCCCTGGCCGCGACCCGCGAGCTGTTGGCCGCGAGGCAGGTCCCCGCCGAGCGAGCGGCCGGGCACTCCATGCGGGGGTGGGAGTTGATCCTGGTGCGCTATGGCCGGCTGGCGGCGACCACGACCAGTCCGCCGGGTGCCGACCCGCGTCCGTACCTGGACGCGCTGCGCGCCACCGGTGAGCAAGTGCCCACGCCGCCCCCCGCCCCCTTGCCCGCCGCGCATCCGGAGGAGACCGAACAGGTGCTGCGCTGGCTCGAGCAGCCCGGCGTCCGACTGGTCGACCTGGACGGCGAGTGGAGCTGCCCGCAGGCGGGCGCCGGCCGCCACCTGGCCGAACTGAACGCACTAGGCTCGGGGACACCGAGCTGAGACCGACCCGGCTCGGGCCGACCGATCAGGGAGAACGCATGATCACGGCCATCGTGTTGGTCCAGACCGATGTGAACCGCATCCCCGAGGTCGCCGCCGACATCGCGGCCCTCGACGGGGTGAGCGAGGTCTACTCGGTCACCGGCGACGTCGATCTGGTGGCCATGGTCCGGGTGCACGAGCACGACCAGCTCGCCGACGTGATCGCCGATCGCATCAGCAAGGTGACCGGGGTGAGTTCCACCCGCACGTACCTGGCATTCCGGGCCTACAGCCGGCACGACCTCGAGGCCGCCTTCGCGCTGGGCATGGACGGGGACTGACGGGCGGCCCGTCAGGAGGCGCTGGCCACCACCCAGCGATCGAGCACACTCGCCGCCGCTCCGCCGTCCACGGCAGCAGCCACCTCCTCCAAGGCCGCCTGCATCCGCTCGACGAGCAGACCGCGGGCAGCGCCGTCGGCAGCCACCACGGCAGCAGCGGCGTTCAGCAACACGGCGTCACGGATCGGGCCCTGCTCCCCCGCCAGCACCGACCGCACCACACCGGCGTTGTGCGTGGCGTCACCACCGGCGAGGTCGGCCAGCGTGGCCCGAGCCAGGCCCAGATCCACGGCGTCCAGCGAGGTCCGGTGAACCTGCCCGGCGTCCACCAGCCACACCGTCGTGGGCGCGGTGGTGGACATCTCGTCCAACCCTTCATCGCCCCGGAACAGCAGCGCCGAGGTCCCCCGATCGGCCAGCACCCCGGCCATGATCGGAGCCATGCGGGCATCGGACACCCCGATCGCGGCGGCGGCCGGCTGCGCGGGGTTGGTCAACGGGCCCAGGAAGTTGAACGCCGTCGGCACGCCGAGCTCACGACGTGCCACAGCCGCGTGACGCATCGATGGGTGGAAGACCTGGGCGAAGCAGAAGGTGATCCCCACCTCGGGGGCGAGTTCGGCGACCCGGCCCGGTGGCAGGTCCAGCCGCACGCCGAGTGCCTCCAGGACGTCAGCAGCGCCCGAGGAGGACGACGCAGCACGGTTGCCGTGTTTGACCACGGTTCGCCCGGTTCCGGCCACGACAAGAGCTGCCATCGTGGAGATGTTCACGGTGTGATGTCTGTCACCACCCGTGCCCACGACGTCCACACAATGTCCGGGGACCTCGATCCGGACGGCGTGCTGCAACATCGCCTCGACCAGCCCGGACAGTTCCTCGACCGTCTCGCCCTTGCCGCGCAGAGCCACCAGGAATCCGGCCAGCTGCGCACTGGTCGCCTCGGCACTCATCACCTGGTTCATGGCCCAGGCACACTGCTCGCGCGACAGGTCCTCGCCGCTGAGCAGCGAGGCGATCAAACGGCTCCAGGTGATCGCGCCCATCAGCCCGCGACGCTGCGTGACCCGCGCACCAGGTCACCGACCGCCGCCGCGATCGCCACCGGATCGAGCGGGTGAGCCACCACCTGATCGGCCCGTGACCAGGTCGCCAGCCAGGCGTCCTGAGCACGGCCGGTCAACACCAGCACCGGCGGGCACTCGTAGATCTCGTCCTTGAGCTGTTTGCACAGGCCCATGCCGCCGGTCGGGCTGGCCTCGCCGTCGAGAATCAGCAGATCGAGGCCGCCGCCGTCCACCGCGGCGAGAACCGCAGCCCCCGTGGCGCACTCGACCCACCGCACCAGCGGAAGGTCCGCCGCGGGGCGCCGGCCGACTGCCATCCGCACCGCAGTGCGGGTGTCCACGTCGTCGCTGTACAGCAGGACGGACAGCTCGTTCATGGTGCGATCTCCGCCTCGTATCGAGAAGTCGGTGAGGGCTGGCGTGGGCATGCTACCGGCCGCCGCTGCTCGACCGTTCGGCGCAGGTCACGGCCGAAGGAGGGCACCTCGGCACGCCGGTTGACCAACCCCCTCGGTTTCACCCTCGCGGTAGGTCTAGATTGGCCTCCGTGGCGACCGCATCCATCGTTGACAGCCCCCACCCGACCCACGCGACGGTCAATCGACCGAACATGGTCCAGGTGGGCACCATCGTCTGGCTGGCGAGCGAGCTCATGTTCTTCGCCGGCCTGTTCGCGATGTACTTCACCATCAGAGCCGTGCTCCCGCCCGTCTGGGCGGAGAACACCGAGCTGCTGAACATCCCCTTCTCCACCGCCAACACCATCAACCTGGTGCTGAGTTCCGTGTGGTGCCAGATGGGCGTGTTCGCAGCAGAGCGCTTCCAGGCCGCAGCCAAGGGCCCCTGGTGGACGCCCTGGACCCGTGAGCACGGCTGGAAGAACTGGGGCATGCGCGAGTGGTACGTGCTCACGTACATCGCCGGCGCCGTCTTCGTCGCCGGGCAGGTCTACGAGTACGCCAAGCTCGTCTCGGAGGGCCTCACGCTCGCGTCCAGCGGATACGGGTCGGTCTTCTACATGACCACCGGCTTCCACGGTCTGCACGTCACGGGCGGCCTCATCGCCTTCCTGCTGATCATCGCCCGGAGCTACATGACCCGTCGGTTCGGGCACGCCGAAGCCACCAGCGCCATCGTCACCTCGTACTACTGGCACTTCGTCGACGTGGTCTGGATCGGCCTGTTCCTCGTCATCTACGTCCTGAAGTAGAAGTCCCCCAACTCCGACTCACAGGGATTCCAGCGCAGGACGCGCACGTCCGTCAGGTTCCACTGCTCGCCCAGGAGAAGAAACCGTGACCGCACTCGCAGCCCGGCGGCGACACCCGCTGGCGACAGCACTCCTGGTGATGATCGCGCTGATCATCACCGGTGTGTCGTACGCCGCGGCGACCACCGGGAAAGCCTCGGCCGCCGTGTCCGCAGCGGATGAGATCGAGGCCGGTAAGAAGCTGTTCCTGGCCAACTGCTCGACGTGCCACGGCACCAATGCCGAGGGACGGCGCAATGCACCGTCCCTGGTCGGCGTCGGCGCCGCCGCGGTCGACTTCCAGGTCGGCACCGGACGCATGCCGATGGCGGCCACCGGCCCCCAGGCGCCGAAGGTCTCCCCGGTCCGGTACACCGACGAGGAGATCCAGGCCATGGCGGCCTACGTGGCCTCGCTCGGCCCCGGCCCGGCCATCCCCTCCGACGCGGACGTGGATGCGAGCAAGGGCGACATCGCCAAGGGCGGATTGATCTTCCGCACCAACTGCGCGATGTGCCACAACATTCAGGGCAAGGGCGGTGCGCTGACGCACGGCAAGTATGCGGCCGGCCTCACCGGCGTCGACCCGAAGGACATCTGGACGGCGATGGTGACCGGGCCGCAGTCGATGCCGGTCTTCACCGACCAGACCATCAGCCCTGACAGCAAGCGTGACGTGATCGCGTACCTGAAGTCGATCGACGAGACCCCGACCCCCGGTGGGTTGAGCCTCGGGTCGTTCGGCCCGGTGACGGAGGGCCTGGTTGCCTGGCTCGCCGGCCTGGGTCTGCTCATCGGGTGCGCCGTGTGGTTGGGAGCCAAGTCATCGTGAGTGAGAGCCAGAACCTTCCCGACGTCGTCTCCAGTGACAGCCACGGCACCGTGGCGACCTCCGAGAGGTTCGACGACCCGGGACTGCCCCCGCATCGTCATCGGGTCACCGACATCGATCCGGCGGCCGCCAAGCGGGCCGAGCGCCAGGTGGCGGCACTGTTCGCCATCTCGGGCATCGGCACCGTGCTGGCGATGGTCTTCTACTTCGCCCTGCCGTACGACACCACGTTGCCCTACACCGAGTTCATGGGCCGGGTGAAGCTCTCCACCGCCCTGGTCGGCCTCGGCCTCTTCCTGGCCCTGTTCGGCATCGGAGCGGGCGCGGTCCACTGGGCCAAGACCCTGATGCCGGACGAGGAGCGGGTCGAGGACCGTCACGACCTGCGCGGCAGCGACGAGGACCGGGCCGCTGCGCTCGACATCCTCGCCGAGGGTGCCGAGGAATCCGGCCTCGGTCGACGCCCGCTGATCCGTAACTCTCTGATCGGCGCCATGGCCCTGGCCCCCCTCCCGGCCGTCGTCCTGCTGAGCGACCTCGGGCCTCGCCCGGGCAACAAGCTGTCGGAGACCATCTGGAAGAAGGGCACGCCCCTGGTGCTCGACCCCCAGGGCGGCAAGATCAAGGCCTCTGATCTGGTGCAGGGCTCGGTCGCCCACGTCATGCCCGAGGGCATCGAGGAGGTCGAGAACGTCCTCAACGAGAAGTCCAAGGCGTCGGTCCTGGTCATGCGTCTCGACCCGGAGCTCCTGGATGACGCCTCGCGCCCTGGCTCGTACGATGGAATCGTTGCCTACTCGAAGATCTGCACCCACATGGGTTGCCCGGTGGCGCTCTACGAGCAGCAGACCCACCACCTGCTCTGCCCGTGCCACCAGTCGACCTTCGACCTGACGCAGAACTGCAAGGTGATCTTCGGTCCTGCGCGGCGTCCGTTGCCACAGTTGCCCATCACCGTCGACGAGGAGGGCTACCTGGTGGCCGCAGACGCATTCAGCGAGCCCGTTGGGCCGAGCTTCTGGGAGCGGGGATGACCACCACGACGACCGAGACGAAGTCCGGCAAGCTGGCCAACTGGGCCGACGAGCGACTCAGCGCCAGCAAGGGTGTGAAGTTCCTCGCCCGCAAGATCTTCCCGGACCACTGGTCCTTCATGCTGGGTGAGGTCGCGCTCTACAGCTTCATCATCCTGCTGCTGACGGGTGTCTTCCTCTCCCTGTTCTACATCCCGAGCTCAGGGCACACCACCTACCAGGGCGTCTACGCCCCGCTGGTGAACCAGCACGTGTCCGAGGCGTTCGCCTCGACCGTGCGGATCTCCTTCGACGTCCGTGGCGGCCTGCTCATGCGGCAGATCCACCACTGGGCGGCGCTGGTCTTCGTCGCCGCCATGACCGTGCACATGTTCCGGGTGTTCTTCACCGGCGCGTTCCGCAAGCCGCGTGAGCTCAACTGGGTCATCGGCTGCGTCCTGGTGCTGCTGGGCATCGTCGAGGGCTTCCTCGGCTACTCCCTCCCCGACGACCTGCTGTCCGGTACCGGCATCCGCATCGCCTCGAGCATCATCCTGGCGATCCCGGTGGTCGGCTCGTACCTCAGCTTCTTCCTGTTCGGCGGCGAGTTCCCGGGCGAGGAGTTCATCCCCCGCATCTACACGGTGCACGTGTTGCTGCTGCCGGCCATCTTCCTGGCTCTGATCGGCGCCCACCTCGTGATGCTGGTGATCCAGAAGCACACCCAGTACCCCGGGCCCGGCCGCACCAACAAGAACGTGGTCGGCTACCCGCTCTTCCCGGTGTACACCGCCAAGGCCGGTGGCTTCTTCTTCATCGTGTTCGGTGTCATCACGCTGATGTCGGCGCTGGTGACGATCAACCCGATCTGGGCCTACGGCACCTACGACCCCTCCCCCGTGAGCGCCGGCTCACAGCCCGACTGGTACATGGGCTTCATGGACGGTGCAGTCCGGTTGATGACCGGCTGGGGAGAGTTCACGGCCTTCGGATTCACCTGGTCGTTCAACATCCTGGTTCCCGCTCTGGTCATCCCGGGGTTGATGACGGCACCGATGTTCCTCTACCCGTGGATCGAGCAGTGGGCCACCGGGGACAAGCGTGAGCACCACCTGCTCGACCGGCCCCGCAACGCCCCCACCCGGACCGGTCTGGGTGCCATGGCCATCACGTTCTACATCCTGCTGTGGATCAGCGGTGGTAACGACATCATGGCCACCGTCTTGCGACTGTCGATCAACGACATCACCAACACGTTGCGGGTCCTGGTCTTCGTGCTTCCGCCCGTCGTCTTCATCGTCGTCAAGCGAATCTGCCTCGGGCTGCAGCGCAAGGACCGCGACCTGGTCCTGCACGGCCGTGAGACCGCCGTCCTGGTACGCACCGAGGCCGGCGAGTTCTTCGAGGTCCACGAACCGCTCGACGAGTTCAAGCGGTGGAAGCTGGTGCAGCACGAGACCAGTCGACCGCTGGGCGAGCTGCCGGCGGAGGATGAGCGGGGCGTGCGCCGTCCGGGTTCGGGTTCGGGCTGGAAGAACAAGCTGTCGAAGTTCTACTTCGAGCAGCGCGTCGAGCCGGTGACCCCGATGGAGTTGGCCGCGGCTCACCACGATCACCACGATCACGAGGCGATCGAGTCAACGCCGGCACAGCACTGATCGACCCACGTACACGAGGAAGGCCCGGGCCTGATGGTCCGGGCCTTCTTCATGAGCCCTCTGCCGATTCGTGTGCGGATCGGCTCCGGATCGGCGATCGGCCAATGCCCGCTGCAGCGAAACCCCTTCTCCCCTTCGTTCTCCCCCCGCCAAGGCCGGGAACGCTACCCTCACCTCATGCGTCAGGATCATCGATGAACACCGACTTGCGACGCCGGCTCACGGCCGCCATCACCATCGTGATCTTCGTGATCATCCTCGAGGGTGTCTGGGACAAGGTGAACCTGGTCATCTGGACCAATGTCCCCTGGTGGGGACTGATCCTGCTGCTGGTCATCGCCTACTTCGTCATCGAGGCGGCCGTGAAGCGACTCTTGGGGCCCCGGCGCCGCTGACGAGGCAGCTCTGCCGCCGAGCCACCGACCCCCGGTGCGGCGTGCCCGTCAGACGTCGGTCCCCGCTGCGTACGTGTCGAACGGCATGTTCCACTCGGTGTATCCGTTGCCCCACTCGAGTGCTCGCGACGACCCGGTGTACACCACGACGTCGCCGACGAGTGAGTTGTCGTAGAGCCAGCGCGCGTTGGCAGTGTTCATCCCGGTACAGCCGTGGCTGACGTTCGCCCGTCCCTGCGAGCCCACCGACCAGGGGGCAGCGTGCAGGAACTCACCGCTGTACGTCAGGCGCAGCGCCCAGTTGACCAACAGGTTGTAGTACTCGGGATCGCTCTTGTCCTTGCCGAGGGTGGCCGCATCCATTCTCACCTGGGACTCGCGGCTCATGATGACCTTGATGCCGTTGCGGGTGCGGAACCCGGCCTTGCCGGTCGTGACGGGCATCGACCGGACGACCTTGTCGCCCTGGCGCACGGTCAGCGAGTGTCGAGCCGTGTCCACGGTCAGGATCTGCGACCGGCCGACGGTGAACGAGCTCGTGGTGGTCCGCCGGCCCCACACGCCGTCCGACAGTTCGACCTTCGACATCGCGGCGGTGACATTCACCTTCGTGCCCGACGGCCAGTACTCCTTGGGGCGCCAGTGGACCTCTGTCGCGGAGAACCACCGCCAGGCGCCCTCCACGGACGGCGTGCTGGAGACGGTCAGCGCAGATTCGGCAGCCTTCTTGTTCTTCACCGGCTGGGAGAAGACGACGATCACGGGCATGCCGACTCCGACGGTCCAGTCGTCGCCGGGGATCAGGGTGGTGGACACCAGCCGATTCGCCTGGAGCGTGGTGAAGGTGGACGTGGCCGTGACCGGCGAACCGTCCTCGCCGGCGCCCAGGGCCGAGAGTGTGTACGTGGTGCCCGGTGCCAGGGCGTCGGTGAGCCTCCAGCTGCCGCCGTCGAGCTCCCCCTTCAGCTGCTTACCGTCCTCGGTGGTCAGCCGAACGCGGCTGATGCGTCCGTGGACGACGTCGACCGTCACGGGCCGATCGGGGCGCACCTGTGTGCTACCGGTCTGGGGAGCCAGGCTGAGGACCGCTGGCTCGCTGGTCACCGCGGCGCTGGCTCCAGCCACCGTGCTGGTCGCGGAACTGCTCCCCGTGCCCTGAGGGCTGCTGCCCGCCGCCGTCTTCGACGCCGGCTGGCAGGCACTCGAGGTCACCACGAGCGTCAGCGCCACCGCGACGAGAAACCCCTTACGCACCGATGTTTCTCCAGTCATCCAAGCGGGAGGACGTCCTGCTCGACGCCTCCTCCACCTCGAGACGCGGGACGCGCGGCAAAGGTTGCCATGACCTCGAGGTGAGTCGTCTCAGCCAGGCCAAGAGTACGCGACCGGCGGTCTCCAAACGCCGAACGGTGACACCTCGGCGTGTAGAGACCGAGATGCCACCGTTCGGCGGATGCGAGGTGGTCAGTGTGCGAACTCACCGCGGTAGTACTCGAAGACCCAGCCGATCAGCGCAACAGCCGCCAGCGGGACCCCGATGAAGAACAACCACCAACCGGCGGCCAGTCCGGCGAAGACGCACGCCGCCGCCAACCCCAGCGGCATCGGCCACCACGAGTACGGCGCGAACACGCCCAGCTCGCCAGCGCCCTCGCGAATCTCGGCGTTCGGGTCGTCCTCCGGACGAGCATCGATGTGCTTGGCCGTGTACGCCAAGTACGCACCGATCATCAGGGCCATGGCCGAGGTGAGGTAGAGCGCCAGGAAGCCCAGCGGCTCTTCCCACTTCGTCATGTAGCCGTAGACCGTCCCCACCGGGATGTAGAGCAACCCGAGGTAGACGAACAGTCGCCTTTCGACCTTCACGGACGGTCACCTTCGATCGTGGGGTCCTGAACATCGGCTGGGCCGAGGACATTGGCCAGCACGCTGTTGTCCGGTGTGGTGACGGCTGCCGCCGCCGCTTCAGGGTGGTGCAGGTCGAACGCCGGCCGCTCACTGCGGATCCGCGGCAGGGAGTGGAAGTTGTGCCGCGGCGGAGGGCAGGAGGTCGCCCACTCGAGCGAGGAGCCGTAGCCCCACGGGTCGTCCACCGTGACCTTGGCGCCCTTGGCCTGCGTGATGTAGATGTTCCACATGAACGGTACGAAGCTCAGCGCCAGAATGGCCGAACCGACCGTGGAGACCTGATTCTCGAAGGTGAAGCCCTCCGAGGGCAGGTAGTCCGCGTAGCGGCGCACGGCACCCTCGACGCCGATCCAGTGCTGGATCAGGAACGTCGTGTGGAAGCCGATGAAGGTCAGCCAGAAGTGCCACTTGCCCAAGCCCTCGTTGAGCATCCGGCCGGTCATCTTGGGCCACCAGTAGTAGAAGCCCGCATACATCGCGAACACCACGGTGCCGAAGATCGTGTAGTGGAAGTGGGCCACGATGAAGTAGGTCTCACCGACGTGGAAGTCCACCGGCGGCGTGGCCAGCATGATTCCGGTGAGGCCTCCGAAGAGGAAGGTCACCAGGAAGCCGAGCACCCACAGCATCGGGGTCTCGAAGGTGATCGAGCCACGCCACATCGTGCCGACCCAGTTGAAGAACTTCACCCCGGTCGGGACGCCGATCAACATCGTCATGAAGGCGAAGAACGGCAGGTTGACCTGGCCCGTGTAGTACATGTGGTGCGCCCACACGGCCATCGACAGACCCGCGATCGCGATGGTGGCGAAGATCAGGCCCTTGTAGCCGAAGATCGGCTTACGGCTGAAGGTGGGGATGATCTCCGAGACGATGCCGAAGAACGGCAGCGCGAGCACGTAGACCTCGGGGTGCCCGAAGAACCAGAACAGGTGCTGCCAGAGCACCGGTCCCCCGCTCTCGGGTTCGAAGAGCTGGGCACCGAACCGTCGATCGGCCTCCAGGCCGAACAGCGCCGCGGCCAGCGGCGGGAAGATCATGATGACCAGAACCGAGGTGATCAGGATGTTCCAGGTGAAGACCGGCATCCGGAACATGGTCATACCCGGTGCCCGCATGCACACGATCGTGGTGATGAAGTTGACCGCGCCCAGGATGGTGGCGAAGCCACCGAGGGCCAGACCCATGATGCCGAGGTCCGGGCCGATGCCCGGGGTGTAGGTCGAGTTCGACAGCGGCGGGTAGAGGAACCAGCCGAAGCCGGCCGGCCCCTGCGGCACCAGGAAGCTGCTTGCCGCCACCAGACCACCGAAGAGGTAGAACCAGTACGCGAGCATGTTCAGCCGCGGGAAGGCGACGTCCGGGGCGCCGATCTGCAGCGGCATCACCGCATTGGCCCAGCCGCTGAACGCCGGCGTGGCGAACAGCAGCAGCATGATCAGGCCGTGCATGGTGAAGAACTGGTTGTACTGCTCCTTGCTGATGAACACCTGCATACCGGGTGCCCACAACTCGGCCCGGATCACCAGGGCGAGCAGGCCACCGACCGCGAAGAAGAACATCGAGGTCGCCAGGTACAGGTTGCCGATGACCTTGTGATCGGTCGACGTCATCCAGCGGACGGCCAGGACTCCCTTGCCGGGCCTCACCGGGGCCAGGCTCGTGGGGGGATGGGCGATCGCAGTCATCAGTTGCTCCCGGACGCGGGTTCGAGGGTCTGGGTGTTGAACGGGACGGCACCGCCGCCCGGACGGGTCTTGACGCGGCTCAGGCTGGTGTCGAGCAGGCCGACGTTGCCCTGGGCCTTCAGGTCGGCCATGTGCTTGTCGTAGTCGGCCTGCGAGACCACCTTGACGTTGAACAACATCTCGGAGTGGTACTCACCGCACAGCTCGGTGCACTTGCCGATGTAGTCGCCGATCTTCTCCGGCACGACCTGGAACTTGTTGGTCACGCCGGGAATGTTGTCGAGCTTGTAGAGGAACGCGGGGATCCAGAACGAGTGGATGACGTCCCGCGCCTGCAGGGTGAACTCCACCCGCTTGCCCACCGGCAGATACAGGTTGGGGATCTCCTTCTCGGTGCCATCCAGCTCGACCTGGGTGCCGACCTCGTACACCTTGTCGTCGAGGTAGTTGAAGTCCCACGCCCACTGCTTGGCCACGACGTTGATGTGCACGTCGGCCGGCTTGGAGGTGTCGGTGATGTCCGACTGGTAGATCGCCGTGTACTTGAAGAGCACGACGACCATCATGAGCGGGATCACCGTGTACATGATCTCGAGCGGAATGTGATAACGGATCTGCGGGGGCAATCCGGTGTCGTCGCGGCGGCGGCGGTAGGCCACCACACACCAGAGGATCAGGCCCCAGACCAGGACGCCGACGGCCATCGCGGCGATCCAGGAACCGACCCAGAGATCAGTGATCTTGGGTGTCTGGTTCGTGGTGCCTCTCTCTCCCGGCAACCAGACCCGGCGCACCGGACTGTCGCTGGCGCACCCGGAGAGCACGACCAGCAGCGGGAGCATGACCAGAGCGACTCGGCGACTCGTGCCGCGACGCAGGCGGCTTTCCTTGAGCGAGAGCAACGTCGGCCTTTCCACGAAAGCTTGCCCGGACGGCGCACCACGCACCGTTCGGGGACACGATCCTGCTCCGCTCACACTAGCGCCTGACACCTGTGGGGATGAGGCGCCCTCGACGTGAAACGCCGCAGGTGCCGTCGACGGCGACGAGCGGTCGGCCGCTTCGTCACGCCGGACGGAGCGGCCCGTGCGGCCAACGGACGCCCGGGCAGTCCAGGGCTGCCCTTAGCCGACCGAGATACACCGTGCGTGTGATGTCGAGCACACCGAGTGTGCGCAGGTGCGGCGTCGACCACTGGACGTCGAACAACCGGCGCGGCTCGCCGTCCTGGGCCAGCAGACTCACGAGAGCCCACAGCGCCACCTTCGAGGCGTCGCGGGTGCGATGGAACATCGACTCGCCGGCGAACAACCCGCCGATCGCCACGCCGTACACCCCGCCGACGAGCCGATCCGACTGCCAGCACTCCACGGAATGAGCCCAGCCGTGGGTGTGCAGCCGCTGGTAGGCGATGGCGATCTCACGGGTGATCCAGGCGCCGCTGCGCGCCGGGTCACCACAGGCGGCCACGACCTCCTCGAAGGCTGTGTCCACCCGGATCTCGAACCGGCGTGCCGCCGAACGCAGCGATCGCGAGGCATGGAAGCCGTCCAGCGGCAGCACTCCGCGTGGATCGGGTGACCACCACCCGATGGGGGCTGCACCTGCCTCCCCCAGTCCCATGGGGAACAACCCTGCGCAGTAGGCATCCACCAAGGTGCGCGCCGACAGGTCGGCCCCGACCGCAACCAGATCCTCGCCCGGTGCGGCCGCAGCCACCACCTCGGCGAACCGATGACGCGACCCTCCGCTGGCCATGTCGCCCTGCCGTCCGACCGGCGGGCGGTTCAGTGGCGCAGGTGGATCAGGTGGCCCTCGACCTCGGCAGCCGCTTCGGCCCCATAGGCGTCGGCGAACCGATCCAGGGCTTCCCGGCGGTACATCACGTACTCCTGGGTGCCCACGGTCTCGATCACATGCGTCGCGAGCAGACATCCCACCTGGGCACAGCGCTCCAGAGGTAGCCCCCAGGCCAGGCCGGCCAGGAAGCCGGCCCGGAAGGCATCGCCGACCCCGGTGGGGTCGGCGATGCTGCGTGCCGGGACGACGTCCACCCGGAGCTGGTCGCCGTTGGTGTCGATCACCACGCCGTCCTTGCCGTGGGTGGTGATCCGCACGCCCACCCGGCGACGCACCTCGGCGGCGTCCCATCCGGTCTTGGTGTGGATCAGTTCCGACTCGTAGTCGTTGGTGAACAGATACGTGGCGCCGTCGATCAGGTCGCGCACCATGGGTCCGTCGGACCACGCCAACTGCTGGGAGGGGTCGGCCGCGAAGGGCAACCCGCGTTGGCGGCATTCCCGGGTGTGCCGCAACATCGCCTGCGGGTCGTTCGGGCTGACCAGCACCAGGTCGATCGGGTGGGCCGCGTGCAGCGGGCCGAGCTCGATCTCGCGGGCCTCGCTCATGGCGCCCGCGTAGAACGAGGCGATCTGCGCCTGGTCGCTGTCGGTGGTGCAGATGAACCGCGCGGTGTGCGCCAGCTCGCTGGTGTGGACCGCGGAACAGTCGACCCCGTGGCGCTCGAGCCAGGACCGGTAGTCGACGAAGTCCTCGCCGACGGCCCCGACGAGCAGCGGGCTGAGGCCGAGCGTCGCCAACCCGAAACAGATGTTGGCGGCGACTCCCCCGCGCCGGATCTGCAGATCCTCGACCAGGAACGACAAGGCGACCCGGTCGAGCCGGTCGGCGATCAGGCTGTCGGCGAACCGACCGTCGAACGCCATCAGATGATCAGTGGCGATGGATCCGGTGACGGCTATACGCACGTCGCGAACCCTACCGGGCACCCGGACAACTGGCCGGGTGCCCGGGAGGTCGACGGTCCCTGGACGCCGCGGACGGCGTGGACCCGCCGAAGAGCTGGTTCAGCAGAAGCTGTTGCCGCAGGCGCAACCGGCGCCGGCCTTGGCATTCGGGTTGTCGATGGTGAGTCCCTCGCCACCCTGCAGAGTGCTGGCGAAGCCGATGGTCACCCCGACCAGCTTGTCCTTGCTGAAGTCGTCGACCACCAGCGGCAGGCCGTCGAACTCGCGCACGCTGTCGCCGTCCATGGTCTCGTCGACGAAGCTGAGCTTGTACTCGAGGCCGCGGCACCCACCGGGAACCACCTCGAGACGCAGCAGCAGGTCGTCGCGGCCCTCGTTGGCCATCAACTTCCTGGCAAACGTCACGGCCTCCGAGGTCAGGACCACACCGTGGGCGGGCTCCTCGGGGGCGATCTGGGTCGTGTCGTTCTGCACGGTCATCGGTGTCTCTCTCAGGTCCGGGGGCAGGTAGGGGCAACGTGTCCGTCGGGCTCAACGCCGGTCGCGTCTCGACTATGCCTGGATCTGTGTGATTTTCTCCCGGGCCGCCGGATCGAACCGGCGACCAGGTCAGGTAAGCCTTACCCGCGACCACAGCCAGGATACGGCGGCACGGCGCCCAATGCTCGCCCTGTCGCCCGCGAACCTGACCGGAGCCTCGACCAGACCGGATCCCGACCGGATCCCGACCGGATCCTGCGTCACCCTGGCGCCGGATCAAGATCCGGACCTCCCCGGCCGACGTGATGATCGAGGATGGGAGGTCGGCCCGTGGAGTTCCTGCTGCGCCCCGGCATGCGCCTGATGCGCCGAGTGGGCGTGGCCGGCAAGTTCGGGCTCATCGCCGTGCTCCTGCTCGTGCCCATGTGCACCAGCATGATCGCCTCGTACCGCGAGGCCACCGGCCAGATCTCGATCGCCGACCGCGAACGGGTGGGCCTGCGCTACACCCGTCCCCTGGTCGAACTGGTCATCGAGCTCAGCCAGACCCGCAACCTCGCCAACCAGGGTGAGAAACCGGGCGACGGGTGGCTGCGCCTGGTCCACGAACTCGACGACCTCACCGTCGAATCCGGCGAGACGCTGTCGGTGAGCACGGCCTGGCCCCAGCTTCGCGCCCAGACCAAGGCGGTCTACGACGACGCCCTCACCCACTCACAACGAGCGGTCCTGGCCGATCAGGTGGCCAAGCAGACCCGACGACTACTGCAGCAGGTCGCCGACGCCGCCCACCTCATGGTGGACCCGCAGCTCGACAGCAACTACCTGATCACCATGCTGGTCGACGAGCTGCCGCGGGTGGTGACCGCCGCCGCGGACGCCCAGGCCGTGCGCTCCACCCACCGGCAGGGCGACGATCCGGTCGCGCTTCGCCTGGCTGCCCGAGACCTGTCCAACGCGGGACGTCGCCTCGGCCTCGATCTCGCCACGGCGCTCAGCGCGTCGTCCTGGGCCGGCTTGCACGACGCGATGGGCACCGAGGCCCGGACGTTCAGTGCTGCCGTCACGCAGTACTCGGCGGCGCTCGAGGCCGCTGACGGAGCCGGCACCTGGCCCACCGCCCGCAGCAGCCTGGACACGGTCAACCTCACCACCTCGGCGACCAGCCTGAGCTCGGCGCTGGTCGTGGCCACCGATCACCTGCTGACCGTGCGGCAGGACCAGTTGCGTGCCGATCGCTCGCACCCGCTGTTGCTCACCCTGGTGGCCATGGCCGTGGTCTTCTACCTGCTCACCGCACTGTTCCGGGCGACCACCCAGGATGTGCGAGCCGTCCTGGAGGACATCAACACCGTCACCACCGGTGGCGTCGATCAGCGCAAGGCCCTCACCGGCTCGGACGAGTTCGCCCAGATGAGCCGGGCGGTGGTCTATGCGCGGGACCGGCTCACGGCCCTGGTGGGCGCCCTGAAGTACCAGGCCACCCACGACGAATTGACCGCGCTGGCCAACCGGGCGCTGTTCACCGACAAGATCCAGGAGGCGTTGGCCGGTGGCTCCGGGCAGCCGAGCACCATCGCCGTCCTGATGGTCGATCTCGATTCCTTCAAGGACATCAACGACAGCTTCGGCCATGACCTCGGTGACCGAGTGCTGCGCACGATCGGCGCCCGGCTGCACCGCTGTACCCCGCGCCGCAGTGTGATCGCTCGGCTGGGCGGCGACGAGTTCGCCATCCTGGTGACCGACGCTCGGGTCACCGGTTCGCCGTCCGAGCTGTTGGCCAAGCTGGACGCCGCACTGGCCGAACCGGTGGACGTCGACGGCCGCCGGCTGCGCATCCAGGCCGGAATCGGCGTCGCCCTGGCCCAGACCGCCCCACCCGGTACGGCTCCGGAGATGGGAGCGGTCGAGGTGATGCGCAACGCCGATGTGGCGCTGAGCTATGCCAAGGCTCGGGGCAGCGGCCGGGCGGCCGTGTTCGAGTCGACCATGCACGACGCCACGCGGGAACGCACCGAACTGTTCGCGGATCTGGTCGGGGCGATCGACCGGAACGAGATGGACGTGCTCTACCAGCCCCTGGTCGACCTCGAGACCGGCACGCTCTACGGCGTCGAGGCACTGCTGCGCTGGGAGCACCCCACCCGCGGGCTCATCTCACCGTCGGTCTTCGTGCCGCTGGCCGAGGCCACCGGACTGATCGGCCGGATCGGCGGCTGGGTCCTCGAGCGATCCTGCTCGCAGCTGGCCAGCTGGCAGCGCGACTTCCCCGACGGGTTCCCCCTGACCGTCGAGGTCAACCTGGCGACCGAGCAGCTGGCCGACCCGGGACTCGTCGCGAACGTCCTGGCCACCGCCCAGTCCACCGGGATCGACTCCACCGCGCTGGTCCTCGAGATCACCGAGTCCTCGCTGGTGCGAGACATCGACACCGCGTTGGCCCGGCTGGGGCAGCTGTCAGCCCTCGGCGTCAAGATCGCACTCGACGACTTCGGCACCGGCTACTCCTCGCTCAGCTATCTGCGCCGGCTGCCGGCCACCATCCTCAAGATCGACCAGTCGTTCGTGCAGGACGAGACGGACCAGGGTCGAGCGCTGTTGCGCAGCATCGTCGCGTTGGGCGCCGGTCAGGGGTTACAGATCATCTGCGAGGGCATCGAGCGCAGCGATCAGGCCGAGCAACTCCGCGCGTTCGGCTGCCACCTGGGCCAGGGGCACCTGTGGGCACCGGCCCTGCCCGCCGCCCAGATCACCGAGATCATGCGCCGAGGCGGGCGGATGACCCCGACCGCGGGTCAGGCACGAGTGCCCTCGCCGCGAGCTGCGCAGGATCCGTCGCTCCCCCACTGAGCTCAGCCGAGAGCGGCCAACAGCAACGCCTCGGCCACACAGGCCCTGGCGAACTCGTCCAGATGCAACGACTCGTCCAGACCGTGCGCCCGGGTGTCCGGGTCCTCCACCCCGGTGACCAGCACCGCGGCGTCCGGGTACACCTGCTGCAGGGCGGCGATGAACGGGATCGAGCCGCCCACCCCCATGTGCACCGGCTCGCGATCCCACGCGGTCCGCAGCGCCCAGCGCGCGATGTCGTAGACCTCGCCGCCGACGTCACCGACCCAGGCCCGGCCGATCTCGCCGACCTGGACGTCGACCTGCGCCCCCCAGCGCACCGAACGGCGCAGATGGGCAGCGAGTGCCTCGAAGGCCTCCCGGCCGTCCTGGCCCGGGGCCACCCGCAGCGAGAACTTGGCCCGGGCAACCGGCTGCAACGTGTTGGACGAGGTGGCGATCGGCGGGACGTCCAGACCGATCACGGTCAGCGCGGGGCGGGTCCACAGCCGTGAGGTGAGCCGGCCGGACCCGATCAGCGACACGCCGTCCAGGACGCCGGCGTCGGCGCGCAGGTCCTGTTCGGGATAGGCCAGATCGGCGGCCTCGGTGGCGACCAGCCCGGGGACGGCGACATTGCCGTCCTCGTCCCACAACGTGTCCAGCAGCCGGATCAACACCGTCGTGGCATCCGGGACGGCGCCGCCGAACACGCCCGAGTGGAGCGCATGGTCGAGGGTGCGCACCTCCACCACACCGTCGACCAGGCCCCGCAGGCTGGTGGTCAGTGCCGGTTCGCCGATCCGCCAATTGCCCGAGTCGGCGACGACGATCACGTCGGCCGCGAGCCGGTCTCGGTGAGCGGCCAGGAACGCCTCGAAGGTCGGGGAGCCGATCTCCTCCTCGCCCTCGACGAAGACGCTGATCCCGACGCCGATGGCCTCCCCCAGGGCACGCAGCGCGGCGACGTGGACGCAGATACCGGCCTTGTCATCGGCCGAGCCCCGGGCGTACAACCGCCCGTCGCGTTCGGTCGGCTCGAACGGCGGGCTGGTCCAGCCGGCGTCGTCCCCCGGGGGTTGGACGTCGTGATGGGCGTAGAGCAGAACGGTGCGCGATCCGGGCGGGCCGGGGCGGTGCGCCAGAACCGCCGGCGAGCCGGGGCGTCCGGTGGCCGGGTCGTCCACCCGGACGATCTCGACCTCGCTCAGGCCGGATCGGCGCAGCAGATCGGCCACGGCGGCCGCGCTGTCCTCCAGCGGCGCGGGGTCGAAGGCCGGCGCCGAGACGCTCGGGATGCGGATCAGCTGCTCGAGGTCGCCACGGACCTGCGGTAACAGAGCGTGCACGCGAGCGGTGAGCGCCGCGACGTCCACGTCGGCTCCACCAGGGCGACCGGAGGGGGCAGCGGAGTCATCTGGGGCCATGACCTGCAACCTAGCGCCCTGGGGGCCGTAGGCTGGGAGTCGTGTTCGGACGCGGCAAGAACCAGACCACCCCGGCTGCCCCCCTGGTGAGCGAGCCACCCGAGAAGACGACGGGCAAGGGCCGCCCCACGCCCTCGCGCCGGGAGGCGGAGCAACGGCGGCGTACTCCCCTCGTGGCAGCCTCGACGGTGCCCGCCAATGCCACCAAGGCCGAGCGCAAGGCAGCCCAGAAGGCCGCCCGCAATGCCCGCCGTGAGGCGTTGGCCAAAGAGCGCAACCTGCAGCGCCAGGCTCTGCTGACCGGCGACGAGGCCCACCTGCCGGCCCGTGACCGCGGCCCGGCCCGCCGCTGGACCCGTGACTTCGTGGACGCCCGCCGCAACGTGGGCGAACTCTTCCTGCCCATGGCCTTGATCGTGCTGGCCCTGAGCATGGTCAAGATGACCGTGGTGCAACTGGCCGCGATGGCGATCCTCTACGGAGCGATGGCGGCGGTGATCATCGACAGCGTGCTGCTGCGGCGCCGACTCAAGCGGGAGACCGAGCAGCGATTCGGCGACAAGGCCGCCGGAGCAGCGGGCTACGGCATGATGCGCGCGCTGCAGTACCGCCGGTTCCGCATGCCACGTCCCCAGGTGGCGCGAGGCCAGTACCCGAAGTAGCCGGACCCGAAGTAGCCGACCCGAGACAACCGAGCCTGGGCACGGACTACGCGGCCACGACTACTCGGCCGGGCGAAGGCTCATCGCGGCGTAGACCACCGCACCGTCCCGCAGCAGACTCACCGCGGCCACGCCCGAGGCGAGCAGCTCGGGCCAGGCCTCACCCACCCAGGTCTCGGCGTCCGCCTGGCTGGGGAAGGTCGTGTCGGGCAGCTCTGGCCCGGTCATCGTCGATCCGTCGATGGCCTCGTACCGCCATGTCCACGCGTCCATGTGCCCATGCTGTCATTGCGCCCGGCCCGACGGCAGTCGCCACGGCAGTCAGTGCGGCGGCGACTAGGCTCAGCGGCTGTGTTCGTGGTGACCGGGTCGGCGTCCGTCCCCTGGCCACGCCCGGGATGCACGTGCCGGGCGTGCCTGAGCGAGACCGGAGCGCCGTCGGCATCGGCAGGCGCACCGCAGCCCTCTCCTTGGTCGGCACCGACCGGGCTGACCGCCGGTGGCCTGGTGCTCGACCAGCTGTCGCCCGCTCCGGGGGACACCCTCGAACTGGACGGCGTGCGCCTGCTCGGTCTGCCGGCGGGCCTGGTCGCCGGCCACGACGGCCGCGCCGTGCTGTGGGCGCGGCGTCCGATCGACCCGAGCGACCTGGACGGGCTGGCGGATGCGGGTCTGGACGGCGCTGTCCTGGATCTGGGTGACCGTGAGCCGCGGGCGTTGGCCCACGACGTGGCATTGCTGCGCAGGGTGGGGGCGTTGGCCCCGGACGCGGATCTGATCGCGGTCGGCCTGACGCACGACCACGCTCCCTCACGTCTCGTCGAGCGCCTCGCGCTGTGGGGCGTCCGGGTGGTCGCACCCGGCACCGGTGTGGGCGTGGGACACCCGGCGCCGCCTCGGCTGCCGCGCCGCACTCTGGTGCTCGGCCCGGCATCCTCGGGCAAGTCGGCCTACGCCGAGGATCTGCTCGCCGCCGCACCGGAGGTGTCGTACCTGGCCACCTCCCCGGCGGCCGATGGCCGCGATGCCGAGTGGGCCGAGCGGATCCGCCGGCACCAGGTGCGGCGGCCGGCCTGGTGGACGACCATCGAGTCCACCGAGCCCACCGAGCCCCTCGAGCCCGCCCACACCGAGGTCGCCCGCCTGCTCGCCACGCCGGGGCCACCGGTGCTGCTGGATTCCCTGGGCGGCTGGGTGGGCACGGCGCTGACCCGGTGCGGCGCCTGGGAGGATCGCCCCGGATGGTCGC
Source organism: Kineosporiaceae bacterium (assembly GCA_016713225.1). Classification (NCBI taxonomy): domain Bacteria; kingdom Bacillati; phylum Actinomycetota; class Actinomycetes; order Kineosporiales; family Kineosporiaceae; species Kineosporiaceae bacterium. The sequence continues at coordinate 1,216,217 of JADJPO010000003.1, forward strand.
AGCTCTGGCAACAGGAGGTCGAGGGCATGGTGCAGGCCTGGCGAGCATGCCGCCGTCCCGTGGTGGCGGTCGGCGAGGAGACGGGCTGGGGGGTCGTTCCCGGGACGGCGTCGGGCCGCGTGTTCCGCGATGCCCTCGGTACGCTCACCCGGCGGTTGGCCGAGCAGAGTGAACGCACCCTGGTGGTGGTCGCCGGCCGAGCCATCGACCTGGACCGTGCGCCGGAGCCCGACCGATCGATGGAGGCACTCTCGTGACGGCCGAGGCGCTCGACCTGGACGTGATCGGTCGCGAGATCACCGAGCCTGATCTGGCCGTTGCCGGGTCGGTACGCCAATGGCTGGTCGAGCAGGGCCGCGACGTGGAGCTGGGCCGGGTGGCAGACCTGGCCGACTGGTGGGCCGGGGTGCGAGGCCATGCCCAGGCGCCCGCGCCGACCCGGATCGCCGGGGCACTCGACGAGCTACCCGCGACGCTGGACGTCGCAGCAGCCATGGCCTGGGGCGTGGCGCGGGCGGACGCCCTGGCAGATGACGGCACCGAACTGATCATGCTCGCCGTGCCCGACTCCGAGGGCACCGGCTTCGCGGCCCATCTGGCCGCGGCCGAGCTGCTCGGCCTCGACGCCGTCGAGGCCACCGGCTGGCCGTTGGAGCAGGGCCTGCACGACGAGGACTGGATGGACGCCGTCGTGACCCTGCGGGACGGACTGTTCCGTACCCGCGGGTTGCGCGGCGACCTCACAGCGCTGCTCACTGCTGCCGGCAGCCCGGTGCTGGCCGCCGCCACGGCGATGCTGGTGCAGTCGTGTGTGCGCCACACCCCCGTGTTGCTGGACGGCGACGGAGCATTGGCTGCGGCCCTGATCGCCCGCCGCACGTCGTACGGCGCCAGCCAGTGGTGGCAGGTCGCCCACGCCGCCGACGGGGTGTTGACCGAGCGGATGCTGGGGTCGCTGCACCTGACCCCGTTGCTCGCACTCGGCCTCCGGGTCCAGGACGGCACCGGCGCGCGCCTGGCGCTGCCGCTGCTCACCGAGGCCGCCGGCCTGTTGCAGTGACCGATGCCCTCCGGCTCGCGGTCGGAACCCTCACCCGCTGGCCGGTCCCCGCGCCCCGAGTCGTCGACCGGACCGCGGCGCGCGGGGCGATGATGCTCGCGCCCTGGATCGGCCTGGCTCTCGGGACCCTGGCCGGTGCGATCGCCTGGCTGGGCGGGTACCGGCACCTGTCGTCGCTGGTGGTGGCCACGGTGGCGATCGCGTTCCTGGCCCATGCCTCGCGCGGGCTGCACCTGGACGGGCTCGCCGACACCGCCGACGGTCTCGGCTCGGGCCGGGACGCCGCGACCGCGCTCGACATCATGCGTCGCGGAGATGTCGGACCGATGGGCGCGGCGACCCTGAGCCTGACCTTGCTGCTGCAGGTGGTCGCGCTGGACCAGGTGCTCTCGACCCGCGGACCGGTGGCCCTCGGCGTGGTGGTGGCGACGTCGCGGCTGGCACTGACCGTGGCCTGCACGCCGGCCCTGACAGCGGCTCGCCCCGAGGGCCTGGGCGCCACGGTGGCCGGCAGTGTGCCGATATCGGCCGCCATCGTGAACACCGCGCTCGTGGCCCTGGTGGGATTCGGCCTGTTCCAGGCCACCGGGACTCCCCCGGGCGACGCCGTGATCGCGAGCGCGGCGACCGTGGCCGGGGGGCTGCTGGCGGCGGCCGTCGTCCTGCGAGCGGCCCGCCGACGCCTCGGTGGGGTGACCGGCGATGTGCTGGGGGCAGCCGTCGAACTCGCCCTGGCCGGGGGCTTGCTCGGGCTGTGCCTGGTCGGCTGACCGGGCTGTCGAGGGACACCATCGTGGCGATGCACGGCAGCGAGCAGTCCCCAGACGCGCGAGCCGTCGGGTTCGTCGCGGCCAGATCCCTGGGGAGTCCGTTGGACCCCACCCTGCGAGTGACCGCGAACTTCCATCCGGACCGCAGCTCCTCGGGAATCCCCGTCCTGCAGAGCATGCGGCAGCACGGGACCTACCTGTCGCAGTTCGTCACCGGGACGAGCAACGGCGGGCTCACCGCATTCCCAGGTGGGGATCGGTGGCGTTGGGAGAGCACGATGTTCGGCGGGGCATACGACAACGTCGACCCCGTCCGGCGGCCCATTTACGGGGCTTTGAACCATCGCCGGTCGTTGATCGGTGGCTCCCCGCGGTTCGGCTCCGCGCACTTTCGGTTCACTGCTGAACTGCTGCGGCGGACGACCTTCTGCTACCCCGACAGCTGTTTCGAGCCCGGCCATTTCGCCGTCGCCGGCCGCTTCGAACTGCTCGAACTGCTCGAGCGAGACGAGGGCAAGGGGCGGGACCCGCTGGACGCCTACGTGGAGGCTCACGTCCACGGAGCGGTCCGGTTCGACCGCGATGTGGAGGCCCTGGTGTTGGACCCGAGTTATCGCGGTACTCAGGTCGAGGATCAGGCCCGTCTGCTGCAGTGCCCGCTGGAGTGGCATGACGGGTTCCGCCTCCGAGTGGACGTGCTGCGTCAGTATCCGGACTTTCGCGGACCGCGCTACGTCGAGCTGGGCGCCGCCCTCGCCGAGGGTGGTGTTCTGACGCCTCACATCCTGGGCCGGGCCGCGTGTACCGGACGCTATGAGCCACAGTCGCTGAAGCGCGTTTGGCATTACCTCGCCTGGCTGGGCACCGCTCAGGCTCAGTGAGCAGCGCGCGAGTCGGATGACCAGGCGCCGCAAGCTGGTCGCGAAGGTGGTCTTGATATCGAACATGTGTTCGATTATAGTCCAGATATGGCCGCTGTGGAAGTCCCCTACACAGACGCACCCGATCCGGATGGGTCCGAGATGGTGGCGAGCCTGCGGGCCGAGAACCACCGATTGCGGCGCCGGTTGGATTGGCTGGTCGCCGAGCAGAAGTGGGCCGAGGGACGCCTGGAGGAGTTGACCGCGCGGTGCGCGCGCCTGTCGCTGCGGGTACGGATCGAGCGGGACGCCGAGGGATTGGCCACCGAGGCCACGGATGCAGAGCCAGCGGGCTCGGAGGCAGCGGGTGCCGGGGCGTCCGGCTTGGCCGCCGCCCTGAGGGGCGAACCGGGCGCCCGTTTGGCAGTGGCAGTAGCCGCAGCCGTCGGTGACTTGTCCGCCATGACCGATCCCACGACCACCGATCCGCGCGTGGATGCCGGGTGCATCGCGGACCTGTCGAACCCGGTCCTGGTCGAACTGGCCACGGCTGCTCACCGAGTGGCGGCCTGGGCGGGTCTGGCGTCGACCCTGGCCGCCGATGAGTTGGCGCGGCGGTGTGAGGCCGACTCCGCCGACGCCGCCGACCCGGAGCGGCCGTGGGCGCGAGATCTGGGATTCAGGGCAGCAGTCGCCGAGACGGCCACCGCGTGCGTCGTCTCGGAGTACCTGGTCACGGCGCGCATCGATACGGTCCGGGCGCTGCCGACCCGCCTTCCGGGCCTCTGGCATCTGGTCGCGGCGGGTCGGGTCGATCTCGATCGAGCGCGGATGGTGCACGAGAAGACCCTGCACCTGACCACCGACATGCTGACCCGCCTGGAACCGTCGCTGCTGGTCAAGGCCCTGTCGTTGACGATGGCGCAGCTGCGAGTCTGGCTGGATCGCGCCATCGCCCGGGTGGACCCCGAAGCCTACGCACAACAGGCGCGGGAGGCATTGGATCATCGGGGGGTCTCGTTCCGGTCCGCGGGTCGCGGAATGGGCCGGATGGCCGTCACGGCGTCGGTGGCCGACATCGAGACCGCCCGCATCATCGTCGAGGCGCTGGCGGCCGCGGCGGTCGACGAGCCCGGTCAGGAGCGGTTGCCGGCCGCCCGCCGCGCCGATGTGGTGCTCGACCTGATCGCCGCGGCGCTCGACCCAGAGCCAGACCCGGAGCCAGACCAGAACCAGACCTCGGACGAGGGGTCAGCCTCGGATGTCGCGGGTGAGCCCGACGGCGAACCCTGTTCGGGCCTTCCGGTATGGGACGTGACCCGTCCGGGTGGCTCGGCCGATCCGAGGGTCGCCTCACCTCGGGCGTCCTACCCCGACCGGCCGCCGTCCGATGGTCCTCCCTCTGCGGCCGCCTCGGGCTCGCAACCAGCTCCCACGAAACCCGATCCCGCGCAACCGGTTCCACCCGGTCCGTCGGACGCGCCGGCCACCACAGCGTGCCGGGGCCCCAACCCTACCGAGCGCTTCACCGACGCCCGGATCCATGTCACCGTCCCGCTGTCGGTCGTGCTCGGCGGGTACGGGGTGAGTGAGGTCGCTGGGTATGGCCCGGTCAGTGAGGGCACAGTCCGAGAGCTCCTTGCCGCCCTGCAGCGGATGAGTCTGCAGGCGACCTACCGGTGCTTGATCATCGATGACACCGAGGGCTCACCGACCCATGGCACCGTGCTCGGCATCGGCCGCGCGCCGCTGGCGTTGGTCCGCGCCGCGACCGGGCTGTTGCGCGAACTGGTCCAGGCCCGCGCCCAATGCTGCTCCTTCCCGGGATGTCGACGCCAGGCGATGACCTGCCAGATCGATCACCGGGTGCCACACGGCGAGGGCGGAGTCACCTGCGAGTGCAACCTGCAGCCGCTGTGCGCGCATCATCATCGGCTACGTGATCGTGGCTTCACCCCCCACCTCGTGATCCCCCGGCCTCGACCGGGCTCGACGACCATCCGTGGCCGAGCCTCACCCGTGATCACCCGGTGGACCACCCCCGCGGGGCGCACCATCACCACCGATACCGAACACCCACCATGGTGATCACCGCTGCGATGAGCACTGTGATCACCACGGTGCCGCCTGGCTCAGCTCTCGCGCACCTGCGTCTTCACGAACGGCGGGTTCACCACACGGCATCGCACCGAGCGGCCGCGGACGTCGAGTGCCACCTCGCTGTCCAACGGCACCGAGGGGTCGACCAGTGCCAGCGCGATGCCCTGACCGAGGGTCGGCGAGAACGTGCCGGACGTCGTCCGGCCGATCACGCTGCCGGCCGAGCCGTCGGCGCCGTCCAGCGCCAGCACCGTCATGTCGGCGCGCGGGATGCCCCGCTCGAGCGCCAGCAGCCCGCGGGCCACGCGCGCCGGTCCACGCTCCTTCTCGGCCAGCAGCGCCTCGCGGCCCCAGAACGCCGGCTTGCGCCAGCCGACCGCCCAGCCCACGCGGGCCTGAACCGGGGTGATGTCGAGCGAGAGCTCATGCCCGTGCAGCGGGTACCCCATCTCGGTCCGCAAGGTGTCGCGTGCCCCCAGGCCGACCGGCAGCCCGTCCTGGCGCCTCACCTCGGCCAGTACCGCGTCCCACACCGCCACCGCGATCTCGGAGGGCGGCAGCAACTCGTACCCGCGCTCCCCCGTGTAGCCGGTACGGCAGACGATCAGCGGGTGGCCCTGCCACGAGGTCTCGACGAACTGCATGTAGTCGTGCCCGGTCGGCAGGTCGAGCGCGGCGAGCACCTCGTCGCTGCGCGGCCCCTGCACGGCCAGCACGCCGTAGTCGGTGTGCCGGTTCACGACCGAGATCCCCGCGGGCGCCTGCTCGGTCAACCGGCGTGCCACCTCGGCGGTGTTGGCCGCGTTCGGCACCAGCAGCACGTCGTCCGCGCTGCGCAGGTAGACCAGCAGATCATCGACCGTGCCGCCGGATTCGTCGCAGCACAGCGTGTACTGCGCCTGCCCGGGGCCGATCCGCTCCAGCGCATTGGTCAGGCAGGAGTCGACGAATGCCGCCGCTCCCGGCCCCTTCACGTCGACCTTGCCGAGATGGCTGGCGTCGAACAGGCCGACCCGATCACGCACCGCATGGTGCTCCTTGACGACACCCCCGCCCGGGTACTCGATCGGCATCTCCCACCCGCCGAAGTCGGCGAGCTTGGCGCCGAGTTCGAGGTGCCGTTCGTACAGGGCCGTGTGTCGCGGCGCGGTGCCGTCTGCGTTGACGTGCTCACTCATGGGCGCAACCTAGTGGCCCGAAGGCCCCCACCTCCACGGCCTTCGGCATCGACCTGGTTAGAGTCGCGATCGTGGCCACCGTGACCCTGTCTGCCAAGTCCGCTGCAACCGTCGCCGCCGACGCCCTCGTCGTCGCCGTGGGGTCGAGTCCGGACGGTCCCCGCGTGCTCGGTACCAGCCTGTTGCCGCCAGGCCTGGTGCGTCGGGTGCGCTCGTTGCTCGAACCTCTCGGGATCACCGGCGCCGCCGACGAGGTGCACCGGCTGCCCTCGGACGGCGCAGTCGCCGCCGCGCTGGTCGTGCTCACCGGGGTCGGCCCCCTGGCAGGTGGCCGCGCGCTGCCGTCGTCCGAGGCCGTACGCCGGGCCGCCGGCGCGGCGACCCGCTCACTGGCCGGACGGCGCACCGTCGCCTTCGCGATGCCGGTGGACGGCGAGCGGCTGGGCGCGGTGTGCGAGGGCGCCCTGCTGGGCGCCTACGCGTTCACCCGCTACCGCAGCACCAAGCCCGACACGCGCCCCGGCACCACGCCCGGCGCGGGAGCCAAGGCGCCGGTGCGCTCGGTGGTGGTGCTCACCGATCAGGCCCGCTCGCGCGCCGCCCGCGACATCGCTCAGCGCGCACAGACCGTGGCGGACGCCGTCCGGGCCACCCGCGACCTGATCAACACCCCGCCGTCCGACCTGTACCCGCAGACCTTCGCCGAGGCCGCCACGGCCGCCGCCGCCGAACTGCCCGTGAAGGTCACCGTGCTCGACGAACGCCGGCTCGCCCGCGGCGGCTACGGCGGTCTGATGGGTGTCGGCCAGGGATCGAGCCGGCCACCGCGGCTGGTCCGCCTCGACTACTCCCCCGCCGGGGCGAGTGCCCATGTGGCCCTGGTGGGCAAGGGAATCACGTTCGACACCGGGGGCATCTCGCTCAAGCCACCCGCCGGCATGGAGCTCATGAAGAGCGACATGTCCGGGGCCGCCGCGGTGCTCGGCACGGTCGTCGCCGTGGCGCGGCTCGGGCTGCCGGTGCGGGTCACCGGGTGGCTCGCCCTCGCCGAGAACATGCCCTCGGGGACGGCGACGCGACCCTCGGATGTGATCACGATCCGCGGCGGTACCACGGTCGAGGTGCTCAACACCGACGCCGAGGGTCGTCTGGTCCTTGCCGACGCGCTGGTGGACGCCGTCGCCGCCGAACCCGACCTGATCGTCGATGTCGCCACCCTGACTGGCGCCCAGATGGTCGCCCTCGGCAAGCGGGTCAGCGCGATCATGGCCAACGACGACGGCCTGCGTGACCGGCTGCACCGGGTGGCCGAGGCGGCGGGCGAACAGTTCTGGCCGATGCCACTGCCCGCGGATCTGCGGGCTGCCATGGACTCGCCGGTGGCCGACATCGCGAACATGGGCGAGCAGTTCGGCGGCATGTTGACCGCGGGGGTGTTCCTGGCCGAGTTCGTGGGCGGACTGAACGGCCCGATCCCGTGGGCGCACCTCGACATCGCCGGGCCCGCATTCAACTCCCCCAAGCCTTACGGCTACACGCCCGTCGGCGGCACCGGCGTGGCTGTCCGCACGATGCTCGCCCTCGTCGAGGACGTGGCCGCTCAGGGCGCGCGCACGCCCAGCGGGCGCATCCGGGGATGACCGTTCCCGCAGGGTGATGACAGGATGACACCCGCGGCGCCCGCGGGCCCGATGCCAGTGACATGACATGAGACGACAGGGAGTGCCCCGTGACTGACTCTGCCGACGGTTCCGTCTTCGACCTGGTCATCCTGGGAGGAGGCAGCGGCGGATACGCCGCCGCACTGCGCGGAGCCGAACTCGGTCTGTCCGTGGCACTCGTCGAGCGGGACAAGCTCGGTGGCACCTGCCTGCACCGCGGCTGCATCCCCACCAAGGCCCTGCTCCACGCGGCCGAGGTGGCCGACGTGGCCCGTGAGAGCGCCCAGTTCGGCGTGAACACCACGCTGAACTCGATCGACATCGGCAAGGTGAACGACTACAAGGACGGCGTGATCGGCCGGCTCTACAAGGGCCTGCAGGGTCTGGTGAAGAGCAAGTCCATCACCTACGTCGAGGGCGAGGGCCGCCTCGTCGCGCCGAACACCGTCGAGGCTGCCGGGCGCCGGCTCACCGGGCGCAACGTCGTCCTGGCCACCGGGTCCTACGCCCGCTCGCTGCCGGGCCTCGACATCGGCGGCCGGGTGATGACCAGCGACCAGGCCCTGACCCTGGACGTGATCCCCTCCAGCGTGATCGTGCTGGGCGGCGGCGTGATCGGTGTCGAGTTCGCCTCGGTCTGGAAGTCCTTCGGCGCCGAGGTGACCATCGTCGAGGGCCTGCCCCGGCTGGTGCCGGCCGAGGATGAGGCCTGCTCGAAGGCGCTCGAGCGCGCCTTCCGCAAGCGCAAGATTGCCTTCAAGACCGGGGTGCGTTTCGCCGGCGTGACCCAGGACGCCTCCAGCGTCACGGTCTCGCTCGAGAACGGCGACACCGTGACCGCCGACCTGTTGCTGGTCGCCGTCGGCCGCGGGCCGAATACCAGCGGATTCGGCTACGAGGAGAACGGCGTCGCGATGGATCGCGGCTTCGTGCTCGCCGATGAGCGACTGCGCACCAACGTGCCCGGCATCTTCGCCGTCGGCGACATCGTGCCCGGCCTGCAGCTCGCCCACCGCGGCTTCCAGCAGGGCATCTTCGTCGCGGAAGAGGTCGCCGGCCTCAACCCGGCGCCCATCGTGGAGTCCGGCATCCCGCGGGTCACCTACTGCGAGCCGGAGATCGCCTCGGTCGGCCTCACCGAGGCCCAGGCCAAGGAGAAGTACGGCGCGGACGCCGTGACGAGCTACGAGTACAACCTCGGCGGCAACGGCAAGAGCCAGATCCTGGGCACCACGGGTTTCGTCAAGCTGGTGCGCACGAAGGACGGCCCCGTCGTCGGGGTGCACATGGTCGGCGCCCGGATCGGTGAGCAGGTGGGCGAGGCCCAGCTGATCGTCAACTGGGAGGCCTTCCCCGAGGAGGTCGCGCAGCTGGTGCACGCCCACCCGACCCAGAACGAGGCCCTCGGCGAAGCCCACCTCGCCCTGGCCGGCAAGCCGCTGCACGCCCACGCCTGACGGCCCCACCACATCCGCTCGAGCAGACCACCCGTTTCGAAGGAGATCCCCACACGATGTCCGACTCCGTGCAGATGCCGGCCCTCGGCGAGAGCGTGACCGAAGGCACTGTGACCCGTTGGCTCAAGCAGGTCGGGGAGCGGGTGGAGGTCGACGAGCCGCTGCTCGAGGTCTCCACGGACAAGGTCGACACCGAGATCCCGTCACCGGTGGCCGGCGTGCTCGAGCAGATCCTGGTGGCCGAGGACGAGACGGTGGCTGTCGGCACCCAGCTCGCGGTGATCGGCGACGGGAGCGGTGGCGGTGCGGCCGCTGCTGCTCCGGCGGCAGCGCCCGAGCCTGCGCCGGCACCTGAGCCCGCACCTGAGCCTGCTCCGGTGGCCGCGCCGGCTCCTGCCCCCGCCCCGGCACCGGAACCGGCGGCTGCCCCGGCATCCTCCGGAGGAGCCGAGGGCAGCCGGGTACAGATGCCCGCGCTCGGTGAGAGCGTCACCGAGGGCACCGTCACCCGGTGGCTCAAGGCCGAGGGCGACCAGGTCGCCGTCGACGAACCCCTGCTCGAGGTGTCGACCGACAAGGTCGACACCGAGATCCCCTCGCCGGTCGCGGGGGTACTCACCAAGATCCTGGTCGCCGAGGACGAGACCGTGCCCGTGGGTGCGGACCTGGCGATCGTCGGCGGCTCGGCCGCCGCGGCCGCCGCGCCTGCGGCGCCCCCGGCAGCCCCTGCCCCGGCACCAGCACCGGCACCCACCCCGGCACCCGCACCCGCTCCGGTGGCTGCTCCCGCACCCCCGCCGGCACCCGCTCCGGTGGCTGCGCCCGCGCCGGCACCCGCTGCGGCACCCGCGGCGTCCGGTGGAGATGTCTCGTCCTACGTGACGCCCCTGGTTCGGCGCATGGCCGCCGATCGTGGGATCAACCTGGCCACCGTCACCGGCACCGGTGTCGGCGGGCGGATCCGCAAGCAGGACGTGCTCGACGCCGCAGCGGCTCAGGAGGCCGCGAAGGCGGCACCGGCACCGACCGCACCGGCGGCCTCGGCGGCTCCCCGGGCCGCGGCGGCTCCCTCGGCGAGTGCGGCGGCGCTGCGCGGTCAGACGGTCAAGATGTCCCGCCTGCGTCAGGTCATCGCCTCGCGCATGGTCGAGTCGTTGCAGGTGTCGGCCCAGTTGACCACGGTGGTCGAGGTCGACGTCACCAAGATCGCCCGCCTGCGAGACCGCGCCAAGGCCGACTTCGCCGCCCGTGAGGGCGTCAAGCTGTCGTTCCTGCCGTTCTTCGCCCTGGCCGCGGTCGAGGCGCTCAAGCAGTACCCGGTGCTCAACGCCAGCATCAGCGGCGACCAGATCACCTACTACGACGAGGAGCACCTCGGCGTGGCGGTCGACACCGACCGTGGCCTGCTGGTGCCGGTCATCAAGGGTGCCGGCGGTATGAACATCGCCGGCATCGCCCGCAAGATCGCCGATCTGGCCGACCGGACCCGCCACAACAAGATCACCCCGGACGAGCTCGGCGGCGGGACGTTCACGCTCACCAACACCGGCAGCCGGGGTGCGCTCTTCGACACCCCGATCATCAACCAGCCGCAGACCGGCATCCTCGGCACGGGTGCCGTGGTGCGTCGTCCGGTCGTGGTGCGCGACGCCGATGGCGGCGAGACCATCGCCATCCGGTCGATGGCCTACCTCGCCCTGTCGTACGACCACCGCATCGTGGACGGCGCGGATGCCGCACGCTTCCTGGTGGCGATGAAGGACCGTCTCGAGGAAGGTGCCTTCGAGGCCGACCTCGGGTTGTGACCCGCGACTCCTCCCCAGTTTCACTGACACGTCACCCAGGGAATAGGGTGATGCATCAGTCAACTGGGGAGGAACCATGGCACCACCCACCACCCATCCACGACGACTCGCGCTGGTGAGCCTCACCGCAGGCCTGATGGCTGCGGCGGCGTCCCTGGTGTCGATCGCCCCGGCCGAGGCCGCCACCACCGTGGTCGACCTGGGGTTGCTGCCCGGCGGTAGCTACGCGAGCGCCCGGGCGATCAACACCGGCGGCGGAATCGTCGGCATGGTCACGGACAGCGCCGGAGCCTTCAAGCAGGCTCGATTCGCCGGTGGGTCCGCGACGTTGCTCGCGTCGTCCTGCTGTGCGTCGTCCCTGGCTGCGCCGCTGGCACTCAACGACAGCGGCGAGGCGGTGGGCTGGGGCCGGGTGTACGGCTCGCTCAGTGACCCGGCCTACTGGAACGCCGCCGGGGTGACCGTCCCGCTGCAGCCGATCGCGGGCAGCACCGGCACCGGGATCCGGGCTTACGACATCAACAACTCCGGGGTCATCGTCGGCAGCGACGTGAAGCCGTCCACCGCCTTCGGCGCTCCACCCGAGTACCACGGCGTGGTCTGGAACCGCGGCACCCTCGTGCACGACCTGGGATTCCTCGGTCAGGCGGCCTCCGGACTGTCGAACGCCACCTTCGCGCAGGGGATCAACGACGCCGGCGACATCGTGGGCGAGGCCGTGGTCGGCATGGACCGCCACGCCTTCCTGTGGCGCGGTGGTGCCTTCACCGATCTCGGCCCGGGATCAGCGCTCGACATCAACTCGACCGGCCTGGTCCTCGGCTACGCCCCCGGGCTCGTCCCCGCGACCTGGACGGGCACCGTGCGCAAGAACCTGCCCGCCCTCGGTGGCGGCACCACGGCGTACGGCCACACCGTGACCGACCTCAACAACGGCGGTGACATCGTCGGGTTCGCCCCGGCGACCACCGGGCCGCTGCAGGACACCGCAGTGCTCTGGCGAGGCGGCAAGGCGATCAACCTGGGCCGCGCCCCCGGCGGCACGGTGAGCCGGGCCTACGGCATCAACGATGCGGGTCAGATCGTCGGTGAGGGCAATGTGGTGGCCGGTGGGCCGATGCACGCCCTGATGTGGACCGTCAGTGGCAGCACCGCCACCAACACCACGCCGACGGCGACCGCGGCGGCGACCACGACCACCAGCATCCGCGTCGGCGGCAGCGTCACCGTGAAGGGCACGTTCACCGACCCGGACAACGGGCCGTGGAGCTACACCTTCACCTGGGGCAACGGGTCCACCACGGGCACGGCCCAGACCGCCGGTAGCATCACGCAGAGCCGGACGTTCACCAAGGCCGGCACGTACAAGGTGACCTTCTCCGTCACCGACGCCAAGGGTGCCAAGGCGACGAGCTCGTCGATCACCGTCCGGGTGAGCTGATCACCCTCGGCCGGCGAGCCGCCGCCCGCTGAGGGGATCGAGGTGGCATGCAGATCGCCGGCCGAGAGGTCACCATCACCAACCCCGGCAAGATCGTGTTCCCGGCGCTCGGGCTCACCAAGCTCGAGCTGATCGAGTACTACCTGGCGGTCGCGGACGGCGCGCTACGCGGCGTCCGCGACCGGCCCATGGTGCTCAAACGCTTCGTGAAAGGTATTGCGGCCGAGGCGTTCTTTCAGAAGCGCGCCCCCGAGAAGCGGCCGGACTGGGTGCGGGTGGCCCGCTTGAACTACGCCCGCGGCACCTTCGCCGACGAGGCGGTCGTGGACGACGCGGCCGGGCTGGCGTGGGCGATCAACCTCGGCTGCGTCGACCTCAACCCGCATCCGGTGCGCTCGGGCGACCTGGATCATCCCGATGAACTGCGCATCGACCTCGACCCGATGCCCGGGGTGACCTGGGAGCAGATCCTCGACGTGGCGCACGTCGTCCACACGGTGTTGACCGACCACGGACTGACGGCCTGGCCCAAGACCTCCGGCTCGCGCGGATTCCACATCTACTCCCCCATCGCCCCGCACTGGCCCTACCCCACGGTGCGCCTGGCCGCCCAGACGGTGGCCCGCGAGGTCGAACTGCGTGCCCCCGACCTGGCCACCAGCAAGTGGTGGAAAGAGGAGCGGCAGGGGGTGTTCGTCGACTTCAACCAGAACGCCAAGGACCGCACCGTCGCCTCGGCGTACTCGGTGCGTGCCACCCCGGATGCCCGGGTGTCGACGCCGCTGCGCTGGGACGAGGTGGCGCAATGCCGTCCGGAGATGTTCACCGTGCGCTCGGTGGCGGCGCGGTTCGCGCAGATCGGTGACCCGTGGCAGGGCATGCAGGAGGTCACCGGGTCCCTCGACGCCTTGCTCGAACGAGCCGATGCCCTGGGTCCGGCCGAGAAGCCGCCCCGGGGTTCGGGCCACGACCCGACGGCCGGGCGACGCCGACCGCAACGGCCGCTGCTCGAGATCGCGCGGGCCAAAACCAGGCAGGAGGCCATGGCCGGGTACGAGCGGTGGGCGACCCGACATCCGGCGGTGGCCTCGCAGCTGGCCGAGATCGATGTTCTGGTGGACGGCATGCGGGGTCGCAGTTCACTGTGGTACCGGATCAGGGTCAACCTGCAGCACGTCCCCGAGGCCGACCGCCCGGAACAGGAACCGCTCGAGGTCGACTACGACCCGTGGGAAGGAATCGTCTGGTGAGGATCGCGATCGCCGGCTCGTCCGGGCTGATGGGCACCGAGCTGGTCACCCGGCTCACCGCCGAGGGCCACGAGGCAGTGCGGCTGGTGCGGCGTCCGGCGCGGACGCCGCACGAGATCACCTGGGACCCGGACGCCGGCGGGTTGCCGTCCGAGGCCCTCGCCGACGTGGACGGCGTGGTGAACCTCGCCGGGGCCGGCGTCGGGGACAAGCGCTGGACCGACGCGTACAAGCGGCTGCTGGTCAGTTCGCGGGTGAACACCACGAACGTGTTGGTGGACGCGATGCTGGCGCTCGGCACCCCGCCGCCGGTGCTGGTCAACGCCTCGGCGCAGGGGTTCTACGGCGACCGCGGTGAGGAGGTGCTCACCGAGACCAGCCCACCGGGTGAGGGCTTCCTGACCGACCTGGTGATGGCCTGGGAGGAGGCCGCCCGGCGAGCCGAGACCGGCAGTGGCGGCGCCGTCCGGGTGGCCACGCTGCGCAGCGGCCTGGTGTTGTCGCCGCACGGCGGAGCGTTCGGGCGGATGCTGCCGCTGGCCAAGCTGGGGTTGGGTGGTCCCCTCGGCACCGGCCGGCAATGGTGGTCGTGGATCACCCTGGCCGATCAGGTGTCGGCGATCATCCATCTGCTGCAGCACGAGGTCTCGGGTCCGGTCAATGTGTGCACACCCCACCCGGCCCGTCAGGCCGAGGTGGCGGCCGCCCTGGGCCGGGCGCTGCACCGTCCGGCGTTGCTCCCGGCACCGTCCTTCGCGCTGCGGACCGTTCTGGGCGAGTTCTCGACCGAGGTTCTGGGCAGCACCCGGATGACCCCGGAGGTGTTGCAGCGCAGCGGATTTGCCTTCGCTCATCCCGACCTCGAGACGGCCCTGCCGTGGTTGCTCGCCCCATGACCGACGCACTCGCACCGGTGCCGGCCAGCGCGGACGTCGTCATCATCGGGGCCGGGCTCGCCGGGCTGGCCTGCGCCCGCCACCTCGCCCGGGGTCAGGCAGCCGGTGGTTCCGACAGCGCCGACGGTGGCGCATTGGACGTCGTGATCCTCGAGGCGTCGGGGCGCGTCGGTGGGCGCCTGGGCACCGACGTCGTCGACGGGTACCGCTGCGACCTCGGTTTTCAGCTGATCAACCCGGCCTATCCCGAGGCCCGGCGAGTGCTCGACCTGGCGGCCCTGGACCTGCGACCGCTGCCCGGGGCCGTGGTGGTCGCCACTGAGCAGGGTCATCGGGTGCTCGGCGATCCCCGCCGCACTCCCCCATCGTTGCTGCCCCGCATGGTCCGGGACGCCGCCATCTCGCTCGGTGGCCCGGTCGAGAAGCTGGCGTTCGTGCAGTGGGCGCTGTCCTGCGCCCGCCGCCGTCCCGACGAGATCCTGACCACCCCGGATCAGGCCTGGTCGGACGCGCTGAGTTCGGCCGGCCTGACCGGTGACCTGCGCCACGCCGTCCTGGAACCGTTCCTGTCCGGCACCCTGGCCGAGATCGACGGCAGTACCTCGCGGCGTTTCGTCGAGCTGCTGATCAGGTCGTTCGTCCGCGGCCGGCCCAGTGTGCCCGCTCTGGGCATGCAGGCCATCGCCGATCAGCTGGCGGCGGGGGTGAGCGGGGTCCACCTCGGCGCCCCGGTCGAGCGTGTCGAGGCCGGCGCGTCCGGCCACGTCGTGCACACGGCAGCGGGCTCGGTCAGCGCCCGCGCGGTCGTGGTCGCCACCGACCCGGCCTCGGCAGCCCGGTTCACCGGCGACGAGGAGGTCGCGACCCGACCGCTGACCACGTTCTGGCACAGCGCCGCCGCCGATGCGCTGGGGCCGTTCGGTGCCAGCGGCGCGATCCACCTGGACGGCGAGCGCCGCACCGATCTGGCCAACTCCGTGGTGCTCAGCGCCTCGGCCCCCGCCTACGCTCCGCCCGGCCGGGCGCTGATCGCCAGCACGGTGCGGGGGCTGCCCTCGGCCGGGGCCACCGAGGCCACCTCCGAGGCGGAGGTGCGCCGCGAGCTGGCCCGGATCCACGGCGCCGACACCTCCACCTGGACCCTGGTGCGTCGGCACGTGATCCCCCACGCGCTGACCGCGATGCCCCCGCCACTGCAGGCACGCCGTCCGGTCGACCAGGGTGGGGGACGTTTCGTCGCGGGTGACCACCGCGACACCGCCTCCATCCAGGGCGCGTTGGTCTCGGGACGGCGGGCCGCCGATGCCGTGTTCACTCATCTCGGCCTGACCCCGCCGGAGCGTCCGCCGCTGCGCTGATCCGGGCCGAGACCACGCGCCAGCCACCCGCTGTATGCCGCAGGGCCAACCGCACGGTCTCGTGGGCACGGGCGGGTGCGGACGCCGTGACCCGGCCCGCGGCGTCGATCTGCTGGTAGCCCGAGGTGCTGACGTCGGCCATCACCTCCACGCCGGCACCCGCCGGCGTGGCCTGCAGGCCGTCGGCGCCCTGCCCCACGTGCCCCACGGGCCCCACGGGCAGCACGTGCAGCACGTGCACGGCATGCACGGTGAAGGTCAACCCCACCAGGCGGGACCCGTTGCGACGCAACTGATCCACCACCTTCCGGTCGGCCACCATCGCGGCCGACCCGGCCAGATCCGCGGCCCGTAGCGCATCCGCCGAAGCCGCCACGAGTGCCGTGCCCCTGGCCGAGGCGAGATGGCGCACCGCGGCCAGATCCGGCAGCGCCGGCGAGGCCGGCGATCCCTCAACGGCCGGCGATCCCGGACGACTCGACACCGCAACCGACTCCGGGCTCGGCCCCGGGGTCCGGGTCGCGAGCAGCACCCCGACCAGTGACCCCACGGCCGTGGCCAGAGTCGCCACGGCCGCCACCCGGACCCAGCGCCGACGACGGGTCGGCTGCAGCGCGTCGGGGTCGGTCCAGGTCGGCTCCCGATCCCACTCCGCGGGCAGTCGGACCTCGGACGGCCCGGCGGCCGATTCGGCGACCCGATGACGCACCGTGGGATCGGGACGGCTCATCGACGCCACGCCGGCGCCGAGCCATTCCTGCGGCGCGACCAGGCGAATCGCCTGCGGCGGAGACGCCGTCCAGGCCTGCCGCGCGATCTCGGCAGGAAGGGGCCGGACGCCGTCCGCCCTCGTGGTCCCGCAGCTCTCGGCCAGGTCGAGCAGCGCCAACGCCGCGGGTTCACTGATCGCCGCCAGGTCCGAGCGGGTCGGGCGGCTCACCCCGGTGAGGCAGACCCGGATCAGCGCACCGAGCGCACGGAGGTCGTCCCCGGCGTGCACCCCGTCGGCGGTCAGCTCGGTCGCGCTGCCGAGGTCGGCCAGCACCGGACGTCCGGTGGCGGTGAGCAGCACGTTGGCCGCGGTCAGGTCGCCGTGCGCCAGCCCCGCGCCGTGCAGTGCGGTCAATCCCCGGGCGACGCCGACCAGCACGGTGCTCACCTCACCCGGACGCAGGCCACCGCGCGCGGCGATCAGGTCGGCCAGGCTGCCCCCGCCGGCGTGGTCGAGCACCAAGGCGGTGCGCGCGTCGTCCAACCGGGTGGCCTGCACCGGCCGGGTGAGGTGCGGGTGCCTCACCCGTTGCAGCACCTGGTGTTCCCACTCCACGGCGGCCCGGGCCGTGGGGTCCCCCGGGTGGGCGACCTTGACCGCCGCCGATCGGCCGGTCTCCACCTGCTCGGCCAGCCAGACCGTCGCGTGCGCACCGACCCCGAGTCGGCGCAGCATCCGATAGCCGGGCACCACCGGCTCATCGTCGGCGAGCGGCAGAACGTCCGTGATCGCAGCCATGGCGACAGGGTGACAAATCCCGCCGAAACGTGTTTTGGTTGTCCACAGGCAAGATCATCACGGCGGGTTGTCCACAGGTCAGCTCGACCGTGACGTCGCCCCGATCCGCAACCCGGCGACCCAGCCGAGCAGATCGGCCACCGCCTCGGGGCCGGACAGCCGGTGCGCCGCGAGGCTCGTCCCCTCGCCCACCTTGATCGCCACGTCGCCGGCGGCCTGGTCCAGGACGGCGAAGGCCGCCTCGTCCGTCACATCGTCGCCGAGGTAGACCACGCCCCCGGGCGGGACCGCGAGTCGTTCGCGCAGTCGTCGCAGCGCCGTGCCCTTGGTCGCCGAACTGACCGACAGCTCGAGCACGTCCTTGCCGCGCAGCAACCGCACTCCCGGCCAGGCCGCCGGACCGGCCAGCACCTCACGCTCGGCTCGCGCGGCCTCCGAGGACGGCACCCCCGGGTGTGCAGCGTCGCCGAGGTGGGTTTGCGCTCGATCTTCGAGCCGATGATCCCCGTCGAGATCGCCGTCAGCGCCTCGGCCAGGTCAGCCGCCCGGGCCACCTCGTCGTCGTCCGGCCCGGCACGATCGAGCATCAGGTCACCGGTCGCGCTCTCGGCGCCGTGCCCGCCGATGAGCATGATGTCCTCACCCACCGGCGCCACCTGCCGCAGGCTGGCCAGCGCCCGGCCCGACACCAGCACCACGGACGTGCCGGGCAGCCCCGCCAATCGCTCCAGGGCCACCATCGCGATCGGCAGTGCCCGAGCCTGATCCGGGTGATCGACCAGCGGCGCCAGCACGCCGTCCACGTCGCACGCGATCAGAACCGACTCCCGCGCAGCGAGGTCGACCAGCGCAGCGTGCAGCGGGTCCGAGCCGGGCGTCACGTCCCAGCGGGGACGCCCCAGAGCCGCCAGGAAGTCGGCCGCCCACCGGCTCACGTCGTGAGTGAACACCTGCCGCCGCAGTGCCCGCATCCGCCGTGCCGCCTCGCGCGCCGGGGTGTGGACGGCGTGGACGATGGCCTGCTTGGTGCCGTCGATGTCGTGCGGGTTGATCAGGTGCGCCTGGGTCAGCTGGATCGCGGCGCCGGTGAACTCCGAGAGCACCAACGCCCCACCCTCGTCGTGCCGGCTGGCGACGTACTCCTTGGCCACCAGGTTCATGCCGTCGCGTAAGGCCGTGACCAGCATGACGTCGGCCACCAGGTACAGCGCGGCCAGCTCCTCGCGGGGGAACGACTGGTGCAGGTAGTGCACGGCGGGGTGGCCGATCTCGCCGTGCAGGCCGTTGATCCGACCGACGATGACCTCCACCTCCTGGCGGATCTCCTGATAGGTCCCGACCCGCTCCCGGCTCGGAGTGGCCACCTGCACGAACGCCGCCTGCGGAGTCGACAGACGACCCTCGTCGAACAACTCCTCGATCGCCTTGAGGCGATGCAGAATGCCCTTGGTGTAGTCGAGCCGGTCCACCCCCAGCAGCACCAGGTCGGGATCGCCCAACTCGTAGCGGATCTCCTTGGCGCGGGCCATCACCGCATCCGTGCGAGCGAGTCGGTCGAGCGCGGCGGCGTCCACCGAGATCGGGAAGGCCGCACAGCGCACCTCACGCACGCCCGCGGCGTCCGGTACCAGGGCCAACCCCCGTCGGGTGGCGAACCCGAGGCGGCGACAGGCCCGAAGCACGTTGTTGGCGTCGGCCGAACGCTGGAAGCCGAGCAGGTCGGCGCCGAGCAA